>JALONM010000077.1 GCA_025454925.1 Cytophagaceae bacterium
CATAGAACAGATGCAACGCGAAAACCTGATCAAGGAAGAATGGGAAGCATTGAAGCGTGATAAAGAAACTGCTGAGTTGGAATTGAAGAAAGAACGACAGGAGAAAGAAAAGGCACTACAAGAAAAAGAATTAGCGCAGCAAGAGAAAGAAAAGGAACGACAAGAGAGGGAGAAAATTCAAAAAGTACTCATCACCCACCTTCTTTCTTCAGGAGTATCAATAAAAGAAATTGCCACTCAGCTCAATATTCCGGAATCAGAAATACAACGATGGCTGGAATAAACTAGTCTTTGTAGCAGAAAAAAGAATCCCATTCTGAGAATTCAGCAGGCATGAGAAAAGAAATCATAGAACAGATGCAACGCGAAAACCTGATCAAGGAAGAGTGGGAAGCATTGAAGCGTGATAAGAAACTGCTGAGTTGAAACTGGAGAAAGCACTGCAAGAGAAAGAGAAGGAACGACAAGAGAAAGTGAAAATTCAAAAAGTCCTCATTTCCTACCTCCACTCTTCAGGAGTAACGGTAGAAGATATTGCAGTTCAACTTAAAATTTCGGAAACAGAAATTGCTCATTTGCTGCAATAGCCTCCCAAAGATAACCCTTCATTAATCCGCAATTCTAGCATAGTTTCTTCTCAGATCCATTAATGGCATGCCCCGACTTCATTACCAAAATCCTAGCGCAATCTGCATTCGGCAGGGCAATATTTTTTATTTTCTATTTTAGCCCCTCATTAACTGCTTTATATCTAAATAGTTTGAAATTGATACCGGGTTGGTCGTGAAAACACTGCCGACGTGGTAGTTTGCCATGCTAATCAAAAGTCTGCAACTTCCTCAATTTAGGGTTCAACAGACCAATTGATGTTTATATTTTCGGTTCAATGCAGTGCCTATATTCGAAATCGGTTCATTTAATCAAAGCTTTAAAATTGTACTTTGTAAAGAGTCAAGGTAATTCATGTTTATCAATTTTTTAAAATGACGTCTTTAATGACTTAAAAATGTACGTATAAACACGTAATATAAATTTATTTCTGAGAGTAATATTTATTTTAATTTTGGATATAAAATTAGGTTTTTGCAAAAATTGAATCCATAAATTGATTATCATCATTAAATCATGATGTACTATTGTTCTCATTTGGTTAGAACAATTGAAAATCTGACGCATTAGATAAAATCAAGATTTTTAAAGTAAAGAGTGTGTAAATCTCACGTAATTATTACATGAAGTACTCCAGTGACCGAAAAAACGCATTTTTAGATTTTTAACTTATAACCAAGTTGTTAAGCGATCGTAAAGACCCAACAATCGGGGAAACAATGTTAACAGGTATGAAAGGTGGAAGGAAACAGTGGGTAGAAGAATCCATTTCAAAACAAAAAATTCAATTCTTAAAGGCGTATATCGTAAACTCCATACTCTGCATAGAAAATTTTTCTGAGTATTCAGGTAGTAAAAGTTTATTTCATCTCAAGTCGGAATTACATTCTATTCAATATTCATTCGAAACTTGCTAGACTTTATGATCAAAGTTAAAAAAGTCATATGGTGTGCATGGTTGCTTATGACCTATGCTTCCTGGGCACAAAGCTCCGGAGATTCTACAGATCTGGCCAATATAATCGTTGAAGTGGCTTCGCCACTCGAAAAAGAAATTAATACAAAAGTGGAAGTAGGTTCTTCACGTCCCTTACCCATACGTATGTCACCCTCCATTCTTACGGTTATTAGTGAACAGGAAATTCAGCAGGCAGGTGCCCGAGATCTTACAGACATTCTAAAATTAGTTCCAGGCCTGGACTTTGCCAGGGATGTAGAATCTACACAAGGCATCGGCACCAGAGGGCTCTGGGCGCAGGAAGGTAAAATTTTGTTAATGATCGACGGACAAGAGATGAACGAATCATTGTACTCTACCTTGCAATTTGGAAATCATTATTTACCAGAGAACATCAAAAAAATTGAAGTGATCCGTGGTCCGGGATCCTCGTTGTACGGCGGCTATTCTATGTTCGGGGTCATCAACATCATTACCAAATCGGGCCATGAGTTGCAGGGTGCAGAATTTAAAACAAGCGTTGGAACGTTGTCGGATGGCCTGAGCAGAAAATTAATTTCAGGTCGCGGTGGTTTTGGTAACCAGCATTTCGATCTGGTTGTATCGGCGTATCATTCCGAATCACTGAGAAGCAATAAAACATTGACGGATTTTTATGGCAACTCCTATTCCATGCGAAATAATTCCGACATTTCTAATTCCAACCTGAATGTAGGACTGAGGTATAAAAATTTAACCTGGCGTACCATTGTTGATCAGTACAAGGTTTATAGCCGCGATTGGTATGGAATCAATTCCCGTTCAGCCTATCACTTCAGTACTCCTGCTGCATTCAGCGATATAAAATATACCTGGAACTTGAATCGTAAACTGACTCTTACCCCCAGAATTACGTACAAATTAATGTATCCCTACCAAACCAAAGCCCCCCTGGATTCTATAGACGAAGCTTCAGGTCTTTTCAATTATGACAAGCAAGCTACCCGGGTTCGAGTAAACCTCACAGCATCATACTTTATTAATGACCGGGTACACGTATTAGCCGGAGTAGAAGGATTTTCCGACAAAGCAAGGACTCGGTTGGAAGACGATACATTTTTAAATGGCTCAAAAAAAATCGTTTACTATAACTATGCGGCATTTATTCAGTCTCTCATTAAATTCAGAATCCTGAATGCCTCCATTGGTGCTCGCTACGATAACAATTCCAGCTTTGGCAGTGCGTTTGTACCGCGCATAGGACTTACCAAAAAAATCGGGAAATTTCATGCAAAATTATTGTACGCAAAATCCTTCCGAGCCCCTGGTATTGAAAACATAAATTATAGCAGAACAGGTACCATCGTTCCAGAAATTTCTTCTGTTTATGAGGCAGAGGTAGGAATGGAAGTTGGCAAGTATTCATATTTTTCCGTTAATATTTTTGATATAGAATCCAGAGATCCGATCATTTATCAAGTAGATTCTGCGCAAAATGAATTCTACGATAATTTTGCTTCAACAGGAACATATGGCTGGGAAGCAAGCTGGAAAACGCGCTTCTCGAAAGCTGGTTTTACGTTCAACTTCTCCTATTATGCGCTAAACAAAAATGCCAAGGTAGATGTGTATTTGGTTCCTCAGGATCCTCATGCTTCTTTGGGATTTGCCAATCATAAAATAAATCTGATCACGTATTGGAATTTCCATCCTAATATCCAGTGGAATATGAACGCCACCTGGTGGGGACACAAATACCAGTATGCAGCCAATCCGGATTTTACAGGAACATTCGTGCAGCGATATCCACCTTCAATGATCATAAACACCAATGTAACGTTTAGAAATCTTTGGAAAAATCGATTGGATGCTTGCATCGGCGTATACGATGTGCTCAATCAAGGCTACTTCTCCATCATGCCATTCAATGGAGGTATGGCTTCTTTGCCGGGCCTGCCCAGGGAGTTCGTAGTATCGGTCACCTACAAATTAAAACGAAGCTAATCAAAAAATGACGGTTCCTCGGAACTCAGTATAAGAAAATACATGGATCTTTCTTTTCTAGTAGTATGAAACATTACCTTGCAGGAATAGTACTAATGCTCGTCCTAAGCGCCGGAACCAGTCGGGTTGAAAACGAAAAGCTAACCTGCTTGTTCGTATATAATTTTATTAAATACATTGAATGGCCTTCTCCACCAAGCGCTTCGTATAAATTAGCCGTTATTTCAAGCCCAGAGTTTTACTCGGAAATGAAAAAGGTGTTGGAAGGAAAAACCAAGGGCACCAAACCTATCGAGCTTGTTAGGATTTCTATTGGTGAAATTTCCTCCGACATCCATGTTTTATTTGTCGAAAAATCCTTCTCTTCCAAAATACCGGTTGCACTCGAAAAGGCTTCAGCGAATACATTGGTAGTATCACAAAACGTAAACAATTTATCCAAAACGAAAAGCATCAATATATACATCGATGAGGAAGACAGTAAAATGAAATTCGAAATCAATCAATCGCAGCTCGAAAAAAGAGGTTTTAAAATACCCGCAGATTTACTGCGTTTAGGAACCGTCGTTCGATAGATTTCGATCTGTCAACCACCATTCCTGCTTCCAGATCATTGGTACATAAGAAAAAATCCATTAATTTGCTTGAGTGGTTTTAGGGTAATTTTTTTGTTTACCCCGAATCCAACCAAATTTCTGGAATAGAGTATAAGCCAGAACGGAATTTAACCTTACCGTACCATGAAAAAATACGATGTATGTGTAATTGGCGGCGGCCCTTCGGGCTATGCTGCGGCTATGCGAGCTGTAGATTTTAAAAAGAATGTTTTACTTATTGAAAAAGATAAAGTAGGGGGGGCAGGACTTTACAACGGTGCGCTCTCCTCAAAAACGTTCTGGGAACTTTCCAAAGACATTCGCTCGGCACGCAAACGGGTAGCCAAATACGCTCAAGGTACTTTTGAGGTTAAATTTAAAGATATATTAGCCGATGTGCGCGAAGCGATTCAAAACCGAAAAGAAATTTTAGAGTCTCACCTCCGAATCCTTCACGAGTTGCACGCCGATTACTTTAAACTCCAGAAAGGGCATGCCAGGCTTGTATCGAAAAACGAAGTACTTATAAAAAATGCCGATGGCAGCGAAGAAAAAGTCTGGGCAGAATACATCGTGCTCGCCACCGGAAGCACGCCTCGGAAACTTGCTCATATCCCTATTGACGAAAAAATAATCGTGACCTCCGATGGAGTGGAATCTTTTGATCATTTCCCTGAAAGCATAGTGGTGCTGGGTGCTGGAGTTATTGGCTGCGAATGGGCTACCATTTTCTCTAATTTCGGGCAAACCAAAGTAAACATCATCGATAAAGGCGATCGAATACTTCCGGCAGAAGACGAAGATATTACCGATACCATCGAAGCAAACATGGAAGCTAACGGAATCAATGTGCACCGCAATTCCCAGCTGGTACGCATGGAAATTAAAAACGGCAGGGTGGAATATGAACTGCAATACAAAGATGGTCACAACGAAATCTTTACGGTAGAAAAGGCTCTCATTTCCGTGGGTCGAATTCCCAATACAGAAGGCATGGGGATGCGCGAAATAGGACTTGAATTTTTGGAAAATGGAACGCTCAAAAACAACGACAGCCAAACGAATATTCCGAATATTTACGCCGTGGGTGACCTTACTGCCGACATCGCGCTGGTCAATGTAGGAGAGATGGAAGGCCGTCATGCCATCGAAAAAATTTATGGTGGTGCACAGCATGAACTCGATTACCGTAATATTTCCACCATTATGTTTTTAAATCCTGAAACCGCAGGAGTGGGCATGAATGAACAGGAGGCGCGCAAGAAAAATATTCCCTATCGCGTCGTAACCATCGACTACAGCGTCATTCCAAGAGCTATCGCCATGAAAAACAACAATGGCTTTTTCAAAATCCTGGTGACGGATGATAACGAAATGAAAATCCTGGGCATGCGGGCCATCGGTGTGCACGCCTCCTCTGCCATACAGGCCGTGGCTCTTCTCATACACATGGACAAAGGAATCGAAGAACTCGCAGAACTTATCCATCCGCACCCTTCCATCATCGAAGGAATACAGGAAGCCCTGCGCATGCTCAAAGGCAAATCAATTTTAAAACCGGAAATTTTTAAAGATAAACTGACTTGTAAAATTGTTGATGCGCAAGGGCAGGTAACCGACAAAAACTGGCTCATGGCCATTTAAACCGCAAAATCTAAAACCTTCATCCGGTTCAACCGGCTTTTCTCCATAGAAGCGAAGCGCACTATGGAGAAAGCTCATGGCCGGTAATCCCGACTTAGAAAATCATGGGCTTAGAAAAGAATTTCTTTTATTCGATACCATCCGAAGCCCTTGATTTTAGTAGTCGTTTTTCAACAGAAGAATTTCTATTGAAAAAGGAGGGTTATATTCATTCTTAGCGGTTTCCCTTCATATTCCAAATCCCACCATGGTTTCTGTTTTAGGCGGAAAGAAATCGAAATGAATTTATACTAGTTATCAAAACGACTGATATAATCCATCAGGGGGCGGTCGCGCACCGGGTGGTGCGCAGCTAAAAACACCCGCACATGACTTTCTGCTTTCGCGTTGCCCATTTGCTTCAACGCTACAAAGCATTCAAAGCGAATGTCATCGGGTACATTCCAGTCGCATAAAATGGAATTAAGTGTGTCGGTCACTGCCTCGTATTGGATGGCACTCAAGGCACGTATCGCTTTCTTTTGCCGAATCTCATTGGCTCCTGCCAAGTCTTTTTTCAGGTACACGCCAATGTCACGTCCTGCTTGCCTTGCCGGTTGCGATACCAACTCGTCGGGTACCGACTGATGCAGAAACAAAGTATAGTAATTTTCAACCAGGGCTGGTTTGATGATCCAATAACAGGCAAGCCCAAACAGCAGACCAAATGCACTCAGCAACGCTCCCGACTTCCAGGGCTGCACCACCGCCCAATACATGCCAAACACCAGTATGTTCAAGGTATTGGCCAACCAGAAATAATGCGCTCGGAATAAAAATGTGCAGGCCCCATGAATTTCCCAACTCTTCTCCGCACTGGTAGAATAATACAGATAATTGTCCGCGCTAAACTGTATAAAGCAAAACACCAGCAATCCAATATTGAGCAAAATAAGGCCAGCAAAAAAAATAGTATGTTGGAGCGTTTTTTTCAATACTCCAAAAATACCAAATATGAGGCCAAAATCAATCCTAATTACTTCACTTACAGCTTAATAATTTAAATTAATAAGAAATTATACTTATCTAGGATTTTATTCTTTTTCTTCTCCTAAAGATTATTTGTTTGAAACGTACACAATTTGTATGTTTGTCATATTAGATAGGAAAAAAATGAGTATAGAACGAATTTTTGTTTTTTGATTTCAATTTTCCCCCAATATGATGCAGTTCAGATATCAATGTTTGCTCTTGCTTATAGCCATGATGCCCCTGAGAGCGCAGCTAATGGTAGCAGATTTCGAAGGGTATACCGATGAAACAACCTTTACACAATCCTCCTGGACCTCCGAGGGATTTACCGCCCCCTGGGTAAATGGTTTCAATCAAAACCGGGCGTACGTCGACCATGCTTATGCCCGCAACGGCACAGGTTCGTTGCGCGTTTCCTACCCATCCGGTCAATTTGGTCCCTCCAACACCGGCGCACAGGCTCCCCTGCAATTAACACCCGCCAATCAATATTACATCTCGTATTGGTTTCGCTTCAGCGATAATTTTAGTTTTGGAACTACCAACGAAGGTGGCAAACTACCTGGCCTCGCTGGCGGTGGCAATTGCAGCGGTTGCAACAATTGCACCGGCAGCAATGGATTTACCGCCAGGCTCATGTGGCGTGCCAACGGACGCTTGGTGCTTTACCTTTATCATCTCGACAAAATCAATCCACCCTGTGGCGACGATTATACACTTAAACCCGGAGGAATAGATTTTTATGCATCCAAAGGACAATGGGTGCATATTATCGAACGGGTAAAAGTAAATACTGGTACCAACCACGATGGTGAAGTGGAAATCTGGGTCAACCAACAGCCAGCACTTCTCAAAACCGGAATACAGTTCGTTAGCAATGGCGACAAAGTCGATAATTTTTATTTCTCTACTTTTCACGGCGGCAACAGCGCTGGCTGGGCACCAACTGTTAACTCTTTTATCTGGTTCGACGATGTGAAAGTAAGTCCGAATGCATCCGATATGTTCACCACCTTGGAGGTTCAAAAAGATATGGAACATCTCGACGAAGTGGAAATTCCATTCCCTACGATTCTTCAAAGCGGCAATCGGTATACATCCTTCAATCACCCAGAACCCAGTTTGCTGGAATGGTATACACCCGAAGGCACACTCAGGGCATCCCAGCGCCTCGATGGAAAAGATTGGGAGTGCCCCCAACTGCCTCAAGGATTTTACTTGCTTAAATACAGCCGACGCTCCCAATTTAAAGTCAAAAAAGTTTGGGTTATGCCTTAATGCCAACGGAATAATCTAGTACTTGAGTGGATGAATGTTGGGTGGGCGGCTTATCCGGCTATCGCTTCAAGGTCCCGTGGTGGCGCCTTCTGCGCCACCACGGCGAGCTTTCCGCTCTATCCGGGCCGCGAGCGTTCTACCTGCAAGAAGTTTGTATGCCTCACACTCCTCCAATCAAACATCATTACCAATACTCTGCAGACAGAAAATTTTTTCGGATCATCAGCGCCATGGTGATTGGTGAATTAAGGCAGCACATCAACGAAATTAGACAGGGTCTTGCACACAGCGAACCATAATCCTTGCTTTTCACCATGCCACCACTGCGGAATCCGGCGCTATTGTTTTCCAGATCAGCAAAATTTTAGTTACATTTAAAATGCGCCCTGTCAGGTACATAGGAGATAGGCAAGCATTCTTCTATCGCTACAGCTAAAAAAAAATCGTTACAAGTCAATTCAATGAGAAATAAGAACGACTATTTTCTATGGGTACATATTGATTCCTTGCAGGAGAATATTGATACTATATATCGTAAAGTATTTAGAACTGATTATACTGAGCCAGGATTTATTGTCATCGACTTTGGATTGACTTTTACCTCGGAAAAACTAAGAGAAACGATGGTCAAACTTAAAAATCAGTTAAGCCAATTACATATTGAAAGAGCCGGTCAAAAACTTTTGTACCAATGGATGGGACGCTTTGATCAACAAGAAACAACTAAATTTCATCTTGATAACGCAGCGGATCAATCCTTTTTAATGCTTGGATACGAACCTTCCGTTATAAAAAGTAAATTGCTTTTTGCTGATTATTCTGCATTAGCGAAGTCAATGAACATTTCGGGGGAAGAGTATTTTGAAAAATATAATCCCATGTTCATTGATGGAGAAAATTTGCTAAAACCATTCATTACAGAAATCGAAGGATTCAGGGAAGATTCGTACAAAATTGTGTTAATGAACAATAGTAATTCGAATAAACCTGAGGAAACAATTGGTGTATTTCACAAAGCAGAAATAATTCAAAAAGACCTAACGAAAGAGAGGGTAATTAATTCAACAATGATGTACTCTGCCAACGTAGAAGAAAATGAAAGGTTCTCCTATGAGGAGCAACAAAAGTTTATTACTACGGACAAAATAAGTAAAAGATAAACGGCTGGTAATAATTGCCTTTATCCACGCCGGGGCCAGGAGGAATCAGGAAGTTTCGTTTTCCAGATCCGCACTATTTTAGTTATATTTAAAATACATGGTGCCAGGCGTCTCGAAGATCAGCTAAAAATCTTCTCCGCTGCAGCAAAAGCAGTTGCAGTATTTTTAGAAAAACATGTTAAGAATATATTTTGATGAACGTGAAGATGGAGACTATGACTTCATTTTGAAATTGATGGTATGCCAGCTTTTATCCAACAAGGGGTAACAACAAAAAACCGCAAGGCCAAGGCCTTGCGGTTTTTTTATCGCAGCGATGTTATTGAGAGTCTACGCCAACAACGAAACCCCTGTCATTTCTGCCGGTTGTTTTACGCCCATCAGAGCAAGAATAGTAGGGGCAATATCACCCAACTTACCATCCTTCAATGTTCCTTGGTATTCTTTATCCACCAAAATAAATGGAACCAGGTTGGTAGTATGCGCCGTATTCGGACTTCCGTCTTCGTTAATCATTACATCGGCATTGCCGTGGTCCGCGATGATGATCGAAGCGTAGCCATGGTCAAGTGCGGTGCTTACCACTTCTTTCACACAATCGTTTACTGTTTCACAGGCTTTCACCGCGGCAGAGAAAACACCGGTATGGCCCACCATATCAGGATTGGCAAAGTTGAGGCAAACAAAATCAGGCCAGTTGGCTTTCAATTCCGGAAGTATTTTATCGCGGATATCAAAAGCACTCATCTCGGGTTGCAGGTCGTACGTGGCTACTTTTGGAGAAGGACACAACAAACGCTTTTCTCCTTTAAATTCCGCTTCGCGTCCGCCGCTGAAGAAGAACGTAACGTGCGGATATTTTTCAGTTTCAGCAATGCGGATCTGATTTTTTCCTGCACCTTCCAATACCTCGCCCAGCGTCTGGCTCAGGTTGTCTTTGTCAAAGATCACCTGCACATTCTGGAACGTATCGTCGTAATTGGTCATGGTAACATAGTACAGATTCAGTTTTTTCATCTGATGATCTGGGAAATCCTTTTGCGTCAGCACCTCTGTAATTTCGCGTCCGCGGTCCGTGCGGAAGTTAAAGCAAAGTACCACATCGCCTTCCTGTATGGTGGCCAGGGCATTTCCGTCGGCACCCGTTACCACGGCAGGCAATACAAATTCGTCACCACGAGGATCTTCTTCGTAATAGGCTTTTACCGCTTCAGAAGCCGAACGCACTTTTTTACCTTCTCCTTTTACCAGTAAGTCGTAGGCCAGTTTCACGCGCTCCCAGCGTTTGTCGCGGTCCATCGCATAATAGCGCCCGATCACCGAAGCAATTTTACCGGCCGAATGTTGCAAATGGTTTTCCAGGTCTTGCAAAAATCCATATCCGCTCTTAGGGTCGCAATCGCGGCCATCGGTAAAGGCATGAATGAAAACATTCTCCAGGCCTTTTTCTTTGGCAATATCGCATAGCCCTTTCAGGTGATTGATGTGCGCGTGCACTCCACCATCCGACACCAGCCCGATGAAATGTACTTTTTTATTATTTTTCTTCGCGTAATCAAACGCCTCCACCAAGGCTTTTTCATTGCCCAGCGTTTTATTTTCTACCGCCAGGTTTACCTTCACCAAATCCTGATACACCACCCTGCCGGCCCCAAGGTTCATGTGACCTACTTCCGAATTCCCCATTTGCCCAGCCGGCAAGCCTACCGCCAGACCCGAAGCTTCCAGTTTGCCATGAGGATAGTTCTGATACAGACTATCGATAAATTGAGTGTTGGCCTGTGCAATGGCCGATACCTTCGGGTTACTTCCTATACCCCACCCATCCATGATGATGAGAATTACTTTTTTGTTCATACGAGTTGGAATGATGCTTTTATAATGCGAATCCTAATTGTTACCGATGTTCTGCCGCTTCCCTCCACGTTGGATTTTTCTTCAGCAACACAGCGTAAGTTTTCAGCACTGCAAAAATAAGATTTTCCCATTAATAGCATGTATGGATGGTAAATATTACTCATTCCCGATTTTTTTAGGAGATGGAGCATGCGTTAAGAATAGCCGGTTAAACAACTGAATTTTAAAATAAGGATTTGGGGGCGGCCTATCCGGCTATCGCTGCAAGCTCCTGTGGTGGCGCAGAAAGCGCCACCACAGGAGGCTTTCCACTCTATCCGGGGCCGGGGCCGAGTTTCAACCGTATACCATCCGCTCAAAAAAAAATCCCTCCGCTACTGCGGAGGGATTTTTATCATGTTTAAAACCAGGAAACTTATTTCACGGTGAAAGTGGTTTCGCCGATTTTGTTGCCATCGCCATACAATTCCACACGGTATTCACCCGATTTGTATTCATTTCCTTTTACATAAATGAAACTTACCTGCTGTTTAGTATTATCGAACTTTACCGTTTTCTTATCGGTATAAGGAATTTCTTTGCCTTCGGTAGTAGTAAAGAAACCACCACCCAATGCTGCGTCATAAAGCACCGATCCGCTTGGTTCGATCAGTCGCATCACCATCGATTTGTTGGTTTTAGACGCTACTTTGTTTTCACCCAAATTGAATACAATTTTTAATTTGTAAATGTCTTTCGCGCGGTATTCATCTTTGGAAAGCTCTTTGTCCTTTTTAGTAATCGCCGATACCCGTATGCTTTCCGCCTTCAGGATGGATGCGATCGCTACTTGCTGTGCCAAAATGGATTTCTGGTCGCGCAACGAAGCAATCGAATCGTTCATCATCGATTTCTGTTGGTTCAAAGTACCTACTTCCGTAGTAAGAGAGTCGGCTTTTAATCTCCAGGCAGCAATTTCAGCGTCTTTCAGATCCAGCAATTTTTTCAATTCAGCAATCTTTGCATTCAGCTTGCTGGCATCCTTGATGCGTCCTGCTCTCACATCTTCAATGGTTTTATTCAACTTGGCGATTTCCTGCTCCAGGGTATCGTTGGTTTTTCCAAGCTCTTCCATTTCCATTTTAACTCGGTTCAGCGCCAGGTTCATTTCTTTCAGCTCTTCCAGCTGTGCAGAAATCTTGATGCTGTCAGCTTCTATTTTTTCATCTTGTTTCTGAATTACGGTGTTTTTCTCACTGGTATTCATCAACAGGTAAACGATTATACCGAGTTGCAATACGATTACGCCAATCAAAATTGGGACGATGGGACTCTTTTTTTGGTTTTCCATAAAGTTGTTTACAAAATCAAAACGCGCGAAAGGTAAGGAAATAAAATGAGATTTTAGTAAATCGCTGATTAAATAGGTGAATTGGCTACCTGCGCCAACCATGATCCCGCACACGTTCTCATGCACCCTTGAGCCGAAGCAATACGCTGAAATCGTTCAAGGCGTAACTACAGGTTTAAACAACTATAGGGCATTTTGTTCGGTGATTGACAGCAAGGGTAGCAGCATCCTATCTAAATCCGAAACATGGAATACGTAGATACTATAAAAAATCTTCAGCGCTTGCTGAAGATGGAGAAAGAAGAAGATCTGGCCCAATACCGCCAAATGGTAGAACAATCGTCCATTGCCGAGCGCGTGGAGAATGGATCCTGCTGGTATCCGGTAAAAATTACGCAAACAGGATACGGCCGTTTGGAGGAAGCGTATGTGGAAGTGGAGCGGGTGCATCGCCACCAGGGCGAACATCAGTTCCAGTCCGGAAAGCAAGTGTCTATTTTTTGTAACGTACAAAACAACGCCGGCGAATGGCGTTGCGAGGGAGTGATCGGTTCGAGCACCCGCGATCAATTGAGGATTTATCTCAAAACCGATGAATTGCCCGAATGGATATCCAATGGTAAAATCGGCGTAGATGTGGTATTCGACGATACCACCTACAAAGAGATGGAAAATGCGCTGTCGATCCTGTTAAAGCCGGAGAAACGCGCCCGAGACCTCGCCGAAATTTTATACGGCACCAAAGAAGCACGCTACAAAGAGGTGCCTCCTGTCGCGATGCCGCAGCTCAACGCGTCGCAGCAACATGCGGTTTCCGAAGTACTTGCCGCCCTGGATATAGCCATCATCCATGGTCCTCCGGGAACCGGGAAAACAACCACCCTGGTGCAAGCCATCAAAGCCAGTTTGCAGAGCCAGGGACAAGCCCTGGTGTGCGCCGCTTCCAATACAGCCGTAGACGTGGTGGCAGAACGCCTGCACGCCGCCGGCATCAAGGTGTTGCGCATCGGCCATCCTTCCAGGGTGGAGGAAAGCCTGCAGCAACTAACCGTCGACTATCAGATTGCCAACAGTTCTTATGCTTCCGAAATAAAAAGCTTTCGCAAGCGGGCTGGGGAATACAAATCCATGGCGTTTAAATACAAGCGAAATTTTGGACGCGAAGAACAGCAACAGAAAAAACTATTGCTCGACGAAGCACGCTCGCTGCAAAAGGAAGCCCAGGCCCTGGAAGAGCAGTTGCTGAAAAAGATTATTGACGAAGCCCAGGTAATTGCCGCCACCCTGGTAGGAGCCAACCATTATCAATTATCGGGAAAGCGCTTTCCGGTGGTATTCATCGACGAAGCCGGACAAGCACTGGAGCCCGCCTGCTGGATTCCCATCCTGAAAGCCGATAAGGTGGTATTGGCCGGCGACCACCTGCAGCTTCCGCCTACGGTAAAATCTGTTGAGGCCGGAAAACAAGGGTTCAACGAAACTCTGTTTGAGAAAGCCATACGCAAACTTCCCAGGAATGCCATGCTTCAGGTGCAATACCGCATGCATCGCGACATCATGGCGTTTTCATCCAATAAATTTTATAACGGAAAATTGCAGGCACACGCTTCTGTAGAAAATCACCGGCTCGACATCGAAGATGCCCGGGGGCCTATGGAATTTGTAGATACCGCCGGCTGTGGTTTTTCGGAGACTATGGAAAACAAAAGTCTTCGCAACCAGGAGGAAGCGGCTTTATTGCTGAAACACTTGAAGCACTTGCTGCAGCAGGGTGGAGCAACGTTAACTTCCGCTTCCATCGGCATTGTATCTCCCTACCGCGCCCAGGTGCGCTGCCTGCAATCGCTCATCGCGGAAGATGCGTTTTTCAAAACCTATCTTGACCGCATGCAAATCAGCTCTGTCGATGGTTTTCAGGGACAAGAGCGAGATATTTTATACTTGAGTATGGTTCGTTGCAACGAACGGGGTGAAATCGGCTTTTTGTCGGACACCCGAAGGATGAACGTGGCTCTTACTCGCGCACGCAAAAAATTGGTAGTAATCGGCGATTCCGCAACCCTGGCATCGCATCCGTTTTACCAGGATTTTCTTTCTTATGTAGAGTCGATTCAGGCGCATCATAGCGCCTGGGAATGGTTGTATGAATAATACATTCCGGAAGGATCCGGAAAAAAATAGTGTACCGAATGTATCCATTTTCGTATACGCGTGAAAACCTGAGGGCCTATGCCTGCTAACATTCAAACGAAGCGAATTGCCTGGAAGCTCCTCCTGGGGGCTTTGCTTTTGGTTGCGGCGTCTTCCCTGCAACCGGTGCCACCTCCCGATACCGCCTCTTGCCTTTCGGTCGAAGAGGCTCGATTGTTTCAACTAATCAATGAATACCGCAAAAGTAAAAAATTGCCTGCGGTACCGTATTCAGCGGCGTTAACAAAAGTCGCCCAACTACACGTACGCAATTTGCAGGAATACCACAACCCTCAAAGTAAGAAATGCAACATGCACAGCTGGTATGGAAAGGGTGCCTGGAAATCCTGCTGTTACACCTCCGATCATAAAAACCCAACGTGCATGTGGGATAAGCCCCGGGAGCTTACGTCGTACCAGGGAAATGGCTACGAGATTTCCAATTATTATTCGTCTTCCGACGGCAAGGTGATGAATGCTGCGCAGGCACTTAAACAATGGAAGGAGAGCGCTCCCCATCATGCCGTTATAGTTAATAGCGGAATATGGAAAGGTGCTCCCTGGAAAGCCATGGGCCTGGGCATCTCCAAAAACTACGCAGTGGTTTGGTTTGGCAACGAGCCCGATTCCATCCGCACATTTAAAATTTGTCCTTGAGAATTGCAGTTTAACCCTAATTTTTCAATAGAAATTCTTCTATTGAAAAACGACTACTAAAATCAAGCGCTTGAGAAGGAATCGAATAAAAGAAATTCTTTTCTAAGCCCATGATTTTCTAAGTCGGGATTACCGGCCATGGATCTACGATCCATGAGCTTTCTCCAAAGTGCGCTTCGCTTCTATGGAGAAAAGCCGGTTAAATACATGCTTGGTATTGCGTGAGGGATAGAGTGTAAAGCCAGTAGGCGTGGTGGCGCTACAGGCGCCACCACGCCTACAAGGGCTTGAAGCGATAGCCCGGCCCGCGTGGTCCACGCGGGACACGCCCCAAAAACCTTGAGCATGGATACCAGATAAAAGCTACGCAGCAGTTGGAGATTTAGCTGCATAACCAACTAGTATAAATATCTTGAATTTCCGGGTTTCTTTTCGTGCTGGGCACTTGCGAAGCTCAAAGGCATTCTCTACTTTACCCGCAATTAGATAGTAGTAAATTCTTGCGGGAACTCGCTCTGATGGTTAGCTTTCGGCTCTGGTTACAATCGCTACTGTCTAATTGCGGTTAAATCCCGGTTGAAAGAGCACAAAAGAATTACGCTATATGAAAACAACATTTATCGCGCATAGAGTCAATACCATAGCCGAACTGAAAAATATTCCCACGGCCTATGGAATAGAATTGGATCTGCGCGACTACCACGATTCCCTGGTATTGCAGCACGATCCTATGAAAGGAGGAGAGCTGTTTGAGAATTACCTGGAAGCATACAAGCATGGAACGCTCATTCTGAATATCAAAAGTGAACGCATCGAGTGGAAGGTCTTGGAAATGATACAGGCCTATGGCATCCGCGATTACTTTTTCCTTGATTCTTCCTTTCCTATGATTCATGCCATGGCACAAAAAGGAGAGCGCAACATAGCCTTGCGCTTTTCAGAGTGGGAAGGTCTTGACACCCTCGAGCAAATGCGAGGTAGGGTAGATTGGGTGTGGGTGGATTGTTTTACTCACCTGCCCCTGAACGCAGAAGTGGCAAACCAGATGCGTGCCTGGGGCTACAAAATATGTTTGGTTTCCCCGGAATTGCAGGGCCGCGATGCCGATATTGAATGCCATGCTCAACAATTGCGCGAGCTGCAAATCGCTCCCGATGCTATTTGCACCAAAGTGTACAACATTAACCGTTGGAAGAAACTTCTAGAAATAAAGTAAGCATGAACCATTACGCCGACACTCCCCGATCCTTGCCATTCTCCCTGGTACTTTCGTTGTATTTCAAAAATCCGATTTTTTGGATCGGCGCTGTTTTTACCCTCGTTGGAATTCCTATTATTCTGTTGATCGTATTTACAGTCAATTTTGCAGCCATGGGCTTTAGCCCCGAAGCACAGCTGTACAAAGCCAAGATCACGGCCATCGAAGAAACGAACACCAGCGTGAACGGCAGACGCGTTATGAAATACGAGTATACCTGGTATTCGCAAGGGGCCCAGGCGGGCAACAGTTTTTCTTACAGCAACGAATCCTCTTTGCAAGTGGGCGACTGGACGCTGGCTGAAAGAGATCCTGAAAACAAGCTTACACGCTTGCAAGGCATGGATTTCGATACGGCACCATCCTGGTTCCTGTTCATCTTTCTTATCTTTCCTATCATAGGTGGTACGTTTTTGTTTTTTGCCATTAAAAAAGCGCTGCATCAGAGCCATCTCATCAAGCACGGAATACTTGCCAAAGGTAAGCTTACCCGCATGGCGCCCACCCATACACAGATCAATAACCAAACGGTATTTGAGGTGTATTTTGAATTTAAATCCTTGCATGGCACTACCACCGAAGCCATGATACGTACGCACGAAGTTGGCAGAGTGCAGGATGAGCAAGAGGAACTGCTGGTATACCTGGCAGAAGATCCGACGCAGGCGTATTTGTTAGACGCCATGCCCGGGCAGGTAAAAAATTTCTTTTCATCTTTATAGTCCTTCACAGATGAGGCCGGTGTACGAAGATGAATTTTTATTGGTATGCGACAAGCCTTCCGGTTTGATGGTGGAGCCCGACCGCAATAATTTTCCGAATCTACTTCAGCAGGTAAAAAAATACTTGTCTGCGTCTACGGATGCATTGGCCTATGCCCAGCATATACACCGCCTCGACCGGCCAGTGTGCGGACTGGTATTGTTTGCAAAGCAGCGGGAGGCATTGAAGCCCTTGTCGGAGATGATGGCGGAGCG
>JALONM010000120.1 GCA_025454925.1 Cytophagaceae bacterium
CATGTTAGAAAACTATTTAACTCCCATTCAAATTGTTGCAGAGCTCGACAAATATATCATTGGTCAGCACGAGGCGAAAAGAAATGTGGCTATTGCACTTCGTAACCGCTGGAGAAGAATGCATTCGAAGGAAGAAATGCAAAAAGAAATTATTCCTAACAACATATTGATGATTGGCGCCACAGGAGTTGGAAAGACAGAAATTGCCAGGCGCCTGGCGAAATTATCGGATGCTCCTTTTGTAAAAGTAGAAGCGAGCAAATTCACGGAAGTAGGGTATGTGGGCCGCGATGTAGAAAGCATGGTGAGGGATCTGATGGAGCAATCCATTAACCTGGTCAAGGCAAAGAAAAAGGAAGAGGTAAAAGTAAAAGCAGCGCAGTCAGTTGAAGACATTTTGCTGGACGCCCTGATACCTCCGATGAGGACTCCCGCCAATAACGATAGTTTGCGCGAAGACCATGAATTAAATGAAAAAACGAGAGAACGTTTTCGTGAAAAACTTAAGAATGGAGAATTAGAAGATCGAAAAATTGAAATCGATGTACAGGCAGCTCCATCCTCCAACATGGGAGTAATAGGAGGACCGATCGACGAAAACACCATCATGAATATCCAGGAAATGATTGGTGGAATGATGCCTAAGAAAAATAAAAAAAGAAAAGTAAGCATCCGGGATGCCCGTGCTATTTTGCTCGAAGAAGAAGCTTCCAAACTGATCGACATGGATGAAGTAAAAGAAGAAGCTTTGCGCAAAGCAGAAAATACCGGAATTATTTTTATTGACGAAATTGATAAAATAGCTTCTGGCAAGAACAAAGGCGGTGGTGGTCCGGATGTGAGCCGTGAAGGCGTTCAACGCGACTTGCTTCCCATTGTAGAAGGCAGCAGCGTGAATACGAAGTATGGAATTCTTCATACCGATCACATACTTTTTATTGCCGCAGGTGCATTCCATGTATCGAAACCATCGGACCTGATTCCTGAATTACAAGGAAGATTTCCAATTCGGGTTGAATTAGATAGCCTTAAGAAAGACGATTTCTACCAAATTCTGAAGACTCCGAAAAACTCACTTACCAAGCAGTACCAGGCTTTGTTGGAATCGGAATCCGTGCACCTCAGTTTTCACGATGAAGCCCTGGAAGAAATAGCAGAAATTGCTTTCCAGATAAACAGTGAAGTAGAAAACATCGGAGCCAGAAGATTACACACCGTAATGAGTGTACTATTAAACGACATCCTGTTTGAGGTTCCTGATAAAATCGGGGCCCATGCCCACTTAATCATTACCAAGGACTTGGTGCAGGACCGCTTAAAGAACCTGGTAAAGAACAAAGATCTAAGTCAGTATATATTATAAGCTCTCCATTATGAAACCACTCATACTCGTCTCCAACGACGATGGTATCACATCCAAAGGCATTCGCACCTTGGTAGAAATTATGAAAGAACTGGGCGAGGTTGTGGTGGTTGCGCCAGACAGTCCTCAATCAGGCATGGGACATGCTATCACCATTGGTTATCCACTTCGTTTGGATGAATCGGATATTTTTGGAGAGGTCAAAGCCTATCAATGTTCCGGAACTCCGGCTGACTGTGTAAAGCTTGCCAAGCATTATGTATTGAGAAACAGAGTGCCGGATTTAGTAGTAAGCGGAATTAATCACGGAAGTAATTCCTCCATCAGTGTATTGTACTCGGGCACCATGTCTGCCGCAATTGAAGCGGCCCTGGAAGGTTTACCCGCCATTGGTTTTTCCCTTTGCGATTATCAGTCTAATCCGGAATTTTCGCATGTTCGTGATTATGTAAAACATATTGCGCAAGAAGCGTTGCGCCATGGTATTCCTCGTGGAACGGCCTTGAATGTGAATTTCCCAGAAAAAAAATCTGAACCCATTAAAGGCATTCGGCTGTGCAGGCAAGCCAATGCACGTTGGCAGGAGAGTTTCGAAGAGCGCAAAGATCCGAATGGTCGATCGTACTATTGGATGAATGGCATTTTTATTAACGAAGATAAATCAGAAAATAACGATGAGTGGGCACTGGATCACAACTATGTATCCATTGTTCCTTGTGCATACGATCTCACTGCTCACCATGCCTTGAGCATATTGAGTAGTGATTGGAATTTACAATTACCCTGATCTAATATTAAAAAACTATGGCCGCGGTTCCCTCTACAATGATTCCCTTAGGCAGCATTGCTCCTGCCTTCGAATTACCCGATACTCAATCTGGAAAAATACTTTCGCTGCGCACTTTGAGTGCTGGTAAGAAAGCTACATTGATTATGTTCATTTGTAACCATTGCCCGTATGTAAAACACCTTAACAAGGCTCTGGTGGAACTCAGTAATGAATACTTGCAGAAGAACATTGCCATCATTGCCATATCGTCTAACGATGCGGTACAATATCCACAAGACGGGCCTGAGGAAATGAAAAAACATGCGCTCCAGGAAGGCTATCCTTTTCCATATTTGTATGATGAAAACCAATTAGTAGCCAAAGCATACGATGCTGCCTGCACTCCCGATTTTTTTCTATACAATGAATCTCTGGCATTGATCTACCGTGGTCAATTCGATGCATCGAGACCCAAGAATGATATTCCGGTGAGTGGAGAGGACTTACGTCGTGCGCTGGAAGCTTCGTTGCAGGGATTGATTTTGGAGCACCAACTACCCAGTATCGGCTGCAACATTAAATGGAAATAAATTGTTCGAACCGCTGCCTTCGGGCAGTTTTTCCAGGCATTCTTTTATGTTGCCTTTGGGGCTTTTCCTTGGCCCAATCGACGAACCAGAAGAATATTAACGATTCCATTATATTTCATATCGTGGATCCTCATCAGAAACAGATAGAATTGTTTTGGAAAAATGAGAACCATGAGCCATTTCGAAGCATACAGAACTTAAAGCTTCATCTGGAAAAGCAACATGAAAAATTAGAATTTGCCATGAATGGTGGTATGTTCAAGCCTGATTACACACCGGTAGGTTTGTTTATCCAACAAGGAAAAATCCTTGCCCCTCTCGACACAGGCAAAGGATATGGAAATTTTTATTTAAAGCCAAATGGAGTTTTTTACCTCCACCAGTACAAAGGCGCTTCTATTGTTCCGACCGATCAATTTAAATACGACAGCAGCATAACAATAGCCACCCAATCGGGGCCCATGTTGATCACCAATGGTAAAATACATCCGGCCTTTAATCCAACCTCTGCCAATAAGGTTATTCGAAATGGTGCAGGTATATTGCCCGACCAACGAATAGTATTTGCCATATCCAAACAACCCATCAACTTTTATCACTTTGCGTCATTCTTTATATCGATGGGATGTAAAGAGGCACTCTACCTGGACGGCTATGTTTCGAGAATGTATTTACCTGAAAAAAACTGGAAGCAAACCGACAGCAATGTTGGAATTTTAATCGGAATTAGCCGAAAACAATAGATCGCATGGTAAACATAACCAGGCTGAGATTTCAATCCGGACCATGAGATTGAACTTGATTCCCAGCCTGGCTGCTATGCAAGATTCTTAGTGACCGGCATCGGTTTCATACCCAAGAATTGTAAGTCTGTGCGGAGTGACACTGAACGAATATTTTTGTTTTATTGTCATTGAACTCCATTCCACTTCGATTAATTCGGAAGTAGCGGGGCTAGTTATATAAGCAAAGCGATCGGTGCATTCTAATTGAGGTTTTTGAGTGGCGCTTTTTTCTGTTGTTGGTAACAACGAGGCTTCTTTTTCTAAGGTGCGACTGGCAATATCATAGCGCAATAATTTTCCAGAATGCAACAGGATACCTAATTTCTCCTGGTTCAGACTGAGCTTGCATTGCATGATATCTGTGTTTTCAATGATTGCATATACTGTATCTTCGGGTACATCGATTAAATAAGCACCTCTGGCAGCCGTATAACCAATAAATTTCCCATCCATAGCTGTTTCCAAGATCGTTCCAAACCAGGAAGTACCAAATCCAACGGGATGTGGGATCAATTTCTGAACGCCATTTTTTTGTACTACCAATATTCCACTTGCCGAACCGAAGACAGCATATTCTCCATCGCTTGCATTGCCATGTATGCCATTGGTAGCGAGTGTTGAGGCATGTACCGTATTGCCTGCGCTATTGATAATTTTAACCCGCTCTGGCAAAGCTCCAGCCACGGTATTATCTTTTTCTGTGATGGCATAGTGGCCGTTGGAAAAAACCGCCATAGCACCATGATGTGCCAGCAAGCCTGCTTGAATAGTGCTCATGCTGGCTCCAGGAGTATGAATATCGGATTCTTTTCCAACAGTAAGCGTGCCGTCTCCATCGTTGAACATAAGCAACTCACCCTTTTTACTTTTAAAATGTGTGGGTTTGGAAGATACTGCCTTCAAAGCTCCAAACTTAGGAGTACCGCGGTAATCGACATGATCACCATGGAATTCAAGGCCGATATCGAACGTTTGTGTCAGGTTATTATCTCTATGGATGATGGCTGCAAATCGCCCTGACTCCGAGCGGTAGAGTGAGGACTTGGCAAAATCCGCTTCAAAATTTTGAAGCGAAGCATTGTATGGCTGTATCAAAGAAAGCGTGGAGGAATTTTCACTTGATACCAATACACGAATGTGTTGAAACTCGTTTAGGAATTCGTAAGGCTTTACTTCATCCTCCTTTTCATTTTTGTTTTTACAGGAAACCAGTAACAAGCCGATGAGGCTTACCATGGTGAATAGGGATCGTTTTGCATGCATCATAGTTCTCAGGAATTTTAATTTCGCCTGCAATAATACACTATTTTTTTCAAATGCAACAATGTTGCATTTGAAAAAATCTAATTTTATAAACCATTGTCAGATCTTCTTAAACCATCTTTTCTCCATAGAAGCGAAGCGCAATATTGAGAAAGCT
>JALONM010000018.1 GCA_025454925.1 Cytophagaceae bacterium
CCTCATCAGGCAAAGTGCCAGCTGCCGGACAATTGGGAGCGGTCAGGGTCATCATGACAAAAACGTTATTCACCGGAAAAACGGTAATTTCATAAATCAATCCCAGCTCATAAATATTTACGGGTATTTCCGGATCGTACACCAACTTGATCTTCTCCAGACACGCTTCCCGAAGGGCTTCTTCCTGCAATTTTCTTTCTTCGTCCATAGGCTTTATCGGTTCAATTTGACAAGGAGTCCAGTTTGGATTTATATGCCAAGGCATGCAATTTCATATTCTTAACCATGGACGACAATCCGTTGGAACGCGTCATGGAAAGATGCTGACGCATCCCTATCTTTTCAATAAAATATGGTTCTACCTGAATGATTTCATCGGGGGTTCTACCTGAGTAGGTCTTCAGCAACAAACTGATTAATCCCTTTACGATGATGGCGTCACTGTCGGCCTCAAAAAATACCTGCCGGCCTTCTAATCTTGATACCATCCAAACTTTGGATTGACACCCTCTTATCAAATGAGCATCCAACTTAAACTCTTCAGCGAGTCCGGGAATTTTTTTTCCCAGCTCAATGATGTAGGCATATTTATCATCCCATTCCTCCATCAGAGAAAAGTCATCAATGATTGTATCTTGTATTGAATCGTTCATGAGTTGTATGAAACCTATTGACTTTGATTGCAATCAAAGTCGGTAGCCCTATTATTTTAACATTTTAATCGACTTCTTCAAGGCTAATTCCAGCGCATCAATTTCTTCACGGGTATTGTATATTGCAAAGGAAGCCCTGCTGGTACCTTTCAAGCCCATGCGATGCATAAGAGGCATCGTGCAGTGGTGGCCGGTTCGAATGGCAATTCCTGCCTGGTCCAGCAAAATACCAAGGTCCTGGTGATGCACTCCTTCCACTATAAAAGAGCAAATGCTTACCTTGTTTTTGGCTGTGCCTATCAATTTTATTTCCGGAAATTGAAGAAGTCGTTCAGTGGCATACTGAAGCAAATCATCTTCGTGTGCACGAATAGATTCTTTTCCGATTTTATTGATAAATCGAATGGACTCTGCCAGCGCAATAGTATCGGCGATGTTAGGAGTACCGGCTTCAAATTTATAGGGTAGCTCATTGGTGGTAAAACCATCGTAGCGCACCTCTCCTATCATTTCTCCCCCGCCCATATAGGGTGGCATTTCAAGCAGTAATTCTTTTCTGCCATACATTACCCCAATACCTGTAGGCCCGTATATTTTGTGACCCGAGAAAACAAAGAAATCCAATTTCCATTCTTCTACATTAATATCGAGATGTGAGGCCGATTGTGCACCATCTACAACAACGATTGCTCCTACTTGGTGAGCGGCCTCCGTAATATGCTGAATGGGATTGACGGTACCCAAGGCATTGGAAGCATGGACCACCGATACGATTTTGGTTTTTTCAGAAAGAAGAGAATGAAATGCCTGAATGTCGAGTTCACCGGCTTCGTTAATAGGAATGATTTTTAGCGTGGCTTCTTTTTCGGTTGCCAACATTTGCCAGGGAACCATATTAGAATGGTGTTCCATGGCCGACACCAGAATTTCATCCCCTTTGCGCACCCGTTGTTTGCCAATGGTAGCCGCAATCAGATTAATACCTTCTGTGGTTCCTCGAGTGAAAATTACTTCTTCCCTATGTCTTGCTCCAATAAACTGACGTACCTCGTCGCGGGTTGTCTCGAACGCCATGGTAGCGCGCTCTGCAAGCGTATGAATGCCTCTGTGAATATTGGCATTGTCATTTTTATAATATGCCACCAATGCTTCGATGACTGAAGCTGGCTTTTGCGTGGTAGCAGCATTATCGAGGTATACGAGAGGCTTTCCATGTACTTGCTGATGCAGTACAGGAAATTGTTCACGTATGGCTTTAATATCGATCACTTCCATTTGTTGCATAAGCCATCCTTATAGTAAAATAAACAAGTGTTTGGCTATAGATAGTTCCAAAAAGGGAAAAGTACAATACTATTATTTCAGCAAGCGCTTTTCAATTGCTTCCAGAAGCAATGCCCGCAAATCATCGAACTCTACTTTTTCCAGAATATCATTGGCAAAGGCTTGCATAAGCAACGCTTTGGCTTGTTCTTCTCCAATACCACGGGCTCTCATGTAAAATAAGGCCGACTCGTCGAGCTGACCGGTAGTAGCACCGTGAGAACACTTTACATCGTCGGCAAAAATTTCCAACTGTGGTTTGGTGTTAATTTTTGCATCCTGACTTAACAATACATTTTTATTGGACTGAAAAGCATTGGTTTTTTGAGCGTCCTGACGAACAAAAATTTTACCGTTGAATACCCCCGTAGAAGAGCCATCGAGGATTCCTTTATACAATTCATTGCTGAAACAATGCGGTACCGCGTGATCGGCAATGGTATGGTTATCTATATGTTGTTCCCCACCCGACATATACAAGCCATACATGTGTCCTTCGGAATGTGGTGCTTTAAATATCAAATGAAAATTATTTCGAATTAAAGTCCCTTGTAAGCTAATGGTAACGCTGTGTGAAGTACTTTTACCCAAGTGCACCACTTCTGTCGTTCCCACATGATGGGCATCTCCTGTATCTTGTTGTATTTTATAATAGGAAAGATGCGCATCCTGCTCTAATAAAGCCTGGGTAAAGTTATTCGAAAATGAACTCAGCGACCCAAATGTGTGAAAACTTTCTATTAGGCTAAGTCTGGCATTTTTTTCTACATGAACCAACAAGCGTGAAGCGGAGAATACCTGTTTCTGAGAGGCATCCAAAAGATGTACGAGGTGAACTGGCTTGTCTAAGGATTTTCCGGCAGGCAAACGCAAGACAATGGGATCATCGCTGACAGCCACATTGAGCTGAGTCAAAGGATCTTGCTGAGCCAGGGAAGGTGCGTTCCAGAAACTATTCTGAATACTTTCTGGGGCTGCCGACAGACGGGATACCTGAATAGTGTCTGGTAGTTGATGACTGCTCAACTCTCCATTCACTAAAATGATGGTATAGGCATCTACACGATTTAGAATTTCCAATCCCGGAACCTGGATCGTAGTATTTTTTATCACCTGAAAATTCTGGGAATCCAGATTTTGCAGACTGGTATATTTCCATTCTTCATCTTTCAGTCCGGGCAATCCAGATTTTTCCAGCGCATTCCAAGCGGAGGTACGCTGTTCTATCCAATTTTGCTGAGCCTGAAAGGCTGGCTTTAAGGCTTGTAAAAGTGTACTCATGCTCGTTTTAAACGGTTACGTTTTCTGCTTTAATCCAATCGTATCCTTTTTCTTCCAGCTCCAATGCCAGTTCCTTAGGACCCGTTTTTACAATGCGACCATTGTACAAAACATGCACAAAATCAGGTACTATATAATCCAGCAATCGTTGGTAGTGCGTAACCACAATAACAGCGTTTTCGCTGGTCTTTAATTTATTAACCCCATTGGCCACAATTCTCAAGGCATCGATATCCAGGCCGGAATCGGTTTCGTCGAGCACAGCCAGTTTGGGTTCCAGCATAGCCATTTGAAATATTTCGTTTCTTTTTTTCTCTCCTCCGGAAAAACCTTCATTGAGCGAACGTTTCAGTAAGGACTGATCAATTTCTACCAATTCCATTTTTTCCTTCATGAGTCGAAGAAAAGAAGGGGCGTCCAACGGATCTAAGCCTCTGTACTTGCGTACTTCATTTACCGCGGTTTTCATAAAGTTGATCGTACTTACACCTGGTATTTCTACCGGGTATTGAAAAGCAAGAAAAACACCTTCTCTGGCCCTGTCTTCCGGGCTTAATTCCAGTAATTCTTTTCCAAGAAAATCTACAGAACCACCTGTAATTTCATAGTCTTCTCTTCCAGCCAGCACCGATGCCAGTGTACTTTTTCCGGCACCGTTAGGTCCCATGATCGCATGCACTTCGCCTGCTTTCACTTCGAGGTGTAAGCCTTTCAGTATTTGTTTGCCATCTACCGAGGCTTGGAGGTTATTGATCTTTAACATATACTTTATGAAAATGCCTTTTAAATGAGGCGCTCGAAAACTTTAAATTATTATCCTACACTTCCTTCTAAACTTACTGCTAATAGCTTTTGTGCTTCTACAGCAAATTCCATTGGAAGTTGATTCAGTACTTCTTTACAATAGCCGTTTACAATCATTGCCACAGCTTGCTCAGTATCGAGTCCGCGTTGGTTGCAATAAAAGATCTGGTCTTCTCCGATTTTAGAAGTAGTAGCTTCGTGCTCCACCGTAGCGGTAGAGTTATCGACTTCTATGTATGGAAATGTGTGTGCTCCGCACTGATCGCCCATAAGAAGGGAATCGCATTGTGAAAAGTTACGTGCGTTATCAGCACGTTTACTTACTTTTACCAATCCACGATACGAGTTTTGGCTTCTCCCAGCAGAAATCCCTTTGGATACGATACGACTGCGTGTATTTTTTCCAAGGTGAATCATTTTGGTACCTGTATCGGCCTGCTGCATGTTGTTGGTTACAGCCACCGAATAAAATTCTCCTACAGAATGATCTCCTTTAAGAATTACAGAAGGATATTTCCAGGTAATAGCAGACCCTGTTTCCACTTGTGTCCAGGAAATTTTAGCGTGGGCTCCGGCACAAATACCTCTCTTGGTTACGAAATTGTAGATTCCACCTTTGCCGTCCTTATCACCAGGATACCAGTTTTGAACGGTAGAATATTTTATTTCGCTTTTCTCCATCGCTACGAGCTCTACTACAGCGGCATGCAACTGATTTTCATCGCGCTGCGGAGCGGTGCAACCTTCCAGATAACTTACATAACTGCCTTCATCGGCGACGATAAGTGTACGCTCAAACTGTCCAGTGCCGGCAGCATTGATTCGGAAATACGTGGAAAGTTCCATCGGACAACGAACCCCTTTCGGGATGTAGCAAAAGGAGCCATCGGAAAATACTGCGGAGTTTAGAGCGGCGAAGTAATTGTCTGTAGCCGGAACAACCGTTCCCAGGTATTTCTTCACTAATTCCGGATGCTCATGCACCGCTTCACTCAAGGAACAAAAAATAATTCCCAGCTCAGCTAATTTATCCTTGAAAGTGGTTTTAATGGAAATAGAGTCGATAACAGCGTCAACAGCAACCCCCGAAAGGCGCTTTTGCTCGTCGAGACTAATGCCTAACTTTTCGAATGTAGCCAACAATTCCGGATCTACTTCATCCAAACTATTGAGTTGCTTCTTAGGCTTGGGTGCGGAGTAATAAATAATATCCTGGAAGTTAATTGCCGGATATTGAACATTAGGCCATGCAGGCGCTTCCATTTTTTGCCAAAGGGCAAAGGCTTTCAGCCTCCATTGCAGCAACCAATCTGGTTCGTTCTTTTTATTAGATATAAAGCGTACTATGTCCTCGTTCAGCCCTTTCGGAGCTGAATCGTTCTCCAGAGGTGTCACAAACCCGTATTTATACTCCGAGGAGGTGACCTCTTCCAGAACCTTCAAACTATCTCCCATATCAGATTCTAATTTAGACTAAGTCCAAATGACTTTACAAAAATAGAACATTTTCGATAAGGATAGGTTCAGATAACAAAATATTTTAACTAAGAATTATTCTTTGTTGCGAATTACTCTTGCTAGCAACTTTTCTATTGGAAGTAAAGCTATCGCAATTAATACCTTGACAATGAAATCAATAACTGGAGAAATCTTAATATTGATGACATTTTCAGCTACGGTAGACAAAAACTCTACCGTAACAACGAGGGTCAATAATGTTAATAACTTAGTAAAAATCTGATTGCCAATTTGTTTTCTAGAAAGTTGAACAGTGAGAAACCAAAGACTTCCAAAAACCAGCACTTCTATGAGATAAAACCACCAAGTTTGCCAATAGGGTGTCAGAATTCTGAAATCGACAGGTTCTAATTCAGCTTCTTGGCCAAAAATATTCTTCACTTTAACACTCAGTTTGTATTTTCCAGGGTTAAGAAATCTTAGAAGCACAGAATTTTCTGAAGACCCATTTGACCAATTGTCTTGAAGACCATCTATTCTGTATTGATATTCGATATGATCGGGATTATAGTAGTCTGGACTTGAAAAATAAAAATTAAGGTTATTGTTATCGTAATTCAGCCGTATGTTTTGCGTTTCAATGCCAGTGCCATTTTCATCTAAAATAGAGGCAAGCAAAACCCTGGGGCGATGTACCATATTATATTCACGACGTACATTTAAACTATAGAGTTCATCTTCCTTGGTGATTATCCAAATTAATCCTTTGGTTTCGTCGTACAAAAGATTCCTAATGGCAGGAAACATACTTACATACGGGACGTTCTTGATATCCTTCAGATCTTCTCCTAAAACTTTCCATCGATTATTTTTAGAAAACCACACGATATCCGATTGCTTATAGATGATTTGATCGTGCTCCCCGAATTGCTCATCCATGGATGGGTCGGGAATTAATTTACCAGAGGTAGTATCGTAATAAAAGAATTGACCGGATAAGTAGATGTATACTTTCTTATATAAATGCAAGAGCATTATGTTATCCGAAAATGGGTTTTCAACGGAAAATTCTTCAATGTCATCCACGACACTGCCTACCACGCGCACTTTATACAATTTATCCGTTCCTGAAAGCCAAAGATTTCCTGCATCGTCTTCTACAATAGAGGATATAGGTTGCTTAACAAAATCAAAAAGAGATTGCTTGACCCATTGATTGCCGGATTTAACATAGGCCAACACACTTCCCTCACTGGTGCCGGCGTACATGATTTTATTTTGTTCCGAGCCGTACAAATGTTTGATGTTGTCGCTCCCGATGTTAATGACTTTATCCCCATTAATCAGAAAGATACCTCGGTTTGTCCCTGCCCACAGCTGATTATCGTAGACCATCATTTGCTCACATTTGAGCTCTGGTGTTTCCAGTTTTTTATACTCAAAAGAGGCTAATTGAGATCCTGACTTAATAATGGATTTGTTCTGCGAGAAAGGAGCAACAGGCGATGCCGGAGCATTAACGTTCTTTTCTTCTTTGGCAGGTTCTGAATTTTTCTTGTCCTGATCTTTGGGGTTTTTCTTTCGATGAAAAATTTGAAGTAAATTCTTCTTACGTTGCTGTCTTGTTTTTTCAGCGATAGACTCGTTCATAATAGGTGCATCGTCTGAAACCAGTGTGAACGATTTCTTTTGGAGCTTATAGGTAGCCACGGTGTTTACTTGATACGATTTGGGTGCGGCCAGAAATATGCCTTCATTCGTGCCAACATACAACTGATTTCCATGCCACTGAACGTTATTAATATGCCCTTCTAGACCAACGAAATTTGAAAAACAACGATAAGGTAACTCAGAGTCCATTCTGGAAAGTCCATATTCATGAGCAATCCATGCCCCTCCGCTTTGATCGTTTCCAATGGCATAGATTTCATTGTCAGGCAACCCAGAAAACAAGTGCAACAAGGTGATGGTTTTACCTGTTGAGGGATGAATCAGAAGACAACCCGCTTTTACAGTGGAAAGTAACATCGCCCCTGAATGAAGAAGTATGCCATCGGTAAGCTGTCCTTGTTTTAAATGCATCGAATCTTGTACTGGAAGGACCGATAGCTTTGCATTGTTCCAGGAATAAAGGCGGGAGTTGGCAGTAGCGATGATATCGGTCGCGCCTACTGACAGAGAAAACAGAACATAATCGCTTAAAACAGGAAGGCTGCTCGTGCGCAGATTTCCTTTATCCCAGCGCCAAATTCCTGCATCTACTTTTTGTATATGCAACACATCGCCAACAACGAAGGCTGATGCAAAGGCTTCCTTCCATTGCGACACCATGCTGACTTCTTTGCGATCGATAGTAAGTATGGAATTCTCGCCAATAAAATAGACCTGTTTTTCCGTAGCCAGAATTTTGTTGACATTTTTAATTGGATCGTTGGACTTCGAAAGTGCTTTATACTTAAACTTACCTTGCGCATCCTTACTCAGGCAACCTGCTGAATTCATGCAACCAACGTACATTACGGAGCTTACCGAATCGAAAAATAAACTATATACTGTGCCGGGAGTAGCAATGAGTTGCCACTTTTTACCATCGTATTGAATCAGCCCTTGACGGTTTCCAATATAAATTCGATTTTCTTTATCACAAGCCAACGCATAGTTATCGTTATCTATGTTGGGTAACTGTGGCTGAATATTTTTTAGAAAAAAATCACCTTGTTGGGCGAATAAAAATTGAAAATGGCAAAGGGCAAAAATGAGTATTACAAAGCGGATCATATTCTTCCAGGTATGGCGTTTAAAATACTAAGAAGAATTGAATCTTTAAAACGATCAAATTAAAAATCCGAAAGTATACATCCGTTTCAGATCAGTTTAATATTTCTGTTAATAGTTTCATCCAGGGAAATAATTGTTTCGGTTCTGTCAATCCCCGATACCTTTTGAATTTTATCATGCAGCACTTCCCTAAGATGCTGTGTGTCTTTACATATAATTTTCACAAACATACTGTAATTTCCAGTGGTATAATGGACACTCACTACCTCCGGAATTTCTGACAATTCTTTGGCCGCCTGATCGTAAAAAGTAGATTTCTCCAGGTAAATGCCAAGGAATGCTGTGATATCAAAACCTAATTTGGAATAGTTGATTACTAGGGAGGCTCCTTTTACAACGCCCAGCTCCTCTAGCTTTTTCATCCGCACGTGAACGGTACCTCCTGAAACGTTGATTTTTTTGGCTATTTCGGTGTAGGGCATCGTAGAATCCTCCATTAAGAGGGATAGGATTCTAAGGTCGGTGTGGTCAATTTCTAAATTTTCTCCCATGGCGCAAAGGCATTTATTTATTCAATGGCCACCCTTATTTTTTATGAAATTAATAAAATTTATTGTAAATCGTTCACTACTTTTGAATAAATAAAATAGGGATTTTATTTTTTATTCATTTCTTAAATGAAATACGGCTGTTTAAAAAGACAGTGGTGTGATGTTGTACCCAAAGATAGGATCGTTTGGGGAGTAAATAGTATTTTGTCACTTTATTAGAGTATTGGGATGCCGTCATGAACGAGGAAATTGAATCTATAGTGTTGGCCATGCAGCAAGACCTTGTTCGATTGAACACGGTGGCCTCGGCTTTTTTGGACGCCCCGGAGTATCACCCGGAATTAGATAACTTTATACGGGGATATTATTTATCGGGAGAAGAATCCATGCAGTTTGTGCTCAATTATGTAGAGGCCAATCCTGACTTTTATGAAAAAACCGGAGACAGCTTCCGGGAAAATATTCGACTTATGAAAAGTATCCGTGAAAAAATCGGACTTTTGGAGAAAAAATTTCACTTGAGATAAACCTGAGCAATGCGGCCATTTCTAGCAATAAAAAAGCGAACCGTCTTCTTGTGATGGGTTCGCTTTTTTATGCCTGGAGTGCCGTTTGTAGTGCTTTTTAGAGACTACGACTCGTGTCTTGAGTGTGTTTGCCGAAGCCACGAAAACCGATCGCTCCGAATTTTTTGGTTTTACTTTTTTTCTCATAGACTTTCTTTTGTTTTAATCTTTTTTCTGCTTCAAGGGTAACCCAAATTTTATCTTTGGCTAACCACTATTCATCCCGCCCTGCATGTATATATTTCGTATACCTAATATAATGCCAAGTTAACGGCCCTTCTTACTTTTTGAAAAAATTAGGTATCTATGAATAAATTTAAGGTTAAACACCTGTTTGAATTCAAAATTTTATCCCAAAAGTTTTAAAATACATGGTTAAACTCTATTTTTAGAGACGATGAATCGTTTCTTCACATGCCAACAGTCCTGGAAAGTCCTGCTTGCTTTAGGTTCCCTTTTAGTGATGGGCTGCAAACATCCACCTGACTTTCAAGTGGCGCCAATACCCATAGAAAAGCCCTCCTCTATTGTATACACTCCCAATTCAATTCAAGTAGAAGAAGGAACCACAGCCACATCGTCTGTGCCAGTTATCGTAGGAGAAAATATTGTGTACCGTTCGGTTCGAAGCACGCCAGTGGTCAGCGCAACAGGTTTCACTATTCAAGCGGATGGTGCTATTAAAGTGGCAGCCAGTGTTCCTGCGGGCACCTATGTATTGGATGTCATCCTAACAAATGCTGGCGGCACTAGCAATTTCCCTCAGGTGTTTACAGTAACGGTGGTAAATACCACGGATCCTGTTAGTAATCTTAGTTATTCTGTAAATACCCTGGAAACTGAATTGGGTACAGCCGACAGCTCTGTAGCCCCCTCCTATTCCGGCAGCACTGCGTCTTCTTTTGAAATTCAAACGTCCCCTAGTGAATCCGAAATCACCATCAATACGCAAGGTAAAATTATGGTGAGTGAGGCGGTTCCTTTGGGCGAATATACGATTAGCGTAACAGCTATTAACGCGGCTGGTAGTCGCGAGTTTCCTAGCGTGTACACCGTAAAGGTCGTCGATATACCACCATCCGGTTTGAGTTACAATCCCAATTCTCTCAGCCTAAGCCAGGGATCCGGTGGGGTTTCGGCAATTCCCTCAGTGAATGGTACCAATCTTAGCTTTAGTATAGCTAATAATCCGGATCCTGGAATTATCATTAACCCTATCAATGGTCAATTGACAGTATCCACTTCAGTACCTAGTGGATACTATGTGGTGGATATTCTCGTTTCGAATTCCAATTCCTCACAAACATTCACTTCTATCATTTCCTTTCAAATCAATTAATTTTTTACTCATGTATAAAAAAATAAGATTACTTTTTTTACTGGCAACCTCCGGCCTGTTGCTGAGCGCATGCTATTACAACAACGAAGAAGAATTATACGGCAGCAAAGTATTGTGTGATACTAGCGACTCCTCCTATAGCCAATCCGTATTGCCAATTTTACAACAGCGATGCCTGTCGTGCCATGGAGCTTCCACGTTTGCCACCATGACCAATGGGACCAATTTGGATGGTTACAACGAAATAAAAGTACAAGTTGATAATGGCTTACTTTTAAAAGTCATCAATCACCAGGCAGGTGCTACCCCTATGCCATATAACGGGACTAAACTCTCGGACTGTGAAATCAAAAAAATTACTAACTGGATAAACGCCGGTGCCAAAAACAACTAAGACATGAAAACATTTTTTCTTCTCATTACTTTATCTTTCAGTTCTATTTTATGGGCTCAGGATAATTTGGATTCTTTGCTGAACACCATAGAAACGAAGCCCGGCAAAGAAATTGTAAAAGGCGCATTCAAAGGTACGAGGGTAATTAATTTACACTCGTTGGAAAAAGTAGCCCCGGGCGCCCTTCAATTCATCATTCAACACCGCTTTGGAGCCCTTAACGGAGGAGCTTATCAGCTTTTTGGACTGGACCAAGCGACCATACGGTTTGGATTGGAATATGGATTGAATAAACACATCATGATTGGTGTAGGTCGCAGTAGTTTCCAAAAAACATTTGACGGATTTATTAAAGCAAGTATTCTGCGGCAACAGAAAGGCGAAAAATCAATACCGGTATCGGTATTGTATTTCGGAAGTACAGCCCTTAATTCCATGAAATGGGAAGATACTTCGCGCACCGATTTTTTTGCCAACCGACTTGCATACACCCATCAAGTTATCATTGGCTCTAAAATTAACGAACGGATTTCATTTGAAATCGTCCCTGGGGTAGTGCACAAAAACCTCGTTAGAAGCAAAATGGACAAAAACGACCAATTCTTTGTGGGAGCCGGTGCTCGCGTGAAATTGTCCCGTAGAACTAGTATTAATGGTGAATACATTTATCGAATTCCTCCGGCGAATAAACAAGGCACCGATTTTGCAAGGAATTATAATGCCCTATCTATCGGATTTGATATTGAAACCGGTGGACACGTGTTTCAGTTTCATTTCACCAATGCACTGCCAATGATAGAAAAGGGCTTTATTACCGAAACCGCCGAAAGCTGGTCGGATGGCGGAATTCACCTTGGATTTAACATTTCCAGGGATTTTGTTTTAAAAAGAAAATAACTACGTAAACGTTTGTTGTATGATAAGTAAAAAAATGGTTACCTGCCTGCTCCTATGCAGCAGCTTGACTTTGCTGGCGCAGGGAAAATATAAAACCGGCAAATCGGAAGTCCGTTTCTTTTCAACCACTCCCATTGAAAATATCGAAGCTAAAAATAAAGACACTAAAGGGGTGGTCGACTTCGATGCTAAAAAATTCAGTCTTCAAATTCCCATTAAATCGTTCGACTTCCCATCAGACTTAATGGAAGAACATTTCAATGAAAATTACCTGGAAAGTGCTAAGTTTCCTACGGCTACCTACAAAGGGAGTTTTACCGGAACATACGACTTAAGCAAAGATGGCGAATATGCGCTAAGTTCTTCTGGTGATTTAACCATTCATGGCGTCACCAAACAAGTGAACATACCGGTTACTCTGACCGTAAAAAATGGCCTTGCCTCTATAACAAGTAAGTTTAATGTAAAACTGGAAGACTATTCCATCAAAGTTCCAACTGTTGTTTTTAACAAAATTGCAGAAGTGGTAGAAGTCACGGTGAATGCACAACTAGAAAAAATGTAAGGAATATTGACCTTCTTATTAACGAAAAAACCGGCTGCTTGCCGGTTTTTTCGTTATCGTAGTATCTTGGAATAAATTAATTTATTCGAAAGCATTCCTTTTCAACTGGTGTTATATTTATTCTGGTTTTGATTTGGCAATGAGATATTGAAGAATTAAAGCTTCTTCTTCTTCTGAAATTCTGGCCTTATCAGCCATGGGCGGAACGATTGATTCCCAGTAATCATCCAACTTGGAAGAAGGGGCATACAAGCGATGGCAACTTCCACAGTTGGCAAGATAAAGGGCCTTCCCTTTTTGCAATTTATCTAAACTTGCTTCCGGAAATTTTTCCTGTATGCGTTTTACATCGCCTTCTGAAGCATCCGGAAACGAAACCTCCTTGGAACAGGCCCCTACTGCCAACAACACGCTGACAACCACCATTAGTATTCGTTTATTCATGCCTTTAAATTAAACTACTTTTTAATGTCAGTCAATACTTTTTTAGCTCCTCACCTATTTTTCAATCACCAATCACTGGCCACTTCTACTTTACTGAATCCTGCATATTGCTTTTGTACTTTGATTTTAACCGGAATACGTTCTTTCAATACCTCCAGGTGGGAGATGATTCCGATGGTTTTATTCTGTTTTGCACGTAGTCTTTCCAATGTCTCCAGGGCCATTTCCAGACTTTCTCCGTCCAGTGTTCCAAAACCTTCATCAATGTAAAGGCATTCCAAGCTAGAATTAGAAGAGGCCATATCGCTTAATCCTAAGGCCATCGCCAAACTAGCCAGGAAGGTTTCTCCTCCTGAAAGCGTATTGACGGAGCGAGGAGCATGTGCCAGGTGCTTGTCCAATATGCGCAATTCGTCTCCTTTGCCTTCTCCTGGCATTTCAAATTCATACCGATCACTCAATTGTTGTAAATGGTAATTAGCTTGCCATATCAACTGGCGCAAGGTAATTTTCTGTGCAAAATTACGAAAGTGCTTTCCTTCTTTATCCCCAATTAAATCTTTGAGTTTTGACCAGGATTGATGTGTTCTTTTCTTTTCTTCACATTGAAGTAGTAAATCCTGCTGACGGGTCCGGTTTTCCGCATCGCTGCGCAAGGCCTGCTCGATGGCTCCAAACCTCCTGTTGGACTCTTCCATGCTTGCCTTCAATTGTTCGTACTCCTGTTCAATTCGATCGGGATACCAATCGGATACTGGCCTTACCGATTTCAGCTGCTGTAGGGTTTGAATACTCTCTTCCTGTGTAGCTTGTTGTCGCTGCCAAAGGGATTGTTGTTCCAGGAGTAACGACTCATAAACCGTTTCTTCCATAACATGCTGCAAGGCTTCTTCTATATTTTTTATTCCTATAGAAGAAAGATCCTGCTTTACTTTTTGCTCTTCCTCCTGCACTTGTTGCTGCGCAACCGGAAGCTTGGCTTTCAAGCGCGCCAATTCAGCACGGATATGTTGTTCCGACTGGCCTAAGGCGCTTTCCTTTTTCAACAAAGCATCTACTCGCGTACCAATCGGATCGCCTTGGTACAAAGAATTTAGTTTCTCCTGAAGTGTATCTTTATTCTTTTTAGCGATCTGATAATTTTTCAATTCTTGAATGATCGCTTGAATTTCATTCTCCTTTTTTAAACAACCGCTCCATTCTTTCAACTTGTCTAATTGAAGGTTAACCTCTAAAAATGCTGTATTTAATTTATCTTCGGAAACGTCAGTTAAATGGTTGAGGGAATAATTGGATTTCCGTTGATTAAAAAGTAACGAGCGATCCTGTATTTTTTTTTCAGTATTTTGGTTTTCTTTTTCAAGATTTTTTATTCGGTCCTGAGTCGTTTTTAATGAAATCTGAAATTCTCGCTCTTGTTGCTTGGCTTGATCTAATTGTACTTCCTTTTCATTAAGTGAAGTTTGTAGGGTATCAAGTAAATTATTGATTTTTTGAGCATACGGATGTTCGGTAGCTCCGCATAAAGGGCATGGATGCCCTTCTTGCAGATGTGCCCGATGCTCTTCTAAACTTTTACTTTTCTGTTCATGTTCCAGTCGTTTTCTTTCTTCCGAAACTAAAGATTGTAATATCTCTATTTTTGAAAAAACTTTAGCATTGTCCAACTTTATTTTCTCACAGGAATTAATATTGGTTTCCAAGTCCCGACTATATTTTGCTAAGTCCGAATGTAATGCAGCCAACTCCTTCCAATCTTCCTGCATCAGAAGAAGACCGTCCCTTTGCTTTTGAAGTAATTTCTGAGCTTGCTCTGCATCTAACGTATGCGATTGGGGTAATTCAGAGGATAATGTATTTTTTGCAATTCTCACCTCTTCTAAATGCTTTTGGAAGAGTCCAATGGAAATGTCGATTTTATCGGGAACAATAAACTTTTTATACTCTTCAGCAACAGGCTTATATACCAGTTCAAGTCCTTTCCTGGCTGAAGCACATTGTTCTACCGACACTTCAACTTCTTGCTGAAGCCTCAACACCTGATCTCTGAATGCAATTAATGCAGAGGAGGCTTGTTCTTTTTCTTTTACTTCCGGACAAATAGATAGGACCTCTGTAAACCAGGCATTCTTTGCTTCTTCCAATGCCTGCCATTCTTGCAGTCGAAGTTGTTCATCGTTTAAAAGTTTGTTAAGTTCTTGTTGGTGTTGCTGAAATACTTTCAGAGTAGCTAATATCGGACGGACTTCCTGGAATCGTTTTAATGCGTTTCCATGCTTAACAGAAAATGTATCCAAGGCTTTAGTGGCAAGGATTTCTGCCTGTTGGCATTGCGCATACTGTTGTTCTAATCGGCGAACTTCTTTGAGCACATCCAACTCCTTGGATTTGTTATTTAATTGCCATTTCAATTGTACCTGGTTGCGGCTTATCTCCTCCAGCGACTTCTGTTGACTTTTTAATTCTTCCTCATCAAATACATGGGTGGCCTGCAGAAGTTCCTCCAATCTTTTAATTTCCTGGCGTAAGGTACTTTCTATTTCAAAACATTTTTTCCCTAACAAAGAGTAAATTTGAGTGCCTGTAATTTTTTCAAGCAGCTCTCCCCTTACATCATTTTTCGCTTTTATAAACTGCGCAAATTCTCCCTGCGCCAGCATAATGGCTTGTCGAAATTGCGTAAAATCAAGACCGATAACCTGTTCATTAAATTTCTGAACTTTGGTAAGTTGAGATTCCAATTTTAAACCGGAAGGAACTTCCCAGAGTTCCATTTTACATTCCGAGAATCCTCCCTTCTTTTTGGATACTACCGACCAACGCGATCTATAGATGCCTTGTGCGCACTGATATTCAGCTTCGGCATAGGCTTCGCTGCAACCGTGTGTAACCACCGCTCCTGTTTCCAGGGTTGTATTATTGACGGTCGCTTGCTGTGGCAAACGAGACATTCGTCCATAGATGGCCAAGGTAATGATATCGAGCAAGGTAGATTTCCCGGCTCCTGTTTGACCGGTTATGATAAACAAGCCCGCTCCCTTCAGGGGCGACTTTTCCCAATCAATTTCCTGCTGTCCTTGCAGGGAGTGAATATTTTCAAATCTAATTCGAAGTATTTTCACGAAAACGAATTTTTTCTTGCTCTTTTAATTCCGCTTGCACGATCTGATTCAATTCCAAAAACAAGGCCCGCAAGGATTCTTGCTGGGAAGGGACCTGCTGCTGAAGCAACAACTCAAACACTTGTTCTGGCGCTATGCTATCTATAGTATGCTCGAGGGCTACTTGCTCCGATATGCTGGCATCTTCGGAAATAATTTTTCGATTCGCCACAAGGTATTCCGGTCGTTGATGGTCTTTTATAAAAGCGAAAACCTTTTGCTGCAACAACGAAGCAGAACCACTTTCATGAATCTCCAAATCTACCAATGCCGGTAATGCTGATGCGCTGATCTCTTTTAACTGCTCTGCAATAGCATCCAAGTTACCGTGCAAACGAATCAGCTTTCTAAACTCCGGTACCGGAATGGAAGCTGGAACATAGGTATATCGTCCCTGGTATTCGAGTTGCCTGCTGGTATCAATCAATAAAACCTCGCGCGCATAATGAGCTTCTGAAAAACTAAGGGGCACAGGTGCACCACAATACCTGACAAAGTCAAGGCCTCCTACCCATTGGGGTTTGTGTATATGGCCAAGGGCATAATATCGAAAATAATCGGGCAAGTCCAATGCGTCTATGGCTCCCAGATTTCCAACCTGAATATTTTTTTCAGTATCAGATGTCGTTACTCCTTTGGCGAATAAATGTCCCATGGCAATGGCCGGAACTCCAGGATATTTCGAAGCACATTCCCCTGCTAAATAGCGATAATGTCCGAGAATTCCATCTACCACTTGCTGCGCCCGTTCTTCTTGGGTATCCTCGGGACCTTCTAAAATTAAATCCTGATCCCTTAAAAAGGGTACTGCTGCCACTACCAACTCCAAGTCATGATGGGCGTTATAAACAGGTACCAGCTGCGTTGTGCGATCTTGCTCCAGTCCACCAAGTACAGTTATGTCAAGGTGTTGTAGAAGTTCCGAAGGGGCATTAAGGGTATAGGGAGAATCGTGATTTCCGCCTGTAACAATTACTTTGCAGGAAACCTTAATCAATTGTGCCAGAAAACGATAATAGGCTTCTAAACTTTCCTGAGAAGGATAGGCCGTATCGAATACATCTCCCGATACAAGCAATACCTCCACCTCATAATCAACAATGGTTTGAAGCAACCAATCAAAAAACAACGCATGCTCTTGTCTTAACTCTACTTTGTAAAGTTTTTTTCCCAAATGCCAATCCGAAGTATGCAAAAGTTTCATAATAATGGATTTCCACTGAAAATAAGGAGAATTTGGAATTTCCTAGCTTGAAAATACAGCAGGAAAATCCAACCATTCAAAGGTAAGGAATTGAACAAGCGTAATTTCAAGCAAAGAGGCTTAAAAAGTCTTTTGTGGAAAGATTCACCCATTGGCTTTCCTAAGGTAATTTTTAAATTTTTTCTCAACCTTCAATACACTGAAATTGAAGACGTTAAAAAAAAATTAAAAAAAAGTTTTTACCTGCGGTTTTAGACTCAACTACCCCTTTTGGCTTATTCTAATCGGCCATTTTAGGATATAAAAAACTTGCTTCCGCTTTTTCAAATTTAAAAATGAGCTTTTTCAAGAAAAAACTATCTTTTTCACACAAACTAACTCTTATTTAAAGGACAGTATCGATTTTCATAGGAATTGACAACCATTAATTTTGTTTTCGTAAAAGGAATTGAAACTACAACAAACCAATAGAATATCATGGAAACAAAAATAGCAATGCCTAAAACCAAAGCCGGTGTTATCACTCTATCGATTATGTTTGCTGCGCTGGTATTGGTAGCGATACTGAAAAACTTCTAAAAAATATTCGTTTTTAGATCCTCAGGCTGGTTCATCCAGCCTTTTTTGTTTTCAGGCTTACAATAGCTCCTTTTTCCCCTGATACTTTCCATGTTCCAATCGACACACCAATAACCATTCTACATTTTTTAAAGGTTCGCTTTTCCAACAATAGATTCCAGATATTCTTTTGAATTATTTTTCTTCCTATGAACCATCTACTTCCTGGACTTGGCAAAGAACCTGCTCTTATATAAGCAAGCAGGTTCCGTTGAATTTTGTGATAGGAAAACATTTGGAGAGAACAAGAAACAAGTTTTTATTCGAGTTGTTACAACTAAGGAACTGTTGAATATGTGCAACGTTCACGCATTTTGCTGATTGTGCCCCAGGAACCAAGAAGATTAAAACGAAATTAAATATGTCAGAAAAACTAAAACTTATTCAGGGTATCTTTTCCTCCTCCGATGCGAGAGAATTGTTATTGACCTTAATTCAGGATAAAATCAATTACCATGAATTTAAAAATTACAGTCGTCAGGAGCGATTTGGACAGGCTGACCCTCTTAATACCAAGCGGATTGCAGAGTTAAAAGAATTGAAGTCAAAAGTTTTGGAACTTATAATGGATGCCCGATCACTGGATATGGAATTGGAAATTGATGCTACCATAGAAATTTCGCTTACCAAAAAGGAAAAAAGTAAATGATCTGAGTTGAAAACTTTCTGTTCCGTTGGTATGAGGTTACCATTCCTTGCTCTTTTGATCAAGTACATACAAGGCAAAAAGTTCTTGTCCGAGGTTTATTTGTCCGGCCGCATATTGGCGCTTCATTTGATTCCAACGGGGAATATCCAGGTATTGGCTCAGCCAATGCTGTTCGTTCAAGGTTTTAATCCAAGACATTCCCATTTCTGATTTCATCCAAGCATTTATGGGAGCTCCAAATCCTGATTTGTCTTGTCGGAGCAGGTAATCAGCTTTGTATTTTTTGATCAACGATTTCAAAACACCCTTGCCTTTGTTTCGCATTAATTCTGAAGCATTGGTCTCGTGCATTCTTCGCACCAATGGAGGGAACAAAAAGGGCACGCGTACTTCGAGTCCGTGCGCCATAGACATTTGATCTGTCAAATACAAAATATCCTGAACCAAATAATTTTTCTCATCATCCCACAAAGCTTCCCTCAAATTGGTAACCTTTCGCGGAGGAAGAGATGTTCCTTTTAACGGAATCCGCATCGAACAGAAATCATTCCAGGTGGTGATGGGATTCTCACTCACATTTCTGAAAAGTTTTTTATACAGCCTGCCTCTTTCCGAATCCGGAAGAAAAGAGCTTATCCATTTGCCCGATTTCCATATCATCTTTTTCGAAGCGTAGGAGGAATAAAAATGATAGGCACGGTGCCTGTTATAGCCCCCAAACAATTCATCAGCCCCAGCCCCACTCCACACCGCTTTTACCTCTCTCGCAGCCAATCGGCTTAGCTCGTATGTTAACCAGGCAGCGCTATCCCCCACAGGGATATCCATGCTGCGAAGCCAGTCCGTAGAGTTCCATAAATCATCTTCCATTAAGGATAAGCAACGAAATGGAAATTTGCATTGATCAGCTACTTTTTCGGCCCAATAGGCATCCTTGCTCCTGTGCCGATCGCCTTTGGCTCGAAATGCAATGGTATAAGAAGGCAATCGATGACCTCCTTGTGAAGCGAGCAGTGCCAACAGCGAAGAATCAATGCCTCCACTCAAAAATATTCCTACCGGCACATCCCCCAGAAGATGTTTTTGAACCGACTCTTTTAGCAAACCTTCTACATCTTCTTGCAGAGTGCGTCCGGATTTTATGATTTCAGGAGTATGTGGGATTGTTTTTTCAGAAGCACCACTTTGGTCAAACTGATATAGGATACCGGGTTTGCAAGAAGTAGTATTCTTAAAGGGAGTAGATCCTGCAGGAAAGTATTTATACGTAAGATAATGTTGAATAAGTTCTGGAGTAAGAGCAAGTTCATTCCATCCGAGGGCTTTCAGTGATTTAAGTTCACTGCTGAGATGAATAATACGATCGTGCTGATGCACGTACAACGGTTTAATACCTTGAAAATCGCGAATGCATTGGATTCTTTCTTTCTTGCGGTCTACCCAAATGCAGGCAAACATTCCTTGCCAACGGTGCACGCCTGGGCCAATACCTGCGTTTTTCAATTCCTGAAAAATCGCTTGTGTATCGGAATTGACAGTTGGCTGGCTCTCCCGGAAATTATAGATTTCTCCATTATACAACAATACATAATCTTCTTGTCCGTAGGGTTGATGGGAAGCCGGACTAGGATCTTGAATACTAAGCCTGGTGTGTCCAAGCCATACGCATGCCCAGGAAAAGTCTAGGCGCAGCCACTGACGATGATCAGGGCCACGGTGTTCCAAGGACAAGGTGGAAAGTCGAATGCTCTCCTCAGAGAGCGAACGCGTTGGGTCAATGATAACTGAAATTCCGCACACAAAGCAAGATACAGGTTATTTTCAGTTTATCCCAATAGCCTTAGTACCGGTATTTTCTTTGGTGAGAGGAATGGTTTTGTTTAATAAGCGTTGAGACAAAAAAGCTACTAAAAAAAACAGGCCTGCCACACAGGTCATACAACCCGCAATGGAAGCGTCGAGCCAATAGGCAAGGTAATATCCGCCCACAGCACTGAATAAAGCGATCAATGCCGCCAGAACCAGCATGTGTGATAAACGTTGGGTAAGCAGAAAGGCTGCTGAGGATGGAACAACCAAAAACGCTACTACTAAAATGGCCCCTACCGCTTCAAATGAAACAACAGTGGTAAAAGACACCAGCGACATTAAAAGATAGTGCCATACGCTCACCGAGATTCCTAATGAAACAGCAAAGCCAGGATCGAACGTGCATACTTGCAGTCTGCGAAAAGCCAGAACAATGGCCGTCAGGACCAACAGAAGCATAACTACCGCATTGTACATAGCCATGGGGCCGATGGCTTGTTTTCCCCAATACAAACTTTGCAAAGGCAAATGCACCATTTCGCCGTACAATACGCATTCCTGATCGAGGTCAATATTTTCTGCATACGCAGAAATGATAATAACACCGATGGAAAAAAAAGCCGTAAAAACCAATCCGATAGAGGCATCCTCCTGAACACGCATTCGCTGATGTACCTGTTCAATCAACAAGGTAGTTAGAATACCAAATGCGGTAGCGCCAAGCAGCATGACCCAGGAATCGCGACTATTGGAAAGTAAGTAGGCGATGGCAATACCAGGAAGCACGGAGTGTGAAATGGCATCCCCCATCATGGCCATTTTTCGAAGTACCAAAAAGCATCCCAACAAGGCACATGTAATTGCGATGCAAGATGCGGTAAATACAATGATAAAATCTGAGAAATGCATAGCCTTAGTTTATAGGTGGAATTTCAGATTGATGCGGATCCAGGGAAGGATCTTTCAATTGTTCCAATAGTTTTTTTTCTAGTTCTTCGGTGATTAAGTGCTCCATACTTTCGGCATCGTCGTGCACATGATCGGGAGCAATGTTTACTACCTGGGTGAGATAGGTTTCCCAAAGCCTGTGCCTCCGTGTTATAAGACTTCCTTTCCGAATACCTTCTGCAGTTAATTGAGCTTCCCCCTGTTCCCAAATCACGTAACCCTGGTGGTGCAAGCGTTGCAAGATGCGTGAGGTATAAACAGTAGCGTAGGCCCGTCGCGAGAAGATATCTTCAAGGGTGTAGGTTTCCTGAAAGCTATTTTCCTTTTCGCCTAACTGATACATGGCTTTGAGTACATTTTCTTCCGCAGTTTTCCGTTTCAAAATCCTGGCTTGCCACCATTTCCAAACAATGCCTCGCTGAGGTGCTACCAGAAAGGAAAGTAAGGCCATCCCAGAAAGCACTACCACGATCCAAGGTCCAGTAGGCATATTGGGCGCCAGAAAGGATATATAGGCCCCAGCCACCGAAGCTATCATAGAGAACACAACAGATAGAATTAACATTCTAAAAAGTTGATTCGTCCAAAAACGAGCTATGGCAGCAGGAGTAATCAGCATGGCGGACATTAAAACTACACCAACCGTTTGGATGCCCATTACTATTGACATCACCATTAATGCAGTTAGAATATATTCCAAACGTTGAACGGGAAGGCCAATGCTTTGGGCAAATCCCGGATCAAAACTGAAGAGTGTAAATTCTTTGTAAAAAGCATACACCATGAACAACATGACCACTGCCACGATAGACATTACCCAAACATCTGAGGGCATAAGCACCGCAGCTTTTCCAAACAAAAAAGCATCCAATCCGCTCTGTGAAGCATTGCCCTGATGTTGAATAAAGGTGAGCAACACTACTCCCAGTCCAAAAAAAACAGACAGCACAATTCCGATGGATGCATCCTCTTTTAATTTGGAATGCTTGCTGATGTACTGCACACACCAGAGGCTAAGCAAGCCGCTTACAAAAGCACCTGCCATAAGGGACCAAATTTCTTTTTGCCCAGAAATTAAAAACGATAGGCACACACCTGGTAATACTGCATGAGAAACGGCATCTCCGGCCAAGGCTTTTTTACGCAGTAAGGAAAACGTTCCGATCACTGCTGTGCTCACCGAAAGCAATAACATTCCCAACACAACATAGCGTACATTAGGATCCTGCAAGGAAAAAAACCTAACAATAGTTTCCATACGAATGTGCTTAGGATTCCCGCACTGGGAATTCATTTTTATGAACCAATTCACTCATTTTGCTAAGGAGCGTAAGCTTACCACCAAAGGTGCGCTGCAATAATTCTTCCTGAAATACCTCCTCGGTTTTGCCTGAGGCCACCAATCGCATATTCAGCAACAATACCCAGGAAAAATATTCCTTTACCGATTGCAGGTCATGATGAACAACGGCCACCGTTTTGCCGCGTGTCACCATGGATTTCAATATGTCCATCAGGATCGCCTCCGTGGATGCATCGACTCCTGCAAACGGTTCATCCATAAAATACAAATCCGCATCTTGGGCCAATGCGCGCGCCAGAAAAACACGTTGTTGCTGGCCGCCCGACAATTGGGCAATCTGACGATGTGCAAAATCTGCCATGCCAACTTTCTCCAAACAATTCATGGCCATTTCTTTGTCTGCCTTACGGGGACGGTTGAATAATCCCAACTTCCCATACCTGCCCATTAACACTACGTCGTAGGCGGAAGCAGGGAAATCCCAATCTACCGACTCGCGCTGGGGAACATAACTTACTCGATTTCTAACCTCTGAGAGCTCTTTACCAAATAATTTACTAAACCCACTGGAATGTGGAATTAAACCCATGATGGTTTTGATCAGGGTAGATTTTCCAGCTCCATTGGGACCTAATATTCCCACCAATGCCCCTTGCGGCAAGGTGAAATCGACACCCCAGAGTACCGGCTTTTTATGATACGATACGGTGAGATCGTGCACCTCTACCACTGGATTTTCTACGTGAGTAATCATGTTTTTTATAATAATGCGTTCACTATCGTTTCTACATTTTTCTTCACCATTCCTGAATACGTTCCTTCTGGAGTACCAGTAGCTCCCATGGCATCGGAATATAAGCTTCCTCCTAATTTTACCTGATGGCCCTTGCTATTGCAGCCTTGCAACACAGCCTGTATGGATTTGTCGGATACCGAGGTTTCGGTAAAAATGGCATTGATTTTTCTCTCTACTATAAAATCGACCAAGGTAGTTACATCGTTGAGACCATAATCGGAAACGGTGGATAATCCTTGTAAGCCACGCACCTCCATTTGATAGGCTGCACCAAAATACCCGAACGCGTCGTGGGCAGTAATGAGCACACGTTGAGGAGGAGGAATGGCAGACAAGGACGTTCGGACAAGCGAATCAAGCGCAAGAAGTTCCCGTTGATACATCTGATGTCGCTGTAGGTAGTCTGCACGGTGCAACGTATCGGCTTGAGATAATTGCTTAGCAAGATGTGCAACGGCTTTAGACCAAAGCTTTACATCAAACCAAATATGCGGATCAGAAACCTTGGCTCCCAGCATTCTCAGGCTGGACGGATCAATACCGTCGGAAGCGGCAATTACAGTTTTATGCGCCGACAAAGCTTCCAGCACCTCGGACATTTTCCCCTCCAGGTGCAGGCCGTTGTAAACAATAATATCCGCATCTTGTAATTTTTGTAAATCACCTTGTGTGGCTTTGTATAAATGAGGATCCACGCCAGGCCCCATGAGGGCAATGACTTCAGCATCCGGCCCGGTGATTTGTTGCACCGCGTCCGCCAGCATGCCAGTGGTGCAAACGACCATCAAGCGTTCTTTTTTCTCCTGCGCCTGGGTGCAGGCACTCATGAACGCCAGCCAGACACTACACCAGATAAATATTTTTGGCCACTTCATAACTTATGGTTGTTTTTTTACTTTTTGCAATTTCTATTTCAAAGGAAGAATCAAACTCTACGATGGATACAATCTTAATGGAAGTACCAATCCCGATACCCAGATGATCAAGGTATCGAAGAAAGGAGCCTGAACTCTCTTTCAAACAACTTACAACACCCTTCACCCCCACCGCTAATTCAGAGAGCAGTCGTTGCTGACGCTTTGGAAGTTGCCCCTTTTCATTTGGAATGGGATCACCGTGGGGATCGTATTGAGGGAAATCTAAAAAAGCATCCAAGCGCTCAATCAACAAAGGTGATTGAATATGTTCCAGTTGTTCTGCAATTTCGTGTACCTGATCCCAGGTAAGTTGAAGCTTTTCTACCAGAAATACTTCCCACAAACGATGCTTTCGAATAATTTGTAAAGCCACCTGTGTTCCAGACTCGGTAAGCGTAACTCCTTTGTATGGTTTATAATGCACCAACTTCTTTACCGAAAGTTTTTTTAACATATCGGTAACAGAAGCTGCCGAAAGCTGCGCAGATTCTGCCAAATCATTGGTAAACACCTCTTCTTGCAGAGCTGATAAATGATAAATAGCCTTCAAATAATTTTCTTCAGTATAACTTAAAGGAGTCATAAAAATCACTCTCATTTATTTATTAGACAATATATGCATTCTTTTTTAGATTAGTCTAAACTATCAGAAAAAAGAGCAACAATCTTCTACTTCATAATTATAGATTGTTAGGACTTTGAAAGCGTCCTGTGACTGCTTACCAACCTTTGAGTAAATTGAATGATGGTTGCGATTTATCTGAATATCAAACATTCAAAAAAGCAGACTATGGATCTATTCTCAATTTTTGTGCTTCCTAAGCGCAACTTGCCACGTTATACTACCAATCTTTTGCTAAGGTGTTTCGAAAATCAATGGGAAGATTTTGGGAAATTCATATTCCAAATTGTATTCTACTACAAACTCTTTACTAAACATGAAAGCCTTTATTGTCGGGATGATTCTTTTTGCTTACCAGGGCTACGCCCAGAAAGGTGTAAGTATGTTTATGAATAAAGATTTCGAATTTTCATTCAGAGATTCGGCATTATACTACCGTACAGGCGATATGGAATTAGGATTTCCGAGAGGGCCCATTGAGGATTTTTATCTTTCGGGTAAACTGCTTCGAAAACTAAGTTATACTCATGAATACCAGCCCGAAGGCGATTATTGGGAGTTTTATGAATCTGGGAAGAAAAAGGAAAAAGGCTATTATGAGAATGGGAACTACTTCCTGCATAGCTATTGGGATGAATCAGGACTAAGAACAGTAAAAAAAGGATTTGGTCGAATTACCTATTTTTATGAGAATGGTAAGAAAAAGGCAGAAGGTTATATTGAACATGGACGCAAAGCGGGTATGTGGATTTATTACTTCAGAAATGAGCAGAAGTCTGAGATTTGGGAATATAAAGAGGATGAAGAGTTGTTAATTACTGCCTGGGATAAAAAAGGACGTATGGTGGTGGAAAACGGAAATGGAAATTACAAACGCCACTATGGTAATGGAGTAATTCAATGTGCGGGTTCGTTCCAACAGGGCCGAAAACATGGGAAATGGGTTTGGAATTTTTCCAATGGTAAAACCGAGCGCACCGGAGAATTCAGTGAAGGACTCGAGACTGGCACACATATTTATTATTTCAACAACGGCACTTCCCGGATGAAAATTAATTATCAGGATGGTAAACTCCATGGGATTCTTATCAAATACCATTTAAATGGACGCATCCAATCTTCCTGCGAATACAAAGCAGGAGAAATGTCGGAAGCGTTACGAAGATTTGATGAATATGGAAATCGTATTCCACAGGAAGACAATCAGGATGACCACCCACATTGGCAAAACTTTAATTCCAGAATTGTTAAGACTACCTACTTCTAGGTAGTCTTTTTGATTTAGATTCGAAAGATTTTACATGAGAGTGATGAAAATTGCTCTATTTTTTTGTAATCTACTATATATACACTCTCTATAACACATTAAAATATAAGGTTTTATTAAAATAATACTAATACAAAGCTGAATTTAGCTTAATATTTATGCTATTGCTGTTTACCTGCGTCATCCCTGTGGGTCTACCATCAGCAAAAGGAAAAAACAAATTAGTAACCATTGTAAAACCCCTGAACCTATGCACGTTTCATTACGCATCTTTATTGTATTCCTATTTTTCTCAAGTGGGTTAAGTGCCCAGACTTGGAGAAGTGAACTGTATCCAACGAACTGGACACCCAAAGGAGATTTTTATACCGACAAAATCATTCAGGACTTTTCCTATGCTGGTTATTGGAGAAAGGAAAAAGAAATTCCATTTCGAACAGCAAATATCAAAGATGTAACCAAGGCACCTTACCTGGCCGATAAAACCGGAACTAACGATGCCACTGCTGCGATACAAAGTGCCATTAATGATGTTCAATCGGCAGGTGGAGGTGTAGTATACCTTCCCGCTGGGACCTATAAGATTAGTCCGGGAACGAGAAATTTCTGTTTGCAAATTAATAAGTCGAATGTTGTGTTGAGAGGTGATGGGACCGGTAAAACCTTCCTTATGAATTCGAGTTATCAGATGAACTTCAAAAACATACTCTCGATTTCTGGATCGCCAAACTGGTATAACGATAACAATCCTTCTTCAAAAATAACAAAAGATTTAAAAGGTCCAGTGTTTGTGATTCCAGTGCAATCGGCGAGTTTATTCAAAGTAGGCGACTTGGTTTGTTTGAGAAATAAAATCGGCGACGCTTGGATCAACGAACATAAAATTTCTGCATGGATGGGATATGGTGCCAACCTGAGAGGTATTGCATTTTGCCGTGAAGTAATGGCAGTGAATCTTACCAACAATACCATTACCATTGACGCTCCCATACGCTACAGTCTATTAATGCGAGATAACAGTGCGGTGTATAAACTTTCGGGGACCATTTCAGAAGTAGGCATTGAACAACTCAGCATTGGTAATGTTAAAAATCCTTCGACTACCGGTTACGGTGAAGAAGCATACAAAACAGCCGGAACTCCTGCGTTTAATTGCCATGGTGCAAGTGCCATTTATATTAACGGTGTTGTAAACTGCTGGATAAATTATGTGAATACGTACAGCCCACCGGCCAATAAAAACACTGCGCACATCCTTTCCAATGGCATCGTTTTATCACAAAGTAAAAACGTAAGTATTTTGAATTGCCATTTCCAAAAACCTCAATATGGTGGTGGTGGTGGAAATGGATATATGTATCGTATATCCGGAAGTGAAAACTTAGTAGCGAATTGCATTGCGGAATTTAATCGACATGGTTTTGTTTTTACTAGTATGCTCAGTTCGGGAAATGTGATTCACCGTTGTACAGATAAAAATACGGGACGCGCCACTGGTGGCGGAGAATCTTACAATACAAGCGGCAGTGGCAGCGATCACCATATGCATTTTAGTACCTCCAACCTTATAGACCAATGTACTACCGAAAATAGTTTCTTCGCTGCTGGCTACCGCACGTTTGGAAGTAAACCTATTCACGGCATCACAGGTGCTCACACGGTATACTGGAATTTAAAAGGAACCGGTACACGATTTAACTATGTAGTGCATACACAGCAGGCTCGTTATGGATATGCCATTGGAACATCGGGAAATGCAAGCGCCGTAAGATCTGGAATTTTCTCCGGCACTAACAGCGACCTCATCACGGCTCCCTTAGACCATGTTGAAAGACCAGGACAAGGTGAAACTCTAGAACCTCAATCGTTATACCTCGACCAGGTTTCTAAACGCGTAAATTCTTCCAATCCTTGCAGTGGCAACACAGCTCCAAGTATTACCCTTGCGAGTTCGGTTACATCGGCGTTAGCGCCTGCCAGCTTTGTATTAACGGCCACTGCAGAAGATATCAAAGGAAGTATTTCCAAAGTTGAATTCTATAATGGAACTGCGCTTGTTAAAACCGTATTGGCGGCTCCCTTTACCTATTCCGCCACCAATGTAGCCACAGGTGCTTATACTTACACTGCTAAGGCCACCGACAATTGCGGCGTCAGCACTATTTCAGCACCCGTTAAAGTAACGGTAAGTACCAAGGTAAATCTGTCGCCTTCAGTAAGTCTTTTAGCCCCGTTGAATGGTGCCAGCTACAAAGCACCGGCATCCATTTTACTACAAGCGGACGCGAAAGATGACGATGGTAGTATTTCTAAAGTTGAATTCTACAATGGCACCCAACTGATCAACATAGATGCCACCTTGCCCTATGAATATACGTATTCAATTACTACTGCAGGAACCTATACTTTACTTGCTAAAGCGTACGACAATGTGGGGGCAATAAAAAACTCACAATCGGTATCCATAACGGTAACCAGTAATTCCACGCTTCCTGGTATTTCAGGCGTCTCTTGTATGAATGCAGGGAGTACTTCTGTATTTACCGTTACTACCGAAGCCAATGCCAACAACGCCAGCTGGTGGTGCAACGGTAATGCTACGGTTACTGTTGATCCTGCTAATTTCCGTAAAGCAACCATGAAGTTAAATGGCGCTTCAGGAAGTATTGTAATTACTTGTGGTGTGAATTATTCAACGTATCCGTATTTTAAAGAATACACCAGAACTATAAAAATAGATGGATGCGGGGCAAAAGCGACTGATATTGTCATTGCCCCCTATCCGGCTGAAGAAACCAATACAATTAGTTCAGAATCCGGCATTCTGGAAATCATTCTGATGAATACCTCCGGACAAGTGATTTCTAAACATCCTTACCAAGGTGAAAAAGAAATTGAGTTTGCACCTGAACTTCCCGCAGGAAACTATTTATTACAAGTAATTACTGACGGAGGAAGTGTAACCAAACCGTACATTAAAGTGCGCTAAAAATAAAGTATCCCTGAATTTTCTTACAATAAAAAGGCTTGCAAAAAAACGATCCATCGTTTGCTGCAAGCCTTTTACTTTTGGTATTTTGCTCATGAATTCGACTGAATCAATTCCATGAGTATGAGAACTGTTCTCAGCTTGGAGTTTTACCTAGCATGGCACCCAGCTTTTCTTCGATCATATCGCAAGGAAGAAACATAGGCTTATCGGTGATTTGAAAGGAGGCCACTTGCCCGTTAATAACGTACGTTCCTGCAACATCTCCTAACATGGTAGGAACTGAAAATTTACCATTCAGAGAATCCCCTTGCAAAGAACCACCAGCTTTGGCAATAGCATTGGTTGCATTTTCAACCAGGGTTTCAACAGAAACCGAAAAAGGGAATGTAAACTGACACATATTCGATTTATTTTCACTAAAGTATTTCTATTTTTTTTGATCCCCAAACCTTCTATTTAATTTCTCAGGGAAGAAATCTGCGAAAATGTATCGGGTTGTTCGTACGTACCGCATTGATTCTTCAGCATTGTGAATAAATTGAATTACCGTCGAGGTTTTTTTAATCACAATTCAAGTACCTTTGGGAATAGAGCTTGTTCCTTGTAGTCGTTTTACAATTGAAATGGGGAGAAATGTTTTGTTAAAACGCAGCCTTTAACGCATGCTCTTTTTCCCAATGTTAAAGACCAATATCCGCAAACTATCCACGTATAAACTTGAAAACTTCGGCGTTTCCTATTTGAAAATGCTTCAGCAGAAAAGTTTATCGCTCCCCCTAACAGGCTCCCTAAGCGATCATGAATTAGTTCGGAAATCACGTTGGTACACCTACCGAGGTATTGCATTATCGGTGCTGGCGGGCTTTGTTTCTGCCTTTCTTTCCGTATATGCAGATTTGCATCTATCCTCTTATTCCCTCACCTATCACTATGGTTGGTGGGGACTAATCACCTTGGTGGTAACTGTTGTTGAGTTTTACTTTCTGTTTATAATTGCCCTGCGCACGGTGTATGATATAGCCAACCTAAGCCACTCACAATTTGCTAACGAAGTATTTACCGAAAGCGGACCTTTCAACATAATCAACATCTTGGCCCGCGCAGCCATGGAACTACCCGATCCCCCCATTCGAGTACTGGACATCGATCCGTTTAAAAAAATTTCAAGGCCCAAACTTATTATCGCGGGTATTTTATATAAACTTAAAATACTGCTAAGCAATGTAGTGGTGCGCTTGAGTTTGCAGCGGGTAGCCGGAAAAAGCATCATGAGAATAAGTGTTCCGTATGTGGCTGTACCGATTACAGGGATGTGGAACGCATTTATATTATTTAAAGTGGCGAAAGAAGCCCGTTTAAGAATTTTCGGAAACATTCTAGCCGCTAATATTTCTAAAAAATTAGTAGACGACCAATTGATCCATCGTCTCTCCCCCCTGGCCCGTATAGGCTGTTTGCGAGCCATTGCCAATGCGGTAGTGCTCACACAGAATTACCACCCCAACATGATTATTCTACTACTGCGATTTAAAGAACTATTAGGAATTGAGGAGCCTGACAATTATGACGACTGGAATTTATTTCTGGAGGTATTGGATCAAGTAAACGAGGAAGAACGCTATACGATCTTAGATATACTTACTATTGCCGCTGCATTCGATGGAAAAATCTCTTCTTTGGAACGCAAGCACCTGAAAGAAGCCTATAAGGAATACTCTGAATTGTACTTTAATCGACTGGAACGTTTAACCTACATGCTCACCAAGGGATATTTACACGAGGCTATTGCCCTATGTGAAATCGACGGACAGCCAGGATAAAGACCTAGCGTACAATTTTAACAACCTGATTCCGACCTTCCGGAGTAGCCAGTTTTACCAGGTAGGAACCTGAAGGGACTTCTGAATAATCAAAAACAGGAGACAACTCTGCTGTTTTGATGACACGGCCTGCCATATCCATCAATTCAAACGTTGCTTTTACTTCCGAATGTAAAAAGGAAATTGAATTTTCATTGATCACCAAGCCTTCTAGTGAATGGGTATGATGATTCAATGAGGCTAGCGGAGAATAGCTGAAATTGATATCATCAAGCAACAACTTGGTTCCATCGGTCGTTTGGTTGTTCACCATACGAAAGCTAACACTGATGTTATCTGGAACCAACACTACATTGTTGTAAGTAATTGGCACCACCAATCGGGTATATACTGTGGTTGAACTTACAATGGAAGTACTGCCAGTTCCCAGCACTTCATAGATACCAGGAGTACCAGAATATTTGGCCACATTTACAGTAACCTGAATGGCATCGGTGCTTGCTTGGGTAAATTTATAATACCCTTCCATATAGTAAGGATTGCCAGAAAACGCTACATAGTCGTTTTGAATTTGAAGTATATTTACATTCTCAATGTCGTTGTATCGAGGACTTAATTCAATGGCAAAATTTCCCGAGCGTTTATCGGTGGATTTGGCGCCCGACACCATGTACAAAGAAGATCCAAGATCGGTTAATACACGCCATGGAGCTTGCGGAATTTCTATGGAGGTAGAAGGGTACGTTGTCCAATCTTCAAACCCTTGATTGGATAATTGGGTTTGTCCAAAGCCTGAGATACTCAAACAAGACAAAATTAAGTACACAATACGGCGCTTCATACACATAGCTAATTCGGTTTAATAATCAGAAACTCGGTTCTGCGATTAAAACTTCTTCCGATAGGATTATCGCTTCCATCCGGATTTTCATTCGGAGCAATGGGCTTGGTCTCCCCCATACCTTTGTGTTCCAGTCGATCTTTGTTAATACCCTTCGACTCCAGATACTGCGCCACCTTGGTAGCTCTGGCCTTGGAAAGTGTCATATTGTAATTATGTGATCCCTGATTATCTGTGTGCGAAGTAATCAATAACTTATCGGACGGATGTTCATTCAAAAACGGAACCAAAATAGAATCGATGGTGGATTTGCCCAGCGGTGTTAACTCAAAGGAATTGAATTCGTATTGTATGTCTTTCAGCACGAATACTTTTCCTTCCACTGGTTTCGTATCAATTTTCTTTTCAATCTGAATGGGCCTGATTACCAAAGATTTCTTTAAGGTGTCACTGGTTGATTTGTCGCGGGTTTCCACGTGCAGCGTATCCTTTTCATAGCCTTTCATACTATCCAGTAAAAATGAATATTTATGATTTTTTTCTAAGGTCATTTTAAAATTACACGCGGTCAATCGCACTGTGTCTATGCTGGAAGTACGTGCGGCTAAATTAACCTTTCTCACGCGTAACAATCTTGACCCGCAGCGGAAAGTATCGGGAGCTGTTACCGTTAAATCGAGTGTACAGGTAAAGGGTTTTTCCGGCAAAACATCAAAGGCAAAAATATCGTCGCAACAAGTTTCGTGAAAGAAAGGTGTTCCGCCTGGACGATTAGAAACCAGTAAGCCAAATTTATCCTTTTCTCCTAAGGTAAATCCCAACTCATCTTGAGGAGAATTGATGGGGAAGCCAAGATTTTTAGGGGCAGAATATCTTCTGGTAGAATCACGTTTGGTAAAATACACATCCAGTCCGCCTGAAGAAACATGTCCGTTAGAACTAAAGTACAATGTTTGTGTTGGCACATGAAAATAAGGAGTGCATTCAATTTCCGACGTATTAATGGCACTGATATTGACTGGATCCGCCCAAATATTTCTAGCTTTATTATAGTACGTATACCAGATGTCCAAGCCACCTTTCCCTCCTGGTCGGTCTGATACAAAGTACAAATACTCTGTTTTGGGCCCTTCCACCTTTTTGGGAGTGGGTTGTACTGTATTGCGCGAAGGAGGTCGGCTGTTGTTTCTGCCAGTAGGCCTGTTTTGTGCAGGAGAGGCAATCGTAGCATTAGCGGTATCAAATACAATGGCCGGTTGTGTGGAGGTATGGCCCGGGATGTTTACCGGGTGTGGAAGTAAAACCGGATGAGTCCATTTTCCATTTTGTTTTTCCGTAAAATAGATTTTACAAGTAACTGTTGTATGCCCTTCACGTGAGCACTTGGTGAAATAATACCGGTTGGTATTGGGTGAATACACAAAGTTCCCCATCTGTGCCTCGGGATGATTCAATGTTTCAAAATGACCTTTAGAAGTCCAGCTTGAATCTGGATTCTTTTTAGCGATATAAATCTGCCGGGTAGGCACAGGTTCAAAATGTTCTTCCCGGGCATCGTAATAGCGAACGCTATCGAGACGCAAACTACCATACAACATGGTGGTGGAATCAAGTAGTAAAGGTGAAAATTCTGCGTGTGGATTGTTTACCGATTTACCCACGTTGTACAACTGAATATTATCTACAAATTCTTTGTATACCATACCACTGTCACAACCTGCTATTTCTCTATTAAGCAAAAGTTTAAAACTTTTATCATCAATGGTTCCTACATCCTTTTTGAATTTAAGATAATTCACTTTTGCCACTTCGTATTTACCTTGCATTTTCTGCATCGAAGCCATGAAGTATAAGGAGTATGGATATTTTATAGGATCTTTGGCATACACCAGTGCATATGTTTTTTCTGCCATTTTGTAGTTTCGGCATTGCCGGTACAGCTCTCCCAATTCAAATAAATTGGCGATATCTGAAGTGTCTTTTTCAACAATAACTTCGTAATAAAACAAGGCTGAATACATATCACCCGCCTTCATGGCATGGTCGGCGCGAGCCTTCATTTTGCTAATAGACAACTTATGGTCTATTTCTTCCTTATAATATTGTCCGTCGAGGGTACCAGCGAATACCAAAGAAGCTAAAAAAAGAAAACGAACGTATACAGATGGTTTCATAGATTTAATAGCGATCGCAAGGAACAGTAATTTTTCCAGGTGCCTTAGAAGGTGTGGTGTACGTAATAGCCAATTCCCAGGCAGCTTTATTGTTGGTGCCTTTGCGCAAGTTAGAAACAATAAAATCACGACTTAACCCGAAAAAGAAACGATTATAGGTAAGTCCGGCAACCGCCATCACCGCATCGCTGTTTACAGGACTACCTCTGTATGCCGTGCCTCCAGAAACCACAATATTTTTTTTAAGCTGTTTATTGGCTTTCAATACCAACAACAAATCCGTAGCTCTAACCGATTTCATGTAAAGTAAATGTGGCGATAGCCATAAATCGGGACGCAAATTTTTTATGACGCTGACACTGAAAACATGTCGAACAGGCACCTGAATGCTATTCGCTGTAAATTTTTCATTGGGTCTGTTAACATGGAATACGGCATAACCACCATCAACCTTCCAACTTAAAAAACGTCGGCTGTATCCAACACCTGCGTTCAAATCGGCATATCCCCAAGAACCTCTGGGATTGCTTTCTCCAGTAGCAATGGTAGGATCAAAAATACCTGCCTGATAATTCCATTGATCCGGAAGTTGCTGACGATCAAAATCTATATTTCTCAAAACAGGACCTCCAGAAATCCCTACCCTGATTTTATTTTTATCAATAACTTTCTGATACGAGATCCCAATGTTTAGTTTATTCGTTTTAAGAAACATAGGCTGAAACACATCGTTGATCACCAGCAATCCCACCCCTATTTCATCAAAACGTTTGAGAAACTTTTTCTCTACCGTTAGCATGTTTGTTTTAATGGACTTCAAAAACTCCGACCATTGTGTTCGGGAGTTCAAGGTAAATTTCATATCTCCGTCAAAATGCCCAGTCATAGCGGGGTTCAGGGAGACATTGGAGGTATAAAATTGAGTCAAGTGCACATCCTGGGCTTTTAATCCGGTGAGCAATAACAGGCATAAACTGGTAAGATAAAGTAGTCTCATGATGCGTCAGAAATTTGGGCCTACCACCGGTCTTTGGAACTTGTGTTAAAGGTGGAAATATAATAGTTGGCCATTTTCAATAATTGACCGTGAGTAAAATGCGGACAATCATTACAACTCACATAATAACTCATGATGTTACCAACATCGGGATTATAATAATGTCCATTAGCGTCTCTTCCTGCATAGATAAAATTACAGTTTGCATTCACGTCCACAAAGGTTCCTTCACCCTGAGATTGTGTGTAGGGATCCGCGGGTGTATCGCATATCCGGTCGCCGGTAGTGCTGCAATTGCTGGCATTGACCAATTCTGCGGTAGTTCCGGCCTGAGTACCAAAGGTGTGATCTAAGCTAAAATAATGGCCTAATTCATGAGCAACGGTAGTGGGTGAATTGTCAACGATTACAATAAATCCGGTTCCGGCTACTGTGTTATAACATTTCCCTCCCACTGGAGCTTTATAGGAATTGAGGTAATAAATATTAATCCTGTTGTTAGCGAAATTTTGATTTACCATTTCCTGTACACGAGCATCTACAATGGTATCGTAATACTGGAAATTGTAAATAGATCTGATTTCACATACCCGGAAACTCACACCAATAGGGGCGAAAAAGGAGTTTACATTGTTAAGAACCGCCGTGACCATGAGAGGAGAGGTGGCTTCATTGGAATCTTTATCATAAACAATGTGCGCTATAACCTGGAATTCTTTATTGAGCTGAGGCAAGGGTGTTGCCACCGTTGGAACCTGCGCAAAAGACATGTAAGATCCAAAGGTAAAAAAGATGGTTGCAAGAAGGAATTTCTTCATGTCTTGATTTATTTATAGTTAATCGACTTCCCGGTGTTGCAATTTTTTCACCTAAGTATCGACCAATGTTTAATTTATATTTAAAAAAGATGTAAGATTTTAACAAAGAAAATAAAAAATGTTTAAATTTACTAACTTTCATCATTGAATATTAAAGTCACTATCGCTGAAATGAAATCTTTCAGAACCTTACTTCAGGGAGTCCTTTTTTTTACCCTATTCTATAATGTATGGGGTCAAACGGCAAATGTTACGCAAGGCTGTGTACCACTGGTTGTAAATTTTACGCCACCAGGCGCACACCCCAGTTACTATTGGGATTTCGAAGGCGCCGGGACCTCGGTGTTATCCAACCCCTCTCCTACGTTTATATTACCTGGCACCTATACTGTATCTTTCAGAGAAACCCCAGGGGGGCCGGTAATAGGTAACACCATCACTATTACTGTATTTCCTGACCCTACGGTATCCCTTGTTACACAGCCAGGTTGTGCCCCCTACAATGCTTCAATTACTGCCCAAATAACAGCAGATCCCGCAATTTCTATCAGCAGTTACACCTGGTTTTACGGAGATGGTACTTTTTCAACCACGAGTGGTACGAGCACCACACACCTTTACTCCACCACTGATCTTTTTGACATATCGGTACAAACAGCCACCAATTTTCCAACTTGTAACAACACTTATAATTTTATTGATAAACAAGAAGTGGTAGACAAACCTGTTGCTTCGTATACTACCAATCCTACTAGCTTATCCAGTTGCACGAATTCCCTTAGCAATGTTGCATTTACCAACACCTCTACAGGTTCTAAGACCATGACATACAATTGGACTATGGGCAACGGAAATACCTATACGACAACCAATCCTCCCAATCAAAACTATACTGGACCGGGTACATTTACCGCATCTCTTACTACCGACTTTGAAAACTTTTCAGGTTGCGCCGTAACCTTTTCCCGGCAGGTTTCTTTAGGAAAACCGACTGTAGACCTTCAGCAATCGGCTACAGTGGCGTGTGTGGGAGCTCCCATTTCATTTAATACCACCAATGGAGGATCTTTATCCTGGACATTTGGAGCAGGAGCCAGTGTGGCTAACAGCACAGTAGCCAGCAATTCGATATCCTATAGTTCCCCCGGTAAAAAGGATATCGTATTAACGGTGAACCTTGGAGGTTGTTCGTCCACCAAATTAACTTCTATTACTGTTGATCAGGTTGTAGCTACTGCCACCAGCAGCCCTGATTATACCTGTAGTTCTCCTACGGTATTTAATTTCAATGCCACCTCCAACCAAAGCAACGTAACCTACAACTGGACCATCTCACACGGCCACAAAACCTATACCGGCACAGGCCCTAATTTCAGCAGATCAATCAAAAGCAATCTGGATTCTATTTATTACTCAAAAAACTACACCCTACCTTATTTTGGTGAGGCTATATCCACTACCCTGGTAGTTTCCAGTAATGTAAGTTCCTGTAGTGCTACCGTTTTGCTTACAGACACCATGTGGTTGCCTAACGCTCGATTTGTCGTAAACCGCTCGCAGGGTTGTGCTCCGCTTACCGTAAACTTCACGGACTCCAGCAATTCTTTTAAACCCCCATTAACACAATGGAAGTGGATCTGGGGGGATGGAAATCCAAATACCGTCAACAGTAGCAATGTTTCAACCAACCACACCTACACCGTGCCTGGCATCTACTATCCAAGGCTGGAAGTGAGAACCAGCAACGGATGTTTGGATACCTCCTATGCCATCAAGATTGAAGTAGGACAAGATCTTACCTCGCAACTTGATTTTACAGCTACTCCTTCTTCCATTTGCGTTGGACAATCGGTAACATTGGCACCTTCCATCAGCCTTGCTACTGCGTCTTTGATTGATGCCTATCATTACTACGGCGAAAGCAGCCGGGTTTCACATTGTGGAACGGTTCCGACTGTAAACTGGACCTTCGATGACACAGTAGGGGTATTGCCTGTTACCTTACAAGTGGATTATAATGGCTGTATGACTTCAGTAACAAAAAATAATTTGATTACAGTCAATGGAGCCAGCGCCCGCATGAATTACACTTCTGATTGCGCTACTCCTTTGGTATATAATTTCACCAGTACTTCTGTCGGAGGAAGCGGCGCTACCTTCTCCTGGGATTTTGGAGATGCCACTTCTGCCAGCGGCAGCAGCACCAGCCATACCTATGCACGGGGAGATTACGATGTGGTACTTACCGCTACCAAAGATGGCTGCTCCCACTCTAAAACACGAAGAATCAACGTACGAAATTTACAAGCAGCTTTTCAAGTACCGAATCCCAAAGAAATTTGCATTAATATTCCTTATCAATTTAATGCCACTGCTTCGCAAGACGTTTACTCCAATTGCTACCAGGGATATATGTGGGAGTTCCCTACCATAGGCCGTCGCAGGCCTTCCGACAGACCTACCCCATTGCCTAACTTTAGTTTCGATACCTCAGGGATACACCAGGTAAAGCTGGTGGTAAAAGATGTGAATGGCTGTGTAGATTCCGTAAAACACGACATTAAAGTGTTTGACATGCAATTGAACGCCACCATTAGCGATGATTTTATATGCTTGCCTTCCACTGTAAATTTCAACGATGTTTCGATCGGAGATACGACCTTGGTTACCCGCAACTGGGCCTTTGGAGACGGAGGAACAGGTATCGGTACCAACGTCAATCATACCTACACCACTCCTAACCTATTAAATCCGAATGCCTACACGATTACCTTAACTGTAACCGACGAGCTTGGTTGCGTTGAAAACCGAAACTTCACCATCAATCTCTACAGGCCTGTTACCAGCATTTCTATTCTTAATCCTACCACTCTCATTAAGGATACCATGTTATGTGTCGGAGATAATGCCTTTATTACCGCCCCGGATTTCACCTTGGGAGGTTACAACTTATCTTATGCCTGGAATTTCAATAATGGCAATACCAGCACCACGCAAAACAATACCCAGCAATTTAATTTAGACCAATTCTACACCATCAATTTAACTTTTACGGAAGATAGTACCGGATGCACGGGCAGTACTTCCGCCTCGCTGAATGTTCAGGACTATCCGGTTGCCTACATCACCTCCAATCCACTCGGACCAGAGGTATGCGGTGTGCAGGTGGTACTCATGGATAGTTCTCAAAGCATACATCCGCTTTCGCATACCTGGGATTTCGGAAATGGACAAACTTCTACCAATTCCAGTTTCGGTCCTTCGTATGTGGATGGCACCTTTACCATCAAACATTCGGTTTCAACGTCTAACGGTTGCAGCGACGATGCTCCCGATAAAACCTTGCGCATCAACAACCCGCTTGGTACCTTCCAGGTGAACAAAACTGTAATATGCAAAGGAGACAGTGTGCTGTTTGCATTAAATAATGACACTTCGGATGTAGCATCGTTCCAATGGTCGTTTGGAGATGGTACGTTTATCGACAACAAAGATTCCGTATACCACATCTACGCCTTCAATCCAAACAACAACGTATTTCCTGCCGCGCTTATTCTGAGAGCATCACAACCACCCGGTTGTACCTTTGAAAAAGTACGCAACATCAATGTGCACCGTGTGGTGGCTTCTTTCGATCGATTAACAGAGGCCAGCAACAACGATACTACCATGTGTATGAACGAACTTCCTTACACATTTACCAACACCTCAGAAGGCGTTGCAAGTGGAGCAGATGATTTCCAATGGACCCTGGGAGACGGTCAATTCTCTACTCTTTATTCACCCTCGCATCAATACCAGGTAGCCGATACGTTTGCTGTAAAATTATTTACCAGGAATCGTTTTCTGGGCTGCCAGGATAGCATCACCAAGGAAATTATTTTGTTCCAAAACCCTATTGTTCGAGTAAGGACCGATACCGCCTGCTTAGGGAATGGAGTAAACCTTACTGTTACCAATGTGCACCCTGGCAGCACCTATGCCTGGTCTCCTGGCACCGGATTAAACTTCAACAATATTCCAAACCCGGTTGCTACGATTACCTCGCCTGCAACCTACACAGTTGTGGAGACAGATGCCAATGGTTGTACTGACGATACCACGGTAAACGCAATTGTTATTACTCCGCTTGCTCTTGCCGATTATGATACCACCATCATTGTGGGGGATATCGTTACCCTGCCCGCCAGCAAGCCCGACTACTATCATTTTGCCTGGAACCCAAGCGATGGATTAAGCTGTCAGGATTGCAACAATCCTATAACCCAACCTTTGGAAAACATTGTTTACACACTTACGGTAACGGATGAATTAAATTGCTTTACAGACAATTACACGTTCGATATCACGGTGCGTCCGGAAACCTTCATTAAATTCCCGACCTTGTTTACCCCTAATGGAGATGGAGCCAACGATGTGATCTATGTGAAAGGTTGGGGCATTAAAGAATTACTGGAATTTAAAATTTTCAATCGCTGGGGACAATTGATTTATGAATCCACCGACCTGGAAGAAGGATGGGACGGGCGTTTCAAAGGTGAAATCCAAAACACCGATGTCTATGCCTTCAAAGTAAAAGTTTCTACCTGGAGAAATACAGAGATCGTAGAAGAAGGGTATTTCAATTTGGTTCGATAATTGATTTACCAATGTTCTCTTCCAAAGAGGCTTTCTGTAATTCAGAAAGCCTCTTTGATTTTTAGAGAAAAAGGTACCTCTTTGGTTACTTATTTACTGTAAGCTGGTCATGTGTAAAACCCAAACACATGAAGTACTTACTCCTTATATTGTTATGCTGCGCCCTTTGGATGCATGCGCAGTTTACTCCTGCCTACTATATGTCGGAAACCTATGCCATGGAAGATCTCAGTAAAGCCGATGGTCCTCCCAGCTATGGAAACAATCAAAAAGGAGTGTACTTTTGGCGGCCCAACGATGAATGGTATTTCACCAGTACCATGTCGCGAGTGCCGGATGCCTCCACAAGCTCAGGCATTGGCTACATCAGCTTTGTATCGGATCATGAGGCCAAATCGTACCATCCGGTGGGAGTAAGTTTTGGCTCTGATGCCCAAGGGAATCCTTTTTCCATTGACATGTCAGCACCAGGCGGAGACTCCGTTTTCATAGAAGTAGAAAACGTATCGGATCAGGATTTAACCATTCGTGTTTCCTTGAAAGATGTGAATGAAAATATCATTGATACCAAACCAGGCACCAATCCGGCGAAACCATGGGAAGGTGTGTTGCAAATGATAGTCCCCAAACGAAGTGTGGCAATGCATACATTTGTATACCAGGGAGGATTTTATGGAATGTACGATGCCAACAAAGTCAATACCTGCAATGTATTTTCAAACCCTGCGAATCCCAGCGTGCCCTGTGGCGTTAAGAAAACAGATTTCACCCACATTGCTGGCGCCAACATTACCATCAACAGCATTGATCCTGAAAAAATCAGAGTTACCAATGCCGAAATTAGAATCCGGAAAATGCAATTCGGAAATCCACCTCCTGTAGTTACTAACCTCCACGAAGCAGAAGTAAATACAAGTTATCTGCTTCACAGCCAGCTTGTCCGCCCTTCGGAACTCCTTGCTTGCAAGCAAGCATTTGTGTGGATGCGATTGCTTAACACCAATGGGCAACAACTTGCAGAGGCGAGCCATTCTTCCCATTTTCAACTGCCAGCTTTGTTGCCTGGCTTTTATTTGATCCAATCGGATCTGGGAACTCAACGCTTAATAGTTGTACCATAAACTCTAACGAACTATTTCCTAATAGAGAAATGTGTGTTTAATCGTTCGATTCATGGATAGTAATAGCGGGGCGTGCCCCAAGCGTACTAAAGTCCGCTTGGGTCGGGCTATACGCTTGTACTCCTCGTGGTGGCGCCTAAAGCGCCCCACCACTGCGGGGTACCGCTGCTATCCCTCACGCAGGGCGGCGCTACGCGCCGCCCAATACAAATTCTTCATTAATTCATTTTTATCCCTAATTTTTCAATAGAAATTTTTCTATTGAAAAACGACTACTAAAATCAAGGGCTTCAGATGGAATCGAATAAAAGAAATTATTTTCCAAGCCCATGATTTTCTATATCGGGATTACCGGCCATGGATCTACGATCCATGAGCTTTCTCCATAGTGCGCTTCGCTTCTATGGAGAAAAGCCTGTTGAAAAAAAACGGCCAACTCATTCCATTACTAAATTCATCAACTTCATAAACGATCCTCATCCTTGTAATTCCTTTTGAAGCGATTGATAGGATGAGTCGTTTCTCAATAAAAGCGAAGTACACGATGGAGCAATAAGGTTGAAGAATGAATAAAAACCACGGTACAATAGTTATGGAAAGCGTTTTTTTGCGTGAGGGACAGAGCGGAAAGCCCGCATTGGTGGTGGCGTGGCGCTCATCGCGCCACGCCAAGCCAAGAGGACTTGCAGCGATGGCCCGACCTGAGCGCAGCGAGGGACACGCCCAATAGCCTACTCCATTAACAGCACTACGATTGCTATTGATTTTTAGGCCTGCGCAGGAATGCTCGACTGTAACAATTTATCGAGTTGAAATTTAATCATAGGCCAGGTGATTTCCTTCATGCAGGTATTATCGCCTCCGCAGGGAAGTACCTCCGTATGATGCACGCAGGGCGAACAATTTTTACGCAAGTAAATGCTACGGTGTAATTCAGATTCTTTACTTAGATTTTCAGGATTGGTAGGTCCCCACAACGACAATACAGGAATCATAAGCCGATTGGCAATGTGCAAAGGGGCGCTGTCAATAGTAATCATAGCCCTGCATTCCTGATACAAAAAGTGATAATACTCCTGAAAGCTTAGTGCGCCGGCAATGACACGAAGGCGATGTTTGTAATCTGCAAAATGTTCGTCAATGATTTTCTGTACGCCGGAAGCATCGGAAGGAGCGCCGGTAAAAGCGAGAGCATAGGAAGTTTCGCTGAGCAAATGATGAATCAACTGCTTAAATAATTGCTCACTCATTTTTCGCTCGCGCGACAAATCGCTGCAGGTATTGTTGATGGCCAGGTATTTTTCGGCACCGCTACGCGCTTTGAATGGGAATGCCGGAAACTTGGTGGGCACAGGCTTTTCCGCTCCCATAGCCATCACCAGGGCTTCGTAGTTTTTCTCAACGTGGACAAACTGGTTAAAATATACATTGTGTGTATTGATGCTCCGCCGGAATCTGACCGGATTGAGATGAAAACCAAAACGGTTGCGGGCGCAGGTCCACAAGGAATAAATAGTCGTTAACCGGGAATACACTTCGAGGTCCATTACCCAACGGTTCGGACGTCGCCAGCATTTCCACAAGGTATGAATGGAACTTTTCAATAAGACCAGGAAAGAATCATCACGGATCTCAAAAATTTCGTCAAACATTCCCAGTGGTTCGATACCAGGCTTTACTCCTTTTCCGCAAATGAGTATCAACGTTGCGGAGGGATATTTTTTTCGTAGGGCAGCCATGGAATCTGCGGCGATGAGTACACTGCCCAAACCAAGCATTTTTATTACAAAGATATGCGCAGGAGGCGGATCAAGGGAATGATTGCGTCGCATGATCAAACCCAGCAAGCGCGCTGCTACCAGGTTGATCCCAATCAAAAAGTACCCTGCCAGGTAATCCAGTTGTCGTTTAAATTGTAAGTTCATCGCTCACGCACGTATGTCATCAGCAAAATCAGTCGCCTATTGATTTAAAATTTCAGCCTGCAGCCTTATGGATGCCCTGCGCCTTAAAGGATCGTTGCTGAAAAGAGTAACAATATCGTATCCTTTTCCAGTAAAGTTGGGAGTATACTGTAATTCTATAAACCCTTGCTGTCCGGCTGGTATAGCCTTTACCGGAACAGCCACTCCCGCTTTATTTTTCATGGTGATAGTATGCTTTACACACTGGCATGCGGCTAGAATTTTATCGATGCGCAGCGAATCCTTGCCTTCGTTCTTGAAGGGAATAATAACAGGCACACTTTTGTTACGAGGTATGGCTCCCAACTCGAATCGATCAGTATGGATAACCATTTTTGAGGTTTTACTTTTTTTCTTTTGTTTAGCCAATACTGGTTTAGCGGTATCGGCTGGAATAACATAAATTTTGAAGAATAACGTTTTGAACGAATTTTTATAGCTAACGCTTACTGATTTGGAATTGGCTCCCGGCCTCCCGGCGGTATTAAAAAGCGTTGTAATGCTTCCTGTATCTCCAGGTAAAATGGGGGTAGTGGTAAACTTCCCTTTCGTACAGCCGCAACCCGGACGCACGCTCTCATCCGTTAATACAATGGTATCTGTTCCGATATTTTTAAAGGTATATGTAAAAACGGCTTGTTTACCTTCTTCGAAAACACCAAAATCGTGATACTCTTCTTCAAATAAAAACCGCTCCTGCGATTGAGCCAAGGAGCTAAATGCCAGGGCTGTCGCCAACATAGAAAACAGAAATTTCATGTGCATAAATTTTAGCCAAAATACGCATATCCGCTTGCTATGGCAAATCGAATATCCCATACAATTGTTTTTTTCACCCTTTCCCACGTGAATCCTGATTTTTCAACAGAAATTCTTCTATTGAAAACTGTCAACTAAAATCAAGGGTTTCAGAAGGAATAAAAGAAATTCTTTTCGAAGCCCATGATTTTCTATATCGGGATTACCGGCCATGGATCTATGATCCATGGCCATTTTCCATCGCGCACTTCGCTTCTATGGAGAAAAGCGATGGAGTTTTGTGAACTATTTAATCCACCCAAAAAGGAATGTGTGAAAATAAAAAAGTCCCGGACGTGCGGGACTTTTTTATTTTATGAAAGAATTTTAATGATTATTTTCCAAATGGAACGTTTGATTTATCTTCCATTACCGGACTTTTCTCCTGCAAGCTATTTACTACTTCTGCAGTCATAGACAAAGCTTTTCTGCGCTGTGTTTTATCGTTGGTTTGGAACGTGATGACATCGGTGTTCAATCCATCGCCGGTTGGGTAATATACAAATTCCAGAAAGGCAGTTTTGCCAGGAGGAACATTTTTTACTTCGTAGGTGGTTTTATCTTTTTTCTCCATCATCAGCTTGTAAGTGATGCAGCTGCATGCAGCCTGAGCATTGATGATTTCGAGCGAGTCTTTCCCGTTGTTTTTAACGGTAATGCGAGTAACTACTTTTTGCCCGCGTTCTACTTTTCCGAAATGATGCGAGGTTTTCTCAGCCCAGAAAATAGGTGATTTTTTCTTTTCAGCTTCTGTCACTTTCGCAGTGTCTGGCTTGATTACAACTCCTTTGATGGTAAGCATTTTCACCACGCCGCCTTTATAGGATACTGTAACGTTTTTATTGAAAACACCAGGACGCCCTGCTGAATTGAACTGAGCACTAACGCTGCCCATGCCCCCCGGAGGGATGGCTTCTTTGGTCCAGCTGGGGGTGGTACACCCGCAGGAAGCGCGTACATCGGATTGTTGTAAGGTAATGGTATCGGTACCTACATTTTTAAATTTGAATTCCCAAAGCGCATTAATACCTTCTTCTACCATTCCAAAATCGTGTTTATCCTCGATAAATTGGAAACTTTCAGACTGAGCCAGAGAAGAAAAAGAAAAAATGCTGACTAAAACGGATGAAAGAATAATTTTCTTCAACATAGTTGTGTACATTTTAAACCCAAAGATACATATTTCAAAGATTGTTCCAAAGAAAGCATTAGAACTTACTCTTCTGATTTTCAACAATTAACAACAAGCTCCAGGTAAAAGTTCGGGTGGAGTTGAAAAGTTCATACTGAAAACGCCTTTTGCTTGCGAAAATTACACATCGCCCATTTGGCTTTTGAGAGGAATTGTGGTAAAGGTAGGCGCCAAAGGCTGGGCATAGAGTTTCCACAATGATTGTTTAAGGAAAGCATTTTATTAAATTTGAGGTTGGTAATTAGCGAATAATTGCCGGTTTGTAGCCAAAAAAATAAAGTAGGGTGTACGAAACATATCAGTTAAGTCCTGAGCTGACATTAAGCAAGGAGGAAATATTGAAGGATTATCGCTTGGCTTGCGAGAGCCGGCATGCCAGCACACTTGCCAGAAAGGAAGTATACAGCGGGAAGGCAAAGTTTGGTGTATTTGGCACCGGTAAAGAGGTAGCGCAAATTGCCATGGCCAAGTTTTTTCAGCCAGGAGATTTTCGTTCGGGATATTACCGTGACCAGAACTTCATGATGGCGATCGGCGAATTGAGCATTCAGCAATATTTTGCACAGTTGTATGCGCATACCGATGTAGCGCACGATCCGCATTCCGGAGGGCGCATGATGATTGGCCATTATGCTACCCGAAGCCTGGATCGCGAAGGCCGCTGGAAGAACCTCATGGAAATAAAAAATGCCAGTCCGGATATTTCTCCAACTGGCGCTCAGATGCCTCGATTGGTGGGTTTGGCATTTGCTTCCAAACTTTACCGCAACAATGCGCAGTTGCATGGTTATACACAATTCAGCCATCACGGAAATGAAGTTGCGGTGGGCACCATTGGTAACGGCGCTTGTGCGGAAGGTGTTTTTTTTGAAGCCATCAACGCCGCCGGTGTTTTACAAATCCCCATGGTTGCCTGCATCTGGGACGATGCCTACGCCATTTCTGTTACACAGGAACTACAAACCACCAAGCTTGATATTTCGAGTATGTTTGAAGGCTTTAAGCGCCGCCCAGGAGAGCGCGGCATTGAAGTCATAAAAGTAAAAGGCTGGAACTACCAGGAGCTATGCGTGCAGTATTTCCGGGCCATGAAATTGGCTCGCGAAGAACATGTACCGGTGTTATTCCATGTAGAAGAACTTACTCAACCATTTGGTCATTCTACTTCCGGCTCGCACGAACGGTACAAAACCAAGGAGAGGCTTGCCTGGGAAGAAGAATACGATTGCAACAAGCAATTCCGTAAATGGATATTGGAATGGAATGTGTGCAGCGAAGATGAGCTATTGGCCATTGAAGCCGAAGCGGAACGTGTAGCGCGCACCAGCAGGGAAAAAGCCTGGCAGGCTTTTCTGGATTCCATGAAAGATGATCATGATGAGGCGCTTGACTATTTGCGACAGGCAGCACAGGAATCGGAGGAGCGAGCGGCCTTGACAGAAATTGCAGAGCAATTATCGAAGGCCCTAAATCCGATACGTATGGACGACGTAAAAGCAATGAAAAAAGCCTTGCGCTTGCTTCGTTACGAAGAATGTCCTGCCAAATACTCCATTCAGGAGTGGATCAAACGCACGACAAAAGAAAACCGTGAGCGTATCAACTCCCACGTATATAGCCGGTCTGAAGAGGCTGCCACACAAGTAAAAGTGGTGCCGGCACGCTATTCCGAACAGAGTCCTGTAGTGGATGGCAGGGAGGTATTGGTAAATAATTTTGACGCTTTGCTTAGCCGCGATCCTCGCATTTTTGCATTGGGAGAAGACGTAGGGCAAATCGGAGATGTGAACCAAGGCTTTGCTGGTTTGCAACAAAAATTCGGTAAGCTTCGGGTAATGGATACCGGAATCCGGGAAGCTACCATTATAGGACAAGGCATTGGTGCGGCCATGAGAGGATTAAGACCGATCGCCGAAATTCAATACCTCGATTATATTTATTTTGCGATACAAACCCTGTCCGATGATTTAGCTAGTCTGCATTACCGCACGGTAGGCGGACAGAAAGCGCCATTGATTGTTCGCACACGTGGGCATCGGCTGGAAGGGATGTTTCATTCAGGCTCACCGATACAAATGATTTTAGGAGCTATCCGGGGAATGCATCTATGTGTGCCTCGCAACATGACGCAGGCGGCTGGATTCTACAATACCTTGCTGCAAGGCGATGAACCTGCCATTGTCATAGAGACCTTGAATGCCTATAGACTAAAAGAAAAACTTCCGGATAACCTGGGTGAATTTACTGTTCCGTTAGGGGTTCCAGAAACCATACGTCCTGGAGAAGACATTACCATCGTTACCTACGGTGCGATGTGTCGCATTTGCATGGAAGCTGCCGACCAATTAGAACAGTGTGGGATATCCGTTGAAATTATAGATGTACAAACCTTACTACCGTTTGATGTTCATCATACGATTGGTGAGTCTATACAAAAAACCAACCGGGTAATTTTTGCGGATGAAGATGTACCTGGAGGAGCTTCGGCTTACATGATGCAAAAAGTGTTGGAAAACCAACACGTGTTTCAATGGCTGGACTCAGAACCCAGAACCTTGAGCGCCCAGGAGCATCGCCCAGCCTATGGTACCGACGGTGATTATTACTCTAAACCAAATGCTGAAGATGTATTTGATTTGGTTTATGAGATGATGCATGAAACCGACCCAGGTAGATTTCCGTCTTTGTACTAAGACTAGCTCCGTTGGTAACATTTCCGATGGATGGCGAATTTAATTGAACCTGTATGACTGAATATGTTTCTCCTTTTTCCATTTTACCGGGATTAAAGCCCGGAGAAACATTAGATGCCTCACAGTGGATCCTTTTGAAAAAAAAGATACTGGCAGAGTTTCAATTAAACGATGAAAAGCCTATCCAATTGGGGAAACAAATTTATTCCAAGGATCAGATATTGAGGCTTATTGATGATCTTAAAAATTCGGAAGACTTTCAACATCATTCCCTTATCTGGAATACCCCCGGCTTGTTGGATTTTTTGCAATCGAAACAACTGCCTAAGAATCCAACATCATGGAGTACACTGAAGGATAACAACGCCTTTGTACGTTTTATCGCTCCATACTTTTGCGAAGTATATTCCGAATTGCTATATGCCTCTGTAAAAGCACGCGATTCGGCCTCTGTGGCCAGCCTGAATAGTATTCCACTATTGATTGATTCTTCACAAATCGCTCGCAGTGCAGAAAGAACGGAACAATACCTTTTCATATTGCTAAAAGAACTGCACCTGGTTATTTTACTCATTGAACAACAGGATTACCATGATCCGGAAAGCAATTTAAAAAAATACTACGAACCCTCTCTCCTATTAACTCTTAATGAATTACCGGCTTCATTTATAGGTTTCAGAAATAAATACGCATTGGAACTAATTAATCTTTATGTAATTAGTTTTAATAATCTAAAAAAACCTACGCTAGCCGAAGCCATTATTACGGGAGCTTCCAAGCTTCGGGTAGATCCTCACGAACGTTCTTTATTGCAAGAGCGAATGGAAGAAATCAAACGATTGATTCCTGCTGAGAAGAATAAAGAAAGCAATGGAGTATGGCGAACCGTAAAGATCGCCTTTGTTATTCTTTACGTCTTGATCATGATAATTCGGGCAACTTCCAATTCTAATACGGATAAAAGCGATATTGCAGCACCAACAGAGTCGGAGCATCCATTTAATGGAATTATTGGATCTTTTCCTGCAAACCATAAAATCGCAAGCGCAGTGGAACTGTATACATCCAGCAATACTTTTTCTAATACGTCCGGAGGTTCCTTCTCCCGGTCTGAAACAGGATCCTTGCATTACCATTCTGAAAGGAATAACGATTTCCAATACCAGCCTGTAAAACTTGTTTTATTTAGAAACAAAAGTACCAAAGATGCTATTGTTTTTTGCGGGCATCAACGCTTTTACATTCAAGACCAAGATAGTATTTTAGCTTATTTTCAAAACAATGCTGCCGTTTCTGAGCTTATTCTTTATTTAGGAAAAGAATTTAACCAGAATAAATGTTTCCGGCTCGTGGACACCGTTGATATCAAAGAGTATTGCGGAATTTTTGAACCTATAGAGGAATCTACCATTCTAAAAGGCGTTAATTATCGTATTTATCATTCCACTATGCTGACCGAAAAAAACAAGAAGGCTTTTCCTTTAATTACCATAGATTCCAATGGCATAGACCAATCCTTTGTTACTATACCCATACCTTTGCACGAGAATCTCGGGCAGGTTAAAAAGGTTACTATAACGCAGGTACAGGAAAATTAAAGTTGCCCTAGAAAAATAAATAGAGAAGAAGTAACTTGAAAATTTTCAAGACCAAGTGTATGAAGCCTCCCTCCTCACGTATTCCTCTTCTCTTTTTTTGTGTAGCAATTTTCTTAGGTATGGGTTACATACTCATTACCCCTCCTTTTCAAGTGAACGATGAGGTGTCGCATTTCTACCGGGCCTATCAGGTATCTCAAGGGGACTGGATATCTATTCGACAAAATCAACGAGTAGGAGGTTATTTACCCGCTTCCCTTCAAGCTGCCAGTGATCCTTTTTTACATTTACGATGGAATGTTTTTCATGTCAGTCAACCCGACACAATACTGTCGCTGTCCCGCATTCCAACCGGAGAAAAAATGATATTCCTGGATTTTCCCAACACAGCCATTTACCCACCATTGGCCTATGTACCACAAGCCATAGGTATTTCGATTGCGCGCTTGGTAAACATGCCTCCTCTACCCACCTATTATTTCACAAAAGTATTCTGCTTATTCATTTGGTCATGGCTGGTTTATGGACTATTGAAAACCATCACCTTTCTTCAGGTAGAATTTGCCTTTTTGGCACTTCTTCCCATGAGCATTTATGTAAATGGTTCGATCAGCGGAGATATGATGTGCACTTGTTTTTGCTGGACCTTTCTGGTGCTGCTACTAAATCATTGGTTGGCCGAAGTGCCCATTCGAGAAACCTCATTGGCTGCATTTCTGATATTATCGGCTGGAATGGCACTATTGAAATTCATTTATCTGCCGCTGTTGTTACTAATATTCCTAATTCCTAAACGCCTCTTTCGTTCCCGATTACAAGCGATCGTTTTTTATGCAGGCTGCCCGGCACTAGCCCTTGTAAGCTTGATTGCATGGTCGGTGGTTGTTCAAGATCTTTATATTACGTATGAAGATTATCATCCCGATTTTGTATTTCAGGCTACTGTGTTAGAAGGGGCCAACATCCAGCAGCAATTGCAATGGGTATTGCACCATCCGCTGGAGTATACTGGTATTTTCATCCGTTCAATTGGATTAAGTTTTGAACGCTACAGCCAGAGCTACATCGGCACATTTGGTTGGCTCGATACTTTTTTACCCATCCCATGGGTGCTTATGGCTTATCTCTTAATTATTGGAAGTGCCTTAACGGCCAAGGTTCCAAGCATAGGATGGCGCCCCCGGGCATGGATGTTGGTGACTTCGTTTGCCTGCCTGGCGAGTTTGTTTCTCTCCCAATTTCTCATTTGGAATATAGAAGGGGATCAGCACATTGATAATATTCATGGACGTTACCTAAGCCCATTTTTACCATTACTTTGGTGGGCCCTAGCGGGGCTCATACCTATTCGTTCGCATGCTTTGCGCAACTGGATGTTGTTTGGATTTATTTCCTCCTTAGGCATATTTTCTATACTAACTATTTATCAGCGATTTTATGATACCAACACGTACCAATCCGTATGGCATCTTTCTACCCAGAACGATGAGCTGCTTGATCGCAAACATTTTAATAGTGGTGTTTCTCAATATCCAATTGAAATTTCAGGCCTATTGGATTCCACTGAAACATTCCATGGAAACTATTCTGTAAAAACAGATTCTATGTATCGTTTTGCTTACACCGTCCGAATAAGCGAAATACTGTCAGGCGACGTGCTGGAATGTTATATTTGGTGCAAAGGAGACGGTGCGGTATTGGTGGTGGATGAAGAAGGTGAAAAATACCATGCAATAAACACTGTTATACGAAGAGAAAAAAACGGTTGGAATCAAATGTACCTTCGGTATAAATTTGAAAAGGATCTTCACAACAACATCACACCGCTTTACATTTACAATCCCAGCAACGAGGTGGTATACCTGGATAATATGGAAGTATGGTTAAAACGTGTAACAAAGCCTTAACCAATGCCAGTGCCTTTAAAGCCTGCCTTTCTAAGTTCGGCACTCTTATCATCCTGCGGAACTAAATGGCTAA
>JALONM010000078.1 GCA_025454925.1 Cytophagaceae bacterium
ATTAAAAAGTAACCTTCTTTTTCTTTGGTATAACAAGGAACTCCGTTGGCCCGGTAATGTTCGGCCGAATTCTCTGCTTCTTCCGCGGAAGAGCAGGCTTTGCTCATATTGCTCCGGTGGACTTCTTCGAACAGGGTGGTAAACTTTTCAGAAAATCCTGTTTCCAACACAGCCCCTGAAAGAACATACTGGATATCGCATAAAGCATCAGCCACCCCAACGATGTCGCCTGTCTCCAACGCTTCTTTTAACTCATCCAATTCTTCCTGGATAAGGCGTACTCTTAGTTCACAACGTTCCCTGGATGGGATCTGTGGCGCTGGTAAAACAGGATGATCAAACAAGCGATGAAATTCTTCTACCCGTTGCACCGGATTAAATTCCTTAGTTTCCATACTACGAATTTGATTTTTTACCTCTTACTTTTTTTTCTAATTCATCCCACATGGCAGGCGGGATTTCGTCCAGATGACTGAATTCTCCGGCACCTTTCAGCCACTCACCGCCGTCTATAGTAATTACGTCGCCGTTAACGTAGGCGGAATAATCGCTGAGCAGATAAGCGGCCAGATTGGCTAATTCCTGGTGATGCCCAAAGCGTTGAAGAGGAATCCGTTTTATTGGATCCACATATTTTTCCGTTCCTTCCGGGAACAAGCGGGTCCAGGCGCCTTCGGTTGGAAAAGGTCCTGGGGCGATGGCGTTCATGCGGATTCCATACTTGGCCCATTCTACTGCCAGGGAGCGGGTAAGCGCTACAATACCGGCTTTGCTTACCGCAGAGGGCACCACAAAACCGGAACCGGTGGATGCGTAAGTAGTTACAATATTTAACACTGCCCCTCCGGTACCTTGTTTAATCCAATAGGCACCTATGGCTTGTGTAAAATACACGGTGCCTTTCAGCACGATATCAATAATTACATCAAAGGCCTTATGGGATAATCGTTCGGTGGGAGAAATGAAATTGCCGGCAGCTCCATTGAGAAGCCCATGAATGCTTCCCCAACGTTCGTGTGTGACCTGGATAACCTTTTCAATATTCAAAAAATCGCGTACATCGCATACCTGATAGGCAATGCGATCGCCGTGCTGAGGTTGGAATTCCGCATGCGTGGCCGATAAATTTTCTTCCTTACGACTACAAATCATGACACAGGCACCCAATTCCAACAGGTATTTGGTAATTGATTTGCCTAGCCCGGTGGCTCCACCGGTAACGATATACACTTTTCCTTTCAGTGCATCGTCGCGTAACATGCCTTGTTGATGTATCATGGAATATAAGATAATTGAACAGAAATTTTGGGACCTTTGGCTTGCAAACGATCCATCGCACGTTGCGATAATTTGATAACAGTATTAGTACTTCCCCCTTCCAGGCGACCAATAACACGGACAAAAATCTTCTGACCATTTTCTGCGTTGATTACCTGGATGATGGTACCTACCGTTGCAGTGCGATGCAGAGCCTGAAACTTAGGAGAATCTTCTTTGCTTTCCATTAGTTCAGCCATTCCCTTTTCTTCCACTTTTTCAAATCCACCATTTGACTTTACAGTCTCCTGGCTGCTTGGCGTCTCAGGTACATGCGTCACAACAGGAACCTCCTGAACAGGATCTTTAGGCTTTTCCTTTTCTTCTACCTCTGCTTTGTTTTCATTAGACTTGCCGGTATTCGGGGTTCCGGTTGGTTCTGTTTTTTTGTTATTCTTTGTGCTCTGTTGGGTGGTCGTTTGTTTCTTGTTATTTGCCGTTTCAGTCGTCTTTCCTTTTATTGGAATTTTAATTTCCATTCCAGTTTTTAATCCTTCAGCCAAGGATGGATTGGCTTTTTTAATTTCATCCACGGAAACTTTGTACTTATTTGAAATACCATACAAAGTTTCTTTGGCCTGTACCACATGGATTTTGTATTGCTTTCCATCGGATACCTCATTCGTTTGAGTAGGTTTCTTTACAGAATTATTTTCTTTTTCTTTCGGAGCTTCTGCCTTCGGACTTGGAATTTTAATTTTATCTCCTGTTTTTAATTCTTTATTCTGATTGGCCTTTTTGATAAGGTCCATGTCTACTTTGTATTTCTGTGAAATTTTAAAGTACGATTCTCCCTTTTTTACAACGTGAATTTTATCACTTTGAGATTCCTTATTTGCAGTGCTTTCCGTGGAATATTTGGAGGGAACCAGAATGGTTTGTCCAGTTTTTAATTCTTCCGCATTTACATTGGGATTGGCTCGTTTGATATCATCTACTTTTACCCCGTATTTACGTGCAATGGAATACAAGGATTCCTTCGCTTCAACTTTATGAATGATATATACTTTGCCATTCTTCTTCTCAACACCTATGGAATCCAGGGGCAGTGCGTAGGAGAGGAGTGAATGAAAAAATAACAACAATAGAAGGGTGGACGCTTTCATGTGTGGGATACTAGAAATTGATTGTATTATTTTTGAGTGGTTAAATCTTTAAAAACAGATTCCAGGCTGCGCTCAACCTGGTTGAGTTCCAATAGGGAAATGCCTTGCGCAGAAGCCCAGTTAAATAAATCTCCGCGAATATCTTTTTCTGTCTGGATTTCATATTTGCCATTTCCTAATGCAGTCACCGAGATCACGAATGGCAGAGATTGTAAGGTTGAAATTTCGATTTCGGAAGCAAATTCGGCGCGCAAGGTCCGATGCTCCGAATTTAATTTTTTGAGAGACTCTACCTGATCATCGGCTACAATAGTTCCCCTGTTGATAATAACCACCCGTTGACACAAAGCCTGCACTTCCTGCATAATGTGGGTAGAAAAAATCACCGTTTTTTCCTTTCCCATTTCTTTGATAACATCCCTAATTTCGAGAATTTGAACAGGATCCAGGCCGGTGGTTGGTTCGTCGAGAATGAGTACCTCCGGGTCATGCAGGATGGCTTGAGCCAATCCTACGCGTTGTCTATATCCTTTTGACAAGGCTCCTATTTTTTTTCGTTGCTCCAGACCCAGCCCCACCATTCCAATTACCTCTGAAATACGCGTCGACAGGCGATTTCCACGCAGGCCATGCAAACTTCCGGAAAACTGAAGGTATTCATGCACATACATATCCAGGTAAAGGGGATTGTGCTCTGGAAGATAGCCGACTTTTCTTTTTACCTCAAGGGGATGCGAAACTACATCGTATCCACCAACAAGGACTGTTCCAGCACTCGGTGGAATAAATGCTGTAGCAATTTTCATGGTGGTAGATTTGCCGGCTCCATTCGGACCTAAAAAACCGGTAATAGTTCCTTTGGAGGCTGTAAAACTAATTCCGTTTACGGCTCGCTGGTCGCCATATATTTTCACTAATTGCTCTACCTGCACCATACCTGTTTATTATTTCAATATTTCTAATTCAACGCGCTCGTTGAGTTTTTTATTTTCTTCTGAAGTGGAAGGAACCAAGGGTTTGCTGCTACCATAACCTTTGTAAAACATTCTTTTGGAATCGATACCCGCTTGAAGTAGAAATTCGCGAATGGTTTTCGCTCTTTCTTCCGTCAACTTTATATTTCCATTTTCATCCTGAGTCGCCGAACGATGGACAGAAATGCTAATAACCATAGAGGTATTATTTTTGAGCATCTCCACAACCCGCATCAATTCCGCAGAAGATTCAGGCAACAAGGTTGACTGATCTGTGGTAAATTGAACATTGCGCAACACCAGGGTTTGTCCGGGATTTATAGATTGCATACATTGTTGGTCTTCTATTTCAAAAGCTACAGAGGCGTCTTTCACCTGTATGTTTTTACTGAGAAATCCGAATCCGGGAGCATCAATGGAAAGGTTGTATTCTTTTTTGCCAGGCAAAACAACCAAATACCTACCGGTAGTGCTATTGCTGATATATTGCCCGATAACTTCCCTGCTTGCAGCATCCGTAACTGTAACAGTAGCATGAACCGGATCATTATTCAAACAATTGAATAATTTTCCCTTCAGCACTACGGCATCGTTGGCCGTGCTGTCCTGACGTTCGAGTACATAAAGGTCATCTTCTCCCACTCCTTCTTCCCGCACAGAAGCATAATAGGCTCTTTTTCCATCGGCCGACCAAACAAAAAACACATCGTCATCGGTCGTATTAATCGGATATCCTACATTCACAGGGGCGGAGGTAATTTCTCCCGTTTCAGGATTTACAGAGCAAGAAAAGATATCGTATCCTCCCATGGATCCGATTCCTTTGGAACTAAAATACAAGGTCTTTCCATCAGGATGGATGAACGGTGAAAATTCATGATAAATGGAATTTACCTGATCCCCGAGCAGCTTAGGCGCACCAAACTCTCCACTGGGCAAACGCTTGGAAACATAAATATCGAAACCACCTTTTCCACCTGGACGGTCGCTGGCGAAAAATAAATATTTTCCATTGGCAGAAATAGATGCTGAAGATTCCTGATACGGAGTATTGATGGCTTCGCCTAAATTTTTGGGCTCTGACCAAATTGAACCTAAGAGATTGGAAACAAATAAATCTCCTCCGTTAACCGTCTTATGAATAAATAATTGTTGGCCGTCCGCCGAGAGCGCCACGCAGGCATCATGACTTTCGGAATTGATTACATTGGATAACTTCAGGGGAGTAGACCATTCCTGCTTTTTGTCGGAACGAACGGTCAGGTAAATATCCTCATAAGGATTATTATCGACGGGATCTACTAATTTGGATTCGGGAACTTTTCTGCGACTGGTAAACATCATCATCAACTCATCTGCGGTAAGCACTGGGAAATATTCCTGATAAGAAGAATTTACACGTTCGCCGATATCCTGAATTTTTACTTTAACCGGACTTTTGACAAGTTCTTTGGCATTGTTGCAATAGCGAATATACATATCGGCTTCTTTGAGGCCTTCTGCATTTTTTTCCTTCAAACACTTTTGTTTGTATTGAGTAAAGGAAGTAATGGCATCATCAAAACGCATGGAAGCATGATAACATTTACCTAAATCGAACTGTATTTTGGAAATTTTCATTTTGGAAGCACTTACTTTCTGAAGGGGTTCTATGGCTTCCTGATAATACCCTAATTCCATATAGCAACTCGCCATGCTGTATAAATAATCAGGATCACCCGGATGTAGCTTTTCTGCCTCTTTGTACAACTCCAATGCCTTTTTAAAATCTTTGGCCGCATAGGCCTTCATGGCCTCCTGACTAACTTTTACAGATTTCCGGCTATGTTTCTGAGCCCACATATTGCTCGCTACCACCAGGCTTATGAGGAAAATAATTCGCATAAAGGTAAACACGTTGAATTAGGATGTATTAGTTCCGAAAAATAAGGAAAAGCACACTGATTTACAATTCATTAAATAATAAGTTTACAAACATTTGCTGCGTTCTTGCAGGATAATTTTTTATCGACAAATTGAAATCAAATACTAAGAAATTGAAGATTAAAGAGTAATATTGTTGATATCCTTACCTCATGGATTTTCAGGCCATTGACATACTGATTGTAGGCATTTACATACTGATGGTATTTGGAATTGGATTTTATTTTTCTTCCAAACAACAGAATGTAACTGATTTTTTTCTTGCCGGCAGAAACTTGCCATGGTACGTAATCGGCGCGGCAGCCTTTACCACCAATATTTCGAGTGAACATTATATTGGCTTGGCAGGTTCAGGTTATGATCAAGGATTTGCGGTAGGTAACTTCGAGTTGAGTGCCTGCTTCTTGCTGATTTTATTGGCCTGGATTTTTGCACCGCATTATTTGAAAACGGGAATTTTTACCACGCCTGAGTTTTTAGAAAAAAGATTCAATGCAGCCTGTCGTTGGTATTTCTCAGTCATCTCTATTCTTGCATACATCGTCACTAAAATTTCCGTTACACTTTTGGCCGGTGGAATTCTGATGATGCAAGTGATGGGCTGGGATTTATATACCTCCTGTTTGCTGCTAGTGCTGGCTACCGGAATATATACCATCGCCGGAGGAACCCAGGGGATCGCCAGAGCTCAATTATTCCAATTGCTGGTTATGGTGGCGGGTGGTATCACCTTGTGCTATTTCGGTTTGCAACAAGCAGGATCCCTATCGATGGTAATGGACGCTATTCCCGAAGGACATGCACAACTTTTCCGACCTGCCAGCCATCCGGAATTTCCATGGCCAGGCATGGTATTTGGCACCTTGGTCATCGGTTTCTGGTATTGGAATACCGATCAATACATCGTGCAGCGCGCTCTTACGGCAAAAGACACACAGGAAGTGCGAAGAGGAATACTAATGACCGGCTTCCTTAAATTATTGCCTTTATTTATCCTGGTATTTCCAGGAATGATCGCCAAGGCGCTTTATCCGGAAATACATAGCAGCGAAGTTTTTTCTACCTTGCTTTTCAACACAGTACCTTCAGGATTCAAAGGCCTGGTGGTAGCGGCCCTGCTGGCGGCCCTGATGTCCTCTCTGGCCTCTTGTTTCAACACAAGTTCGACCTTGTTTACGCTCGATATTTATAAAAAATTATATCCAAATGCCAATGAATTTGTTCTGGTCAATGTAGGACGGATTGCTACGATCGTAGTGATTATTTTTGGTATTATATGGGTTCCATTTATAAGCTCCATTTCCGACCATTTGTTTGTCTACCTTCAATCTACTCAGGCATACTTGGCCCCCCCTATAGTAGTCGTGTTTATTAGCGGTATGTTTTGGTCAAGAGCCACCGGTAAAGCAGCTTTCCGGGTGTTGGTAATTGGTGCTTTGTTAGGGATTGTAAAATTTATTACCGAAGTAACGCTCAGCGATGGATCAGAGAACGTATTATCCTGGCTGGCCCATCTTAATTTTCTATATTATTCCCTGGCTGTGTTTTTTGTTTGTGCGGTTTTAATGGTTGTTTTCAGTTTGCGCGATACGGCTCCCGATCCTGCCAGCATTCAACCCTATCTCTTTCAATTTAAATCCCTGGCGCATGCACAGGATCATCGTTGGATTTCTGACCTGATCGGCACTGTGGTGCTTTTGTTCATCGTCTTTTCAATATGGTTTATTTTGAATTAAATTCAACTTGTAATCCGTTCAGGATTTCATATTTTTGTTTAAAGTCACTGTTATGCTTTCGTTTTTAGTCTGGTCAATTGATCCTGAAATTATTACTATTGCTTCGCGGTCCCTGCGGTATTATGGGATCCTTTTTTTCCTTGGATTTTTGGTGGGCTATGAAATCCTTGTGAGGATTTTTAAAATAGAAGGAAAAGATCCCCGCGATGTCGATACCCTTACCGTTTATATGCTGGTAGCAACCATACTGGGCGCGCGTTTGGGACATTGTTTGTTTTATGAACCCGATTACTTTCTGAAACATCCCATTGAAATCATATACGTTTGGAATGGAGGACTGGCCAGTCATGGTGCTGCCGCGGGCATCTTGCTTGCTTTGTTTTTATACTCCCGAAAAAAGGTGGATCAATCGTATCTCTACATTTTGGATCGTATCGTGATTACGATTGCTTTTGCAGCCTTTTGCATACGCATGGGTAATTTTATGAATTCAGAAATTGTAGGAAAGCCGACGAATGGAGGCACTGGTGTTGTATTTGCTTACCAGGCAAAAATGAACGTTTACAATTATATAGGAAAAAATAAATTAGTAGGGGGAGGCGTTGAACGTATTAGCGATGTGGATGATATAACGGTTAAAAATACAGGAAAGGATACGGTAGTAGGTAACCAACGCTATGCCTTGGTTGAATTTTATATTACCTCAAAAGCCAAAGGAAACCCTGAAGAATTTCTTACCCGCTACCGCACCGAAGGCACCTTGGCCCTTCAGGAAAAAGACGAAGAAGTCGATCATATTCTTCCTACAGAACAATCTTCCGTTACCACCAATAGCAAGGGACAGGCCGTTGTAAAGGCCGTAGTAATGGGAATTCCACGACATCCATCGCAAATTTATGAAGCCATTTCCAGTTTAGTATTATTCGGGTTATTGCTATGGGTGTATAGCATTTATAAAGCAAAAACACCGGAAGGCTTAATCTTTGCCCTTTTTGTAATCTGGATTTTCGGACTGCGTTTTGTTTATGAGTTCTTGAAAGAAAATCAAGTTCGCTTTGAGGATTCCATGCCCCTGAACATGGGACAAATACTCAGCATACCATTGGTACTGGCTGGTATATTGGTGCTGGTTCAATTGGCTAGAAAAGGAAAACTTCGCTTACCAGAAAAAACGAACTAAATCATTCCAATTCCCAATACCGTATTATGAAGTACCGCTTTTTAATTTTCGTTTCCTTTTTTTCTTCCTTGTTCATGCCCCAGTTCTTGCGGGCCTGTGCGTACGACGGCTCATATTATCAGGGGCACGTGTTTAGCAGTGCGCTGCTGAGTGATTCCCTGTATAAAATTTATTACGACCTGGAACCCTACTGTTACGATTGCTACGACTTAGGTCCGAAAGCCAATTTGATGGAATGGAAACAGAAGCTGGGCACCAATGCTACGCTGAAAGAAATTGGTGCTACGGTTTACGAGCAATCTTACGAAGATTTGCAATTAGCATATAATACCAGCAATCCGAAAAATGAATTTGAAAAATCACTTTTCAAAAATAAAGATATGTTGGAGTACCTATTGTATGCCAAACGCATAGAACCCTTATGCCAATTGGAATATGAGGAATGGTCGGCAGCTCCGCAATATTCTCCGGAAATGCAAGCTTCTTTAACAAAGGAATTGGAAGTCCTCACCGGCATGATTTCCAACATTCAGGATCCCTGGTTGAAACAACGTTATGTAATGCATTTGGTGCGCATGGCCTTGTTCGGAGGCAAATTTGCAGAGTCTATTCAATATTACGAAACGTATGGGGCCTCTACATTTGAGAAAAACAGCACCTATTACCGCACCTTGGCGTACAAAGCAGGAGCCATGCGTAAAAACAAGGATGTGTTAGGAGCTAAATTAACTTTTGCAGAAGTATTCGACAAATCCCCGGATTATCGTCATCTGGCATATAAAAACTATAAATACATAGACATAGAAGAAGCCGATTGGAATAAATTGGTCTCAATGTCTGCTTCGCCCAGTGTTAAAGCCGGGCTATGGTTTATGCAAGAAGTGTACATGGGCGCCCTGGATTTGAATTCAGTAAAAGAAATCTATGCCCTCGACCCCGGTTCGGTGCGTTTGGAAGTAGCTGCACTGCGTCAAATCAACCGAATGGAAGAGGCTTTGCTTATGCCTTCTCGCTTGTTAAACACTCCGCTGGATTCTACGCGACTCACGTATGGTGAAGAGGCTACCTGGGAATTCGGCAACAGTGCCAGCCCTAAAGAAAGTTGGTGGTCGCGTTTCTGGAAATCCATTGTTAATTTTTTCCGCAGACTTTTTGGCATGTCCGAACTGAGCATGGAAACGGGCCGCCATGTGAGCTCTATTAAACCGGCCAGCTTTTACTATTACAGCGACAATTCCGAAGTGCAGAGTATTCTTGATTCTAAAACCTTGCAGGAAGCCAATTCAATTTTTGGAGAGATTTATAAAAATGACGCTGTTAAGAATAAAGCGTTGTTTCAATTGCTCCATGCGTATACCCTGATGTACTCTGAAGAATTTGAAAAATCGGAAGCCTTGCTGAAAGAATTGATCCAGTCTGTCAATCAGGAAGTGCGCAAACATGCAGAGTACTTATCATGCCTATTGCCTTTATGGAAGAACCAAGCTGTAGATGCAGAAGCCGAGGAAAATATTTTGAAGTACCTGCTTACAGCTCCCAAAGATGCATATGGGGATGATGGTTTCCGGAGATCCTTGTTAATGGCAGAATTGGGCCGCACGTATCTAAAAACAAACCGACTCGATGAGGCCGCTTTAGCATTCAATAACAGTCAGGAATACCAATCTGCCGCCAACGCACTAATCGACTGGTACTACAGCGATGGGGATATGGAAAAACTTAGTGCCTGGAAAGAAAATTATACCTCACCTTTAATGAAGGAACTAGGCAAACAATTCTTTACCTCGAATGAAATTGCTGAAATACGTGCCATTAAATTAATGCGCAGAAATAAGTTTGAAGAAGCGAATACTATTTTGCAGGCAATTCCCGACACCTTCGATTTCAGTCGATTCAATACCAGCTTTCGTGGCTCGCCAATGAGGCCTTTTGCCGAACCCATGGAAACGTATACCAGCAAATCTTTTACTGCAGAAGTAGTGAAACGTTTGAAAACCGGACAAGCCAAAGACCTTATGGAGATTGGCAATGCCTTATCCTTTTCCAATTATTGGTGCTACAACGGAAATCTTTGGAAATCTGGTGGGGTATTGGATGCGTTGCGCACTTATGATGGAGCGGTCTATCCATTCAATATTCCATCGATGGCGGTTGATTTCCATAATCGGAACCTGGCTTTTGTGAAGCAATATTGTACTAATGTACACATCGAAAAGTATTATAAAGCAGCTGCCTCTTTGAGCACTGACCAGGAGATGAAAGCACAGGCTCTATTCAGTGCCGTGCAACAACTACCTTCACGATACGTTTCGTATAGTCATCCGAATATTCAAACAGAAAGAGATTCACTGATGAAAGTATTGAAACTGAATCTGGCGAGCACGAAAACGGTACAAGATGCCTTGATCAGTTGTCCGGATTTTGCTTCGTATAAATTTGACTAAGCGAAAGAAAGTACACTACCCGTCTTAAGGACAGGAGCAGAGGAAAAGGGGATAACGCATGCGCGAAAAACTAATATGGCTGTTGCTTTTTTTGCGAAAAGTATTGATTTACTTTTTCGTAAGCACCATTTTGGTGGCCATCGCATACCGCTTTTTTAATCCGCCCATTACATATTTAATGTTACAGCGCTTGGTAGAACAGAAATGGAAGGGAAAGGAGATGAGGTTGCGTAAAACCTGGGTGAAGATCGAAGACCAATCGCCGTACCTCCCGAAAGCGGTTATTGCCAGTGAGGATCAACGATTTGTTGAACATCACGGATTTGACTTCGAGTCCATACAAAAGGCTTACGAATACAATCAAAAGCACAAACACAAAATTGGTGCGAGCACCATTACGCAGCAAGTTGCCAAAAATGTATTCTTGTGGCCAGGAAGGTCGTGGATCCGGAAAGGATTGGAAGCGTATTTCACTTTATTGATCGAGCTTTTCTGGGATAAAAAAAGAATATTGGAAGTATACCTGAACGTCATTGAAATGGGCGATGGTATCTATGGGGCTGAGGCCGCCAGCCGCGCTTATTATAAACGTGGCTGCGATAAACTTTCCAAACAACAGGCGGCAGGAATTGCGGCCATATTACCTAGTCCGCTTAAATGGTCGGCCAGTAAACCGGGGCCTCGTGTCAAAAGCCGCATACTATGGATCAGTCGTGAGTTGGATCAGGTGCAGGTTCCGGAAATAAAAAAGAAAAAATAACGCACTTCGTGTATGCTTACCAAACGAATCATTCCATGCCTGGATGTAAAAGATGGGAAAACTGTAAAGGGGGTAAATTTTGAAAACCTTCGTGATGCTGGAGATCCGGTGGAACTAGGTGCGCTGTATGCCAGCCAGGGAGCGGATGAATTGGTGTTTTTGGATATTTCAGCCACCTTGGAAAAACGCAAAACCATGGTCGAGTTGGTGCGTAAGGTAGCTTCCCGCATCAATATTCCATTCACCGTGGGAGGTGGTATTTCTACCGTGGAAGACGTATCGGCCCTGCTGGATGCGGGTGCGGATAAAATCAGCATCAATTCTTCCGCTGTAAAAAACCCTTCGCTCATCGATGCTTTGGCATTACAATTTGGAAGCCAATGTGTGGTAGTAGCGATTGATACCCGACAGCACGAAGGCAAACATAAGGTTCATACGCATGGAGGCACTCGCCCTACGGATATTGATACCATGGCCTGGGCAAAAGAAATTGAATCGAGAGGGGCAGGAGAGATATTGCTTACCTCCATGGATCACGATGGAACGAAAGCTGGATTTGCCAACGAACTTACCGCTGCCATATCCTCTAAAGCCGGCATTCCTGTTATTGCCTCGGGCGGCGCCGGAACCATGGAACATTTTATTGATGTATTCAGCACAGGGAAGGCAGATGCTGCCTTGGCCGCCAGTATTTTCCATTTCAGGGAAATTGGAATTCCGGAACTTAAATCGTTTTTACAAAAAGCGTCTATCGAAGTTCGAATTTAATTGCTTGAATAATGAACAGGCCGTGCTACTTTCTTAGGATTCGCAGCCTTTTTATTTAAAACAATTTACCTTTTACATGCACTTGTTTTCTTCGAAGAATATCAAAAGAAATGCAAGGCGATATTACTGGGCCTGGATCCCGGCGATTTTTCTGATCCTCGGATATACGTGCCTGTACGATCGTTTGTTCAATTCCCTCAACCCGGATTTGGTTTCTTACTTTGCTGTAGCCAGGCATTACCAGGAAGGAAATTTCCCAGTCGCTTTCAATGCATATTGGTCTCCGCTTATCTGCTGGTTGATGGCTCCTTTCCCTTGGTTGCTGAGCGATGCCATGGGGTTGTTTCGCTGGATTCAAATGTTCGCGGGAATAATTTTATTTTTTCAACTTATATTCTGGCTGCGCCTGCTAGTTCATTCTTCTTTCGTGCGACTATGTGCCCTGATGCTGATGGTGGTTTGCATCGTGCATTACGCTTTATTTATTGGCTCACCTGATTTTCTTGCTGTTCCTTGTTTTTTTATTTTTCTGCGGAAGGCATTGGAAAAACGCAATAGCGTTTCTCACGGCATTGGCCTTGGTGCCTGCATATTACTTTCCTTTTTCAGTAAATCGTTCATTTTGCTGTTTTGTTTTGCCTTGCTTGGACTATTAGGCAGTTACTATCTATGGAAAAAGCATCCCTTGCCTTTGCGATCCTGGGGAAGCGCGCTTGCAGTGGTTGTACTGGGTTTAGGATGTTGGGCAATGCTCTTGCACTCGCATTATAACAAATGGACCTTGGGTACTTCGTATGCTTACAACAGTGTGCTGGAAGGAGGAGTGGAGAGCGAAAATAAACTTTCCGGCATCCCTTATCCGACGGCCGCATTTGCATGGGAAGATCCAAGTTATTTGCCTACGAAACCCAATTTTTTCTGGAGCTCCCAACATGACTTTGAATTAAACCTGAGACGTTGGAAACATAATTTTATTCTGAGCAGTTACATCTTACGTTTTTTTTCTTACCTCTGGTTGGGAGTGTTATTATTTCCTTTGATCGGAATTTTTATTCCCGGTGCCAGAAGCCGTTACTGCCTGCTGATGTGGTTGGTAGCATTTATCAATTGGGGAGGATTCTTACTGGTTATCATGATGGAGCGCTACCTCATTATCGGACATTTTGCTCTGATGCTCAGTGTACTTGGATTCTATAATGAAATATATGAGCGGAGTATTTTAAAGGGGAATTTTCTCTCCACTATATTTCCGCATTCCACCCGGAAGCATTTCCAATTAACAGGTGCTGTCGTGCTTTGCTTGGCTTTTGTTAAAAATCCCATTGAAGAAAACTGGCATGAACAACTCAAATATAAGCAATTGACATCGGACTTATCTGCAGTAGAAAATCTACGAACAAGCCAGGTATTGGCAGGTAAAAAAGTGGTCATTTCCATCGACGAATTTCACTTATCGAATCTTACTACCTTGGCCTGTTACTACAGCAAAGGATATTATCTGGGCGAATGCAATACCGCGTTGCCAAGATCAAAGCAACAGAGCTACCTGAGTGAAGGAGGTGTGGAGTTGATCTTGCTTAGAAATACTGACTTGCGCGAGGAAGCTGCCTGGATTCGATCGCTGCCTGTATATTACAGAGATTCCACTCATGGTATTGTATTGTATCAGTATCAATAATTGAAATCTAAAACTCTGAGATATTAATCCGGCTTTTCTCTGTAATGCAATAGTACCAATAATTTAAGCATACTTTTTTTTGAGTAGTAATGCTTGATTTCAGAATTATAGGAATGATAAAGTATGGCTCTATTTCCGTATGGATTCTTCTTCAACCCTCCATGGATCGGAGGGATAAAACCTCATCCAATCTTACGAAATTCTCACTCTTGGAAGTTCAACGATCAAATAGTGAAATAGAGCCGATAGAATAATAAATAATTATTTATTCATAATAATATTGCCACTATCACCTACCATTATAATTTTATCGTTGATGTGGGTTATATCGAAAAGATAATATGAATTGATTGTGGTATCCCGGATCCATTGATACCCGCCGTCTGTGGTGCTATACACACTGCCATAGGATTTATTAGTTCTTCCTCCCACCATCCAGCCATTCATTTTAGAAATAAAATCCATGCTATATGGAATTAAGGTATCGGTGGTTGAAGAATTTAAAATGGAAAATGAATTGTACCAATCGTTAGATGAAAAAATATTTCTGGTGTTGGTAGAATATTGATTATGAAGCAGCATCAATCTATCCTCCACCGGCTGAATGTCCCAGATGGCGCTGCTGGAAGCGGTAGACAAGCCCAGGTTGATCTGCGTAAAAGTAGTGCCGTTGTAATAAACGAAGTCTCCCCAACTGCAACCCATGTAACCATTGTTCATGTCTGTGAAATACATGGAATAAATTACACGATTATTAAAATTGGTTGGAAAAATTTTTTGTGTCCAAGTTCCGCCGCCATTGGTAGTAAAATATACACTGCTATTAAACCCCGCTACAATGCCGTTGTTGTCATCAAAAAACTGTATGGACCTGAAGTGTTCGCCTGGAATAATAGGCATAAGAGAAACCCAGGTTTGGCCAGCATTTGTAGTTTTAAGCAATGTTCTGTTGTTCCCAACAACATAGCCGATCTTGGAGCTGGTAAATTTTATCCTGTGTAAATTATTGGTGGTATTGCTCTGCAATGAATTCCAGGTTTTGCCTCCGTCGGTAGTTTTTAATATGACACCGTTATTTCCGCAAACATAGCCTGTGTCTTCTGATACAAATGAAACGCTTTTTAAGTTTTCTTTTACACTTGCCTCAATTTTAAAAAATGAAACATCCTTATTCTTAGTTTCCTTTTCTTCACAAATTATTTCAGAACAGGAAGCAAATAGAAAAAGGCATATAGCTACATAAAAAGATCTCATGATCTTAGATGGGTTTAGAGTTGAGAAGAAATGAAATGTGTAATTGCCCTGAATAAAATACAAAAGAGCTCCGGAATTCCAGAGCTCTTTCGGTATGCTTGTGTTATTTTACAGTATTCATGTGTACCATAAGGTCAACCAATTTGTTGGAATAACCCCACTCGTTGTCGTACCAGGAAACCAATTTCACGAAGTTGTCGCTCAATTGAATACCAGCTTTAGCATCGAAGATGGATGTACGGGCATCACCTAAGAAGTCGGTAGAAACTACATCGTCTTCTGTGTATCCCAAAATTCCTTTCATGTCACCTTCAGAAGCATCTTTCAACGCTTTCTTAATGTCTTCGTATTTTGCAGGCTTCTCAAGACGAACTGTTAAGTCTACTACAGAAACATCCGGAGTAGGAACGCGGAAAGCCATACCTGTCAATTTACCTTTCAAGGTAGGGATTACCAACCCTACTGCTTTTGCAGCTCCCGTAGAAGATGGGATGATGTTTTGATAAGCACCACGACCACCTCTCCAGTCTTTCGCTGAAGGACCGTCTACCGTTTTCTGAGTAGCAGTAGCGGCGTGCACCGTAGTCATCAAACCTTCCAGTATACCAAATTTGTCGTGGATTACTTTTGCTAATGGAGCCAAACAGTTGGTTGTACAAGATGCATTGGAAACTACAGTCATATCTTTAGAGTATGACTTGTGGTTAACACCCATTACAAAGGTAGGAACGTCTTCGCTCTTGGCAGGAGCAGAGATTACTACACGCTTAGCGCCAGCAGCAATGTGCTTGGAAGCAGAAGCATGATCTAAGAACAAACCAGTGGATTCAACAATGTACTCAGCGCCAACTTCATTCCATTTCAGATTAGAAGGATCTTTCTCAGCAGTAACACGAATGGCAGCACCATTTACAACTAACTTGCCATCCTTAACTTCAACTGATCCATTAAAAATACCGTGAGTAGAATCATATTTCAACATGTAAGCCATGTAATCTACCTCGATAAGGTCATTGATTCCTACTACCTCTACGTTTGGATTATTGATGGCAGCGCGGAACACCAGACGGCCGATACGACCGAAACCGTTGATACCAACTTTGATTTTTGACATATTCTTGTGTACGTTTTTAAAATTTTAGACAGTGTCTTCCTGAAAAAGGAGCCCAAACATACGATAATACCGGCTAAAATCAAATTCCTTTCCTTTTTTGTCTGAAGTAGCGCCTTCTTCGCAATTTTGAAAAGGGCATGGAAAATGAGCTATTTATTGTTGCACCTAATGTTATTTTTTACGTATTTAGCCATATAAACAATCTTTAATTGCTAAATTTTGTAACAATGGGTAAATTTGCTGGCAATCTTAGACACTTGCGGTCTCTTAAAAAGAAATCACAGGAACAATTGGCCGAAGATCTTAAACTTACGAGAAGCAGAATCTCCTCGTACGAAGAAGGTCGCTCTGAACCCCCCATTGATATCTTGATCGCCTTGAGTGATTATTTCGAAATCCCGGTGGATGTTTTGTTACGCAATGATTTGAGTAAAAGTGATGGTAAAACATTTATTAAAGTTGCACAGCACCGCATACTTTTTCCAATTGTAGTAAACCAACAAGACAAAGATCTAATTGAAGTCATTACTGAAAAGGCAAGTGCCGGATACACCCGAGGATACTCCGATCCCGATTATATTGCATCCTTACCTTTGATGCAACTGCCATTTGTTCCCATTGGAAAACATAGGGCTTTTCCTATTGCCGGAGACAGCATGGAGCCACTGGTGCGCTCTGGATCCTATGTTGTGGGAAGGTTTGTAGAGCAAGTAAAGGAATTACGACAAGGTCAAACCTATGTACTTATTTGTAATGATGGAATGGTATATAAACGTCTAGATCTTAGTGCCATCAAAGAAGGAAAACTATTGCTGATTTCAGACAATCCATTTTACAAACCTTACTACATAAGCGTTGAAGACGTATTGGAATTCTGGGAGTTTACCTGTCACATCAATTTAAGTAATTACAAACCAGAGGAACTCAACTTGAACAGCATTATGGCCATGATGCGCGATCTGCAAATTGAATTGAAAGACCTGCGACTGGAAATCCAACAGAAAAATATAGAATAGGCCAGCCGCAAAACCAGCAATAGGCCAGCCGCAAAACCAGCAATCAGGAAGCCAACTAACGGTATTGATTCCTTTGTTTTCTTTAATTTTTTTCTCCAGCTCTCGTTTTTAAACAAAAGAATGTAATTTGTCTTGATTTGTAATTTGCATGCTGAAATCTTATTTATCTCAAATTCCAGTAGAAAAATGATTGCCAAAAGCAATGTGACGAAAGTATGACAATAAGAAAAATTACACACCAGTATTCTGAAAGAACGCATGAGTAAAAAAATAAAAAATGTATTATTAATCTCTGTAACATCAGGAGCCTCCGCATTCTAAATCCAATAGTAAAAGAAAAATCTGCATGGCTAATGATTCGGGATTTTAGGATTTGTTGCAAAATACGCATCAGTTCATTACCCGATTGCTTTGTCCACTGACAATCCCGATTTGTTTTTAGCAGAAGCGAAAAAGAAATTATTATTCAAGTGCACGCTAATAATAAAACAAATATTCAGCACTTTTTATACCTTGTGTGCTGCGCATGGGGGGAAACCGGAGAAAAATTCCCTGTTCCAGCCAAGAATGCCTTAACACAAATAAAATCTATTTCATATGAACAGAATTTTAGTTTTCATTTCCTTATCCGATAGCGGATTAGAAACCATTAAATCAAACCCGGAACTTCCCGTAAAAGAAATGGAATATATTAAGCAATGGAAACAAGAAAATATCTTAGAAAGCTTCTTCATTAAAGAAAATAAAAAAGGAGCTGTATTAGTATTTCAGAATATTGATGAAACAACAGCCAAAGAGCGTATGCAATCCTTGCCATATTTTCCATACATGGCCAGTGTAGATTATTACCCATTGGAGAAACAGTTTTAACTGATGGTTGGAGGCGAAAAGAACATCGATTACATATCCTTTGTGCCTATTTTTTCGAAAAAAAAATCAGGAAGTCCTTGACTTTGTGTTAGCCAAGCTAATTAGCAATACTGGTAGTGCAGACTAATGAATAGGTCAATAGTATTTTTAGCTACTGACTCAAACGGGCAATTTCCGATTCCGGAATGTTGAGCTGAGTAGCAATATCTTTTATAGATACTCCTGAAGAGAGGAGGTAGGAGATCAGGACTTTTTGAATTTTCTCTTTCTCTTGTAGTGCCTTTTCTTTTTCCTGTCGTTCTTTCTCCTTCTCCTGTCGTTCTTTCTCCAATTTCAACTCAGCAGTTTCTTTATCACGCTTTAATGCTTCCCACTCTTCCTTGATCAGGTTTTCGCGTTGCATCTGTTCTATGATCTCTTTTCTCATGCCTGCTTCTTCCAGCCGTTTTAATAAAGGTAAG
>JALONM010000019.1 GCA_025454925.1 Cytophagaceae bacterium
AAGATCCCAATGCGGAACAGCATCGGCAGGCAAGTGGGGGATTTGCCCCCAAGTAAAGACCTCCTTGTTGTCTTCGGCGCTGCGGCCTTCCGGCACTGAAGTATGGGGAAGATTTGGTAATTTTACCAATAATTGCTGAAGATCGGTTTCCGACTGGGTTAGTTTGTCCTGAAGTTCTTTGGATTTCTCTTTCAAAACCCCGGTTTTATGTTTCAGATTTTCTGCCTCCTCTTTTTTGCCGGATTTCATAAGATTTCCAATTTCTTTGGAAATGGAATTACTTTCCGCCAACAGCAGGTCCAATTCCCGCTGCGTATCGCGGCGGAACTGATCCATAGAAAGAATCGTTTCTACTTGCTCTTCGGCTTGTTTAACATGTTTTTTAGCAAGACCTGCTAATACCAGGTCTTTTTGCTCTCGGAGTTGTGATAATTGAAGCATATGCCGAACAATTTCCAGCGTTTTACGTTAAAAGACAAAAGTAATTAATTCTTACGAATCAACATCTTGAGACTGAGCTCCGAAAAAAATATTTATCGGCTTGACAAATACGAATGAAAAGACTAATATTGCAAGACCAAGCGACATTGAGCTTTTTATAATAATAAGTCATTAGTTCATCCCTTGTCCTAAACCAGCGCAGAGTTGGTAATCACCTTCAAAAACAAAATACCCATAGGTACTTCAGTTCTGAACACACACACCCTTTATGTATACTATTGAAGCATTGGAAGACAAGTTATTGTCTGAACTTAGAGAGATCGCGGAATCGTTAGAAATAAGTAATTCCAAAAAACTTCAAAAACAGGAACTAATCTACAAAATACTCGATCAACAGGCTACCAGGCCCGACAAAGAATCAAAACCACTAAACAACGTGTTAGAAGACGATAAAAAAGACGGCGAAATGAAACGTCGCCCACGCGTAAAACGCGAAAATGTAAAAGTCACTCCGGCTGGCTCTTCCGAAAACCCAACTCCTACCCCTACTCCCATGGAAGAGAAAAAAGGCATTACCGACATGAGTTTTGATCTCGACAAGGAGTTCTCTTTCTCTTCGGATCCTGTTTCCAATTTTAAAGTAGATTTTGGTGACGAGAAAACATTCGATACGCCTTCCGAAACCAAAAGCTTTGATACTCCAACGCCTGTAAAAGAAGTTTCACCGTTTGTTATCGCCCGTGAATTTGATGGCCATATTGTAAACAGTGGTGTCCTTGAAATTATGCAGGAAGGGTACGGATTCCTACGCTCTGCCGACTACAACTACCTGGCATCGCCAGACGATATTTACGTTTCTCCTTCTCAGATTAAATTATTCGGACTTAAAACCGGAGATTGTATTCGTGGTGGTGTTCGTCCTCCTAAAGAAGGTGAAAAATATTTTGCCTTGCTTCGTGTAGAAACTGTAAATGGAAAAACCACGGAAGAAATTCGTGACAGGGTTCCTTTTGAATACCTAACACCTTTGTTTCCAAACGAACGTTTGCAACTAAGTACTCGTCACGACGAGTTATCTACCCGTATTCTGGATCTTTTTGCTCCAATCGGTAAAGGTCAGCGCGGTATGATTGTGGCGCAACCTAAAACAGGTAAAACGGTTTTGCTAAAACAAATAGCTAACGCCATCAGCCAAAACCATCCCGAAGTACACCTGTTGATTTTGTTGATCGACGAGCGTCCGGAAGAGGTAACCGATATGGCGCGCAATGTGAAGGCAGAAGTGATTTCTTCTACTTTCGATGAGCAAGCAGATAAACACGTAAAAGTAGCGAGCTTAGTTTTAGAAAAAGCAAAACGTATGGTTGAGTGCGGTCACGACGTGGTGATCCTACTCGATTCCATTACTCGTTTGGCTCGAGCCTATAATACGGTAGTGCCTTCATCTGGAAAAATTCTTTCGGGTGGTGTGGATGCCAATGCCTTACATAAACCTAAGCGTTTCTTTGGTGCGGCTCGTAACGTGGAAAATGGCGGATCTCTGACCATTATCGCTACAGCCCTGATCGATACTGGTTCTAAAATGGATGAGGTTATCTTTGAAGAATTCAAAGGTACCGGTAACATGGAACTTCAGTTGGATCGTAAACTTTCCAACAAGCGTATTTATCCAGCCATTGATGTGCCTGCTTCTGGTACGCGTCGTGAAGACCTACTTATGGACAAAGATGAGTTACAACGTGTGTGGATCCTTCGCAAATACATGGCCGATATGACTTCTGTAGAAGCTATGGAATTCCTCGTTGATAAAATGAAGAAATCAAAAGACAATTCAGAGTTCCTGGTTTCTATGAATGGTTAATCGATTTCACAGTACGTCTTTTTAAATTGAAGTGCCTCATATGTTGTCATATGAGGCGCTTTCATTTTGACTGTGTTACAATCTAAGGGCTTACTTTTTCTTCTTTTGTTCTTTTTCAATTTTTTTGATATGCTCTTTTGCTTCTTTAAAAAGTGGGTTCTTTCTTTCCGCATTGTCGACTACTTTCTCATAATACTCCAACGCCTTATTAAAATCCTTTTCTTCCTCGCTCAACTTTCCCAAATCGGTAAGCGCCTGCAAATAATAATTTTGTTCGGTAGCTTTCGATTTTTCGGCATATTCCAATGATTTCACATAATACTCTTTTGCTTTAACTTTATCCCGGCGGTAATAGTATCGACCAAGAAAAAACGCGGCATAGCGTGCACTTGTTTCCTCATAGCCTGGCATCTTAATGGAATATTTATAGAGTATCGTTTCTGACAGTTCTTTGCATTTAGGCCAATTGCCCATGGTAAATGACAGTCGGCAATGCATGCGCTGAAAATACGCATTATCAGGAAAGGTATTCGCAAGGTATTCCGCTACAGGCAAGGCCTTCGCATCATCGTCTTCTTCGTTGTAATAAATCCTCATCAGAAAATATTGAGCCTCAGTACGTGTCCAAAAAGCAAAATTGGTAACTTCTACCAGTTGCTTTATCCCAAGGGGCTTGTCGCCCTTCGGGAAAAATGCCAATACAGGTCGCAACATCGGAAACTCTTCATGAAACCAAGCTGCGTAATATTTAAACAATGCGGAGCCAAATAAAAACTCCGGACTTAATTTATTGTTATCATCTACTTTCTTGAAATAAGAAAACACCTTTCGCGCATGGTTGATTGATTTTACCTTATGCCCATTTTCAGCATAATACCTGGCGAGTAAACCATAGGAAGCACACAGGAAAAAGGAGGCTTCGATATCATTTTCATCTTTGTCGTAAAGTTCCTCGGCCTTTTCAGCGGCTTTTTCCATGTAATCGATAAAATCAGGAGCAAAGTTCTCCAGGCGTTCATCCTCTTCGGGATACGGCATCATTTTCCACCACTGATTCAATCCCATCAAATAGTATGGCAAAGGATGCTCGGGCATGCGCTCGATGAGCTGTTTAAATTTCACTTCAGCCTGTTCAAATTTGTTGTCGTACATTTGATTGATGGCGTCGGTGGCTTCCATCTGAAGCCGCATATCCATCATGATGTACCTGGGCTTGGGCTTAGAGCTTTGCCCAACCAGAGAAAGTCCGGAAATAAAAACTAACAGAACAATTAAAACCCTCATATTCAATGTATACTACCTTGCAAACCTAAAAGTTACATAAATTTGCGTATTATGCAATTGGGAGCAATTGAAATTGGATAGTAAGTTTGGCAGCAATTAATAGTAAAAGAGAGTATGGCAAGTCAATCCTATAAGTTATTAGAAACCCTGTGTAAGATCCACGCACCTTCTGGCAACGAAGGAGCCATGAAAGCATTCATCTTGGGTTATGTTAAAAAAAATGCTTCCAAATGGAAGAAAAAACCAAGAATCATTGCAGATGGATTGCAAGACGGATTGATGCTGGTTTTTGGAAAACCAAGAACTGCCGTATTTGCACACATGGACTCCATTGGATTTACTGTTCGCTACGACAACCATTTGGTGCCTATCGGAGGGCCTGTGATGAAAACAGGCATTTTGCTTACAGGGGAAGATTCCGCCGGCGTTATCCAAACCAGAATGGTCGTAGACAAAGAGGAGCATTACGTTGTATGCGACTCCCAACGAATCTTAGACAGAGGAACGGAGTTGGTTTTCGCTTGCAATTTCAGGGAAAACGAGACCAGCATCCAATCTTGCTATCTGGATAATCGTCTGGGTGTTTACAATGCATTAAAGCTGGCCGAAACGATGGAAAACGGAGTACTCTGCTTCTCCTGTTGGGAAGAACACGGAGGAGGAACGGTAAGCATTATGGCGAAATTGTTGGCAGAAAAATACAAAGTAACACAGGCACTCATCTCTGATATTACCTGGATTACCGAAGGTGTAAAACCAGGTGAAGGAGTAGTAATCAGCATGCGCGACCGCAGCATTCCAAGACGATCGTTTGTAAATAAAATAATTGCGCTTGCAAAAAAATCGAAGATACCTTTTCAATTGGAAGTAGAAGGATCCGGTGGCAGCGATGGTAAAGACTTACAAGCTTCCCCCTATCCCTTCGACTGGATCTTTATTGGCGCTGCCGAAGAGCATGTGCACAGTCCGGATGAAAAAGTAAACAAAAAAGATATAGAGTCTATGATAAAACTCTACCGGTATTTGATGGATAAACTGTAGTCCTTTTGAGTCCGCTTTACATAGACTCTTCTTCCTTTTGTATTCATAAGTTTGACTCTTTTGTGTCAACTCATTCCAGGACTATTCATTATAAACATAAAAAAAGGTCCCGCAAGCAGGACCTTTTTTTATGTTTAATCTTAGTAAGAAAAGCTTATTCTGCTTAGAACTTAAAGATAGTGGCCAAACCGATTGTTTTTTGTTCTTTGATGGCTCCTCCGTTCTTATCTTCATACAGAGCAACACTGCTTCCATCAAATCTGAACTCAGGTTTCAGGATGAAATTACCGTTAGCCAGAGTGAATGCACCTGTAATTGTAAGTGAGTTGTTGTTTACTTTCGGATTTGCAGCACCAGCAGCAGCAGGCATTGTACCACCTAAGTAACGCACACCAAAATAGTCTTCAAAGTACTCGTAACGAGCTCCGATGGTAAATACATCACTAACTTTGTAAGTTGTGTAAATTGCTACACCACCCCAGTCCAATCTGGTTCTAGATGAATCTTTGAACTTAGCTGCATTAGCGGTTAAGGCTTTAATTTGATCTTCCACTACCGAATTCTTCCCAACGTAATAACCATAGGCAGCATTCAATCCAACATAAAACTTATCTGTTAACTGATAACCAGTTGTTAAGTCATACAAATGTCTGTTATACTCACCATATCTTTTAGCACTTGTGATTTTGTATGGAGCTAATTCGTCGTTGTCTCCACCGATATAGTTTAAATACACGTTGAATCCATCTGTAGGTTTGATATATACCTGACCGATTACTGATTTTTGCTCGTTATTATCCAACAGGTTATCCCAATTGTTAACAACACCTCCCATTACAGCCAATTTATCGCTGATAGCATAATTCACCTTAGCACCTACATGGTAAAATGGTCCATTGTTGAACAAGTTAGAAAGTGAATAATGAAAGTTAACCGGTGCATCGATCACTTCATATCCGATATGTGTACCAAATTGACCAACTGTGAAGGATAATTTGTCCGTTGCTTTGTAGGTTCCATATGCTTGTTTAATTGCAGCGGAAGTACCATACAAGCTTGTGAACGCTGGGTTTGCACTTACGGCTGGTAAGTTACCAAAGTTACCAAGCTCAGCGTTAGGACCAAAGGTAAGGTCCGCCACGATATCCACCTTACTGGAAGAATACATGGTTTTTAATTGTACCAAACCTAATGAAAACTGATCAGTAGTTCTATCGAAAGCTCTACCAGAACCTCCACCACCTAATAAAGAACCAGATTTAGGCTTATTAAATGCATAGTTATAATAAGCATCTACATAACCAGAAACGGTAAGCGCACCATCGGGTTTTGCTGCTGTTGAATCCTGAGCCACTGCATTCCATGCAAGACCCACCATAAATGGAAATAATAATAGTTTACGCATAGGTTTGTTTGTTTAAACGGTATTGTTAAAATGAAATTTAACCTTACTCTGTTATGTGTTGTTTAATTATGAATCAAAACTATAAAATTTGATCTTATCTATCAACTTTTTTTGCATTTTTTTAAAAAATGACCTCAAAATCTAAGCTACTTTTTAAAATTAACACCAAAAATGAAACATAACCGATATTTTTTAATACCATTCAAGGCCGATTATATAAAAATTAGACTTATTGATCATTTTTTGAATCAATAAATCGAAAAATGAGTCTTATTACGTAGACTGACATCCATTATTAAGCCTAAATAGCAAGTTTTATCAGCTTTTTTAAAAAAATAGCTTCATCACAGAAGTGATGAATACTTAACACTATGTAAGTCAGAAGTAATATAAAATACAATTTTGGCCTCTTGTAAATGAGATACTCCCTTGGCATTAAGATCCAATTTGCTCTTCTACCTTAAACAACCTATCGGAAAACAAATTTTGACTAAACGAACCCGTTAGACATAAAAAAGTCCCGCCTGGAAGGCGGGACCTACTATTTGGTTTGTACCCTTCACAAATTACATTGGCACTTCAAAAACAATCAACTGAGAATCATCCAGAGCATGGATAGTTATCGATTCTACCTGTGAAATACCTAATGCGTCTCGCGTTTTCAGAGGGATGGAATGCACATTCAACGCTCCGGAAACCGCAAATATATAAAGCCCCTGACCGGCTGCGTGCAAGGTATAGCGTACTTCCTCATTTTTACTAAGGTTTAACCGCGAAATCCATGCATGCTGGTTGATTTTTAAACTTTGTTGTTCTCCATCCGGCGATACTAGCAATTGCCAATGATTGTGAGCAGCCTCTTCAAATTTTTTCTGTTGATACGAAGGCTCCAATTCTTGGGTATGTGGCAATATCCATACTTGCAGAAATTTCGCAGGATCCACCGAAGAGGCGTTATGTTCTGAGTGATAAATGCCCTTGCCTGCACTCATTACTTGTACTTCCCCCGACTGAAGCACTTCCTGATGTCCGGTAGAGTCTTTGTGACGTATACCTCCGGATAGAGGAATGGAAATTATTTCCATGTTTTTATGAGGATGCATGCCAAAACCTGCCCCACCTTGCACCCAATCGTCGTTGAGTACTCGCAAGGCCCCAAACTGAATACGGTCAGGATGATAGTACCCGGCAAAACTAAAACTATGATAAGACTTTAGCCAACCATGGTCGGCATAACCTCTGGAATCAGCGGCATGGAATACCGTTTTCATACAAGTAGTAATTAAAAATTTTAAACTAAAAGATCTTGAAGCATTTTCCGAGTACGCGGTGCATTTTCACGCTCCTGAAGCACGGAAGGCAATGCGGTGGCGTCTCCCGGATATCCCAGTGCCATCACTACCACCACTTCCAATGTTTCTGCCAAGCCTAAATCCGATTTTATTTTGGCAGCGTCGATACCTCCCATCTGATGGACTTGTATACCCTCTTCTGCAGCCTGAAGGCTTAAAAGAGCGTTAGCAGCTCCGGTGTCGTACAAGGCATGGCGATTGGGTTGATTGTTTCTGCTGAAGTGTAGTGCTGCCAGACTTACAATCAATACAGGTGCTTTGGCGGCCCATACACGATTGGCTTCCATCAATCCGCTGGCAATTAAATCAAATAAGGGCTCTCCCTTGTTGGCAATTACATAACGCCAGGGTTGTTCGTTCATGCTGGATGGAGCCCAACGAGCGGCCTCCAAAATTCTTTGCAAGCGCTCTTCCGGAATGGGAGTATCAGCAAATGCCCTAATACTTTTTCGTTCTAAAATAGCTGGAATTAATGTTTCTGTTTTCATAGTAATGAGTCTTTATTAAGGTATTTCAAATATATCAAATTAAATGTAATAACATTTAATGTTTAAACATTATTTAACATTAAAAAGTTTCATCTTCATTCTTGTAATCGAAAATCAAAGCTTCTCGTTTGCTCCCAGGATATGGAAAAAAGCACAAATATATGATTATAAGTATATTACAAAAAATCAACCATTTGGAATTTTTGAAATTCCAAACAAACAAATCTACGAATACATGCTTGAAGGACTTATAATTCCTTCCATTGACTTACATGAACAAGAAAACCTACAATAAAGACAGATGTAAGGATGTGCATTAAAATGCCCGAGGATCTGTGCTTCGCGACAAGGATAATTGTTGTTCTGGTGCCTTCGCTTCCTTACCTTTGTGGTTCAAAATCTGAAAGAAACAATGGAGACATTAACTTCAAAAATCACCCGTGATACGGCCATTTTCGACTTAATTCGTCAAGAAGCGGATCGGCAAGAGCACGGTATCGAACTAATCGCTTCCGAAAACTTTACTTCTAAACAAGTAATGGAAGCTATGGGAAGTGTACTTACAAATAAATATGCGGAAGGACTTCCAGGCAAGCGGTATTACGGGGGATGTGAAGTAGTGGATCAAATAGAACAATTAGCTATTGACCGGGTAAAAAAATTATTCGGAGCTGCCTGGGCCAACGTTCAACCCCATTCTGGCGCTCAGGCCAATGCGGCGGTAATGCTGGCATGTCTGCAACCAGGAGACAAAATTATGGGCTTTGACCTTTCGCACGGTGGACACCTATCGCATGGTTCTCCGGTAAACTTATCAGGAAAATATTACCAGCCCGTTTTCTATGGCGTGGAGCAAGAAAGTGGGGTAATTGACATGAATAAGGTTGAAGCTCTTGCTTTAAAAGAAAAACCAAAACTAATTATTTGTGGGGCCTCTGCCTATTCCAGAGACTGGGATTACCAGCGTTTCCGTCAGATTGCCGATCAGGTAGGTGCCTTATTATTAGCTGATATTTCACACCCAGCAGGTCTTATTGCAAAAGGATTGTTAAACAACCCTATGCAGTACTGCCACATCGTTACTACCACTACCCACAAAACACTTCGTGGACCTAGAGGTGGGTTGATAATGTTGGGTAATGATTTTGAAAATCCATATGGTTTCAAAACTCCCAAAGGCGAAATCCGCATGATGTCTAATTTATTGGACATGGGCGTGTTCCCTGGCACACAGGGCGGACCTCTGGAGCACGTTATTGGCGCGAAAGCCGTTGCCTTCCAGGAGGCATTAAGCGATGACTACCTGGAGTACGCCAAGCAAGTGAAGAAAAATGCAGCGGTGATGGCGCAAGCATTCCTGGATTTAGGTTACAAAATTATTTCAGGTGGCACAGATAATCACTTAATGCTGATCGACCTACGCTCTAAAAACCTTACAGGTAAAATTGCTGAGACAACACTCATCAAAGCGGATATTACGATCAATAAAAACATGGTTCCTTTCGACGATAAATCTCCGATGGTAACTTCGGGTATGCGCGTTGGTACTGCAGCCATGACTACCCGTCATTTGAAAGAAGCCGATATGCTCCGCATTGTGGAATTCATTGATGCGGTATTGATGAATCATGAAAACGAAAGCAAAATTACTTCCGTTCGTAAAGAAGTAAATAAAATGATGGAACAATTCCCATTGTACCGTTAATTTTTTCCAACAATTCTACTAGGGATTACAAGCCTGGCTTGTAATCCCTAATTTTATTATTCCTATGTCGGAACAAAACGAAATGTCTTTCCTTGACCACCTTGAGGACCTGCGCTCAACCTTGTTGAAGTGTGTAATTGCCATATTTATAGGGGCCTTGGGAGCTTTTATTTTCATGGATAAAATTTTTAAATATGTTTTAATCGCTCCGGCCAAGCCAGACTTCTGGACTTATAAATATCTATGTAAAATCAGCGAATCAACATGCGTCGACCACATTGATTTCGCATTACAAAACCGGACACTTACTGGTCAGTTTTCCATGCATATTTTAGCTGCCATCATTACAGGATTCGTTGTGTCGGCGCCGTTTGTATTTTATCAGATTTGGAAATTTATTTCACCTGCATTACATCCTGGTGAGAAAAAATATGCCGCCAAAGCGGTGTTCTTTGTCAGTTTTCTTTTCTTTTTAGGCGTTTTATTCGGATACTTTCTGCTGTCTCCTCTTTCCATCAACTTCCTCGCCAACTACCAAATTTTTACCGACGACACCATACAGGTACATAATGACTTTGATATTACAGATTACATTTCCATGTTGTGCATGATGGTGCTTAGTGGCGGCATAGCATTTCAATTGCCTGTAGCAATTTATGTATTGAGCAGCCTGGGAATACTAGGGCCAGCCTTGTTACGCAAGTATAGAAGGCATGCCATTCTTATTATTATGATCGCGGCCGCCATTCTCACCCCCTCTCCCGATATCTTTAGTCAGTTGGTGGTAGGCCTACCTATGCTCTTATTGTACGAGATAAGCATATGGCTTTCCGTATCTATTGAAAAACGAAAAATTAAAAAAGCTCAAGCATATGTCTAAGATTGCAATTGGCGGCGATCATGCCGGATATGAATACAAAAAAGCATTAATTGAATTCTTATCCCAAAAGGGATTTGAGGTGAAAGACTTTGGCCCATTTAGCACCGACTCGGTCGATTATCCGGACTTTGCTCACCCCTTGGCTACGGCCGTAGAAAACAAAGAATTTGATTTTGGAATCCTTATTTGCGGGTCCGGTAACGGCGTTAATATTACCGCCAACAAACACCAGCAGATTCGCTCCGGACTTGCCTGGAATGTAGAAGTGGCCGCCTTGATCCGTCAACACAACGATGCCAATGTGATGGCTCTTCCTGCCCGATTCATCAGTCTGGAACTTGCCAAAGCTTGTGTGGAAACCTTTCTGAATACTCCTTTCGAAGGAGGTAGACATCAAAACCGTGTCAATAAAATCAGGTGCGCTTAGCACTACAGGAGTGCTAACCTTTCCAACTAAAGTATCGTACATTCTCTCGTAGAGAATGAAACTATACCATCACTTTTTTTATAGGGTACTTTTAGGACTTCGTCATCACCCACTTGGAGAAAATCAGTGGAGAGAAGAGATGAGCAGGGCTATTTTTTGTGCCCAACTCATACTGGCTACTGCTGGCATTGTTTTGCCATTTATCTTTGTCAATGCTATTTTTCATCCACTGTTCAATGTATTGATAGATCTTGCCATTCTGGTTGTACTGGCTATTGGATTTAGTCTCATCCTGAAAGGCAGGTTTACATTTGCGAAATACTTCCTTATTTTCCTGATCAACCTCTGTGTTTTCATTAATGGATCCACATACGGAGAAAATGCAGGTTTTCAGTTTTTATGGTATGTCATCATCTGCGCAGTCTTCTTACTTTTCTCCATCAAACAGTACTTTCATTTGCTTAGCAGCCTGGCTATTTGTTTAGGCTTTATAACGGCCGCAGAGCTCAGTCACTACTCCTTATTCTTACTTGAAAACACCAGTGCCTATTCCGATAAAATCATGTACATCACTTGTATGGCAACCGGCATTCTGATGATCTCGTTTTACTTTTTTTATTTTCTAAGGCTATATTATAAATCCGAAGCCAAACTTCGGTGGTTTATAAAGACATTAAAAAACAAAAACCTGTCGTTGAATAAAATTAATGGAGAATTGGATAGCTTTGTTTACAGAGCCTCCCATGACTTGAGAGCTCCTTTGTCGTCGCTGATGGCCCTTGTAACCCTGGCCAAATCGGAATCCAACATGGGTCATCTAAAAGAATATATTTTCCATCAGGAAAAATCCATTCAAAAATTAGACTCTTATATCGTCGATATTCTTAACCTTTCAAAAAATGCACGCAAGGACATTGAACTTTCAGAGATTCGTTTAACTGAATTGCTGGATGAAATTTTAACACAATATGCCTTTCTAAAAGGATACGACCGCATAGTTAAGCAATTCGAATTCGACGCCTCTTTTGTTTTGATCACTGATAAAAAGCGTCTTGTTGTAGTATTAAACAATTTGATTTCAAACTCCTTGCGCTATCATGACCTTAATAAGAGGGAACCATACATTCGCATCAAGGCTACTGTGAATTCATCCGAATACGAAATTTCAGTTCGAGATAATGGGATTGGCATTGAAAAAAAACACTTGCCTAATATTTTCCAGATGTTTTATCGGGCGTCCAATCACAGCGAGGGATCGGGACTGGGGCTCTACCTCGTACAGGAAACCGTACTCAAATTAGGGGGGACGATTTCCGTAGATTCTGAGCAACACGAATGGACTGAATTTACAATAAGGCTCCCAATCCAGGCTGGATTTGTACAACAAAATCAGGCGCCACACATAGACGCCTAAATGAGCGAATGCCCTGACTCTACCTTCCCAGCAAGAGGATAATATTCCCAGGTACGGAAATTCTCATGCTCTTCCTTATTCTATTTCCTTGATTTTCTGACACTCCACATTCTGGTAGGAAGTATGTATTCTATTGCATAGCCGTTTAATCGCGGAACTTGACAACAGAAAATGTTCACTTAACTCAATACGTGTATGAAAACTATTCTACTTTCCGTCTTACTGATCGCTGTGTGCTATGTAGATGTACTTTCTTTTCCATATTGGCTGGCTCGATTGAAAAATCCCTTCCCTTGCAAGCAAGTAGGTGTTCAAAAAATAAAGCCGTACAAATTCAAAAAAGCTGTTGTAAAAGCAACGAAAATGGAGCCTAAAAAAAATCTGGCAAATGAAAAGACCAAGGTATTAAACCCATCCTTTAAGTCTTCAGCCTTTGTCATCAAAAATTAAAAGTTAGAAACAATGTAGCATCAAATCATACCGCGGGCTTTCAGCTCCAGGTATTTATTTACACTGCTAACGGTAAGTTGCTCCGGAGAAGTGAGTATGCAATGGATTCCATAGCGTTGAAGCTCTTTGGCAATCTGACGCTTTTCAAAGGCAAATTTTTCGGCGATGGCTTTCACGTATACTTCTTCCAAACGATCTGCTTTCATTTGTGTGAGCGAACGCAACTCGGTGTTTTCAAAAAACACAACTACCAGTAAATGTTGAGAAGCAATTTTCCGAAGGGAAGGCAATTGTCGATGCAAAGAAACCAAGGATTCAAAATTCGTGTACAACATAAGCAAACTTCGTTGCTTTATTTGAGCACTCACCTGCATATACAATCGGGCAACATCCGATTCTTTGAATTCCATATCCTGACTATACAAGGCTTCGAGAATACGGGCCATTTGATTGGGTTTCTTATCTGCCTTTACAAAGTGTCCCAATTTATTGGAATACGTAAGCAGTCCGGCTTTATCCTCCTTACGAATCGCAATATTCGACAATACCAACGAAGAGTTTATGGCATAATCCAATAAGCTCATATCTTCGAAAGGCATTTTCATAGTGCGCCCCTTATCGATAATACAATAAAGCTGCTGCGATTTTTCATCCTGGTAGGTATTTACCATTAAGTAACTTTTCCTGGCTGTAGCCTTCCAGTTAATGGTGCGAATATCATCGCCAGCCACATACTCCTTTATTTGATCAAACTCTCTGTTGTGTCCGATCTTTCGTATCTTTTTAATTCCTAAATCTGTAAGGCGATTGGAAATAGCCAACAATTCGAATTTTCTTAATTGCAAATACGAAGGATACACTGAAACAGACTGAGGCTTTTCCAGAATAAAACGTCTGGACACCAAGCCTAATGGTGAATTCACATAGATGCGCAGGTATCCGAAATGATAAATTCCTCTTCGCACCGGGCGCAGGGTATAATGCAGCGTGCAGGCGCTGTTCGCTTTCATGCGCATGCGATGATTAAAATTGCGGATCTCAAATTCCACAGGTGCTTCATCAATTACTTGCATCAAGACCGGAATAGAATATTTATTCTGAATCGAAAGGTAAATACTGTTTTGATCACCGTTTGAAAACCGTTCACTGCAATTGCGCTTTCCGGAAACAGCATCGCGTAGTCTAAAAAGAATGATGCACTCGAGCAAGGCTAATATGGGCAGAGCAACCATAAGCACAAACGCAAAAAAATAGAGCTGCTTCCAAATAAAACTCAGGAAAAACAATGCTGCGCAAAGTGCCCACCATTTGTAAAACCTAGGGCGTAGGAATAATGGATTATTAAACCATTGTCGTATAAGCTGAATTATGTACATCCCTATCTCGGCACTTCTACCTTTTCAACCAATTCACGGATAATTTCTTTAACACTAATTCCTTCCATTTCTTTTTCAGGGGTAAGCACTATACGGTGCACTAATACCGGGTAGGCTACCTCGCGAACATCTTCCGGGGTTACGAAATCCCTACCGCGCATGGCCGCCATGGCTTTGGCGCCACGCAACATGGCTATGGAAGCTCTTGGGGAGGCGCCCAGATACAACGAAGCATTGTTCCTTGTTTGACAAACAATAGCACTGATGTATCGAATTACATTCGGATCTACCCTCAATTGATTTACTTTCTCCCGGAAATACTTGATTTTGTCTACGCTCAACACTTTTGAGAGTGTCGTTAAATCATTGCTGTTATTTCTCAAATGAAACCCTGAAAGAATTTTTTCTTCCTCCTCCGGGCTTGGATATTCTACTTCAATCTTATATAAAAAGCGATCGAGTTGGGCTTCCGGCAAACGATAGGTACCTTCCTGCTCTATAGGGTTTTGAGTGGCAAGTACCATAAAAGGTGGCGACATAAGATAGGTCTTCCCATCCAGCGTAACCTGACGCTCTTCCATAATCTCAAACAATGCCGCTTGAGTTTTGGCCGGGGCTCTGTTGATCTCGTCAATTAATACAATATTGGCAAAAACCGGCCCTTTTCGGAATTCGAACTCTGAAGTCTTGGTATTGAACACTGAAGTACCAAGAACGTCCGAAGGCATTAAATCTGGAGTAAACTGAATTCTTGAATAATGGGCATCAATGGTATGTGCCACAATTTTTGCCGTAAGTGTTTTGGCCACCCCTGGCACCCCTTCTATGAGCACATGTCCATCCGCCAGAATAGCTGACACAATCAGATCCACCATTTTCTGTTGACCCACCACCAAACGGGCAATCTCAGAACGTAACGTATGTACGGCTTGACTCAGTTCTTGCAGATCAATACGTGAATTAAACAATGACTCTTCGGGTTCCATATTTGTTTATCGTTTACTTCTGGTTTTAAAGGAATCAATAGACTTACTTAATCGAAGCAAGTCGTCTTCTGAACAAAATTTAGATTTTTGTAATTGCGCGAGCAAGCCAACAAGCTGCTTAATGTCATCTTCTGAAATTCCACTTTTTTTAGAAAGCCTGCCTACAAATTCTAGGTTAAGCTCATGGGTAGGCAAATAATAATGTTGGCGTATGTATTCTAAAAAATATTGAATTTTCTTTTGTGCTAAATCCGAATGGTCGCCTCGTTGCTTATACAACATCGCCATGGTATGCACAAACTCTACCGAAGTATTGCGTAGTTTCTTATAAACGGGAATAAGTCGCTGGTATCGTTTCGACTCAAACAACATAAATAGCAGCACACCAAACAAAACCATGTTCCAGGCCGACTTAAGCGATACATGTTTGTCGAACAGGTATTTTTTTCCTTTGTTGTGATGTCTTCCCACTTTATAATATTCATCCCATAATAATGTTGGCGCAACCAGGTAGGATAATGCAGTGGAGGCATAATCGGCGCAGGGCCTGGTGGCAAATGAAAAATTAGTAAAGGCATGGGGTAAGGAAGAAAAATAAAAATAGCCAGCACCATGTTGAATACGAAAATACGTAATTTCGTTGCGATCATTTACACTCAACACTTCCGCTCGTGCTGAATCAAAGGTCTTGAAGCTATTGCCATAAACCAATCCCGATAAATCAAAACGGAAAGGTTTTAAAAATGCTTTGTTCGTAAAGCTACACGGAATCACCCGACGCTTTTTATCCCTAAACTCAAGAAACGCCAAAGAATCTTCCAGGTAAGAATTGGTAGTCGAAAGATGAAAAGTATCGGCGAGCGTCCCTGAAAAAAAAGCGGCCGAAAGAAGCACTGCGTTACCTTCCGAGACGAATCGCATCAAGGCATGAACATCCGTTTCAGAAATCGCCAAATGATTATTTATGAAGAGATAAGAAGTCCGGGCAGGCTGTATAATTTTATCTTGTATGGATGGATTATTGACGTACTCTATGGCTTTTTCAATAGTATCATTCTCCGAATTCGAAATTTCATCAGGTTCATTCAAAAACTCATCCGAGCGACTTTCGAGATCGGGAACATCGGCCGTGGTCTCCGGAGCCTCCAATACCTGCTCATCAATTTCAACATCCGTGAGCGAGTCATCAGGAATTTGATTGGTTATATTTTCTATTCCCGACAGTTGTTCGAAGGCCGTTTTATCAACCTTTACTATTTCTTGTGTTGGAAATAGAGTTCTTAAATTTTCATAAAAATTTTTAGAACCATAGGCTTTGTTGCTCGACAGCGAAAAAGAATCCGACCAATCTTCTTCCGCAGGAGCCATGTAAATAGTCACCATGAGCAGCACCAGCACAACGGAAGCAATAAGTATGACTATGCGATCCTTCATGATTTTAATGGGAAGACGCTAAGGCGACGTTAAATTGTGGTTTTATTCGTTTGTAAAGAAGTTCGTTTACCTGGTAATCACCGTACCAGGCACGTTCAAAGTAATCGCTGGCTTTGGAAAACTGCTGACGGCGCTGTGGGTCTTTTACTTCGTAAAAATAATCCCGATTCGTTTTATTTATCTCCCATTGAATTTCCTTGCGTTCATCCATTTGTTTCAGCAATTGCAAAAACAAATACCGTATGGCAACATTAAAGCTTCCTTTGGCCTCTGCCTCTGAAATCAATACGTCGAAATTCATATCGTGAATATTTTCCGAAAGCAACTCGGCTTCCGTGCCAGAAGAGCCCGGATTTCGCTTATAAAACAAACCGATTTTTTGCATGCGAAGAATGTAAAAAACAGCAATGGCAATCACAATCACCGAAAGCACCCAATAAGTAGCATCTGAAGCTCCGGCACTAGCACGCATACTATCAATCAGAAATTCGGAAATAGCCCTGGAAATTCGTTGCAAAAGTGAATTTTCATCAACTTCCTTTTGTTGATAGGCCTTGGAAGCTTCTGCAATTTTTTCAGGATCAAAAAAGCGCTGCCTCACCGCACTGGCAGTATCTTCGGTAACAGCCTGCAACCGAAAAACAAATAGTATCAAAACAAGATGTACGACCTGTTTCATACTTCTTCCTCCGTTCCTTCGAGCATTGCGGTTCCCTGAGTCACCTCCAGGCTTATGGAGCTCGCAGCGGACTTAGTACTATAATGCAACCAAATAGGATATACCAGGTAGTAACCGAGGATAATTAATGAAGAAAGCACTAAAATCAAAACGTTCAGCGCAAAGGGCATGGTAGCATAATGCCGAGTCACAAATCCTTCGAGTGTGCCGGCTATTACAAAGAGAGGAATGAGTCCGATGATGATTTTAATTCCGGTTTTTGCTCCTTTTGCAAAAGACAACATGCGGCTATACGTACCTGGATACAATATGCTATTGCCAAGCATAATACCTGCTCCGCCTGCCAGAACGATGGCAGAAAGCTCCAGCACGCCATGAATCATGACTCCCATGAGCGCGGCACCTAAAATTCCCCGTTGGTAAAAGAAACAAAAGAAAGCGCCCAACATGGTTCCATTTATATATAAAACATAAGCCGTGCCCAGAGAAAGGAAAACACCCAACACAAAGGCCATGAATGAAACCTGAATATTATTCAGCGTAATTCTGTACGCAGAGCTACTCTCCGAGTCCCCTCCATATACTGCGAGCGGATCTCCCTTTTCGATATTCGAAATGGTCATGTTTACGTACTCATCTCCCAGAATGGTGCGCACGTATTCTTCATCGTAATACGTACTCATGGCTCCTACCAGGGTAGCTAATCCAAAAAGGAGGAGAGAATAAAAAAAGTATTTTCGAGCTTTATATAATTCCTGGGGCAACTCAGTTATCCAAAACTCCACAAGGCGATTGCTTCGTTCGCGTTTGTTTTTATAAATCTGCTGGTAAATCTGTGTGGTGATACCATTCAAATAAATAGTAGATTTGCTGGTGGGATAATTGGTTTGGGCAAAAGCCAGGTCATCGTTCAATTCCAGATACATGTCGGCCAGGCGGTCAGGGGCTGTGGAATCCGGATGCCGCAACATTTCCTCAGCTTCCTTCCATTTCTGATAATTATTTTTTAAAAATAATGCTTCTCTCATCTGGTTACGAAACGTTGATCAATGTACTAAAGTGAAATACGTTTCGCAAATTTTAAATGAAATTGCTTGCAAGCCCGCATAATTTTATAATTTTAAGCTATGGCCAGAATTCAAATAGAAACAACACAAAATGTATTGCTGGAATTTGAACTGGGAGGTGTGGGCGACCGACTCATGGCTTCTATGATTGATTTTGCCATTGCTACGGCCTATACGTTGTTTGGTTATATTACCGCCAGCCAGGTAGCAGGCCCATCGTTTTTGTGGGGCGATTCTACTTCCATTCTGATTCATATTGTCTTTATAGGTCCCAACTTTTTTTACCATTGGTACATGGAATTTTTCTTAAATGGTCAAACACCAGGAAAAAAAATCATGCAACTAAAAGTTATAAAACTGGATGGAGCAGCCCCATCTTTTGGCGAGTATTTTATGCGTTGGATGATGCGAATTGCCGATTCTTTTTTATTCGCCGGAATAGTATTGATGGCTTCCAACCGCAACGAACAAAGGTTTGGGGACTTAGCTGCCGGAACGACGGTAATAAAAATTCGAAAAAGGGCCCGGCTGGAAGATACCGTATTAAAACTTATTACCCGCCAGGATTATGAACCTGTTTTTTTTGAAGTATTGAAATTTAGTGACAAGGACATTAATCTTATAAAAGAGACCGTTGATTATGCCAGGAAAACTGGAAAACTGGAACGTGTAGTGAAACTTTCAAAAAAAGTAAGGGATTTACATGCGGAAGTTCCGCATATGTCGCCCATGCAAACCCTGGAAGTGCTGCTGTACGACTACAATTACCTGGCGCAAAAAACAGGCAGCAAATAACGATTTGATAGAAAAAGTACGCAGGAAAAACAAGTACTAATAATATTCTCCTTCTTTCGGAAAATCTTTAGTCTTCACATCCTGAATATAATTTTTAAACGCATCGGTCATGATGGAGTGAAGATCAGCATAGGTTCGAAGAAAACGAGGCTGAAACTCTTTATTGATTCCGAGCATATCATGGGTCACCAATACTTGTCCGTCTACAAAAGGTCCGGCACCGATGCCAATGATCGGAATACTTAATCGGATACTTACCTGCTTGGCTAGTTCAGCAGGAATTTTCTCCAACACCAATCCAAAGCATCCGCATTCCTGCAGCAATACGGCGTCTTCCATGAGCTTGGCCGCCTCGGCCTCTTCTTTCGCACGCACGGCGTACGTTCCGAATTTGTATATGGATTGTGGTGTAAGGCCTAAATGTCCCATCACTGGAATTCCTGCGCTGAGAATTCGAAGTACCGATTCTTTGATCTCGAGTCCCCCTTCTATCTTAATGCCATGTGCTCCCGACTCCTTCATAATGCGAATAGCAGAGCGCAAGGCTTCCGAAGAATTCCCCTGGTAAGAACCAAATGGCAGGTCAACAACCACGAACGCCCTTTCTACCGCACGCACAACCGATGAAGCATGATAAATCATCTGATCCAACGTAATGGGTAATGTGGTCTCATGTCCGGCAATAACATTGGAGGCGGAATCTCCCACCAGAATTACATCAATGCCTGCCGCATCCACAATCTTAGCCATGGAATAATCGTAACAAGTAAGCATGGAGATTTTTTCTCCACGATTTTTCATTTCCTGTAATTGGTGTGTCGTAACTTTTTTTACTTGAACGATTTGTGTTGACATATGCAATTATATAGCGGTCGTTCGACCTATAAAACTTTTATCTGAGCTTCTTTCTCGAATGCGTACCTGAGAGTTAAATATGTCGCTCAGCATGGTAGGAAGAACGCACCAATGGACCTGATTCAACATAACTGAAACCTCTCTTCAGGCCCTCTTCTTTATATTTGGCAAACTGATCCGGATGGATAAACGAAGCTACTTCCAGGTGCATTTTAGTAGGCTGAAGGTATTGACCTAAAGTCAACACATCCAAACCATGTGCTCGCAGGTCATCCATGGCCTCGTATACTTCCTCTTCCGTTTCTCCCAAGCCTAGCATAATGCCGGATTTGGTTCGTTTGCCAGCGTCTTTTATGCGTTGTATTTGTTCGAGGCTACGTTCGTATTTTGCCTGAGGACGCACAATGCGGTACAAGCGCTTTACGGTTTCCATGTTGTGCGAAACCACCTCCTGACCGCCGCTGATCATGCGTGCCAAGGCGTCCCAACTTCCTTTTACATCCGGAATCAGCGTTTCAATCGTAGTGGAAGGTGAAAGTTCCTTTACCTTTACTACCGTTTGATACCAGATTTCTGCACCACGATCTTTCAGTTCGTCTCTGTTTACGGAGGTGATCACGGCATGTTTTACACGCATCAATTTAATGGCTTCGGCCACACGGCGAGGCTCATCGGTATCATATTCATTCGGCTTTCCGGTAGCTACAGCACAAAATGAACAGCTCCTGGTGCATACATTTCCCAGGATCATAAACGTAGCCGTACCTTCCCCCCAGCACTCTCCCATATTCGGACAATTACCGCTCTGACAGATCGTATGCAGCTTATGCTCATCCACAATGGAACGGACTTCTGCATACGCTTTTCCTATTGGAAGTTTAACCCTTAACCAGTCGGGCTTTGCTTTGCGCTGGTTTTCGCTCGGTATTATTGGTAACTCAATCATCCCACCATTCATTTAGATTCTGCAATATGCCAGCCGGTATTCTTCAACACGCGGTGCCGCATTTTGTATGCACAAGAACAAAAGACCTGTACTCACAGTTCCGCGAGCACAGCTCGTAAATATACACATTACGGTTTATAAAAATACAATCAAAGGGGTATTGAACTGGTTTGCAAAAGGTTACTTGTGGGTATGGGACTGCTTAGATGCGTAGATTTGTTGGCATTTCATTACAAGATTTAGCGGGAATGTCTTAGTTTTGTTGTATGACGCCCGAGTATCTATCCCGGTTTGGTGGAATTTTAATTTTTATCCTTGGAGGAATTGCCTTTGTGTTGCTGGTGGTAGGCATTGCACGAATGATACGCCCCAACCGTCCGGATGAAAACAAATTAAGTCCCTACGAATGTGGGGAAGACCCGGTGGGAAATGTATGGACCAATTTCAATGTTCGATTTTATTTGGTGGCGCTATTGTTTCTTCTTTTTGAGGTGGAGCTGGTGCTGCTGTTCCCTTGGGCGGTTTTATTTTCGGATGCGGAAAGCCTGGCTACCTTTGGCACTTCATGGATTTGGATTTCGATCACAGAAATCACCCTCTTTCTTGGAATGCTTATTGCAGGCCTGGCGTATGCTTGGCGCAAAGGGTATCTGGCATGGGTAAAACCTGATCCTAAACCCGAAACTATAGAACCTGTAGTGCCTGGGGCTTTGTACGAAGAGATCAACAGGCAATATGAACGGAAGAAATAATGCAAAGTCTCTTAGATCATAAGTTTGAACAAGGAGGAGTTATCCTTACCTCCGTTGAAGATGTGTTGAACTGGGCACGGTTGTCTTCGCTTTTCCCCATGGGGTTTGGCATTGCATGCTGTGCCATAGAAATGATGTCGGCGTTTGCCTCTTCTTATGACCTGGACCGGTTCGGTGTATTGATGCGTACTTCACCCCGGCAATCCGATGTGATTATTATTGCCGGCACTGTTACGTTCAAAATGGCAGATCGCATAAAACGACTGTACGATCAGATGCCGGAGCCTCGATACGTTATTTCCATGGGCTCTTGCTCTAACTGCGGAGGCCCTTACTGGGAGCATGGGTACCATGTGGTGAAAGGTGTCGACCGAGTAATTCCGGTAGATGTATATGTACCTGGTTGTCCGCCCAGGCCAGAAGCCCTGATTGGAGGGATTTTAAAATTACAGGAAAAAATACGCAAGGAAACACTGCGAGCCCCGCTGGCCGCATTGGAATTACAAAAACTGGAACAAGCATGAATTTCGGCGAATTGACCTCTCTGCTTACAGAAACCTTCGGTGAAGGGTTGATGCTGGCCAGCCATACCCAACACCTGCAACCACAGTTGCAGGTGGCACCCGAACGATTGCTGGAGGTAACAGAATTCCTTAAACGGCATCCTTCCTGCTATTTTGATACATTGTCTTGCCTTACCGCCATAGACAATGGACCGGAGAAAGGAACAATGGAAGTCATATATCATTTATATTCCATTCCCTTCCACCACAGCCTGGTGTTAAAGATTGAAATTCCCCGCACGGAACCTAGGGTGGAGTCTCTAAGCGCTGTATGGCGCACCGCAGAGTGGCACGAACGAGAAGCCTATGATTTTTTCGGAATCACGTTTCTGCATCATCCCGACTTACGAAGAATCCTTTTGCCTGCAGATTGGGAAGGCTTTCCGCTGCGCAAAGACTATACAGAACAAGAATATTATCACGGCATAAAAGTCCGGTATTGATTTCCGGAAATGGAATCAAAAGAAAAAATGTCAACGGAACGAATTCAATACCGATATGAACCGGGCAACTTATACAAGTCAGAGCCATTGGTCAGAGAGCTTTCCAGCCTGGAGCCTGATGAATTGCTGGTAAATATCGGACCGCAGCACCCTTCGACGCATGGTGTGTTGCGGCTTGAGGTAGTTACCGACGGCGAAATCATCAAGGAAGTGATTCCGCACATGGGCTACCTGCATCGCTGTTTTGAAAAACACGCCGAAAAGCTCCCTTTTAATCAGATTATTCCGTTTGTAGACCGACTCGATTATGTAGCGGCCATGAATTCGGAACATGCCTATGCCATGGGCGTGGAAAAAATGCTCGGCATCGACCAACAGATTCCCAAACGGGTAGAATACATCCGAGTGCTGGTAGCCGAGCTCAACCGGATTGCCTCGCATTTTGTTGCAATCGGAACCTACGGATTAGACATTGGCACCTTTACTCCGTTTCTTTGGCTGATGCGCGACCGTGAGCACATCAACCGCATGCTGGAATGGGTATCGGGCGCCCGGATGCTATACAACTACATTTGGATTGGAGGCTTATATTACGACATTCCAGTTGGCTTTGAAGAGCAATGCCAGGAACTGGTGAAGTATTTAAAACCTAAGTTGGAGGAATTACAAACGATTGTTGTTGACAATAAAATATTTGTTGAACGCACTGCTTCCATTGGTGTACTTCCGCTCGATCTGGCGATTTCGTATGGCGTTACGGGCCCTTGCTTGCGCGGTTCTGGCCTGCGGTTTGACCTTCGTCGTGTAGACGCGTACTCGGTGTACCCGGAACTGGAATTTGATATTCCGATTGGATCGGGGGCGATGGGAAAAAAAGGAGATTGCTGGGATCGAAATTTTGTGCGAGTACAAGAATGCAGAGAATCCATCAAGATCATAGAGCAATGCCTGCAACGCCTTACCGGCGATCTGAAGCGCGACCGCAGCTTTGACCCTCAGGCCTTGGTACCTAAAAAGATCCGGCCAAAACAACAAGATTTTTATTGTCGTGCTGAAAATTCCAAAGGCGAGCTTGGTTTCTTCTTCCGCACCGGAACGGGCGCCGGAGCCGATGTGCCTGTACGTGTTAAAGTACGGGCTTGCAGCTTTCATAATCTTTCCGTTTTACCGGCCATCTCCAAAGGCGTTATGCTGGCGGATTTGATTGCCATCCTAGGATCCCTGGATTTTGTGATGGGAGAAGTAGACCGTTGATGCCACCAAGGATCCATAGTTGATACCATGAACGAAGAACTGATACATTTTCAATATAAAAACGGAATCCGTGTAATATTCAGACCGGTAAAAAATACCAAAATCATGCACTGTGGCTTTGCCCTTGACATTGGTAGCCGCGATGAAGACTGGGCTCAGGAAGGCCTGGCTCATTTCTGGGAACACATGGCTTTTAAGGGCACACAAACTCGAAAATCCTTTCATGTGCTTAGCCGATTGGAAGTGGTAGGCGGCGATTTAAATGCCTACACCACCAAAGAAAAAATCTGGTTTCATGCCTCGGCCCTGGATACGCATTTTGAACGATGCCTGGAATTACTCCGCGACATCACTTTTTTTTCCACCTTCCCCGAAAAAGAAATTGAAAAAGAAAAAGGAGTAATACTCGAAGAAATGGCCATGTACCAGGATTCTCCGGAAGAATCCATCATTGACGATTTTGAACAATTGGTGTTTGGGAACCACCCCTTAGGCCATAACATCCTGGGCAGAAACGAAACGGTATCTCATTTCACCCAAAAAGATTTCAAAAAATTCCTGGCGAATAGAATTTCTAATGAACGTCTTATTTTTTCCCTGACAGGCAATTTAAAGACGGAAGAGGTAGAACGGTTGTGTCGTCATTATTTATCGGATTTACCAACGGCCAGGGTTTCTTACGAGCGTAAGAAATTTTCGGGCTATAAAGCCAGGCACCTCGAACAACATAAGCCCATTACGCAAGCGCATACCATGTTGGGAGTGCCTGCGTATTCGCTTCATCACAAACACCGCATTCCGCTGTTTATGCTTACGCATTTGCTGGGTGGAACGGGTATGACCTCCCGCCTGAACATGAGCCTGCGCGAACGCAAGGGCCTCGTATACTCGGTGGAAGCTAATTATACTCCTTTTGTAGATACCGGTTTATTTCACATTTATTTCGGAACTGAAAAAAAGAATACGGAAAAAGCAACGGAACTGGTGCGCAAAGAAATGCAGTTGCTGCGTGAAAAAAAACTCGGCACCTTGCAATTGCACCAATTGAAAGAACAGATCAAAGGGCAACTGGCGATGGCCGAAGAAAACAACATGAGCTTTATGCAAATGATGGGCAAAAGTATGTTGGATTTGGGAAAAGTCGAAAGCCTTCATCGGTTGCTTCAATCCATTGATGGCATCAGCGCAGAGGTGCTATGCGATGTGGCCAACGAAGTCCTCAATGAAAAAAAATTCAGCCGTTTAGATTATATACCTGAATCATGATGGTTGTTCATCCAGATATCGAGCGCTACGTGGTAGCCCACAGTTCCGGAGAGCCGGAATTACTGGCGAAATTACGGTATGAAACAGAGCGTAAAGTATTATTACCACGCATGCTGAGCGGTCCTCTGCAGGGAAGAATTCTTGCGCTGCTGAGTAAAATGCTTCGTCCCAAAAAAATTCTTGAAATTGGCACCTTTACCGGCTATTCCGCCTTGTGCCTGGCAGAAGGCCTGGACAAAGACGGCATGCTCATCAGCATAGACATCAACGAAGAATTGGAAGACATGGTCAGGTCTTATTGGCTGCAGTCGCCCTGGGCCACTCAGCTGCACATGAAAATTGGCCCTGCGCTTCAAGTGATTCCAGCGTTAGAAGGTTCTTTTGATTTGGTATTCATCGATGCCGATAAGGTGAATAACGAACACTATTTTAACCTGGTGGTTGATCGGGTGCCTGCTGGAGGATTGATTCTGGTTGATAACGTGCTATGGAATGGGAAAGTGGCAAACGAAGAATTTCAAGACAAAGACACGAACGTGATACGTCGATTTAACGATCTCGTGCATGCCGATCCCCGCGTAGAGAATACCCTATTGCCCGTCCGCGACGGGTTGCTCGTTTTACGTAAAATTTAGTAGTTTTACCTATATTTTCTTTAGCAGAATGCACGCTCCAAGACCTTTCTTTAAGGTAGTATTGATCTGTATGGCCATGGTGCTGAAAGCCCAGCTTCCCATGGTAGAAGTTCCAAACGAAATTGAATTTGGAGGAATGATTTTGAAGCCAACAATAGCGGCGAAAAAGATCATTCAGGACGATGTCAACAAGTTGATGAAATTACCCAAATATACGCAGATTAAGATCGACCTGGCGAATTTGTATTTCCCATTGATGGAAAAATTAATGGAGGAAGAAAATTTCCCCACCGATTTTAAATTCCTGGCTTTGCAGGAAAGTAGTTTGGATGCGGATGCGGTATCGTCCAGCAACGCTGTGGGGTATTGGCAGTTCAAAAAAGAAAGTGCCATTGAAGTAGGCATTCGGGTAGACAGTAAAGTCGACGAACGTAAAAACATTATCGCGGCTACCAGCGGTGCCATAAAATATTTGAAGCGCAACAACCAAACCTTTGACAATTGGGTGTATGCTCTGCTCTCCTATAACCTGGGTCTTACAGGGGCAAAAAACAAGGTAGATACACGCTATTACGGCGCTCGTAAAATGGAGATTGATGAAAATACTCATTGGTATGTTTTACGTTTTATCGCACACAAACTCGCTTTTCAAAATACCATTGGTCGCAGCGGAAAGATGGATCTCTTTTTGGTAGAATATATTGATGGTGCCAATAAATCGCTGGCGGAAATTGCCCAGGAACAGCAGATTGATCTGGAGCTATTGAAGAAATACAATCGGTGGTTGAAGGCAGATAAAGTACCTGATGATAAAATTTACTCCGTCATACTGCCGGTTCCTTTTGCCAAGAAAGAGCAATACAACCAGCCATCCAACGCCTTGGCTTCAGAAAATAAAATAAAAAAGGCATCCTTCCAAACCCTTGACCAGGCACCTATTAAAAGCGATGTAGTGTATACAGTAGTGGTAAATAAAACCAAAGTCATATTGGCTCGCCGCGGCGATACCCCTGCCAAGCTGGCTTTTAAAGGTGGAATTACACGGGAAGAATTTTTTGAATTCAATGAAATGAAATCCTTTGAGGAAGTTAAACCCTTTACTTTTTACTACCTCGAAAAGAAAAGAAACAAAGCCATGGTCTTGTTTCATACCGTGCAGTATGGTGAACGCCTATGGGAAATAGCCCACAACTATGGTGTGCGCATGGAGGCCTTGCGCGACAAAAACAGAATGGATGAAACAGAAGCGCTTGTGCCTGGCAGGGTGCTGTACCTTCGCACCAAAAGACCTAAAAACAAACCGGTAGAAATGCGGCAATTACCTGCCCCAAAAGTGCCCAGCTTGCCAGCGCGGGATACCTTGAGTGCCGAAGAAATTTTGAAAAAATTTGACATTCCCGACACATCCCAGGCACAGGGAACTTTAAAAAAAGAAACACAGGACCAATGGAAATATCATACTGTTGCTCAAGGAGAAACAATATTCTCCATCGCGCGGCTCTATAAAATACCAAACGACAGCCTGGTAGAATGGAACCAAATGAGGGATTATAAGTTAAACATTGGGCAGTCTCTAATTGTTGGAAAAGAAATTCCCGAAAACAAAGAAACCTTACATACCGTATTGGCCGGTGAAACCTTGTATAAAATAGCTACCTTATACAAAGTCAGTCCAAAAGAAATTCTTGAATGGAATAACAAAACAGATAACCAGTTAAAAGTTGGTGAAAAACTGATTATCCGAAAACCCTAGCATGCAGCAAGCCACAAGCCATAGCGCCGATTGGAACGTCCTGATAGATTTTAATCAGGATGGAAAAATTCTATCGGTAATGGGCTCCTACCGCGAAGTGGAATGGTCTTCCTTACTTAATACCAACTACCAGGAGGCACTTACCTTGTACGATTGCCACGGAGACATTTTCAATTTTGATTCCTTGCGGAAAAAGAAAAAAGTGTTTCTTTGTTCTGTTTCACTTCATGGTTCCAGGCCAGTAGCCATGCGGGCTGAAGTAAAACTCCAAACACTGCTCCGATTGGAATTATCTTCAATAGATTCCTTTCTGGAAGAATTTAACAGCCTTCGCGAAAGCGAAAGTCGCTTTAGGAGTTTATATGATCACCTGAGTGAAGGCGTTTTAATCTGCGATTCTACCGGCAAATTTGTAGAATGGAACAAGGCTGCATGTCTCATCTACAACCGACCCGATTTTGAGGGTATGACGGTGTTTGAATTATTCCCACACAATACCATAGAACAGAACGACTGGTATTGGAAGAGTTTCATGGACTCGGGCGTTATTGAAGGATTTTATCGATTTAATACAGACCAGGGGCTGCGTTACATTGAATTTACTGGTAAAGCCAATGTATTTCGCGGTATGCACCTGGTGGTGTTCAGTGATCTCACGGAAAAGAAAAATACCGAAAAAGCATTACTTCAATCGCAGGCAAATCTTAAAACAATTTTTGATTACAGCGACCAGAATATTTTACTGATTAATCCAGACTATACAGTTATTGCAGCCAACCCGGCAGCGCAGAAAGTATGTTTCATGCTCTTTGGGAAAGAAATGGAATTGCCTTGTAATGTGCTGGACTATGTAATCGATAAGGAGTTATTCGTTCATGAGTTTGAACGTGCCAAAACCGGACAACACGTAGTTTCCGAACGCTTGATCAAACCACAGGCGAACAATGATATTTGGATGGAATTCAATTTTCTTCCCATCATTGACAATAAAGGATCTGTTAAAAGTATTTGTTATACCGCCAAAGACATCAGTTCGCGCAAGCGCAAAGCCATAGTGCTCGAAAACAGCGAACGCCGTTTCCGTCAACTTGCGGAAAACTCTCCGGACATCATTTATATTATTGATCTCTCTGAGCGAAAAATCACCTACATCAACCGCCCGCACATCTTCGGATACGAAAGTACCGAAATGCTGGGCCCTGAAATATGGCGCGACATCGTACATCCCGACGATGTAGAATACGTAGAATCGCATTGGACCAAGTTTCTTACTCGAAACAACAACAAGGTGGGCTCGTTGGAATACCGACTACGGACTAAAGATAAACATTACGAATGGGTCAACAACCGCCACCTCATTGTTGAGCGGAATGAAAATAAAGAACCTCTCAAAGTTCTGTTGAATGTAACCATCATTACCGAGCGCAAACAAGCAGAACAAGCCCTCATTGAAAGTGAAAGTAAGCTTACTTCCCTGATTGAAAACACGAGCGATTTGGTTTGGTCGATCGATACATCTTATTCGCTAACGGCTTCAAACAGTGCCTTCAAGAATTTAATTCGAAATAACTACCAGATTGAACTGACTAACGGCGATAATCTGATTGCATCCATTAAAGACATTGAAAAAGACGGATGGCTGGAACTGCATAAAAGTGCATTAAAAGGTAAACGTGTAACGGCAGAATTTTCCTGGTTTTCCGAAACCCGGGAAAATCTTTTTTACGAAATCACTTACAACCCAATCATGGACAGCCTTGGCGAGGTAATCGGAGTGAGTGTTTTTGCCCGCGATATTACCCAGCGCAAACTCAACGAAGCCGTAATTATCCAAACCAATTTTGAATTAGACAGCTTTGTATACCGGGCTTCGCACGATTTACGTGCTCCTTTGCGTTCCATTCTCGGGCTTACCTCTATTATACGAACCGAGGCCAACGAAACAGAAAAAAAGAGATACCTGGGGTTAATTGAAAAAAGTGCTCATAAACTCGACAACTTCATTAGTGACCTTATCAACTTCTCACGAAATTCGCGTCTGGCCATTGAAGTAGAAGAAGTTGACTTTGCCCTTTTGCTTTCCGAAGCCAAAGAACATTTGAGGTTTATGGAAGATGCTGAGCGTGTAAATCTTCGTGAAGACATCCGGTTGGCCGCTCCTTTTTACTCAGACTCCAAAAGAATTCTCATCTTTCTCAATAACCTGCTCTCGAACGCTATTAAATATCAATCCTATCATACTGACCGAAAACCCTTTGTGCAGGTGCAAATCCTCGGCGATCAGGAAAAGGTTAGTATCCTCATCGAAGACAATGGCATTGGAATTCAAAAAGAATACCTGCCCCGGATTTTTGAAATGTTCTTCCGAGCCTCGGAAAAGTCCTTTGGCTCGGGGCTTGGATTATATATCGTAAAACAAACCGTAGAAAAACTTGGTGGCAGTATTACCGTCAGTTCTCAGCCTAACAAAGGTACCCGGTTCGAAATCATCCTCCCTAACAGACCCTTGGCATAAACGCCAAAATGCAACAACATTGCATTTTAATCAATTATTCTTACCTTTGCGCTGTGAAGGGGTTTTCGCGCATATTGACAGTTGCATTGATAGGACTTGTGTTGTTTACGCAAGTGTTGGTGCATCTGTGGCATGACCACGAAGAACACGAACACGCTGAATTTACCACCGCTGCCACCGTGCTCGCACAGGAAGAAGAAGCGTGCATCCTGTGCAAATTCGATGCGTTCACTCTATATCTTGTACCCGCCTTGCTGCTGTTGTTGTTTACCGTTTTTCAGCAACAAATTCCTTATACATTTAGTACTGAAGCAATTTTCTTTGTACCTGTATTTCAACAGAAATCACGAGGCCCCCCTTTGCTAGCTATTCATCCATAAGCTTTAGCGGCTTTCCTATCGGGGGACTCCCCCCTGTCATCTTATTCCTGTCATTTATTTTAATTGTTCAACATGCGCATAGCGTGGCTCTATTCCAGTTTGCTGCTGGCAATCCTTTCGGCTTTCGGTCAGGAACGCTGCCATCTGCATTTATCGGGCAGAGTGATTAATGCAGAAGATGGGAGCTTTATTCAAGGAGCAAAGGTTTCGGTGGGCAACCGCCTTGTTACAAGTGACATTGCCGGAAATTACGACTTCCATGATCTATGCGCGGATACCTTGCTGATTGAGTGTGTATATCCTGGATTTAAAAAACTGCGCTATACAATTTTCCTGAGTGAAAGTCGCCTTGAAAACATTAATCTGCACCGCGATACCTGCGTTATGGAATCGGTGATTGTAAAAGGGAAAAAAAATAAAATAGAATTGCGCCGCCAGCAAAGTATTAGCTCGGAAGATTTGTTACGTTCCCAAGGCTTGTCGCTGGGAGAACAACTGCGTTCGATAGAGGGGGTTACGGTCGTACAAACCGGTCCCACCATATTTAAACCTGTGATACAAGGGCTCTACGGACAGCGGGTAGTGATGATGAACAACGGCATTCGCCAGGAAAGTCAACAATGGGGATCGGAACATGCACCGGAAATTGATCCGTTTGTTTTCGACCGGATCAGTATTATAAAAGGTGCAGCCTCCGTTCGTTACGGAGCCGATGCATTGGGAGGAGTCATCTTATTAGATCAAAATCCCTACCGCAAAAAGGATGGTTTGGAAGGGGCCATTCAGACCTCAGCGTTTGATAATAATCAAATGCTGAGTGCGGCAGGGAAACTGGAAGGCCGGTATAAATTAATTAGCGGGCGCCTGCAAGCTTCTACCCGCCAGGCAGGCGATTCCAGAACACCTTCTTATGTATTGAGTAATACTGGTTTTCAGGAATACAATTTTTCTTATGGCCTGGCAGTGCAAAAAAGAAAATGGGGGCTGGACTTTTATTACAGTCAATTCAATACGAAAGTAGGAATTCTTTCTGCAGCACACATCGGGAATTTAACAGACCTAAACCGCGCCATTCAAAACGAAAAACCGTTGGTCATTGATTCTTGGACCCGATCCATTGAACGCCCCTACCAGCTTGTAGCCCATGAGTTACTAAAAGCGCAAGCTTTTGCCAGAGTAAGCACCTGGTTGAAAGTAAGTTCTTATTATGCTCTGCAATACAACGACCGTAAAGAATTCGATAAGCATCGTCCTTACAACGACGAATTGGCCAGTAAAAATTTGCCAGAGCTTGATATGCGCATTTCCACGCATCAGGCGCAGGTACTGGCAGAACATAATTTTCATACCGAACATTACGGAACCTTGGGTGTGTTTTATGCTCAACAAAGCAATGCATCCCTGGGACGTCCTTTTATTCCTAATTTTAAGAGTACTACCTTAGCGGTATTCGCTACCGAAGCCTGGCAACACAAGCGCTGGCAGGCAGAAATAGGAGCTCGTGCCGAGCGAAAATTCATTCAGGTTTTTTATTACCGCAGGAATGAATTGCAAACGCCCGATCATCTTTTTCAAAATGTAGCTATTCATTTGGGTGGGAATTATGAATTACGGCCTCATTTAAAATTATACGGAAATTTATCTACCGGATTTCGTCCACCGCATGTAAGTGAGTTGTACAGCAATGGTGTGCATCATGGAACAGCCTCTGTGGAACTGGGCGATTCTACCTTAGTTCCGGAGAAGGCCTATTCGGCTTCCCTTTCCCTGCCTTTTCATACTAAAAAAATAAAGGGTGAAATTTTAGTGTATCAAAATTACATACAGGATTTCATTTATCTACGACCCATCTTCCCTTCTACTTTAACCATTCGTGGTGCCTTTCCTACGTTTGCCTACACCCAGCATCACGCCCGCTTTACAGGATGTGATGTATCGATTCAAGACACCGTTCGGGCACGATGGGTATTAAAAGGAAAAGGAAGTGTGGTCAACAGCCGTTTGGTGCCGGAACGAGAAGTTATTTTTCTAAGTCCTCCAGCTCGTGCCGAGGCCGAATTACGATTTCTGATGGGGAAAAAGAAATTGAATTATCCGGCATATGCACAAGCCAGTGTTCAGAAAACATTCCGGAAAACGGAAGTTTCGGCCAGCCAGGATTATGCCGCAGCGCCGGATGGATATTGGCTGTTGCACCTGGAAGCAGGATTTACAAGAAACAAAGAGAAAGTAAGCCTGTGGTGGAGTGCAGGGATTAACAATGTGTTAAACACGCGCTACCGCGACTATCTAGATCGCTTCCGTTACTTTGCGGATGCTACTGGAAGAGTCATTTACCTTAAATGCAGAATTTATTTCAATCAACAATCTAATCATGTTTCACTTTAATGTACCATACAACTCTATGAAAAAAGTAATGTTATCGGCAGCTCTTGTATTGGCTGCATTTTCTTGCAAGAAAAAAGAAGAAGTAAAACCAGAAAATCCGGTAAATCCGAATGAAACAGAACTAATTACCACCTTGTTGTGGTCGTTCACCGAAGGCTCCAATGCTAGTGAATTCAAATTCAAAGATGTGGATGGTGAAGGAGGAAATGCCCCTACCATTGATACGATCCGTTTGAAAGCAAATACGACCTACACAACAGTGATTACATTGCTGGATGAAACGAAAAATCCGGCAGATACCATTTCCAATGAGGTGATGGAAGAAGACGATGAGCATCAATTCTTTTTCGTTTCCAGTGAAATTGCCGGACTTACCATTTCTTATGAATCCTATGATGTAGATGCTAATAATGTACCTTTAGGAATTTTACCCAAAGTAGTTACAGGTAATACTACTGGAATCGGAAAAATTAAGGTGACCTTGAAACATCAGGCGGAGGACAAACCCAAAACCGGAAATGGAGACAGCTCTATTGGCGATACTGATATTGAGGTGACATTCCCGGTAAAAATCACCAATTAAACCCCTAGAAGCGTACGATGGAGCAAGCGCATGGATCGCAGATCCATGGCAAGTAATCTCGTGATTTTATTGGTCGTTTTTCCATAGAAAAATTTCTATGGAGGTCCTAAAAAAGCAGCGTAAAACGCTGCTTTTTTTGTGTCTTCAACCTTGGTGGTTGTGGAAATGATTTGATGAGCTGGTATAAAAAAATAATCCTAATAATATCCGTCTGATATTATTAGGACCCCAAACACTATGACTTATGAAAGCAACTAAATCTAAGTATATATACGGAGGGTTTTGGTCTAAGGTTTTCCTGTTTTTATAAAATTTAACCTTGGAGGTTGCGAAATTTATTTCCTGAGTTGGCATAAAAAAATAATCCTAATAATATCCGTCTGATATTATTAGGACCCCAAACACTATGACTTATGAAAGCAACTAAATCTGAATATATATACGGAGGGTTTTGTACCAGGGTTGTTCTTCTGCGCAAAAAAAACGAATTTATTTTTTAAACCGGTATTTCCCCATCGTGCACTTCGCTTCTATTGAGAAAGCTTATGGATCCTAGATCGATAGCGGTAATCCCGACAAAGAAATTATAGGCTTCGGGAAAAAAATCTATGGAGAATTCCATCTAAAACATGGCTAGTGTTGCGTGAGGGATAGAGTGTAAAGCCATGGCGCAATAAGCGCCATGGCTTGCAGCGATAGCCCGGCCCGCCGTGGTGGTGGCGCCTGTGGCGCCACTCCGCCACAAGGGACACGCCCAACTTAAAATCTGGAGTTTGAATACTGGCTAAAGGCAATGCGATGGTTAGAGCTTTAGCTGCATAAAAAACGATTATCACGATCTTAACAATTAGGTTAATGATACCTATATGCCATAAAACCAGGGAATTGCCATAATTTTTGAGGGTATTGAAATAAAATTAACCCTAATTTCTCCATAGAAATTCTTCTATTGAAAAACAACTACTAAAATCAAGGGCTTCAGATGGTATCGAATAAAAGAAATTCTTTTCTAAGCCCATGATTTTCTAAGTCGGGATTACCGACCATGGATCTACGATCCATGAGCTTTCTCCATAGTGCGCTTCGCTTCTATCGAGAAAAGCCGGATTAATATATGTTTGGCTGGCTGCGGATGGAATAAAACCTAAAAGCCTTAAAAAAAAATAATCCTAATAATATCCGTCTGATATTATTAGGACCCCAAACACTATGACTTATGAAAGCAACTAAATCTGAGTATATAAACGGCACAAGGAAACATAGGGTTACGTTTTAACCCGGATTTTAAAAAGATTTTTTTTGGGGGAGCCTGTACATTACAATGCCAGGATTAGCGTTGATGGATATGCGATCCATGAATGTTTTGTTCTTATGGCTGCGTGTTTAGTGAGAAAAGCAGGTTTTTAAAGAAAAAAATATTTAATAGGGGGGATTACCAATAAAGTAAGGAAAACGGCATGGAAAAGCAGACTTTCTACTGTTTCAATCCTGAAACGACTACAACAAATTCCCCTTTGGGTTCATGTTGTATAAAATGTGCGAGTACTTCTTCTACAGATCCTCGAACGGTTTGTTCAAATTTTTTTGTCAGCTCTCGCGATACGGAAATGTAACGTTCTGCACCGCCCTCTTCTTTCAGTTGCTCCAACAGTTTGATCATACGATGTGGAGATTCGTAAAGCACGGTTGTGTATTCCGATTGAAGAATAAATCGAACGGCTGTTTGCCTGCCCTTTTTATGGGGTAAAAAGCCATAGAAGAAAAATTGATCGCAGGGTAAGCCTGAGTTGACCAGGGCTGGCACGAAGGCGGTGGCTCCGGGAAGGCTTTCTACGGAAATGCCTGCCTGTATGCAGGCGCGAACCAACAAAAATCCAGGATCGGAAATGCCGGGGGTACCGGCATCGGTAACCAAGGCGAAGTGTTCCCCTTGTTTCAACCTGTTTACGAGAGAAGCTAGTACAGCATGCTCGTTGTGGGCATGGTAACTTTGCAAAGGTGTTTTAATCTGAAAATGTTCCAGCAGCGAACGGCTGGTGCGAGTATCTTCGGCCAAAATGAGGTCTACCTGTTTAAGCACCTGAAGCGCTCTCAACGTAATGTCATCGAGATTTCCGATGGGTGTTGGAACTAAAACAAGAGATGCAGAAAAGGAAGACATAGGGGTGGATTTCTTCAGGAAATAAATTCGTTATACGAGGGCATCAATGGCTTTGGCCAATATACGATCGCGATCGGTTACGATGTTGCCTGCATCGTGTGTGGAAAGTTGAATATCCACTTTGTTCCAGGCATTGCTCCAGGTAGGATGGTGATCCATTTTTTCTGCCAGCATGGCTACGCGTGTCATAAAAGCAAAGGCTTCGGAAAAATCGTTGAACACAAAGGATTTGCATAGGGCATTATTTTCTTCCTTCCACATGGCTGCTGTCTTTTAAACGTTTGGTGGTGTGATCGAGTCGGTATTTGTAAATGGTTTGCTTGCGTTTTTCCCACGGTGGGCTTGTTTGGTATGCCATGTGTATGGTAAAAGCAATGACCACCAGCACAAACAGAGCCCCCGTTACCATTACAATTTTCGCATTGCGACTCATGAAGTTATTGTACGCGTTTCAGTTCAAAATCATCCTTAGGAGAAATAATCAAAGGCACTTTCTCCACCACCACGGAACTGGTATCGAGGCCGAAGGCACTTGGCTCCGACAAAGACATTTCTTTCAGAAGAAAATGTCCGTCCATCACAATTTGTTCCAACGGTGTAAGTTCGTTGTCGTGGCTCAAATGTTTTTCCAATACGACAAAGCGGAAATCACCAATCACATTTCTGTTTTTAAGTGAATTGTAGCGTGAAGTAAAATCAACTTCTTTGTTACGCACCATATCTTCCACCACTTTTCTGAAATACAAATTCACTTTCTGTTCCACCCGGAATCCCAGGCGAAAATCGATGCGCACCAAATCATTAGGCAAAATTACATCTACCTTATATTCCATGGTATAAGGTTCGTCAACCACATCAATATGCACGAACCAATACACATCGGCGCGTTTGGGTTGCTTATTAAAAATGGAATACATGATTTTCGATTCGATATGCTTGGGATTATCGGCGCTGGAAAGGTATACGAGGTGTGTAGCGTATTTAGGAATGGACATATCGTGGCTTAATTCCACGAGCATATCGTGATACTCTTCCAACAACACAAATTCTGTAAGTCGGTTTTTAATTTTTCGCGACGCATACCAGATCCACATCACCATCATAATCAAACCGGCGATGAGCAGGGTTACATATCCCAGGTGCAGGAATTTTTTAAGATTGGCGACCAGAAATGCTAATTCGATAGAAAGAAAAACCAACAGCATTCCAAGCACATAAATGTAATGCACCCTTTTTAGAATAAGTAACCAATACGACAACAGGAGCGTCGTCATGAGCATGGTTAAACTGATGGCCAATCCATACGCACCTTCCATGTTGCTGGATTCGCGAAACAAGAGTACCACGAAAATACAGCCGGCCAGCAAGAGCCAGTTAATGCTGGGCACATAGATCTGACCTTTCTGATTGGTAGGATACACGATGCGTACTTTGGGCCACAAGTTTAACCGTATGGCTTCGCTGATAAGTGTATAGGATCCGGAGATAAGCGCCTGAGAGGCAATGATGGCAGCCATGGTAGCTACCGCAATACCTATCCAAAGGAACCAGGGCGGCATGATTTCGAAAAACGGATTGAGGGCGATGCTGGAATGTGGATCACCGGAAGGGTCTACCAGGTAGGTTCCAACGCGGGAAGAAGAGAGTAACCAGGCACCCTGACCAAAATAATTTACGAGTAAACAAATTTTCACAAAGGTCCAACTCACCCGAATGTTCTTTCGCCCACAATGACCGAGATCGGAATAGAGCGCTTCTGCCCCAGTAGTACAGAGAAATACAGCACCCAGAAGCCAGAAACCACCGGGATAATTAACCAACATGTTAAAGGCATAATAGGGATTGATGGCTTTAAATATGGTAGGGTCTTTCAGGATTTGATTGGCGCCCAAAATAAAAAGCATGGAAAACCAAATAAACATGATGGGGCCGAAACTGCTTCCCATGAATTTAGTACCGAAGCGCTGCACAAGGAATAATAAAATCAGAATGAAAATAACGATGGGTACTGTATCTATTTCCGGCATTCTGATCTTCAAACCTTCCACGGCGGAGGATACTGAAATGGGTGGTGTAATGATGCCATCGGCAAGCAAGGCTGCGCCACCGATAATGGCTGGCCATACCAGGCGTGGATTGCGTCGACGCAGCAAGGCGAACAAAGAAAAGATCCCTCCTTCTCCTTTGTTATCGGCGCGCAAGGTAAGCATCACATACTTGATGGTTGTCTGCATAAAAAGCGTCCAGAAAACACAGGAGAGCCCACCGAGCACCAGATCCGGATTGATTTGATCTGAACCGATGATGGCTTTCATCACATATAATGGGGAAGTACCGATGTCTCCAAAAATAATCCCGAGGGTAACGAGCAAACCTGCAGCGCTGAGCTTATCTACAGAGCTGGAGTGGGATGAAGAGTCTAACGACATAGGAAATTGGTCATTTGAGGTCCAATTTAATAAAAAACTAAGATGCCTGCCAAGTCGCAGGAAAAAATTAGCCTGGAGGAAGTTTGGCATGAAGAAATTGAAACAACTAAGTGACAAGCTTGTATTCCAATTCCCCAAACTTAGTTAGCAGCCTGGCCAAGGAGAGACCGCCGAAAACTTGGTTCCCTCACTAAATCACGCATCGAAAAAATGCAAAAGTCTGCATCCGCATACACGGGATGCACGGGAGCCATGCGGTAGGAGGATTTTGCTTCCAGAATGAAGTAATCGAGTGTAAAATGGGAAGACGCTTCTATCCAATCCGAAGGTTGTAATTGTTGGTAATGGGAATACCGGTGCAGTACCGGGTTTGATTGCCTTGTCCAATTTTTCTTATCGCCATATATAAGACGTGCCCGATGGTAATATTCCAGAAAAGCGTCTTCGTGGAAAGGAAAACACTCTCCGGCAAACACAGCGCGTCTGGCGAGATAGCGCACATCCATTTCATCGATGATAAATTCCTGAGTAGCGATAACCGCATCAGGCGGCGTATGGGATCGAATCCAGGCCAAACAGGGCTTGTCTTTTTCTACCGGTGGATTGTCGATGGAAAAAAGCACGTAGCAAAACAATGCGGCACATCCTGCAGCCATTCCTCCTTGCACCTTTAAGGAACTTATCCAGCCCCACGATTGCCCTCGGATCGCCCGATCTGGCATCCAGGTAGCAAACAAGTAGGCATACATTAAAATCAATGCCCATGCCGTAAAGAGCAGGTAGCGACTGGGCCCCAGGATGCAAAAGAATTTTACCGGATATTTCTCTACCCATATCCATTGAATCAACAGAATTGCATGCAAGCCCAACAAAACAACTGCACTGGCTTTCAGTAACCAATGTATTTTATTTTTCCAGGCATACCCCGCCACTCCGAGCAAGAGAATCAGCACCCAGAAATACACGAGCTTGGTACTGAAGGCCATGGATCCAAACTGGGAAGGTAAATAATGTGGCGCGTGCTTGTACTCGATGTAAATTTTAAAAAAGCTGGAAACGTCCAGGGGTGTTTGTGGACTAAAAAAATAGGCCTGTGCTACTAAAGGTAGTACCACGGAAATTAAGGTAACAACCGAAAGTAAGAGATCATTGCGGAAGGATTTCCAATAATACCAGACTGAAACCATCGTAAAAAAAATTCCCAGACTGGGATGCAAGGCCAGACAGGCCACAAGAGCGGGGATCGCTTTCCAATGAGGAAAGCTGTGCAGTGCTAGCAAGCCAAACAGTATCGAAAGATTATGGGCATTGGCATCGGGCTGCAGGGGCGGCCACCAGGCCATGGCAAAAAAATGAGGGGCATACGAGTTGCTGCACATGAGCATGCAAGCCAGTGCGACGAATAAATTCCGGACACTATTTTTCTCTGAGGTCAATTGATGCAGCCATTTGGTAATAACCAAGAAGTAGGCAACCGGAATGGCAATTATCAGCAATAGCTTCACAAAGTACAAGGCCCCATACCAGTGGCCTCCAAAAAGTGCCGCTAAGGCATGAATCAAATATCCCCACACATGTCGTGCATTGGGTAGTTGGGAAGCATTGGTAAAAAAATCCTGAGGAATAAAATTGACATCCTTTTTTCTTTCCCAGAAAGGAAGCATGTCAATGTCGTTGTATTGATAAGCGCTGAGCCCCTGTATGGAGAGAGGAATCAACGCGGATAGCACGATGGCCAGAACCAGGCTACGATCGCTCAATGGTATTGAATTGGTTTCCTTCTCTGCAATCATTAAAATTGGAAATAGATGAACGGTTGCACAGACTCACTTCTCAATTGTATGTAGCCTTGAATAACCAGCAACAGCACCAGAACTTTAAACCAGAAAGGTGTATCTCTAAACGCATCTTTCCATTGCTGAAAATAGCGATTGTCCATTACATGATACGACAGTCCGAATATAATAAAGAAAAATACCAGGGAGCGGGTTTGGATAAAAGGCCCCACATAGCTCAAATCCATATCAAAGAAAACTTGCTTTAAAATAAGTATTGCGCCCTCAAAAGTTTCGGCACGAAAAAACACCCATAGTACAATGACAAAATGAAATGTAAGGGCAATACTGGCAGCACGAGCCAGGCCCGTGGATTTCTTTTTATTGTCGCCACTTACCCATTTATGAAGCCCTAAGGCAAGTCCGTGCATGGCTCCCCAAAACACAAATTTCCAAGAGGCCCCATGCCAAAAGCCTCCAATCAGCATGGTTAAAAATTGATTAAGATAGGCACGCCATTTACCCAAGCGGTTGCCACCTAATGGAATGTATACATAGTCTCGCAGCCACAGCGAAAGAGACATGTGCCAACGACGCCAAAATTCAGTGATGGAAGCGGCATTGTAAGGCAACGTGAAATTAACTCCCAAGTCGTAGCCCATTAACCTGGCGATGCCAATGGCCATGTCGGAGTACCCTGAAAAGTCGCAGTAAATTTGTAAGGCATAGCCATAGATGGCCATCAAACTTTCGAAGCCGCTGTAGGTGCCCGGAGCCCCAAAGATCAGATCGTTGTATTGTGCGACAAAGTCGGCCAATACCGCTTTTTTAAAGAGCCCTTTAATAATGAAATACATTCCGTAATTCAAGTCGGAGTTTTTAATCACCACTTCTTGCCGAATCTGTGGTAAGAATAAGCTTGCCCGTACGATAGGCCCCGCCACCAAATGCGGGAAAAAGGTCATGTAAAATGAGTAATCGAGCATGCTCTCGCGAGGTTCAATCTCTCCTTTGTATACATCTACGAGGTAGGAAATTGATTGAAAGGTATAAAAGGAAATGCCAATAGGGAGTATTATATCTAAGGGAGAAAATGGCTGCTGCAGCAGATTGGAAATATTTTGCAGCAGAAAATTGGTGTATTTAAAATAAAAAAGAACGCCCAAACTTATTACCAGCGCACATATCAAATAGAATGTCCGCAATGATTTGGCTTTGGTTCGGTAAAGCAAAAGTGAAAAATAATAATCGGTGAATATGGTAGCCATCAAAACCAAGAGATACCAGCCGCTTGATTTATAGTAGAAGAATAAGCTGAAGCCAAGCACGTATAAAAGCCGCGATACCGTATGCTTGTATACAATGGCGTAAACAGAAAGGAAAATTATAAAACAAAATAAAAACTCACCGGTATTAAAGATCATCGGAGCTTCCGGATGATACGATAAAAGATTCGTTATACGTTCGAGCATGGCGGTATTCTTATAAGCCCGGTGGAGGGTTGGGTTGCAAAATAACTGTGGCAGGAAGTCCTTTGTAAAAGCGTGCCGGACGATTCAACTTGACAGGACAACAACTTTTGTGTACGATGTAGCTGGCCACCGAATCCATCCAGATGCGGGCAGAAGCCAAAGTAGGGTGTGCGCCATCCCTGGAGCGTGCGTACGTGAGTTTTTTGGATTCAAAATAATGATCGCTGCCCGCGTAACTCACTATCAAGTCATTGATTCCTGTATCGGGCTTCCAGTTAGGCGGACCAATCCAAACGTAGGGAAGATCTCCCATTTGCCGAACGATGTTGGCTACTAGCGAAGCTCTGTCTTTTTTAATATCGCGGATAAATAGTTCGTTGGCACCCAAACACAGCAGGACATAGGTGGGTTTATATTTCTTAATGAAATACGATAGTGTATCGCTGTTTCCATACCACAGGGAAGAAGAACTGTACCAGATGACCGTAACCATGGTATCCCCGTTCTCTTTGCAATAGTCGTACATTCTTCTTCGCAATCCTTCGAGCATGGAGTCACCAATGAACAGAAACGTTTGACGCGTAGTGTCCATGCTGCGTCGCTCCGGCTTATACGTGGAATCTTTGGGAAGTATCCTGGGGCCATCGGTGTTGGTATTGGCGGTTGCCTTTGCCGTGCCAACGCTCTGCAGGCTATCGCCGGCAGGGCCCAGGGTTGAATCTGAGGCGGGACTCAGATATTCGCGGAGCTCTGTCTTTTTAAGCTTTAGGGTAGCTACTTTTACATCGCCCGGATAAAAAGAATAAGCTGCCAATATCAAAAAAATTATTGTCAGCGCTAGAATTACCTTAGGATATGGATTGGCATTCATGAAATTATTTTTTGCGTTGCTGAAAAAGCCATTGATGTACCGCCGGATTGGCGAAGGTAGGCGTCCAGCTATTGTGACCTACTTTAGGATATACTGTATATTTTACTTTTTTGTTTCCAGCTTTTTTTAGCGCTGCTACCATATTGGCACTTCGTTGAGGTATAATAACCTTGTCGTTGCTTCCATGAAAGGCCCAAACCGGCAAATCCTTGATGCGTGACACCATCTTTTCATCTCCGCCACCGCATACCGCAAGCGCCGCAGCAAACAAAGCAGGCTCCCTGCAAATTGCATCCCAGGTGCCAAATCCTCCCATAGACAATCCTGCAATGTATATTCTCGTGTCATCGATAAACAAACTATCTTTGTATTGCTTCACCAATTCCAGCAGCATACCGAGCGGCACAGAAACAGAATCTGGCATTTGATTCGATGCAAGCTTCCAATCAACGTTTACCCACTTTTTGCCAGAAGGACATTGGGGAGCAAGCACAAAGGCCGGGCGCTTGGCTTGATTAGCAGAATCTACAAAAGTGAAAATTCCATTGCACAATTGAGCCTCATTATCCGACCCTCGCTCCCCAGCCCCATGTAAAAAAACAACCAGCGGTAATTTTGTTTCACCTTTCTGCTGGGGGGCATACCATCGGTACTTCAACGTGTCGCCTTGTGCATTGATGTAACTCCTGCGGAGAAATAATTCTTTTTGCGCCCAAGCCACCGTGGTGCTGTTTATCCACAGAAGCAAGGTGGCCATCAATAACAGTAAGCGCTTGAAAAATGATATTAAAAATACGTGCATCATGCTTTTTACTCCTCAAAAAGGTTGCCTGAATTTTGACAACTTCTACCTACCACTCTCCAATTTCGGTGCAATCTCATTTCTGATCAAAAGTACATATTTCTACCTACTATTTTTTAGTAATCGAAGGTATGTACGTGAAAAAAGTGGAAAGATATTCTCCTTTTAGAATTCAGGAATAAATCCTGCGGTGCAGGAATCTTTCAACTACTATCAGATTAGGAATCCAACTCATCCAGGAAACTAATACATACATCTCTACCCCACGGATATCCGAAATCATTGGAAGCAGCCATACATAGAGCCTAAGTGTAATAGCACTCAGGGTTAACGCGTAACTGCGATACATGTCTGCTTGGTGTCCTTTGTAATCGCCTTTGCGAATGCGAAGAATAGCCCGGCAAGTCCAAAACCACCACAACATAGAAATGAGTAAAAAGGAAATTCGGGCAGGCCAACCACCGTTGGCATAAAAGGCCATTACCAAGCCTGAAGGTGCTGCCAAAAAAAGGATGGCGAAGGTATATGCAAAGCCCGCTCTGCGATGCCAGAGCGCTCCTTTTTGTTGCCAGGGTTTATAAAATTGTATAACCCCAGCAAGCAAAACCAAAGGGCTGGTAGCAATGTGTGTGTAAAAAGAAATTCTCCATGCCCAATTGGAGAGTAGCTCTTGTTTGACTAATAGAAAATCAACTTCGTTGGAAAATGAAAAATATGGAATTGTGATCCTGATCATCAGGAATGAAAAAAAGAAGATGAGCAAGGCGAACACCCAATAGAGGTATACCTTTCGAAAATATGGGGCAGGCATCAGGGAGTCTTCAATAACCCATCTTCGTCCAGCGATAACAGTAAGGTATCGGTGGGGATTACCTGAAGAACTTCGTTCGCCATGTCGTTTTTGGTAAACGGATTTTTCCATACCCTGCGTGCGGCCAGCATCCTTACGGTAGCATTGGGCAGAATTTCATATCCCACCAATTGTTCTCCGGCATGAATTCCAATCGGATAGGAAGAAAGTAACTCGCCTTGTGAGCTGTATACACAAAGGCGATGGATAATGCAGCGGTTTTGACGTAAGCTCGCCGGAGCGGATGTGTCGGCACTGTACACCACGGCTCTGTAATTGCCCATTCTGAAGGTATACTTATAATCGAAATCGGGATAGTAATTCACTTGTTCCAATCGCTCGTACAAAAAGTTACTGTAATCTTTGGAGGGATCGTAATCAAAATACTCTTCGGAATATGTATGTTTTGTTATATCCGTTGCGTTGACTTGTAAGGGTAATTCAATTTCTTTGAAAGCGGAAAGAAACATGGCATAATTGGCTACGGAGGTATCGGCCTCGCTGTTCACGGCCTCGATAAAGCGTAGAAAATCTGTAATATCATCCGGGGTAAGCTTGTGTTGAATTTCCGGATCTTTCACCAATTGTTTAATATCCTCGGCGGTGGCTCCCAATTCCTGAGCTCTTTTTCCAATAGCATAGCGCGCATCCACCCGATCTCCTAACATAGCGGCTTTAATAATCGAAAGCATTTCTTCTTTGCCTGGTTTTTCTTCGGAAAGCAAATACATGGAGTATGCCTGGTGTGCTTCATTGTATTGATTTAACTCCATGAGCAATTCTGCCAACGATTTATACCAGGACGTTTCCGGGTACAAGGTAAGAGCCTTTTTAATTTGATAGATCGCTTCCTCCGGATTTTGATCGCGCAGAGCTTTACTTTTCTCCATATATGCGATCGCCTTTTCTTGATTTTGCGTACCTAGCGACCGAATAAACGCAGCTACGGAATCCGCTTTATACAAATTGGAAGGACGCAATCTGGCAGAAAGTTCGTAAGTGGAATCCACGGCTACAGATGCATCTTTCTGTACCTTATTACAAGAACAAAAAAAGACCGTTGCGATCAGCCAATAAAATCCGTTATTGTGCAACTTCTGTAAGATTTTTAAATCTGCCATTTGCTTCAATGGTATAGTGGGTAGTAGACTTCGTGCGGTACTCTTTTATTTTATTTTTTTCGATGGATACTTCTGTAATCGGAGATTCCCAAACGCGCTCCTTTTGCTCTACAGTAATTGTTGATCCATCAAAACGACCAACTTGTACAGATTCTGCAGAACAATTACAGGCAAATACTTTTTTATCGATCAATTCTCCTGTTGAGGCATGATAACTCGCCATCATGGTATACACTGGAGGATAAACGGCATACATTTCTACTGATTTATATAAAAGCACGATGTAGGAAGGTGTTTCAGCTAATATCCCTTCTGCAATAAACACATTGGAAACATCTCTCCCAAAACTTACATTTTCCATCTCTTCAATAAAGTCGGAATATTCGTATGCCAAATCATTTTTATAATCGGCTGCACCAACCTCGCTTTCGGGCATGGAATATGGAAGGCTAAGCGTTGGAAAAGAAAATAAGAATGCCTGGAAATGAGGATTCCGACGTGCCTGGTCGGCTGAAAAATGTTTCATGAATAACGCAGAATAGGTGCGCGAACCTCTAAAATTTTTCAGATAGGGTTCTGAAACGAATCGGGTAGAATCGCTGAAACCATTGCGGAATGCAAGCTGTAAAAGTCCGCCAACATCCCCGTATTCGGTTTCGGTTTCCATACAAGCCATGTTAAAATAGGTTTCGCCCAAAGGTTGGTATTGCAATCGAATGGCAAGATTGTAAGCAGCTTGTGCCTTTTGAAATTGGTGCTTCTGAAAATATGCATCTCCGAGCAGCTTATAGGTTTTGGCCGACGGAAAAATTTTCAGCGAAGAAATAAACAATGGAATACTTTCTTCCACCTGCTTTTTATTTTGCAAAAGATCTACTGCCTTGAGTTGTACTTCTTTGCTCCGGGCTTCTACGGAATCCGTATTCCGTTCGTGTTGATCGAAAAGAAAATCGTAAACCAAATCTTCGTTGAACAATTCATCTTCACGGAGAGATGGCAAGGGCGCCAGCCCTTTCTTGGAACTTGTTTCGCTGGCCTTTCCTTCAGTACATCCGTACCAAGCTAGGGAAGCGGCCAGCAGCGCTGCCAGCAAAACCAAAAACTTCTTCATGCACAGAAATTTTAATGTGTAGGAGCATTTTTTTGAGCCTTTCATTCGTTTGAAATACTCAATAAAAGGGTCACTAACTGCTCTTGGAAAGTTAGCTAAATTTGTGAAGAAAGAAATAGTATCTGAAGAGGAATTAGAAATGGAATCAACCGCTCTGCAGAAAAGAAATCCTCACCGAACCGCTGCAAGCATGTGACGGATTTCGGACATAAACGTATAAAATGCCGGAGGAATTTATTCGAATACTCTGGATTTAAATAGAACATTGAAACCTACTTATTTTCCAGGTTTGTCGGCTTCGTGGATGAGTTTGGAAATATTACGCACCACAAGATCCAGTTCTTTGGATTCTGATTTCATGCGAGCAATAATTTCTTTCCCCTCGTCCGACAACTCCAGGTGAGAACATAATTCAACCAATCCAATAATCCGGGCAATGGGAGCGCGCAATTGGTGCGCATTAATGTAGGCATATTGATCCAATGCCCTATTTTTCCGTTCAATTTCTAAATTCTGTTTCTCAAGAATTTGCTCTAAGCTGTTATTCATAAGCAAGCTAGCCGTTACAGTGCGCATGGCAACCGCGGCAGTGTTTGGGATGTTGATGGTTATTTGAATTTGGGGGAACAAACAACCGGTTTAGCCTCCTTACCTCAGACAGGAATTGCTAAGCGTATGCAATATACGATTTTTTCCCTAATAAGTCTTCAGAATATCCCAGTGCTTGATGCCTAAAATGAAAGCGGCAGCCCGGAACGAACCTCGGCTGCCGCTTTTTATAATTTAGGTAAATGAATTATTTCACTATTTTCTCTTTCACTACTTTGTTAGGATAGTAGATGGTATCTGACAAGCTAGTACCCGGAGCCACCATTGGCCAAACATTTTCTTCCTTCATTACACGCGCATGAATAAGGAATGGTCCTTTGGAACGATGGGCCCGTTTGATTGCTTCCCGCAGTTGTTCAGGATTATCTGCCGAACAGGCTTCCAGGCCAAACGCTTCTGCCATTTTTACAAAGTCCGGATTCAATAATTCTACTCCGCTGTAATTTTTAGCATAGAATTGTTCTTGCCACTGACGGACCATACCCAGGTAGGCATTGTCCAAAACAAGCACTTTAACTGGCCACTTTTCTTGCACGCACGTGATGAGCTCCTGCAAGTTCATTTGAAAAGAACCATCGCCGGTGATGCACCAAACATCGTTTTCGGGCATGGCGGCCTGAGCCCCCATGGCAGCCGGTAACCCAAATCCCATGGATCCTAAACCACCACTGGTGAGGAAATGATTGGGTTTCATACGCACCAAGTATTGTGCCGACCACATCTGATGCTGACCTACGTCGGTAGTCACTACCGCATCAGAAGCCATTTCTTCTTCTAAGACCTTCAAGGCAGAAACTTCGCTGAACTTGGAAAAATCAGCTGGCATCAACGGATATTCTTCGCGAAGCTCATTGAGGTGTTGCACCCAGGAAGCACGCCAGCCTTGGTTATCGGCATGGAGCGTTTCTGGTAATGCGGAAAGAACTTTTTTAACATCCCCATGCAAAAATACTTCTGTAGGGACATTTTTACTATGCTCACTCTTGTCTACATCGCAATGGATGATTTTAGCATTGGGAGCAAAATTGGAAAGAATTCCAGTGATACGGTCATCAAAACGTATCCCGAGGGCAATGATGAGATCTGCTTCCTGAACAGCTTGGTTGGCGTATTTCATGCCATGCATACCCAGCCATTGGAAAAACAATGGATCGTTGTATTCCAGCGCGCCAATACCTAAGATGGTAGTGACCGCAGGAATATTCTCCCGATGAACGAAATTTCTTAATTCATCCCAGGCTTTGGAAAGAAGTACTCCGTGCCCTGCGATGATGAGAGGCTTCTTCGAAGAAGCCAAAACCTCAGAGGCTTTTTGTATATCGGAAGGGGATACTTCGTAAATCTTACGAATTTCCGGAACTATAAACTTAGATTCCCAGTCTTCTTCCAAATCAATGAATTCGCCCTGTACGGAGCGGGGAATATCAATAAGCACAGGCCCTGGTCTTCCTTCCTGACAGATGCGATAGGCATCCTGGAAAATTTGAGCCGCACTTTCTAAATTTCTTATCAGGAATGTTTTTTTCGTGATAGGGATACAGATCCCAGTGATATCAGTTTCCTGAAAGGCATCCGAACCTATCAGTTCCAACCGAACTTGTCCGGTAATCGCAATCATGGGAACACTGTCGGCGTAGGCATCCGCGATGCCTGTAACCAGGTTGGTAGCTCCAGGCCCAGACGTAGCGAGGCAAAAGCCAGGTCTACCGGCCACTCGGGCATACCCATTGGCGGCGAATGAAGCTCCTTGTTCATGTCGCACTAATACTGAATTAAGTTTACTGAAGGCCAATGCATCATAAATTGGCAAAATGGCCCCTCCGGGGTAAGCGAATAAATCTCTCGCATCCAACAACTCAATGAGTTTTACGATGTATTCTGCTCCTCTTAATTTAATAGTTGGCTTCATTTATTAATGATTTACCTATAACGTGGGATTAAAGGTAATTATTAATTCAACTGGGATGTGGCATTAATTAAGAATAAATACTACCAACAAGAGATATAAAAACAATACAAATACCTAAAAAACAATGATTTAAATAAAAAATAACTACGCCCTTAATCTCCTATTCAAAGGAAATTCCACTCAATGGACCTGCTGTAAAGTTTTGTGTGGCCTCATTGATGATGATCATACGGAATTTGTAAAGCACTGCCGGAAATTGTTTTCCGCCATTCATACCCCAGATCTGGCTCATGTTCATAGCTTCTTGCGGAAGCATTTCAGCATTTACCTTTTCAATTTCCATCGGCAAGTCAGGAGTATTGTAAGGTGTCATGAGCGGATTGGCTTGGAAATACGAAATCACTCCCGACAAATTGCGCAAAGAAGTTAAGTAGTCGGCTTCTGTATACTTGAAAGAGCTAAACATAACGACCAGGTTGAGGCTTACGGTAGGCTGCGTTCCTACTGGGCGGGGCACGTTTACATTTACCCGCTCTTCCTGAATTTGCATCAGCGAAATCACCACACTACCTTTTTCTCCAAAAGCATAATTACCATCCCGGTCAATGATATTACTTACCATCACAGGCTTGTCTTCCGGCAAACCGCATTTTGCCTGTAAAAACGAATTAAGGCGGGAAGCAATGGTGTCGAGAACCTGGTCAATCATAGCAACTAGAGGAATAAAAAATTCTGTTCAATAAAAATAAAATTAGAAAAACGCCCCGAATAAACAAAGCTGCAACGAGCTAAATCGTTGCAGCTTTTCAAATTGAAACATATTTTTTATTTCTTTCCTTAGATGTTTCCGTCTGTCACGCAGCCTTCGCTTGCGCTGGATACTGTTTTCAGATATTTATAAAGAATACCCGAGGTAGCTTTATAAGCAGGTTTAACCCATGCTGCGCGGCGAGTAGCTAATTCTGCTTCAGATACCAATACTTCTAATTTATTTGTAATCGAATCGATAATGATTTTATCACCGTTTTTAACCAAGGCAATGGTACCACCTTCCTGAGCCTCTGGAGTAATGTGTCCAACTACGAAGCCATGGGTTCCCCCGGAGAAACGGCCATCGGTAATTAAAGCCACTTTATCGCCCAAGCCAGCACCAATAATCAATGCCGTTGGTTTCAGCATTTCAGGCATTCCCGGAGCTCCCTTAGGACCTACATATCGGATCACCACAACGTTTCCAGCTTTTACTTCTCCACGCTCAATACCTTTGTTAAGTTCTTCTTCCGAATCAAAACAGATGGCTGTGCCTTCGAATTTTTCACCTTCTTTTCCGGTGATTTTCGCCACGGAACCATCGGGGGCCAGATTACCCCATAGCATTTGCAAATGTCCGGTTTGCTTGATTGGGTTGGAAAGTGGACGGATGATGTCTTGTTCTTTTGGCAACACAGGGTATTCCTGAAGGTTTTCACGCAAAGTCTTACCAGTAACGGTTAAACAATCGCCATGCAATAAGCCTTCATCCAGCATCATGCGCATAATGGCAGGCACACCTCCAATATTGTCGAGGTCTTCCATCATGTATTTACCGCTTGGTTTTAAATCTGCCAGCATGGGTGTTTTATCGCTCAAGGCCTGGAAGTCTTTCAATGTAAATTTAATTCCGGCTGTTTTAGCGATAGCCAAAAAATGCAGAATAAGGTTGGTAGAACCGCCAAGTATCATGGCTACACGAATGCCATTGCACAAGGATTCGTAGGTGATGATATCCTTGGGTTTGATATCTTTTTCTAATAACAAGCGCATGGCTTTACCGGCGTGCAGGCACTCTTGTTTTTTCTTATCGCTGATGGCTGGTGCCGATGAGCTGTATGGCAGCGACAATCCCAGGGCCTCAATGGCAGAGGCCATGGTATTAGCTGTGTACATTCCTCCGCATGCACCTGCTCCAGGAACGGCATTCATAACCACCCCTTTAAAATCTTCTTCCGAAATAGCGTTGGTAAACTTTTTTCCCAGTGCTTCAAAGGCGGAAACGATATTGAGTTTTTCGCCCTTCCAAACCCCGGAGCGAATAGTGCCGCCATATACCATGATGCTGGGTCTGTTCACACGTGCCATAGCCATTACAGCCCCTGGCATATTTTTATCACACCCAACCACGGTGATTAAGGAATCGTAATAATGGGCAGAGGTAATTGCCTCAATGGAATCGGCAATGACATCGCGGGAAACCAAAGAGAAGCGCATGCCATCGGTGCCCATAGACATCCCGTCGCTCACACCGATCGTGTTGAATTGAATAGGTTTAAGACCTGCTTGCTTCACCCCTTCTTTAATTAGCAAGGCCAAATCATTGAGGTGCATGTTACAAGTATTCCCTTCGTATCCGGTGCTGGCAATTCCTACCTGCGCTTTACTCATGTCTTCTTCGGTAAAGCCTGCTCCGTATAGCATAGCCTGTGAGGCCGGCTGCGAAGGATCTTGAGTAAGTCTTGAACTATATTTATTCAACATATCACACATTGGTTTATAAACCTCAAAGTTAGAAACTAAGGTTGTAATGCCAAAGCTTCATTGGGGAATCGTACGCAGGAATTATTTTACCCGGATGTTTCAACCCTAATTTGTCAATAGAAATTCTTCTATTGACAAACGACTAATAAAATCAAAGGCTTGAGAAGGAATCGAATAAAAGAAATTCTTTTCTAAGCCCATGATTTTCTAAGTCGGGATTACCGGCCATGGATCTACGATCCATGAGCTTTCTCCCGCCGCCAAAGGCTTGCAGCGAAGGCCAGGCCCCGTGGCGCCATAAGCGCCACGCAGGGACACGCCCTCATTATAAACTTAAGTTTGGGTATTGAGTTTTGGGGAAATCAAAGGCTTCAGAAGGAATCGAATACACGAAATGCTGGTCTATTTTGGGATTACCGTCCATGGCTCTAGGATCCATGGACTTTCTCCATCCCACTTCGATTCTGCAGAGAAAAGCCAGTTAAACCGGAATTAGACTGGAGAACGTTTACTGCAACTTGAAATATCTGCTGTCTACTCCCGGTGGAAGAAACAAAAGTGTACCAACGAAAAAAGGTCCTGTTTCCAGGACCTTTTGAAAATATTGGATGCGCTTGCCTATTTAGGCATTACCGGTGTTGAAGGTTTTATGGAAGTATTGTTGGTGGGAGTAGCTGATTTTACACCCACGGCAGGTACTGTTACGCCTAACTCCTTTAACACCAAATTAGAAATATCGTCTTCTTTGATGCGGGCGTATAAAATGATAGCGGATCCACCGAAATCAGCATGCGTACTGAAAATATAGGTATACCCATTGCGATCGGCCACACGCTCAATGGCTTTCTGGATGCTATCCAACACAGGCTCTAATAATTTTACTTGCTTCTGTTGCAGTGAAGTCTGGGCTTCTTCTTCAAATTCGCGAATGGAACTTTCCAATGCAATAAGTTCTTTTTCTTTATCTTGTTTTACCACATCGGTAAACATGCTGGCGCCTTTCTCATAAGCCGCTCTTTTGGTTTTGTATTCGTCTACTTTCCCTTGCAAATTGTTTTGCAATTGGGTTTCGTAAGCTTTTAGTTGGGTTTCTATTTCTTTGGTTTTAGGAAGCTGACCAAGAATATAATCCAGATTTGTATATCCTATTTTCAGAGCGGAAGCCGCTGCCACTGGAGCCTGTGAGAATGCTACACCTGAAAGCACCAAAGACAACATTACTACAAGAAACTTTTTCATTCTAACGTACATTTAATTTACTATATCTAAACCAGGCCAGGGCCTCAGTAAGTTCAATTGACAAATATTATACCTTTCTTCTGAGAAACCTAATATTTGTTGTTATATCGTTCGTTATCAGGCTTATCGTTTTTATCACCGAGGCCTAATTCATCCAATACATAATCCGAATAATCGTGAATGGGATTGGTGTAAATCATCACTAGATCGGCCGATTTATCGAATACTATTTGAAGCTGATTTTTTTTGGCTACTTTTTCTACCGCTTCAAAAACTTTGTCTTGGACTGGCTTAATCAATTCCTGCTTTTTGAGAAAATAGAGGCCTTCGTAGCCAAATATTTTCTTTTGACTTTCTCTCATGGCAGCCTCCCTGGCCTGAATAGTATCCAGCCGCTGCTTTTTCATTTCTTCGGTAAGTAAAACCTCTTCGGAGGCAAAGCGAGCCTTCAGATCTTCCAATGTTTTTTTTTGAGTTTCGATTTCTTTCTGCCACTTGTCCGACAACTTGTTCAGCTCTTCTTGTGCCTTTTTGTATTCAGGCATTTTTTTCATGATGAGATCCGAATCAATGTATCCAAACTTCTGTGCGCTCAAGGCACAGGATAATGTAAGCAATAAGATCAGAAAAAACGACTTCATACAACCTTAGCGTAAAGTTTGACCGATGGTAAAGGTAAATGCACCCTGATAAGGCTTCCAACTCGGCTGATTGAGCGGCACATCCATAGGCCATCCATAATCCAAACCAATCAGACCGAAGGCTGGCATAAAGATCCTGGCGCCTATACCCGCGGAGCGATATAAATCAAACGGATTGAACTTAGAGTTTTCATCCCAGGTATTGGCAGCTTCGAAGAAGCTCAATACCGTAAGTGATAGCGCTGCACTGGTTGCTACCGGATAACGCAACTCCATAGCGAACTTATTGTACACTGTGCCACCTACGTTGCTAAATTTACCAAAGGGCAAAAAGGTATTTTGGTATCCTCTTAATCCTATCAAATCGGTTCCAATAAAACCAAATACACCAAACATACCGTTTCCACCGACCATAAAGCGTTCAAACGGACCAATTCCAGTGCTCCGTTTATACGATCCAATAACTCCGAAATTTGCTTTCGATCGCAGCACCAGTTTGCGTTTTTTACCCGATACCAATGGCGAGTACCAATCCATATCCAACATCCACTTGTGATACTCTACAAATCTGTAACGATCGCGTGGAGAAAGATTCGGGTCTGCATAATTCAGGTTATTGAATAAAGAAAAAGGTGGAGTTAGCGAGACGGTAAGATTCAGACTCGATCCGCTTGTTGGAAAGTTCAATTCATCCAAACTATTTCTGGCCAGCGAGGTAACCAATGAAATGTTGTTGGAATAGCCGGTATCAATTCCAATTACGTTGAAACGGGTATAATTTCGGTAATGATATAAGGAATAGGAGATGGAATTATTCAGTGTAAAGTGATCATCCGGAACTTTTAAGCGTCGTCCCAAGCCGGTGCTGATATTGGTAATATCGAGATGCTGGTCAAAATCTTGGGTTGCCGGATTAAAATAATTTAATCTCGAGTGATTGACGCTGAAAGAATACGATACAGGTTTTTTACCACCGAACCAAGGCTCCATGAACGACAATTGGTAGTTTTGATATGAGCGTCCATTAGATTGGAAATTGACACTGAGACGCTGTCCGTCGCCAGAAGGCAGGGGATCCCAGGTTTTGGTATTGGAAATATTGCGCAAAGAAAAATTATTGAATACGAGTCCGAGAGTACCTATAAAGCCTGCGGAGGGTGCTACAAAATTACCATTGCGACGATTGGAGCCACCGCCCCATCCACCGGACAACTGAATCTGGTCGCTCGGTTTTTCTTCCACTCTATAGTGTATGTCTACCGTTCCTTTGGCAGGGTTGGGTACTGGATTGATTTCAATTTTTTCAGGATCAAAATATCCGAGGACCGAAAGTTCGCGCTGTGAGCGAATGAGATTAGATCGGCTAAAAATATCGCCGGGTTTGGTGTACAATTCCCTCAGCACAACATGATCGTGGGTTTTAGTATTTCCACTTACGGTTACATTTTCAATAACGGCTTGGGCCCCTTCGTAAATTCGCATCTCTATATCGATAGAGTCACCATCCACATGTATTTCCACCGGATCTACACTAAAAAACAGGTAGCCGTTATCGAGATACAAGGAACTGATATCGACTCCATTGGGATTAAAAGACAAGCGTCGTTGCAATAGATCGGTACTGTATACAGCACCTTTTTTAATGCTCAGAATACTATCGAGTGTTCTGGTCGGATAGATAAAATTTCCTCTCCAAAAAATATTTCTGAAATAATATTTATTCCCTTCGTCCAAGGTCATCTTAATGCTAACCCTATCCTTACGAACGGCATATACGGTGTCTTTTGCTATTTTAAAATCGCGGTAGCCATTGGCAAAAAAGAATTCCGAAATTTTTTCTTTATCTGCTTCGTATAATTTCCGATTGAATTTTGAGGTGACAAAAAACTTGTATACTCTTTTTTCTTTGGTCTTTTTCATTTTACGCTTGAGTTTTTTCTCCTCAAACGCTGTTAGCCCTTCGAAATCGATATCCTGGATTTTAACCTTTTCTTTTCTATCGACTTCAATCCTTAAAAAAATATTATTCGGAAGTATCGTGTCTTTCGCCTGCACTACTTTTACTTCCGTATTTAGAAATCCCTTTTCGAGGTAAAAGTTTTTAATCTTTTTCTGAGTGTTTTTAATCATGGCATCGTTTACCACCGATCCCCGCGCCTGATCAATTTTTTCCAGAAGATCTTCTTGCTCTCCTTTCTTAACTCCTTTCACAAAGACGAATTTGGAAAGACGTGGTCTTTCCTTCAGCATAAAATCCAGGTAAATAAGATTTCCTTCAATTCTAGAAATACTTACGGAAGCATCTCCTACCAGTCCCTGATCCCAAATGCGTTGTATGGCTTTTGTGAGTTTATCGCCAGGAATGGTAATAGGGTCTCCTTCTTTCAATCCTGTAATGGCGATGATGGTGCCAGGATTTAAAAACTGGATGCCGCTTACGGTAATGCCTCCAATAGTATACTCTCGAGGGTTATTAAAGTCCCATTGCCCAGACGATTGAGCCAACAGAGGTAGGGAAATGAGTAAAGAAAATAATTTTAAAAAATTTTTCACCGGAAGCTCTATTTATGATTTCTGTTCAGATAACTGCTCACTTGTTAATCCAAACCTTCGTTCTCTTTTTTGATAGTGATGTATGGCATCATATAAATCTTTTTTTCTGAAATCAGGCCACAAGACTTCAGTGATAAACAATTCGGAATAGGCTAATTGCCATAACAGGAAATTGCTGATTCTCATTTCTCCACTGGTACGGATCATTAGTTCCGGATCAGGGCGATTGGCAGTAGATAGACAGGCTGCAAACTGGTCTTCGGATAAAGGTCCAGCGATCTCACCTAGTTTTGCTTTATCCAGCAAGGAATTCACGGCTTGCATAATGTCCCATCGGCCGCTGTAACTCAAAGCAAGAATTACCTCCAATCCGGTATTCCCTGAGGTTAGCTTAATGGATTCTTTTAATTGCTGCTGACATTTATCCGGCAAATCCTGAAAATTCCCGATGGTATTAAGTCGTACGTTATTTTTATGCAGATTGGAAACTTCACTCATCAAAGTATCGACCAACAACTGCATTAATCCCTGTATCTCTTCTTTCGGGCGATTCCAATTTTCAGTTGAAAAAGCGTATAAGGTTAGGTGTTTTACACCCAGCTCGCCACATCCTTCTACAATTTCGCGAACGGATTTTACTGCGCTCTGATGCCCAAAAATTCTCAACGCTCCTTTTTTCTTCGCCCATCTCCCATTTCCGTCCATGATAACAGCGATGTGTTGGGGAATATTATCAGCATTAAGTTTCTCCTTTATCGACATGATTACAAATAAGGGGCAAAGGTAGCGATTTTATTGATATTTTTGATCGGATGGGCACTTAACCCCATAAATGGTATAACTGAGAGTAAACATGGTTTGATAAAACCAATCCATATCGTTGGGATCCGCAGTCAGATAGGAACCTATGATTCCTTTGGATACTCCATCAATATGATCATTGAAAGTTTTATAGGCCCTGGCTTCCCATCCCAGATTAAGCACTTTGGTTAGCCGGTACTTAACTCCTCCTCCAAACGGTATCGCAACCTTAAAGAAATCAGCGTCTACATCCTCTGGCATAACATTTCCATACGTATTGGTACCGGTACCATATAATGCAAGGCCGCCACACAAGTACGGTGAGATCCTGCTATTCGTTTTCTTATCTCTGAAATTGATAAAATTGTATTCAGTAAGAAAACTTACCGCGCTATAGGTTGAGTTGAAATATGTGTTTCTTCGCTCTGGCAGTGGATCATCTGAATGAGACTCGGATCCGCGAATCATTCCTGCATTAAAATTTAAATTGAGAGCAATGACCTTGGACACGTTGTAACGATAAAACAAGGTAAAAGCAGGCCGAATATCAGCGGGCCTGAATCTGGGATTGATATCTCCTGTGTAAGAAGACCCACCTACTCCAAATCCAAATTCATTGAATTGGGCATGAGCAGCTCCTGATAGGAGAATCAAAAGGGCATAAAAAAATCTTTGCATACTATAATGGAATAGCATGCAAAGATAACGGTTTTTTTAAGTTAGTATTATCTGAATTTTGGACAGATTACCTTTTGTGGGATAATGTAGGTTAAATGGAAACCTGTAATGATATAAGCGTCTCTTCTTCCTTTCTTGTCGCCACGTTGCTCGCCAGCAGCTCCAAATTCGCCGGCGCTGGTTAGTAAGTAATCTGGGGCTGGTTGCTCGCTGTAATTTACAATAGGGCCAGCGTAGGTAGCCAAAGCAGCAATATAGGCCTCATCCTGGTTATAGATCTCAGGAGTTTTATCAGACAATTGCACCGCTGTTAAACCTTTGGCATTGTATAATTGAACTTTGTCCGGATATTTACCTCCGATATCATCCAGATAATCAGTGGTAGTAAATCTCCAACCTATTTCAAACGACAAATCCAATTGCTTGGTTAATTTGTAACGCAATCCCAAACCAACAGGAAGAGCCACTTGGTGTAAACTGTATTTCTTGGGTGCGCCGTCTATGACACCCTGACCTTCCGTCGAATTTTCTCTTAAATTATACCAGGCACCGCTACCGCCAATTTGAGCCTGAGGATTATGATGAAAATAAGCAATTCCAATAAACCCATACGGAACAAAATCTGGTCTTTTCTGATATTTGCTGCGATGCTCAAAAAAATCTATAATCAAATCTGCTTTCAATTCGTAAATCTGGGATCTGAAAGAAAGGTTTCTAAGTTTACGGAAAACGTCTCCTCCCGCCTCTTGGAATTTGGAGTTTTCAGCATCGTCACCTTTAATACGACCATATGAGAATGTACCTCTCAAAAACATTCTAGGGTGGAAACGGTACTGAGCATCAATACCGAAATTATATTTCGTAAATTTAATACCCGGGCTAATGAAACTTGGACCTGGATCAACCTCTCCCACATAATTCATTGCATTCAACGCGCCGCCGATTGCCCAATATTTATTTTTCTTAGCAAAACCTTGCCCGAAGGTCGCTGCTTCGATAAGCAACATAAAAGCTAGAAAAAATCCTAATTTAAACAGCTTGTTCATATCCTATTTCGTTTATCCGAGGTACAAAATACCTAGACAAATGTAATTAATATCATATTAAAAAGGAAATTTTTGAAAAAGAAATATCGAATATATCCCAGAATTTATCGATAAAGTTCCATAGTAAATAAGAATAAATCTATCAATTTCTAAGATCTAAGCCCCAATTCAGCTTATTACGCAATGTTTGGAAGTAGTTGTAGTTTCTCAGTTCAATTATTTTCACATAAAACGGAGCTTTACGCACAGTAAGTTTCGTTCCCGCAGGTACTTTTACCGAGCGGGAATCAAGCGAAATAAGAAAATTGTTACTTCGGCTTTCCACTTCAAAACTCAATTCACAATCGTCTGGTAAAATAAGCGGTCGAACATTTAAATTGTGGGGGCAAACGGGCGCTATGATAAAATTCTTCGCCTGCGGCATAACCAATGGCCCTCCGCAACTCAGGGAATAACCCGTAGAGCCTGTTGGAGTAGAAATCAACAAACCATCTGCCCAATAGGAATTTAGAAACTCATTATTCATGTGGGTATGAACCACAATCATTGATGAAGTATCTCGCTTGAGGATAGCAAATTCATTCAAACCAAAATTAACACCGTTAAAATAGTTGTTCGGGTCATCTACCTGAATTAAGCTCCGATCTTTCACTTGAAAATCGCCGGAAATTAATTGATCGATGGCACCCACAATTTCATTGCGCGCCGTAGTAGCCAAAAATCCTAGCCGACCGGTGTTAACCCCAAGAATAGGAATAGACTTCGCCCCTACAAATGTCGATGTCTCCAGCAATGTTCCATCTCCACCTATACTTAGCACCAAATCGACTGAAGGAAATTCTTCCCTGCTGGAATACACCTGGGCATCTGCATGCAAATGGCGCTTCCCAATCGACACCTTGAAAGACTGATTGATGTAAAGCTCAACGCCTTTGGTTGCCAAATGCGAAAGCATGGAACTTATGTAAGGAGCCGCCTCCTCGGTGATGGGTCTTCCATGCAACGCAATTTTCATAAAAACTTAGTTTGGAAATGAATCAATCGCTGAGCAAATAGCATTGAAAATAGTTTCAATTTCGCCCACCCCTTGTACAGGATGATATTTTTTTTGAGCCGCATAAAAGTTCGCCACAGGTATGGTTTCCTCGTTATAAACCTTAATCCGGTTGTTTATTTTCTCTTCTTCCTGATCATCGGCCCTGCCAGAAGTTTCCCCTCTTTTACGTATACGGATTTTCAATTCCTCTTCAGGAACTTCTAAACCTACCATGCCCGATATTGACTGACCCATGGAAGCCAGCAATGCGTCAAGTGCCTGAGCCTGTGGAACGGTACGGGGAAAGCCATCAAAAATTACTCCGCTGGCACTTGGATTCTCCTTTATCTTCTCTCCCACCATTTTGATAACCACCTCGTCGGGGACCAAATTTCCTTCATTCATGTATTTTTTTGCCAGCAAGCCCAATTCTGTGCCTTCGCTAAGATGTTTTCTAAATAAATCTCCGGTAGACAAATGAACGAACCCGTATTTCGCGATAATTTTTTCACTTTGGGTTCCTTTACCGGCACCTGGAGGGCCAAACAGTACTAGGTTTATCATAAGAGGTATGGTATCGTATTACAATTGGTTTTCTTCTAAACCAAAGATCAAAAATAAGGAGATGTGACATAGCTACCAACCTCCTGACAGATTATTTTTGTGCAAAAAAGGCGGGTAATTATTCATTCAACTTTCAAACTGTCAATTTCTTAAAGCCCAAAAGCCCAAACGAACTGTCAATGTGGCAGAAAAAATGAACGAAAAACGCAATGGCATTACTGTTGTGTACAGGAGAATTACGAAAACGACATAAGTAAAAAATAATATGGGAAAAATTATTGGCATAGACTTGGGTACCACCAATTCCTGCGTTGCAGTAATGGAAGGAAATGAACCCGTAGTAATTCCGAACAGTGAAGGCCGCAGAACTACTCCTTCTATTGTAGCATTTCTGGACAATGGGAATGGTGAACGCAAAGTGGGTGACCCAGCAAAGCGTCAGGCCATTACCAACCCAATCAATACCATACAATCCATCAAGAGATTTATGGGTAAGAAGTTTTCCGAGGTAGGCAGCGCATCAAAAACTGTTTCTTATAAAGTAGAACAAGGGCCTAACGATACTGCCCGTGTGCGCATCGGAGACCGCCTGTATACTCCACAAGAACTTTCAGCTATGATTCTTCAGAAAATGAAGACCACGGCGGAAGAATACCTGGGCACTACTGTAACGGAAGCGGTTATTACCGTTCCAGCATATTTCAACGATGCAGAAAGACAAGCTACCAAAGAAGCTGGTCAAATCGCCGGACTAGAAGTAAAAAGGATCATCAACGAACCCACCGCAGCTGCCTTGGCTTACGGCCTTGACAAGCTGAACCGTGACATGACCGTTGCCGTGTTTGACTTGGGCGGAGGTACTTTCGACATTTCTATTCTGGAACTTGGTGATGGCATGTTTGAAGTAAAATCTACCGATGGTGATACACACTTGGGTGGAGATGACTTTGACCAGAAAATTATCGATTGGCTGGCGGAAGAATTTATCAAAGAAGAGGGTATTGACCTCCGCAAAGATCCAATGGCTCTTCAGCGCTTGAAAGAAGCTGCCGAAAAAGCGAAAATCGAACTTTCGAGCAGCCAGGATACCGAAATCAACCTGCCTTACATCATGCCAGTGAATGGCATTCCGAAACACTTGGTTAAAAAATTAAGCCGCGCCAAATTCGAACAACTGTGCGATGACTTAATTCAGCGCTCTCTTGAGCCTTGCCGCAGAGCCGTTAAAAACTCCGGACTTTCTCTTGACAAAATCAATGAAGTGATTCTTGTTGGTGGGTCAACCCGCATTCCAAGAATTCAGGAAGAAGTAGAAAAATTCTTCGGCAAAAAACCATCCAAAGGAGTTAACCCCGACGAGGCTGTTGCCATCGGTGCTGCTGTTCAAGGCGGCGTAATTACCGGCGAAGTGAAAGACATCCTGTTGGTAGATGTAATTCCTCTTTCCCTGGGTATTGAAACCATGGGAAATGTGTTCCACAAATTAATTGAAGCCAACTCTACCATTCCTACCAAACGTTCGGAAACCTATACCACCGCTGCCGACAATCAGCCTCAGGTAGAAATTCACGTGCTGCAAGGCGAACGTCCGATGGCCAAAGACAACCGCACCATTGGTCGCTTTGTGCTCGATGGAATTCCTCCGGCTCCAAGGGGAGTACCTCAAATCGAAGTTACCTTTGATATTGATGTGAACGGTATTCTCAACGTTTCTGCTAAAGACAAAGGCACAGGCAAAGAGCAAAAAATCCGTATCGAAGCTTCCAGCGGATTGTCTGAAGCGGAAATCGAGCGCATGCGTCAGGAAGCGAAAGCCAATGAAGAAAATGACCGCAAGGCCAAAGAACAAGCAGAAAAAGTAAATACCGCCGACAGCTTGATTTTCAATACTGAAAAACAACTGAAAGAGTTTGGTGATAAACTTTCTGATGCCAACAAAGCATCCATTGAATCGGCGTTGAATGAATTGAAAGCTGCCCACGGAAGCAAAGACCTGGCTGCAATCGACAAAGCTTCAGAAGCCTTGAATGCTGCATGGCAAGCGGCTTCCGCAGAAATGTACAATGCTACACAAAACCCGGGAGCTTCCAACACGACCTCTTCCGAAAGTGGATCTCAGGATAATGTGAAAGATGTTGACTACGAAGAAGTAGACAAAAAATAATTCCGACATTCACTGGAATACAAAAGGCAAGAACCAAACGTTCTTGCCTTTTTTAAAACCCGGAATCTAAGAAATTGCTAACTTCCGCCACCAACGACGGCTGTTAATCAGAAATTAAATAGAATTAATAATTATTTTCCTAACGATAAAAGAAGACAAAGCATGACATTAATGGATCAGAGAAAGCTATGCCAGTATTGCATACCAATGAATAAATCAATAGTTTTTATTATCTATTGAATCACTCCCGCAATTTCAGATTACGGAATATTGAGTTGAGTAGCAATATCTTTTACAGAGACCCCTGAAGAGAGAATATGGAAATGTGGATCCGTTGAATTTTCTCTTTCTCTTGCAGTGCTTTCTCCAATTTCAACTCAGCAGTTTCTTTATCACGCTTCAATGCTTTCCATTCTTCCTTGATCAGGTTTTCGCGTTGCATCTGTTCTATGATCTCTTTTCTCATGCCTGCTTAATTCTCAAAATGGGATTCATTTTTCAACGATGAAGACTAGTTTATTCCAGCCATCATTGTATTTCAGATTCCGGAATGTTGAGCTGAGTAGCAATATCTTTTATAGATACTCCTGAAGAGAGGAGGTAGGAGATCAGGACTTTTT
>JALONM010000079.1 GCA_025454925.1 Cytophagaceae bacterium
AACAGTTATCTTGAATTCCCTGCCAGCACAAATTCCCATTTACTTACTTCGTATGACCGCAACGCCCGCTACGAATGCAAGGTTTACTATTTTTGTCGTCCTCAAAACAGATGGGTAGAGGGTAGCCTTGGCTACTTTTATATCCAACAAAACACCGTTCAAGGCACCGGGGATTGTTTCCCGCCGCAGGAAATAACCCATGAAGTCAGCAATAGCCTGACTGCCGATATTTCATGGCCCAAAGACAAAGATAGCAAAGGATATTGGCTGTATTACCGGTATTCTGATGAGCTTACCTGGGATAGCAGCTATACTGGTTCCTCTAGTACAACACTCAAAAAATTAACATTCAATAAAGAATTGGAATGTTATGTGAAAGCCGTCTGTAAAGATTCCAGATTAAGTATTGCAAGCGACAAATATCGATTCCTGATACGCTCAACCGGTAAAAGCAATTGTCCAGCTCTGGAACTAAACGAAGCTCAGATTCTCAACGAAAACCAGGTAAAAATTACCTGGAAATTCCCTGCCATTGCTATTGATGCACCCTTGCCATACACCGGATACTTGCTGGAATACAAAGAAGAGACTGCTAAAAATTGGATCGGTATTTCTACTCAGGATACATTTGTCTTGTTAGAAAACATGGACCCACAAAAGAAATATTTTGTACGGATTTCAGGTAATTGCGCAGACGATCGCTCTAATACTTCGGATGAATTACCATTTACTACCTATTCTGCCCAAAATAAAAATTTTGTTTGTGGTAGCAGAAGTAACGCACCTGTTATTCAAAACCGTAAATCCATCACTCTGGCACCTGGAGACAAATTTACGGCAGCCAATTTTGAACTTACTGTTAAAAGTCTGGAAAGCCAGGAGCCTTATAACGGAATTGTGGTGGCGTCGATCCCATACCTGAAACATTCCACCTTGCAATTCCGGATGAAGCAAGTGCGGGTAAATGAACTCCGTCAATTATACGAAGGCAAAATTTATGTCATTGGTTCTCATCTAACCATCTTAGACACAGCCATGGCTCGCCAAATCGATGAGATGTTGGAAAGGGTAGATGAACAGTTTACCAATGTGGAAGAATACCTAACCAAAGTAGCCGAATATCAAGACAACATCAACGATTATATTGAAAAGAATGAAGGTGGAAACAATGTGGGTTTTGTAAAATCAGGCCAAGTTGAGGTGAACTCAAAAATTTCCATAGCAGTTAACAATGCATCTCAATTCAAATCTGTGCCCAACAGCAAGGGCGAATGTGTAGTAGAAATTACTGGTAATGATGGCAGTAAACAAACACAAACATTTACCCCTCCAGCTACCGTAGAAAGTGCAAACGGCAATCTTTTCTACATTGATATCAGTTGCAAGGTGGTAAAGGCAGGAGAGCGTATTGTAATAAAACAAACAACACAAGAGCTAGATAAACTGAGCAAGAAAGGAACTGTAACGTTTAGCAAAAGCAACGAAAGTCCCCTTGGGTTTAGTGCATGGAATTCTGCCTACGAAATCAGCGATGATTGGAACAAACGATACCAAAAACTTGGAGACTATAGAGTAGCTTCAAAATTTATGGAACCAGGAAGGCGTGACCCCATCAAAGGCACGCTTATTATAAATGACAATACCATCAATAAAAGTAAAATCATTTTTGCCACAGGTAAAGGTGTTAAGTACGAAGCCAGCAACAGTGGTAATGAATACAGCATACATGTATTGAGTGGACCGGAAGGAGATGCACAGGAATTGTATGCCTTGTATCCCAAAGACAGTGCTGGCATGTATGAAAGTCTGGGTAAAATTCTTATCCCTACCTATAAACACAAACAGCGGAAACTGGTATTGATTCCGGTAAATGGAGCTACTACCAACGCTAACTCCATCAAAAATACACTCAACACCATTTACCAACCGTATGGAGTAGATTGGTCGGTAGAAACGGCTGCCAACTTCACCGACCTGAGTTGGAATTTAAACAACGACAAAGACAATGCATTGGATATTGAAGGAAGTGGTGCCTTCAGTACCTTGACTAATGAAATGAAAGCATTAAATGCTGCTTGGATAAAGAGGAATAAACCCGACCCTTCCGTCATTTATTTATTTGTACTAAAAAAAGCAGAAACCCCGAATGTTGCAGGCGATATGCCCCGATCCAAACAATTTGGTTATTTGTTTACGGATGGCCAACCAAGCGATCAGCAAGGCCTTACGGCTGCACACGAAGTAGCGCACGGGTTGTTTCTGTTGCGTCATATTAGCGATGGATATGGCTTAACGGAAAACAGCGTACCCGATAACCTGATGGACAAAGCCAAGGGCAAACAATTGGAGAAAATACAATGGGACGTGATGCATGATCCGGGCATTGTGTTAGGTGTATTCGAAAAAGACGAGGATGGCCAATTAGCTTCTGTTGGTATTGCGGAATTGAAATCACTTAGCAATCCGGATGGATCCTTTACATTTGTTGCACCTTCTGGAAAATTAATTACACTTCCTTCCACCATAAAATCGGTCACCTTTAGCACCGCCGACAACTGGATGAAATCGGAAAAAATTATGCCCATGGGTACATTGACAAGTTTTACGAATTCCGAAGGTGTATATTATGCAGTGGGCGACGAAAAAAGTTTCGACTTTCAACACTTTGCTGCAGGGAAGACTACAATATACACCGATCAACTTTCCAAAAAACAAAACTTTTTTACCTTAGCACCTATTCTTGGAATGCCATGTTTGGATGGTGATGTAATTCAATTCAGGGTTTTCAAATCCAACTTTAAAAACGCAACATTTGAAACCGATTGTCAAAATCAAAATTATCGAGCTAGCGGTAAATACGCAGAGTTTGATTTCGTAGTAGACAAAATTAATTATCAACCCTCTGAATGGTTACGTTTTAATGTAGAAGTTAAGGAAAGTAATTATATTCTAGCCAATTTAACCAAGTTACATCCCAGTGCTTTAGATTTTTTACGTATTCATGGTTGGGAAGCGAATTGCAGTTCCGATGCTTCCTCATATTTCGTATTTACACATGCCCAACAAATTCATAAATACCCGGAAGTTTACACCCTTTGCGGAGAGGCATTTAACTTAAAAAACCCAGATTACATTTTAACACCTGACTACAAAACTCTTGATTTACAATCGTATTTATCAGTCCCAAAAGAACCAATCAGGGCAAGCAAACTCCCTACTAATAATGTATTGGAATCTTTTAACCTGCAAGAACGAACGGTATACAGGCAAATCATAAATCCACCTGCCTACAAAAAAATATCCGAAGACATTTCTGTTCTGGTAGCTACGCTCAAAACATCAACTTCCAATATCAGCACCCTAAAAAATGCTATTGATCAATTAGGTGATTATGAATGCGTAATAAATTCGATTAGTTTATCGGCACGAATTAAAATACTAGAACAACTCATTGAGGATGGTGAAGATAAATACATTATATCCTGGCTTAAAAACACACCAGAGGTACATCGCGAATCCGTTTACAACCATTTTTATGAAAACCAGCGTCTTGTAGTCAAAGCAAACAATAATCTTAGTGGGGAGGATTGGGGAGAGTTTGTATTGTTGCTAACGGAATGGGGAATTCAATTCAATAATCCTGAAAACGAAAAACAAAAAATATTAAAAGAACTCAACACGATTCCGCGACCGACTGATATAAAATACATTACCTTAAATGATTATGGAATATCAAATTCGTATAAACCAAACGACCGTTATAATGGATTTCATAAAAACAATCTTACTTCAGTTATCCAAAATGGGAAAGTTGAAATTATCATTGTTGAATCGCATATAACAACACCTCCTAAAGAACCTATCAGAACCTATTGCACTGGAAACCCATTAGACTATGTAGTATTAAAAGCAGGAATAGGATTTGAAGATTTTTCTCCTCATTTCCAGCAAGATGATAGAATTATTGTACCAATGATTTTTGCCCATTGGCTTATTGAGAGTTATAATTCAGACAGAAAAATGGCTCGACTTCAGTTAATCTTGGAAGCTGCTGCCATTGTGGCAACCATGGGAGAAGCATCGCCCATTGTAGCTGCTATTGACGCTTCGATTTCTGCAACAAACATTTACATTACCATCAATGAGCAAGCATTAAGGAAAACCAGCGGAGGTAATGAATTTATAGAGGTGTATACATCTTTTGAATCAATGTATGCTTACTCTACTATGGGAGCCGGTTTGGTGAAGAGCAAGTATGCTTCCCTCGTTTTCGAAGACCTTCAGGAACGGTACAGAAACCTACCCAACCTTATTAAGCAAAAGCAAGCGGCCAAAGCCTTGAACAATATAGGAGATGCCTTTATTAATTTATCAAAATCATTGGCCAATGGAGTACAAAATATTGTCAATTCCGGAAAAAAATTTTCAGAGTTAGCGCATAGTTTTAGGCTGGTGAATTATACTACATTCTCTTCACAGGGCTATTCGGCACTTGCCAAATGGGTAGGAAACGAAATCAAATGCTGTGTTTTAGCGGGTGGCATATATTATAGCATCGCCACCATACGATTGGATGCGTACGGGGATTTATTTTTTTCCAATGTAAAATTTTATAGTGGAAAACCAAATGCATACAGGCTTATTGGAAACCTGTTTGATGTACGTTATTCGAAAAATAATATAGAATATAATGGCGACATAGCCTTAGTAAAAGCCGAGGACGGTTTTGTATATGCCCTCGAACAAGCGGCTGAAATAGGTGGCTCGGGCAATATTGAAGTTGCAATAGAAATTTCCGATTACGCATTGCTTTTAGGCACAGACGTAGCCAATGCTAAAAGTTATTTAGCAGGCTCAGCTCGACCAGCCAATACCATAGACCTAGCCGTTCATGGTTCTGGCGAAACGTATACGATAATTATTAATGGCAAAGAGTACAACGGCAATAACCACCGAACACTGGCGGGGCTTATTAAAAACAATGCTGAATACAACGGTAAAACCATACGCCTGCTTTCCTGCAGTAGCCTGGAATCGGCGCAGGACCTGGCCAACAAAACCGGACAGAATGTAATAGCCTGCGAAGGCGAGGTACGCTTGTTTGCCGACGGAGGCATTACCAACGGCAATACCCCCTGGTACCTGCTGCAGCCCGGCAACAAACCCAGAACCCTGGTCGAAAACCCACGCCCTCCCAACAGCGGAGTGACGGAGTTTATTGAGCTGGGGAAGAAGAAAATACAAGGGGCGGGGAACTGGAAACCAATTCAGAAAATAGCTAATAAATACCCTACTGAAGCAATGCCTTTAGATGGTCAACTTTGGGGAATTGCAGAGATTGAAAGTGGTGCTATTAAGCAAATATCTAATAAGGGTAATACATTTAATGATGTTGATTTTGTAATTACTACAAGTGGCGAATTGAAAATCGGTAAGAGGCATCATTTCTTAGGCAATGCGAGTGACGTTGAAGCTGCTGGCACAATTAAAACGGTAAACGGTAAAATAAAGAAAATCTCAAATTCATCAGGACACTATTTCCCAACTATTGATGAGACAAATAAATTCCCTGAAATTTTCAGACAGCTTGGACTTGATACAAAAGGAGCTTCGTTAGAAATAAAATATTTAGATGAAGCAGGAAATTTAAAAACTCAAACTAAATTTATTAATGAATAATGACAAATAATGAAATTATTCAGTTATCTGAGTATATCTATAATTCAGCTCCACTTAATAAAGGAAATAACAGTGTAACTAATATAGAAAAACAGTTAATCAATTTATCCAAGATAAGTAGAATTGAATTATTACGAAATTCATTTATAGATTATGACGTAAATCACAATTATAATCTTTGTTTGTCTTTTGCATCTCTTTGGGATGATTTCGAGGCGAGTGATTGGAAGTCATTAATATTAAAAATGTTCCCAAGAATAATAAAATATGAGGCAGGGAATTTCAAGCATATTAATACAGGTTGCTACTTTGATATTGCGTTTTTAAATGGTGTACTAGGTGTGTCTCCTTTTAGGTTTATTTTCAATAGCGATTTGATTAGCATCATAGATAAGGAAAATTTTTATCAATATTTAAAACACTTTGGAGAGTATTCTTTCTTTAATAAGGAAAGAGAATTAATAGAGAATGTTGTAAATTTCTATGACTTTGATGTTTTACGAAAAATTGTTACGAATCGGGAGAAGCTTGCACAAGATAAAGACTTTTCAGAATGGTATAATTTTCAAGATGCTTGTGATATATTTACAAATAAAAACGAAAGCCCGACATAATCGGGCTTTTACTTTTACAGAGCTGCAATATTTTTAGCGAAGAAGTCTTTAAATTTTTTCTACCACCCCTTGGTTCGTGTCCACACGAACCAACACATTGATGAGCCCAAAAAATGTTTAAAAAAATGAATATATTTAGGTATTCAAAAAAATAAAGAGTGTCAGTAACAATAAAAAGGAAGTCACATATTTCAATAGGGGATATATTTTTTGGACAGCAACAATAAATGGTTGGAAGCATTTGTTAAAGGAAGATGAGTTTAAAAACATAATAATTGAATCTTTAAATTTTTAAGTGAAAACACACTCTTCCCCCTCGCTGCCGCCAGTTGTGTCGTGAATGAAGAGTCCCAGGACCTGGCCAACAAAACAGGCTGCATAGTGGTTAGCCAATAAATAATAGTAATGAAATGAAAATTGCATCAAAAATCTCCTAAATTTTTAAAAAAAATACTAACTTAAAATCCCAATTTTTACTAACCACTAACCACTAACCACTAACCACTAACCACTTTCATTCATGCGGTATTTATACCTAATAATTATAGTTATAACATTTTCTGTGCTTCGGGCAGCGATACCATCGGAGGTACAGGCGGTAAGATTCAGCGAGGAAAAAGTTAAAAAGAGTCACGTGTTGCTTTCGGAAGTATTAGGTCCGAAGGCTATGCTTAGCAAAGATTTGCGGTTAAAGCATACGGCTGCTATTCGCTACGAAGCTACCTATCAACCAACCGATCAGGGCGACCCAATAAACCTACCTGTGGCGGAGGTAAACCGACTTGTAAAACATGCTCATGCGATCCTGGCAAACGTTCAGGAAACGAAAGCTTTTACATCACTGTTGCATGGAAAAGAAATAAAACTCCCCATTGGGATTAAAAAAACAGTAGGAAATAACGAAGTAATTATTATTCTCGATAGTATTATTTTCACTTCGATCAATGCTTATGCAGAATTGTATGCGGTTGTAAAAGACAATAAAAACGATACATCGTTGGTGTTTAGGGGAAGGAATATTCAATTCACCAAAGAAGGAGGTTTCACCGGAGATGCACGCCTGGAACTTCTGCAACGTGTGGGTGTAAAGTTCGGCCCTAAAATCAATATTGATTTTCTTGTCGATCAAACCCATAGCAATTATCTTATTTTCGATTGTAATGGATTTAAACGCCTTCATATCGATACCCGTGTGGAATTTTCCAGAGATATATTAATACCTGAATCCACGCCGGGTACCGCAGACCCAAACCCACAAAGTAAAGTAAGTACAGGCTTTGTTGCGGATGTTTCTAATTTAGATGATTTCGTAGTGGAGCTTTCCAATATGCCTAGTTTTCAGGTTCCGGGTATGGATGGACTAAGTTGTAAAATTGACCGCATTTCCTTCGACCACAGTTCCCTTGAAAACCCAAGTTCCATAGTGTTTCCCGCTGGATATACTAATCCATCCTTGACTTCTGGCGGAGTTGCCTTTTGGGAAGGATTCTATATTCAAAGCCTTACCATTACCTTGCCTTCTCAATTTAAACTCAAATCAAGCGATAAAAGAATAAACATTCAATTAAAAGATGCCCTCATAGATAAGGTTGGTTTTACAGGAAAGGCCATCGTAAATAATTTGTTGCCGATAAACGAAGGAGATATGAGTGGTTGGCAATTCAGTATTAATTTTCTGGAGTTAGAATTCGTAAACAGCACACCGGTTAGTGCTGGCTTCAAAGGCGAATTGATCATTCCGATAACAAAAGAAACTGAGCGATTTTCCTATTCCACGTTGATTCAAAACAAAAATTACAACTTTGTTGTGAGCAACAAAGATGCCATAAGCATTCCCATGTTTGGAGCGGGCAATGTTCTACTGGACCCCAATTCTTCCATAACGGTTGCATTGAAAGATAGCAAGTTTGAACCTAGAGCTAACCTCAATGGTACCATGGATATCAAGGCCACCATCAATGGCTCAAATGGCGATAACAACACAAGTAACGAGGGCACCAATTTAAGTTTGCTTTCTATTGCATTTCAAAATCTCCTTATTACCACAAGTCCACCCTATGTTTCATTCGGCAGAGGAGGCGGTATTTCGTTCGGTTCAGAAAAGTTAGAACAAAAAATGGCACGCTTACCCATTTCTATTTCGAACGTTGGTGTGCGAAATGAGTCCAATGAAATTGGGTTAAGTATTACCTTGCAAGTAAATCTCGTGGGTGAAGCTGAGAGCGGTGGTGGTTTCAGCGGAACTGCAACTACCGTAATTTGGGCAGAGCATATAGACTCAAAATGGAGATTCAAAAAAGTTTCTTTGACTTCAATCCAGCTAAACCAGATTCAGATAGCCAACCTTACGATAAGCGGAGGGATAGCGTTTTTTAGGGAAGACATGACCTATGGAAGTGGATTTTCCGGAAATATTGACTTTCGGATAAACCTTATCAATACGGGGAATATCAGTGCTAAAGCCATTTGTATTTTTGGAAAGAAAGAACAAACCAATGGGGGGATTTATCGGTATTTTGCCTTTGATTTACTTGCTCAATTTCCCAAAATGCCAGTATTTCCAGGATTGCTTTATTTGAACGCACTGGGTGGTGGAGCTTCTTATCGAATGGCTATGCAAAACACTAGCCCACCTAATTCTAAATTTATATCAAATTCTGGAGTGACTTACGTGCCTGATGAATCAAAAGGGCTAGGACTGAAAGCCTTAATAGGTGCTCAAGGGGAATCGGCTAAAATGTATTCAGGTCAACTAATTTTTGAAATTGAATTCAATAGGAATTTTGGACTAAGCATGATTGCGTTTTCGGGTTATGTTGAGCTTGCCTGTATTGGAGCAGTCACGAAACTGAGTGACTTTAAAAATCAGGTCGCAGGAGCCGTTAAATTGGCCGGTGAATCTACAGCAGAACAAAAAGTTAGTACACAAGCTAGCTCCGGACAAATCATTGGCGAAATGAAAAAAATGGGTAATGGAGGTGCCTTAATGGCCCAATGGAGAATGGTGTTTGACTTTAACAACAAGACAGCAGCTGCAGTTGTAAATTTTTATGTTGATCTAGCTGGTATAATCAATGGAAATAAGGGTGAGAATCTGGCAGGGAGTATTGATATTTTGTTTTCTCCAAGAGAATGGCATGTTTGCGCCGGCACCCCCAACAGTCCTTTGGAAATGTCTTATTTAAGCGGTTTATTCAACATGAGTGCGTATTTTATGATGGGTCAGAATTTACCCAGTCCTTTACCTATGCCAAGTGGTCGCAGTGCAAATTTTCCAAGTTCTACAAATGGAATGGGCTTAGGGGCTAGAATAGGTATTGAAGCACGCAAAAACGGAACAATTTATTTTCGGGCAGCTTTGAAGATTGGGTTTGATGCCTTGATTTCACATGAACCTAATAAAACCTGTGGAGGCAAACCCAAGGGCATTAAAGGCTGGTATGGTTATGGACAAGTATTTTTAAGTGGTTCTTTGCGAGGAGGAATAAAAGGCTGCATTCCTGGAATTCCATATCCATGCAATTGTGATTGGTGTTGCTGTGGATTGGGTGTATGTATATGTCCGTGCCGTTGTGATTGGTGTAAACCACAGTATTGTGCAGATGTATCAGCTGGTTTTGATATTGATATTGAAGGTATTATTGAAGCTCCGAATCCCACTTATGTGGAAGCTTCTATTTATATTTTAGATCAACCAGTTACCATAAAAGTTGGCGATCGATGCCTATAATACTCATGAATCGTTTTCTAATAGTTTTATTTTTACTTTTTTGCCAGGGTGTAATTTACTCCCAAAGCAAATTGGATTTGTATTCCAAACCTTATAAAGACTCCATTGCTTTGCGCTGGCAATTCAAAAATGCCAGCTTTTGGGCAAGTAACTGTCAAAAAGGTATGGACATATATCGCCAATCACCAAACGGTGTCATCATCAAAGTTAACGATACAATTATTCGTCCCTTTAAGCCAATGGAGCTTTCAACTCGATATTTTATTTTCGAAAAAATAGATACCAACAAAATAGATCGTAAAAAATTTGTACAACCTAAGTCTCCTACGTTTATCAATCGGACAGATACTGCTGCTATGAATGCCCTGTTATTAATGTCGGAAGAGATGCGCAAGGTGGTCAATGAAAACAAACCATCTCCCAAGGATGAAGTAACGTTTGGTGATGGGCCGGATGGTGTTCGTTTTCTTCATCATTCAATTATTTGCTTTTCCTCTAAAGAAGCGGCTTTGGTTAGTGGTTTATATTTTATCGACCGTAAAATCGAAAGAGGAGTAAGGTATACCTATTTTCTTTGTCTGGCAGGACAAAAGCCAGAGCAAGCACTGGCTCAATCTACCATTTCTTCAACAGACTCATACGTGATGCGAGCACCGTTTAGTTTTTCGGATGTAACAAACCAAAAGAAAGCATATATATCTTGGAAAAAAGTGGATACCTCTTTAGTATTTATTCCTACCTACAATATTTATCGTTCCGACAAAAAAGAGGGACCATTTCTTCGATTAAATAAATTTGGAATTTTAGCCGTTTATCAGGGTAAGTCACAGCGTGATTCCACCCGTGCTTTTTTCTCAGATTCTACTTTAATGAAAAATACCACCTATTATTACAAAGTTCAAGGATTGGATATTTTCGGTGACCTTACACCCTTTTCCGATGTATATAAAGTAACAGAGAAGACGTTACTGGAGGTTGCTCCTAAGATTATTGAAACAAAAAAAATAAATAATCCCTATTCCGCCTCTTTACGTTGGGAAATAAAAGACCAGGAAATGGAAAACATTGAAATGCTCCAAGTATTCAAGAGCAATAAACCCGACACTTTATTCAAGATAATTTCTGGAAATTTAAAACCAACAGAACGTATCTTTCTTGATACAAAACCAGGGCAAAACAATTATTATAAAATCATGATGAAAGGAAAAGCTGGCGATACGCTTTGGTCTCCTGCTTCATATATTTTGTTCCCTGATTCCATCTCCCCTTCTGCACCGGTAATGCTCGATGCTAAATGTGACTCAAATGGAATTGTAACCCTAACGTGGAAACATGGTAATGAAATTGACCTCCAAAGTTTTAAGTTATTCCGAAGCAACTACGCGCACGAGGAATTCTCCAGAGTAGCTACTATTAATAGAGTCGACACGATCTGGAAAGATACGATACCTTTAAAATCGTTGACCAAACAAGTGTTTTATAAATTAGTAGCATACGACGAAAGCTTTAATCCTTCAGGTTTTTCCAATGTGCAAAAGGCACTTCGTTATGACGTCATGCCCCCTAATGCTCCTGCCATTACGGAGGTTACAAGTAACGAGCGTGGTATACGGATCAAATGGGCAAACAGCAGCAGTAATGACCTTGCTAAAACCATTTTATATAGAAAAGTAAAACAAGATACCTTATGGAAGCCACATAAAGTATTTCTAACGGATACCGCTGATTTCTCTATTTTTATTGATTCACTGACAGCAAAAGGTGTTTGGTATGACTATCGACTTCAGGCAGTAGATGAAAATAATTTAACTTCTGATTTTACAAATATCGTATCAATGAAAGCTCTTGATAATGGGTTTAGAAGTAAAATTGTTGAAACCAAAATAATTGTGAGTGCTCGAAAAAAAATAGTGAAGCTTACGTGGGTTTACAAGGAAAAAGGAATTAAACATTTTCAAATCTTCAAAAGCACCAACGATGGTGTGTTAATGATCTTAAAAACGGTGGGCGGAGGAGAGAGAGAATTGTATGATAAAAACCTTAGCTCCGGACGCAAATACCACTACACTATAAAAGCCATTTTTCATGATGGTGGTGAATCGCCAATGTCAGAACCTATGGAAGCTATGTTGGAATAACAAATCAGAACCAATTATTTTTGCGTACGATTCGAAATAGAATATATTGATGGAATAAAGAATTCCCAACAAAAAGAAAGGAGCAATCATACACTAGAACAAAGCGATAAAAATGGTATTTTGAATTGAAAAAAATATCCTAATATATAATGCCATTGTATGGTGGAGATGTGCGACCATTTCCATTTTATCATCGAAATGCAATCCTTTGTCGGGAACAACTCAGGAGCCGACCTGCTTGTAGGCTCAAATCATGGAAATGACAACCGGGAATTTCCATCAATCCCGTTCCAATATCTGACAGACATAAAGGTTCGGACCTGTTTCGCACCGTTCAATGGTTTAAAACCATGACCACCAATGAAAACATGGTGGGGTAAAAGCTAAAAAAAATAATCAGTTTTTTTTTCGAAGCCCATGCTTTTCTTGGTCGGGATTTCCAGCCATGGATCTACAATCCATGAGCTTTCTTCATCCTGCGCTTCGCTTCTTGGGAGCAATGCCGGTTAACACGAATAAAAAATCGAAGCGCATTGTTTTATTTCTGGTTCAATAACGAGGTCGAAATAGTTTCCGGATTGCCAGAACTTGATTTGGTATTCCTTGCTTTAGGTGCAACAAAAAAGGACTTCCTTTTCAGGAAGTCCTTTTTACAATTTCTAAAGATTTTATTTACTCAGCTTGAAAGTACCCATGTAATCTTTACTTTCAGTTATTGGCTTGTCGTTTTTGAATTTACCTTCTACAATATAGGTATACACGCCTTCAATCTGCGGACCACCGTCCCAGCCTTCCCGGGCTTCCTCAACGCTGTTGGTTTCCCAAACCGTTTGCCCCCATTTATTGAATATGGCAAAGCGGAATCCATCGTCGGAAATATTGTCTCCAAAAATCTTCAGTTTACGGTTGGCTTCCAGGCTTGCACTGGGAGAGAAGATATTCGGTACATACATAATGATGTTATCACTAATGTAGTAGATTATCGAAGTGTCGCGGGCAATACAATTATTGTTCGGGTCCACCACTTTTATTTCGTAGAAGGTGGTGTCTTCTCCAAAGAATTTGGCTTCATAAGATGGCCCAGTGCTGATAACGGTTGAACTGTTTAAGTTTGTCCAGGTAAAGTTTTTTCCACTGTTTTGGGGAGTAGAGATGTCAATAATTACCGGGCGGCCTTCCGAAACTACCACCGGGAAAGGGATAGGACCGATTTCAGGTTCGTACCGGGTGATTACCACATTGTCGGTGGCTGAACAATTATTAACATCTTTAACTGTAAAGGTATAGGTTGTGGTAGTACTTGGGTTGGCCACTGGATTATTGATGGTGATACTCGAAAGCCCATCGGTCGGAGTCCAGGAATAGGTAAATGCACCTGTTCCTCCAGTGCCAGAACCATTTAAATTTGCTACTCCTGCGGGCTCAATACAAATGATCTGATCCGCTCCAGCATTGGCGGAAATCGGTGGATTCACGGTTACGGTTACATTATCCGTTTGCGCCGCAAATCCACAACCGCTGCCATCGGTCACCGATAGCGTGTAGGTAGTGGTGGAAGTAGGAGAAACCGAAGCAGTGGCCGCCGATCCGGCACCATTATCCCAGGTATACACGTATGGGGGCAACCCTCCCGTCATCGTAGATCTCAACGAAGCGGTGGCTCCGTTACAAATTAACGTATCGTTGGAACAAACCGGTACCGGAGGAGGAATGACATCAATGAATACGGTGTCGTAGGAAGTACAGATAGCTGCAGGATTAAAAATAGTAGGGGTTAACTCTACTACAACATAATAATCTGATGAAGGAAGGCTAAATTCATAGGGAGGTGGAGTCCCACCGGGAGCCGATTTAAATGAAATGGAAAAATTATTTGTAGAAGTATTGGGCGTAATATTAACAAGTGATGATAAAGAACTTCCCCCTTTCCATAAATAATTAGGAACAATCGAATTTGAAGAGTGTAGGCTATTATTGATGGTAATTGTTGATGTACCGTTAGAGCATCGGGTTATTGTAGCTGCACCAAGATTAACCAAAGGTGCCTGAGTGATAAACACGTTAAATGACGAATCAGTAAGGCATCCATTATTATCCCGGGCTTCCACAATATACTTGGATGAAAATGAATTGGTGATATCCAAAGTAAGGCTTGGAGTTGTACTCAGAATAGTGCTAGTGGATTGCCTGAACCAACGATAATTAGTTAATCCTGAATTATTAAGATTTAGAGTAAGGATATTGTTAGGACATTTTGTGTAAATCTGAGTAGTATTATTAGTAGTAAAAATCAAGGGAGGCCAAGGGTGAAAGCTGATGTTTACAGAATCCGAGTCCGCCACCACGGTAATGCCGTCATTATATTTTATCCTTACCTTATACCAACCGGATCTCGTATCACTAAAATTTCCGGTAGAACTATTGTTGTAAATGGTCGCATTCGTAGTTTGTGGATTGAACACAGCATCGTAGCGAATATAGGCACTGTTGCCTGGAGTAGTGGAACAGTTATTGGAAATGACACTGAAGGGAGGATCATCCGGCGAGGCGGGGTCACAAACCGTCATGGTTTTAGAGGCCGGATTGATCTGTCCGTTTACAATCAGGCACAAGTCCACCGGACCTTGTCCCATCAGGCAAGCGGCCAGCGACATAAAAACAATACCAAGTAGCTTTCTCATACATTCATTCTTTATCGGATCAGAACAACTCTTCCTTCTTTGGCAAACGGACCTTCGTATTCGTCCGCTTTGCCTGTGTAGGTAATCATGAAAGCATATACGCCCACCGGCATCAGCTCACCACGATAGGTTCCGTCCCACGACTCATTTACATCTTCCGAAGAGAAGATTACTTCTCCCCAGCGGTTAAATATACGTATTTTATAATTGGTAAAATATTTTCCTTTTACCGTAAATACGCCATCCTGAGTATTGGCATCGCCCGGATGGAATGCAGTAGGAGGGAACAACCTCGGGGCACAAACATCGTGTACCTGTATTGTATCCGTTACAGGGCAGCTAAGGTAACTGTACTGGGCAGAAAGATCCACTGTATAGGTCAAATCTTCTACATCGGTAGTAAAGAATGATTGATCCACCGTAAAGGTTCTTAGTGTGTCATCAATACCTGTGCCTGCTCCATTCCAATCGTAGTGCATGGCGGTAAAGTCTGCATTGGTGGCAGGTATTCCACCATCGCCGGCATCCAGCAAGGCCGTAGTAGCTCTTTCAAAGCACTGGGTTACATCTGTAGGCAGTACTTTGCCGGGATATGGCTGGAATCTCAGGTTAATAGTATCATCGCCTACGCATTGTCCAACGGTGACTTCAAACACGTAGAAGCCTGTTGTGCCAGTAGTAAGCATGGTGTCAGTGTCCAGGGTTACGGAGGCGTTTGATGTTTCGTACCAGCGATATACCGGGTTAAATGGATCCAGCATATCCACATTGCTTTGAGGGGGTATACTACCGTCAATATCCAGCAATAAGGTTTCGCATTGCAGGCTATCGGTGCTTAATCCAGGCACCGGACGAGGCACGGAAATTACCCAAACACTATCGTTGACATCGCATCCATTACCATCGGTCACCCGCACATAATACGTCAGCGTATCAAAGCCCACTTGTGTAGAAGTTGGCAAACTAACCTGAGTGGCATCGTCGTTGGTCGTCGTTACAAGAGCCATAGACGGGTTGAACCACTGGAAGGTATAATTGGGAACGGTATCGTTTATTAATTCTACGTTTGCAAATACAGAAGCACTGGAGCAACCAATAAAATCAGGTGTCCTTACACGTGGCACATCGTTTACTTCGGTGCTTCCAAAGGCAGCCTCACAGGCACCAAAGGTGTATTCCAAGCTATAAACACCCGGACTATGCACACGTACCGAATCTTTATTTTCGCCTGACATCAGCACCCCTCCATACGACCATTGGAAACTTCCTCTTGGATCAAGGTTGGTTGGCTGAGGTGTTAACTGAAGGAATAAATAATAGTCGTAACAATCCTGCGGAGCCAAGGCCAGGGCTGCTGGTATTGTAACGGTGTTGACAACAACGGTATCCGTATTCTGACAGCCAAAGCGGTCGGTAAGGGTAAGCACATAAGAACCTACCACCGTAACTTCTCTGCTTAGTCCGGAGCCAGCAGTGCCTGCGGCATTTCCTAGTAAAGCCCATTCATAGGTGGAACCTACCCCATATGGACTGGCATTGAGGTTAACGATGGCATTATTACAGGTAAACTGATCAGCACCCGCATCTGCCAAAGGAAGGGGAGCTGTGTTCAATAGTAAGGATCTCGTGTTTGGCTGGCAACTTGCCGCCCCAATCGAGGACCAGGTAATGGTAACGGAACCGTTGTTGATGTCACTGGCAGAAGGAACATAGGTGGCTACTCCGGTAAACGCATCCGGTGCAAAGGTTCCCGTTCCTGAGCTACTCCACTGGCCAGAGGCAGAAGGATAATATGTCGGATCCTGGCTTACTTGTCCTGTTAACCCAATACCTGTTGTGCTCACGCAAGTACCGTTGGCATTGGCATTCACCACAGGTTCAGGAATAAAGGTGAGTGTCATCGCATCGCTTTCTTGTATACAAATGGCGCCTCCAGAACTTAGGTTTCCTGAGGATTCTAAGGTAAGTACGACGGCTCCGCTTGTATCTGTCGCAGACGGTACATAGGTAGCGGTGATGGTTTTAATTGTGGTTCCACTTACCGTGGTATTGATGAATGAACCAGTTCCGCTGGTTCTCCAAACACCAGAAGAGGCTACTGTAACTTGCCCTGAAACCTGAACCCCACCATCGATTACATCGGCGCAAATCGTGCGGTCGAGA
>JALONM010000121.1 GCA_025454925.1 Cytophagaceae bacterium
CGTGGCCTCAATGAGGGTTGGCGCGTAGCCCAGTGGCACGTCTTTGTTGGTAATGCGGGCGATGGGTGCATCGAGGTAATCGAATGCGTAGCGCTGCACGTGGTAGGCGATTTCCGAAGAAATGGAAGCCAAAGGCCAGGCTTCTTCCACGATTACCAGACGATTGGTCTTTTTAACCGACTGGATGATGGCCGCATAGTCGATGGGGCGCACGGTGCGAAGATCTATTACTTCGCAGGATATGCCTTCTTTCTCCGCTTCTATGGCAGCGTTCATGGCCACTTTCAATATTTTTCCAAAGGTTACGATGGTTACGTCGCTACCTTCTCTTTTTGTGTCGGCAACGCCAATGGGAATAATGTATTCACCTTCGGGCACGGCACCTTTGTCGCCATACATCAACTCCGACTCCATGAAAATTACTGGGTCATTGTCGCGGATGGAGGCTTTCATAAGCCCTTTAGCGTCGGCAGGATTAGAAGGTACTACCACTTTCAAACCCGGACAGTTGGCATACCAGTTTTCAAAATTCTGAGAGTGCTGGGCGGCGAGTTGTCCGGCGTTGCCTGTAGGACCACGAAACACCATGGGACAAGAATATTGACCGGCGGACATGGAGTACATTTTTGCAGCACTGTTGATGATTTGATCTATGGCCACCAGCGAAAAGTTGAAGGTCATAAACTCTACGATAGGACGCAAGCCATTCATAGCAGCACCTACGCCAATGCCCGCAAAACCAAGCTCAGCAATGGGAGTATCGATCACACGATCCGGACCGAATTCATCCAACATTCCCTGGCTCACTTTGTAGGCACCATTATACTGGGCAACTTCTTCTCCCATCAGAAACACAGAGGGATCGCGACGCATTTCTTCGCTCATTGCTTCCCGTAGTGCCTCTCTGAATTGTATTTCTCTCATGAGATTTGGTGTTTGTTTCGTTATTCCTCTTGTAAATCAGGGCCTAAAGTAAAAAAAAGATGCTGATAATTCCCAACAGTGTGCATTATTTTAGGCCATTACGTGTTTTGCGGGAGGTAAAAAAGCCCCTACTTTGATTAAATGTAATATTGATGTGATATTTATATAAAAAAATTTGACTTTTACTTTTTTTATAATAGCTTTACTGTATAATCTATAAAACGTCATATGATCGTGGAAGAGAATAAGGAAATGGAGAAAGTCGAAATTTACTCGAAGCGGGTAAAGGCAGGTAAAAGAACTTACTTCTTTGATGTGAAGGCTACCAGAGGCAATGATTATTACCTTACCATCACCGAAAGCAAGAAGAGGTACAAGGATGACGGTTACTCTTATGAAAAACATAAAATCTTTTTGTACAAAGAAGATTTTAAAAAATTCATAGAAGCCTTGCAGGAAACAGTGGATCATGTGAAAGAGGATCTTATGCCTGGAGTAGATTTTTCCAAATTCGACCAGGAAGAAGTTGAATCAAATGCTCCGGATGGATCTTCGGAGGAATTGAAGTGGGATATCTAACATCTTTTCATCATTCATAGTCAAAAAAATACGGAGCGCCCCCAAAGTGCTCCGTATTTTTTTAAGACCTTGAGGTTTTTTTATTAGTTTTGCGCCCTTACTAATATACATTGTATGGGTCTTAAGTGTGGCATCGTAGGTTTGCCTAATGTTGGAAAATCTACTCTCTTTAATGCTGTATCCAGCACTGCCAAAGCAGTGGCTTCCAATTACCGGTTTTGTACCATCGACAAAAACGTTGGCTTGGTCAATGTGCCCGATGAACGCATGCAAGTATTGGCCGAGCTTGTCAATCCGCAGCGCATAGTGCCGACCGTATTGGAAATTGTAGACATTGCTGGGTTGGTAAAAGGGGCCTCTCAAAACGTTGGGCTTGGCAACAAATTCCTGGCGGATATTCGCGAGGTAGATGCCATTATACATGTGGTGCGCTGCTTTGAGGACGATAATATATTGCGCGAAGAAGGAGCCATAAATCCAATTGGTGACAAAGAAATAATTGACACCGAATTACAGATCAAAGACCTGGAGTCGATAGAAAAAAGACTGCCTAAAACCGAAAAATCGGCTAAGGCCGGCGATGCGGAAGCCAAAGAAGAGTTGCCTGTACTCACCAAATGCAAAGCCTGGCTGGATCAAGGAAAAAACTTACGTAACCTGGAATTAAGTAAAGAAGAAAAGGCTATTCTGGCTCCGTTTATGCTTCTTACGATGAAGCCGGTTATATACGTAGCCAATGTGGATGAAGCCTCCATGCATACAGGCAACAAGCATTCGGAAGCCTTGATTAAAATGGCCCAGCAGGAAACAGCCGAAGTGATCGTTATTAACAACGCACTGGAAGCTCAGATCGCTGAAATAGAAAATACCGAAGACCGTCAGATGTTTTTGGACGAGTATAAATTAACGGAACCTGGATTGAACCGTTTGATCACGGCCAGTTACAAATTACTCAACCTTATTACCTATTTCACGGCAGGCGTTCAAGAAGTGCGTGCCTGGACCATTATACGGGGATGGAAAGCTCCACAGGCGGCAGGTGTCATCCATACCGATTTTGAAAAAGGCTTTATTCGCGCGGAAGTGATAAAACTGGAAGATTATAAAAAGTTTAAAACAGAGGTCGCGTGCCGGGAAAATGGCAAGGTAGGGGTAGAAGGTAAAGAATATATAGTGGAAGACGGCGATATTATGCACTTCCGCTTTAATGTATAAGAAACGAAGCGCCAAAAGAGCTTATCTTTTGGCGCTTCGCCATTCAATTCGTCCAAGTCGCTTTTTTTGATTTCCTTCAACCCGTCTTTCCTGGCACTCCCTATAACCTTTTTAAAATGCTCCCGTAAAACTGAATAAAACAATTGGTTTACTGTATATTTTTTATTTTTTATAAAATTGAGGGCACGGATAATTTTTGGACTATTAAATAAGGGAGCATCGGTACCTTTTCACCATCAGTTTCTGATTGCTAGCTTTATCGAATCGCTGATTCAGCGAAGCCTGCACGACTTTCCAGGCGGTCCGGCGCACTACCATTTTTCAGGTCTAAAAGGTCAAATAAAAGTAGGAAAAGACGGCTTATATTTTTACTCCAGCAAAATTACGCTGGTATTTGCCTCTCCAAATCAAACTTTTATGGATCAGTTTCTCAGTAAACTGTTTCAATTACCACAAATAGAAATCGGCAAATTGCAACTTACACCCCTTCAGGTAGAAAAAGAAGAAATGCCCGAATTGCAGGATGAAATGAAGTTTCTCTGCATTTCGCCCATGGTGATTATGCATCCGCTGGATACAGAAGATGATCCTAAGAAATTCATTTCCCCTTCGGCCGATGTGTTCTCTGATTTCCTTTACGAAGAAATCATGTTGCGCATGGAATCGGCCGGATACACCCCCGAACAGCTTGAAAAGTTTTTCAAATTTCAGATTGTTCCGGACAAAGAGTACCTTTCTAAGATAAAAGACGGAGACAAGAAATTTGCCAGGGTATTCCCGGTATTCCTAGAAGGAGAAAAACATGAGGTTAGAGGCTACACCCTTCCATTCACCCTTTATGCTGATAAAGAAGTACAAAAATTTGTGCTGAGCAACGGATTGGGCTACCTCACCGAAAAAGGATTCGGAATGTTGGACATTGCTAATTCGGATCCTAACCTCAGAAGTGTACCCTATCCGGTAAACACCTCTCGTGGATAACTTCCAAAACTTTTCCACACTCTACTAGGATTAGTCAATTCTTTTTTCTTATTTTTGCTACACAATCACAATGAACTAAAAATAGTTCAATTAACCCTGTTGATATCCTGTTGAAAAGATGACTGCTACCGTTCAATATCAATTGTATAAACGAGTAAAAGACGATTCTTTTAGTGTCGATAACATTTCCAGTTATGCGCTATTTCTACAGGTGAGTTCTGTACTTTTCCGTGTTTGCGTAACCGATACAGAGCGCAACCGCTGTCTTTTACTGGAGGATTATCGTTTTACTACTCCTCAAAAAAACACCGATCAATTGTTGGAGCAATTGAGTTTGATTGTAGACGATCATCATTTGTTGCAGGCGGGTTTTTGGAAATCTGTAAAACTGGCTGTTCGCAATTCTCATTTTTCCCTGATTCCAAACTCGTTGTTTGATAAAAATTTCCTGAAGGAATATTTGGCACTCAATTGTTCGTTGAACAAAGGCATTCCGGATCATTTTTATTATTATACGCAACGAGGCACCGACGCGGTAAACATCTTTGCCGCCGACAGAAAACTCATCGATTTTTTCTCGCAACTCTACCCCTCGCGCCAATTACAGGTGATTCATTTTACCAGTCCTTTGATTGAAGGGGTAATGCATGAGCGCTTGCATTCCGAACAAAAAGAAGTGTTCCTGGAAGTAGAACCCAATCATTTAACCATTCTGGTTAAGCATAATAAAACGCTGGAGTTTTGTAATACTTTTTACTTCGAAACTACCGAAGATTTCCTGTACTTTGTTTTGTTTGCTTTTGATCAATTAGGATTGAATCAATACGATACCCCCGTTACACTTTGGGGGGACATCGCTCCCGATTCTCCTATTATTCAGAAGCTAAAAACGTATGTGCGCACCGTACACCTGGGCGACAAACCTTCCAACATGAAGTTTGGCTATTTCTTCGACGAACTCATGGAACACAGTTATTACGATGTTTATTCCATGCATTTGTGCGAATAAGACGTTGCATTCTTTTCATCTTTCGAAATACTTACTGGTTGAACAAACTATGTGATAGAGTTGAAATGTGTGAACTAAGGT
>JALONM010000020.1 GCA_025454925.1 Cytophagaceae bacterium
GTTAGGGGCAGTTTTTTCAGTTAAGTAATACATGCAAAACTTTAATGTGTCGTTGTTTTGGATAGTAAATTCATTACAAGAACTCCGGCGATAATTAGCATCATTCCAACAATTGCAGGTACATCCAACTTTTCATTATACACTACAACAGAAATTATAGCGGTCAAAACAATTCCTAATGCACCCCACATTGCATAAGCTATACCCAACGGTATTGTTTTTAGAGCTAACGAAAAGAAATAAAAGCATATTATATATGCAATGACTACGATTAATGAAGGTAGCCATTTTGAAAATCCATCGGAGGCTTTCATAAAACTGGAACCGATAACTTCAAATACAATTGCTAATGTTAAAAATAAATATTTCATAGTATTAATAATTTTTATCCTTTTTTACTCAATCGATTAATTAATTGTATCAACATATTAGTTTGTGTTTCTTCAATCTTTTGTGCGGTTATTTTTGAAATAATTTCCTTTTTTTCATCACTTTCCAGTCCATTAAATACACTTAAAACATTCGCATCTTGCAAGGTTTCAAGTATATCGTTTTCTGTGATTTTAGTTTGAGGTGTAAGCAAATATAGAGTAACTATCACAAAATCTCCAGCATCTTTATTAATACTTTTTCGTATATCTCCGTTAATTGAAATTAGTTTGTCTTGTCCTTTTATTGATAAGAGATTTTTTGATTCAATCTTGTAGTCATCGATAAATCCTGATACTTTAATCGTCCCCCATTTTCCCACAATATCTTTTGTGTTAGGTATTTGAATATTATATGTCCAAGCCCCTTTTCCTGGTTGGTATTTTAATTCTAATTTTTCATTTTCCACTAAATACTCCATCTTAGTATCGGTTTCTTAAATTGCCCCTAACAAGCTGCTATACGCACCTAATTGCATATATATATCATTTAGTAGTGGAATTTACCAAACCTGATTTTAACTTCAAACTATCTAAAGGACTTTTTATCAGACTAATATGCTGATTGCTCACATGTGTGTAAATCTCCGTTGTTTTGGAGCTGGCATGTCCCAGCAGTTGTTGAATAAAACGTAAATCAGTACCGGCCTCCAACAAATGCGTGGCAAAGGAATGCCTTAGCCAGTGTAAGGTAGGCTGCTTTTTTATTCCGGCTTTTATACACGCTTGCTTTAAAATTTGCCGCAACGATGCGGTAGAATATTTGTCGCCATATTGCCCCTCAAACAAATACTTCTTGGGTTTATACATTCGATAATATTCTCGTAACATGATCAGTAAACTTTCCGATAACATTACCGCTCGGTCTTTTTTTCCTTTTGCTTTTCGCACCTGTATTAGTTTGCGTTCACTGCAAATGTCGGCAACTTCTAAGTCTATCAACTCACCCGCTCGTAAACCGGCGCCATAAAGCAAGCTCAGCATGGCGCGATGTTTGGCATTTTCTATAGCATTTAATATACGTTCCACTTCTCCGGCGGCCATCACCTTGGGCAATACGTGTTCTTTGTTCGGTCGTTGTATGGTATTTTTATATTCTGGCTTATTTTCTATGTTTTTATAAAAATACAACACCGCATTAATCATCATGTGGGTAGTACTGGTGCTATACTGATTGTTTTTAGACAGGTTTATCACCAAGTCATTTACCTCTTGTGGTGTTGCTCTTTTGTAATCAATGGATTTTTGATGACAATAATATAAGTACGTATAAAAGGAATGAAAATAATTCTGAATGGTATTCAAACTGTAATTATTGGCTTTCATATGTTTTAAATATGCATCCGGCACCTCCAAGTCACACAAAAAGGTTTGTGTCCAAAAGGTACTTAACAATTTCAAACTTTTAATCTCAACATGTTGATGCAACACCAATAGCACCTGACCTTTGAGTTTTCTAATCACCTGATACAATAATTGCTCATCGTACGTTAGCAAAAAAGCAGATAATTTTCTGTCATAAAAGACAAATTCCAGGTCACGAAAAAGTGGTTTGCAATGGTTTATTGAATCTTGCGTCGTGAACATATAATACGTTTCTCCGTTCACATTCCCTCGTTTGATCGTCATTCGTAAAGCAGGCATTTTTTTAGGCGCTTCTACTCGTGCCGCATTGGGGGCTTGGCTTCCGCCAACGGCTGCCATAACTGCTTCTTTCTGTAAATGGAATTTATTAAACCCAATCCTCCCTTTTGCCGCCATTTCTAAAACATCCAGGTATTCTTCACAGGCATCCGAGTATAAAAATCTCTTCTGCTTTTCTATTTTCATAAATGGAAATTTCAACAGCCATTTATATAAAGCAGGATTTTTTTGAAATGAAAAAAAGTAAACTGGTTTCCCCTCCAATATGGACGGTTTAAGGTATATGAGTATTACATTAGAATCCATCTTCAAAATATAGTTAAGCTTATTGGCTCGATTAAGAACAGTTGAAATTATAGTGATGTTTGAACCTGACTTTAAATCAAAATTAAGTCGAGTTAATACTATAGCCGATTATTAATCGGTTATATACGGTTATATTCGACTTTAACCGGATATAACCGTATATTGAAATACTTTTTACTCTCAACTATGTTAAAACGAAAATGCCAACAATGCGAATTGCCTATAGAAGGCCGTTCGGATAAAAAATTCTGCAGTGACCAATGTCGTTCAAATTATAACAACGGCCAGCGATCACAAAGTGAACGATTGATTTTGGAGGTAAATAAAGTGCTGCGTAAAAACAGAACTCTCCTTAAGCAGTCAAACCCTTCCGGAATGTCGATTGTGCGAAAAGAGTTTTTAACTCGAAGTGGATTTAATTTTAATTATTTCACAAGCCGATATAAAACGCGTGATGGAAACGAATATTGGTTTTGTTACGACATTGGATGGATGTACTTGGAAGATGAAAAGATTCGGATTATAGAATATCAATCGTATATGAAAAAGCTCTAATTGAATAGAACCCTTGTAGAATATATTCTTTCAATATTCTTGCATGACATTCTACTGCTCTAGCGTTTGTGATGCTCGACATGATTTCTATTGGAAACTGTGAATAAATCAAAAAAGAATTTGAGAGGTGTAAGTGTTAAGCATCAAGAGCTGGTGGGGTGGTGAAGCCTTGCGTGAGGGACAGAGTGGAAAGCCCGGAGTGGCGCTGAAGGCGCCACGAGGACTTGCAGCGATGGCCCGACCCGTAGTGGCATGGCGCTGCAGGCGCCACCACGCAGGGACACGCCCAACTATGAGTATGGAGGTTGAGAAAATCCTTACCCATTGGGTTACCGGCCATGGCTCTGCGTTCCAGGCGCTTGTACAGCCCTGCAACTTGTGCAAGCTTTGCCTGGTCGATGGCTAGCGTTGTATGAGGCAAATTTATAAAGAGGGTGTTGATGCTCTCAGCAAGCGGTCGTTGATGGCCGGACCTAAACCATATTCGGGTACTAATTCAGAAATGATAAGCGGCTCTGGGCTTATGTCGAGTTGCCGTAAATATGCGAAGAGATTTCGTGCGGCTTCTTTCATATCTCCCTGGGGGCTCAATACCAGGTTTTTCCTGTCGGGTAAGGATATCTGAAAGGATAATACGGAGGCTTCCGGATACTCCATGCATAGCTTCTCTAAATTCCCCAGCAATAGCTTTTTCTTTGGGGCGTAATGACTTTGCAGCATGCCTGGGGCATGAGGAGCAGAGGAGCCCAGGCGTCGCTCCAGCGGGCCACAAAGGCGCTCCAGCTCTTCTATAGCCAAGCCGCCTGCCCGGTATATCACAAGTCTTCCCTCTTCCTCACCAATAATGGTGGACTCCAAGCCTATGCCACAAGGTCCGCCATCCAGGATGTAGGGAATCTTTCCTCCCAGTTGCGCGTGCACATGCAATGCCTCGGTAGGAGAAATATACCCGAAGGGATTGGCACTGGGAGCGGCCAGAGGGAAAGGTAGCCGTTGCAACAGTTGCTGCACGAGTGGATGTGCCGGAATCCGAATGGCCACACGCGGTAAACCTGAGGTTACCAAATCGGGAATATTCTTTTGTCTGTCCAGTAAAAAGGTAAGCGGACCCGGACAATATTGATCCATCAATGCGGAGGCCCAAGCTGGAATTTCAAGAACATACTTTTCAAGGTCCTTACGATCCTTGCAATGCACAATCAGTGGATCGAAGGTAGGACGGTTTTTTACTTCAAAAATTTTCACCAATGCATCTGGCGACAATGCATTTCCAGCCAAACCATAAACGGTTTCGGTTGGAATCGCTACCAACTCATCCTGGCGCAGCAAGTCAGCCGCCAAGCTTAATGAGGTGCCAATAGACATACTAAGAAAATTCTTTTCTTTAGAAAACCTGAAAACCTTAGGCAGAATTTCTTTCGGCGTTGATGATACCAAAAGAACAACGCATTACTAATTTTTCATAAATAGGCTTCAGCTCAAGATCTTCTTTGGAATCTTCAATTTCCCGGATGCGGGTAAGCGCATGCTGCTGAATGGCTAGTAATGGGAGCTCGATGCGCTGTCTCATTTCAATAGACATGCGATCGATGGGTTTGTCGCCCATTAATTCAGTTTCTTTCTTCAGTAAGAGGATATATTTTTTTGTGAGTTCAAACTCATTAAAAATCATATTGAAAATTTCTCCGTACACAGGATGCTTGGCCAGGAAAGCCGTCAACGGGAAGAAGGATTTGGTCATGGCCATTTCGCAGTTTCCAATGAGGGTTTTGAAGAACAAAGAGCTGTTGTACAACTCCACAATTTCATCCCATTTGCCCGCTTCGTCCAGTTGCTGGAAAGCGGTACCTAGGCCATAGTAACCGGGTACGTTTTGTTTTAACTGACTCCAAGCTCCTACAAATGGTACAGCTCGCAAGTCATTTAGATTTAATTTTCCGGCATTTCTTTTGGCAGGACGCGAGCCAATATTCGTTTCCGAATAATAACGTAGCGGACTGGCAAAGTTCAGGTATTCTAAAAACTTAGGATTGTTTTTCAGAATAGAGAATGCGTTATAACTTTCATCCGACAAGGTTTGTAGTAACTTATCTTCTTTTACAGTCAGGGTTACTTCGCGCTGCAGGAACAAGGCATTGCTGATGCCGGCATGTACCAATTGTTCCATGTTGTATTGGGCTGCTTCGACGGTACCGAAGTTGGAACTGATGGTTTGCCCCTGAACGGTGAGCTGAATTTCTTTATTGGAAATATTATTGCCCATGGAAGCATAGAACTGATGCGTTTTTCCGCCACCTCGTGCCGGAGGACCTCCCCTGCCGTCGAAGAAGATTACTTGTACATCGTATTGGCGCGCCATGTAGGTCAGTTGTTCCTTGGCTTTATAAATACTCCAGTTGGCTGTTAAATAGCCTCCATCTTTGGTACCATCCGAAAAGCCCAGCATAATCGTTTGAAGATTATTTCTTCTTCCGATATGCTTGCGGTAAATATCAATCTCGTACAACTCTTTCATGATGAATTGAGCATTTCTCAAGTCATCGATGGTTTCAAACAAGGGAACAATACCGAGGCTTAACTTCTCCCGTTTCCATCCGGCCATTACCATCAAGGCATATACTTCCACTACATTCAATGCACTGGTAGTATGGCTGATGATGTAACGGTGGCAACCTTCTTCTCCATTAAATTTCTGGATTTTCTGGATGGCTGCCATGGTATTCAGAGTATCTCTCAGTAATTCATTTTCAATAATTTCCGGATCTACTGTTTCTTTAACTTTCAGTAACGCGTTTATTTTTTCGGAATCACTCAGCTCTCCATAGTTTTTAGGAAGCACGTCTGTTTTCTTAACAATTTCGTCAATGAGCTGAGTGTGCACAGAACTGTCCTGGCGTACATCCAAGGAGGCAAAGTACAATCCAAACATTTCCACCTTGCTCATCAAACGATCGAGGTAATAAATGAACATGCTGTTGTGCTCATTCACCAATATTTCCCTCACATTTTCCAGGGTCTTGAGAATTTGAGCTTTGGAAATGTCAATTTTATGACCGGGAATAAATAAGTTGTTGTATAGTTTCTCTTCCAGTTTAACCAGTTCCGGATAAACACCTTTAAAGGTTAAACGGCGTTTGAGACGGCGTACATCGATGTAGTAACTTTTGATGATGGCGCTGCGCAAACCTTCTGCTACTTTTAACGTGATTTCAGAATTTACAAAAGGATTTCCATCGCGGTCTCCTCCAGGCCAAAAGCCCATGCGGATCAGCGGATTGGCAGCGTCTACGGAACCAGGGAATTCATTTTTTAAAGTAGTCAGGATATTTCCACCTGCCTGATAAAACACATGTTCCAGGAACCATATCAAACTAACGGCTTCGTCGTACGGAGTTGGTTTTTCCTTTTTGTAAAAAGGCGTTTTACCTAATTGCTGCAGGTACTGATTTACTAAGGCTGTATTGTCAGTAGCAAGTGCTTTGGCAAGGTCGTTGATAATACCCAGGACTTCGCTGGTATAGAATTGAGTGGGGTGTGCGGTAAGCACCAAACGAACCGAAAAATCTTTTAATTTTTTCACCAGAAGTTCTTTCGATTCGGAAAGCACTACTTCGGATTCTAAGTGCTTGAGGGTACCGATGCCGTTCATATCGTTGATGTGCACGAAGGCGGCATCTTCCAGGGCATCAAACAATACCACCTGGCGTTCGGCGTATTGAACAAAACTGAACATTAGATCCAACTGGTCACGCTCGGTTTCGCAAGCCGAATATTGCTTAATGAATTTATTGATGATTTCTGTCGGACTTTTTTTCTTAGAAAATCCTTCTTCGCATTTCAGCAAGAATTGAGATAACAGAATGCCTGTGTTTTCTACCTTGTGAAAAGGCAAGGCTGTAAACAAACTGTTATATAACTGAAACTTGATGCCAATAAGATTCTTAAAAATTTCCAGTTTGGCATTTGCCGACGATCCGCTCATTCAAAATCAACTTAAAGCTTTCAAAAATATAGTCCGTGTAGATAAAAAGAGTACAAACTCACCTTTACGGTATAAATCTACATCAAATTCTATTAAGAAATTATTAAAATCATTAAATATTTGACCTGGGTGTCAAAATATAGAGGAGAAGTCTAAAAATGCTCAATTCAAACCCCCAGGCTAAGCTTTTAAAGCATTGTTCGGAGGGTTTGAATTACGGAAATTAAAACGATCCTTGGAAAAATATAATATTCATGGTTCCGGATCCGGTGCAGACCGAAATTAAATTCCGATCAACGCGGCACCTAATACTCCTGCCGAGTCGCCTAATTTATTTCGTACTATAGGAGTTTTCAATTCATCGTTAAACACATAATCGCGTACTTTATTAACGCCGACTACATAAAGTTCTTCGATGTTTGAAAGCCCTCCGCCAATGACAATAATGTCCGGATCAAGAATATCGATGAGGTTGGAAAATGCTTTTCCGAAATAAGCAAAGAAATCGGACATCAGCAGTTTGCACTTATCGTCACCGCTTCGATAGCGCTTGATGATTTCGCGCATAGGAATGCGTTCGCCGTGAAGTTCGAAGTATTTCTCTTCCACCCCTCTTCCGGAAATAAAAGTTTCTATACATCCGATTTTACCACAAACGGGACAGCGCTGGCCAATTGAATTGATTATGGAATGCCCCCATTCGCCGGCAATTTGTTGCAAACCTGAAATCAACTTACCATTCATTACGAGGCCCCCGCCTACACCAGTTCCAATGATGGCCCCGAACACCAACTTCTTTCCCTTTCCCGCTCCCATATTGGCTTCGGCCATGGCAAAACAATTGGAATCGTTTTGACGTGCGATTTTTCGGTTCATCAACTTTTCCAAATCCTGCACAAAAGGTCTACCGTTCATGCAGGTGATGTTGGCGTTTTTTATAAGGTTCGTTTTTCTGGAGACAGCTCCGGGAGTGCCTATGCCGAAGGTATGTTGAAAGTTGTCAACCTTATCAACCATTTCCTGGTATAAACTAAAAATATCGTTCAGGATAATTTCATAACCACCTTCCTGGTTGGTAGGAATTCGTTTTCTGAAAATTTCCTGGTTTTCATTATCCAGAATTACCGCTTCTGTCTTGGTTCCGCCGAGGTCAACGCCGAATTTGAAAATTTTCTTTTTAGGTCTCAAGGTACTTATTGGTAAGATTCAAGTTTTTTAATTAGATCTTCTGCTGCTTCCTTCTCCTCATCGCTTCCTAACGTCCTGGCCTTTCTGGCATATTCAAGGGCTTTGCTAAACATTTGTTTATAACCAGCATCATTTTTCTTAATCATTTCATTGCCTTTGTCTACGTATACGAGTGCTGAATTATAATTGGCTATAAAATGATACGGTTCCAATGCAATTACTTTCTGGTAATATATCAGTTCTTGTTCCTGGTTCTTGTTTTCCTTATGGAGCAAAGCCTGCCAGAAAACATAATCGACCGAAAAGGGACTTGTTTTTATCTTTTCCTGAAGCCAGGTTTGGGCCTCATCTGTTTTTTTCAATCCCATCCATGACAAAAACTGTCCGTATTGAAAATCTTTATCTTTGGGGTAATACGACATTCCGGCCTGACTCACATTCAAGGCACTGTTGTATTCTTTTTCAGATAAATGATAATTCAATAACCGCGCTAAGGCCAGGTAATGATTTGGTACTATTGAACGTATAGAATCTAAATTTCGTTTTTGCTCAATTTTATCACCGCTGGCAAAAGCGGCACCATAGGCATAGGTGTAAGCAGTAGTATCACGCGGTTTGATGCGTTGAGCGGCGGCAAACAACGATAAAGCTTGTTGCATTTTTCCCACCTGATACTGGGAGGCCCCCCGATTGATAATTTCTACGTAATTTTGAGAAAGTCTTTCCTGGCTCATTTTGCGGTATTCTCCATTGGGAGCATCCAGGGAAACCGCCTTTTGAAAAAATTCAGTACTCTCTAATAGGGCATCCTGCACTTGTGTTTTGGCAGGTGAATTTTCTGAAATATAAATATCCTGATAAATCAGGCCCTTGTAATACCATGTTTTTGCCAGACCTTTTGTTTTCTCATGCTCCGAGGCTTTATTGATTTCCACCAAGGCTTTTTCCAGATCTCCTTCGCGTTGCAAAAGAATGGCGTTGGTAAGCACCCCGTTCTGACCATAAATACTTGTCATTAACACAAGCATAAAGCCTGCTTGTACCACTCGTTTAAAAAAGTCTATCTTCATAAAATCCCGTAAATGAATCTAAACTGGAAGGTACAAATATTGTCATTAATTAAAGCATTCCATAATTTATTTTTTGGATTAAAGGCAGAAGAATCCCGTTTTCTAACGGATTAAACAAGGTATAGTTCAACTCTTCGTTGGGTAAAAAAAGTTTCGCCCCTGGAGTACCATCAAAGGTAACTAATCACCCGATCCACCAAACCGGATCGACAAGGTCCCTAACATAAGGACGTAAGAATCAAGGAAAGACTTAGGGAACATTGAGGGATCTACTCTGAACCCTTAGTAATGTCTGGATTGGACATACAATGGTTTTGCCGAAAACAGAATCGCCATCCTCCCCAACAATGGAAGAATGGCGATTCTGGTTCCAAGATGAAAGCCGCTTATAAGGCTTCCATCATCTCATTTTCTGCTTGCTTTTTCAATTCCAACAAGGGATCTTTTTCAATACGCAGGTTATCAATAATGAATTGCTGACGTTCCTGGGTATTTTTGCCCATATAATAATTCAATATTTTAGAAATGGATGTATCGTTTTGAAGAATTACCGGTTGCAATTTTATATTTTCACCGATAAACATTCCGAATTCATCCGGAGATATTTCACCCAATCCCTTAAAGCGTGTGATCTCAGGCTTGGCACCCAATTTTTCAATAGCTTTTTGTTTGGCTTCTTCCGAATAGCAATAAATAGTTTCCTTTTTGTTCCTCACTCTGAATAATGGTGTTTCCAAAATATACACATGTCCATTCCTTACCAGGTCAGGGAAAAACTGCAGAAAGAATGTAAGCATAAGCAAGCGTATGTGCATTCCGTCTACGTCGGCATCGGTGGCAATTACTACCTTGTTATAACGCAAACTATCCAGTCCGTCTTCAATATTTAAAGCATGTTGCAGAAGATTAAATTCCTCATTCTCATACACGATTTTTTTAGTAAGTCCGAAACAGTTTAAGGGTTTTCCCCGCAAGCTAAAAACAGCTTGGGTTTCTACATCTCTGGATTTGGTAATGCTACCACTTGCCGAGTCCCCTTCGGTGATGAACAGTGTTGTTTCGAATTTTTTCTCGTTTTTACCTTCATCCAAGTGGAATTTGCAATCACGAAGTTTTTTATTGTGCAGGTTGGCTTTTTTAGCTCTTTCGTTAGCTAGCTTTTTAATGCCTGCAATATCTTTGCGTTCTCTTTCCGATTGAAGAATTCTTTTATTAAGTGCGTCTGCTACCGATGGATTTTTATGAAGGTAATTATCCAATTCCTTTTTTACGAAATCGTTTACGAAATTTCGCACAGTAGGTCCATCGTGGGCAATATTGATAGATCCTAGTTTTGTTTTTGTCTGCGACTCGAATACCGGCTCTTGCACACGAATGGCTACAGCCGCTACAATAGAAGCTCGGATATCTGCGGCATCAAATTCTTTCTTATAAAATTCACGCACGGTTTTTACAACCGCTTCGCGGAATGCAGCCAGGTGCGTTCCTCCTTGCGTGGTATTCTGACCGTTCACGAAAGAATAATATTCTTCTCCGTATTGATTGCCATGAGTCATGGCCAGTTCAATGTCGTTGCCCTTCAGATGTATGATCGGATATCGGGCGTTTTCCTGATCAATTTTATGGCTCAATAAGTCTAGTAATCCTTTTTCAGAATAATAGCGTTTACCATTAAAGTTGATGGTTAGTCCGGCATTCAGGTAAGTATAATTCTGAATGAGTTCATTGCAAAACTCGGGAATAAAGCGAAAGTTTCGGAATACCGTATTGTCCGGAAGAAAACCGATATACGTTCCGTTTTTTTCATCACTGGAAGCTTCCTTATGGTCTTTTACCAAAATCCCCTTTTCAAATTCGGCTACTTTGGTTCTTCCATCGCGGATGGATTGTACTCTGAAATAGCTGGATAAGGCATTTACCGCTTTCGTACCTACCCCATTCAATCCCACCGATTTTTGGAATGCACCTGAATCGTATTTACCACCCGTATTTATCTTCGAAACGCAATCAATTACTTTGCCTAGAGGTATTCCACGACCATAATCACGTACTTCCACCTTCTGCTCATCCACGACAATATCGATCTGCTTGCCATGCCCCATCATGTGTTCATCGATGGAGTTATCGACGATTTCTTTAACCAGAATATAAATACCATCGTCTGCAGCAGAGCCGTCTCCCAGCTTACCAATGTACATACCCGGTCTCAATCGAATATGTTCTCTCCAATCAAGTGACTTGATGCTGTCTTCGGTATACTCTACTTTTTTCGTTTTATCAGACATACTAGTGTGACATTAAATAGTACCGAATATAGTAAAAACTTGAAAAGTAAGTTTTTTGATTTATCCACAGACCTGTTGGACTCTTAAATACCTCACAGACCCCAGTATTTGGGCAAGAATCCAGACTTCAATGAAATTTAAAATATAAGAAATTGATAATTAAAAATAATAGTGCTGAAGCGCCGTAGAGCATGACCCGGTATTTTTTTTCCTGTTTTCCACTATTCTTAAACGAGGGAAAGGAGAACAAAAGATCTTCACTGGGTTGATTGCCGGCAGCGGGATAAGCAAGACTTACCAACAGCATCAAGAGACCTGAAAATAAAAATGAAAGTATGCAAAAATCAAAAAAATTAAACCGTGCAATGGAAACCCACCAACTTTCGTTGGCAAAAAATTGCTGCGCATTTAAAAAGGTAATGATAAATTTGGCAAGCCCCACCAGAAGTCCGGTTACCAAAGCCACCATGGCGCCCTTTGCGTTGGCTCTTTTCCAGAAAATACCTGCCAGATAAATTACAGCGAAAGGTGGAGTAAAATATGAGAATACTGAACTGATGAATACAAAGATCAATTCATGAAAATATTGAATCAATACCACCCATACCATCGATAAAATTACTACCACAATAAGAGCAATTTTACCAATGCTGATCAGCATGAATTCATTGGCAGCTGGAAATTTTTTCTTGTAAAAAGCAAAAGTAAAAAGTGTGGTACAGGTATTAAAACTTGCCGATAAGGAAACCATGGAAGTGGCCAGCAATCCTATCAGTACAAAGGCCAAAGCCGTTTCGGGAACATACGATTGTATTAGATTCGGAAAAAGCATTTCGGAATTATCCGCTTGGCATAACTGATAGGCCCAAATTCCAGGCAAGATGGCAAAGGGAAATACCAAGAGTTTTAGGTAACCATGTAGTAAAGCGCTTGCCTGAAATTCAAGTGCAGATTTGGTGCTCATATACATCTGCACCAACTCCTGATTGACACAATGGTACCAGATGCCAATAATTGGCATGGCCAGCACGATATGATACCATGCAAAATTACTACCTTCTTTGAATCCTAATAATTTGAAATAATTGTCGGGGTATGGTTTGGTAGGTTGCAAGGATAATTCTTTCCATAAATAAAAAACGAAAATACTCATGCCCAGCAAAAACAAGCAGCCCAAAAAGAATCCCATTCGAATATTTGTCTTCTGTCCCCCAATCAATGAGTACACTCCACAGAAAATGGCCAAAACAAGACTGGTGGTGTATACATCCAATGGAATAAAATACCTTAGCATGATGGAAACACTGATCAAGATAACAGAGATCCGGGTAAGTACATTCATCAGCAATAACAAAGCTGCGGTAATTTTGGCGATGATGTGGTTGTAACGCAATTCCATGTATTCAGAAGTAGTGGAAATATTGGTTCTTGCGTAAATACTGCTGAAGAAAAATGACATGATGATGCAGCACACAATACCAGTCAGTTCAAAATTAAAAGCCAACAGTCCATCACGATAGGCCCAAGGACCGATATCGATAAAGGTTGGTATTGAAAAATTGGTTACAAAGGCCACAAAGCCCGCCATCCACCAGGCGCTTTGCTTGCGAGCCAAAAAGTATTCGGGCAAGGAAATTTTCCCCTGTGAAAAATACATGGCCAGAGTAAATGCCAACAACAGAAAGAGGCAAATTATAACGATGTTGAGTGTTGATATCATAATGACCAAGCATTAGAAATGCGCTTGAAGAAAAATAGTTTAACCATACATCAGATAAATACAATTGATGATAAAAAACAGCATCAACGCAGCACCATAAATCCTCTTCTGAAAGCTTCGTTCATAAGCATTCAGCAATTTTAGATCTGGAATTTTGTATAATAATTTTTCGATACCTGGCTTTTCATCAGGTGTACTAATAAGGCTTATCCCAACAATGGTAATTGTATTGATAATAAAAAGCACAATGCAGAAATTGAAGAAATTATACTCAGCGATATACCTTACGGTGGGATTTGTAAAAGGAATTCCAGTATGAATGAAGTTTAGTAAAAATTTTAAAAATCCGATAGTCACGCCAGAAACCATGGTATACATAGCTCCTTTGGAATTGGCTCTTTTCCAAAAAATGCCCGCCAGGTAAATCACCGCAAAAGGAGATGTAAAATATGTTAATACCGAAGATACAAATTCAAAAATTCGATCATGAAACGATTGCAACAGCACGACCCAAACCATGGATAGTATAACGATGACTATCAAGGCAATTTTTCCAATGCTGATCAGCACGAATTCATTGGCTTGAGGGTATTTCTTTTTGTATAAATTAAACGTAAACAATGCAGAGCAGGCGTTGAAACTAGTTGAAATGCTGATCATGGAAACGGCAATAAATCCAACAATCACAATACCTAGGAGGTAGTCGGGCACTACACTATACATCAACATAGAGATAACTGATTCCGAATTATCCAGAAAACAAATTTGAGAGGCCCACATGCACGGCAATATGACGAGCGGAAAAACTAACAATTTCAAATAACCATGAAGTAATGCGCCCGCCTGAAAATGAAAAACATTTTTAGATGCCAGGTATTTTTGAACCAACTCCAGATTAACACAATGATACCAAACACCTACAATAGGCATAGCAAAAACAATATGTGGCCAAGAAAAGCTGCCAAACTCCATAGGACGAAGTAAATTGAAATAATTATCAGGATAGTGTGTTTGTTGTACATGCTGAAATTCTTCGTAAACAAAATACACCAAAATGCCTGTGCCAATCAGGAATATCCATCCCAGCCAAAAACCTAATTTAATATTGACATGTTGTCCTCCTACCAAGGAGTAGGTACCACAAAAAATACAAATAATCAGACTACTCGTGTAAATGTCAATACCCAACAGATAATCCAAGGTTAATGCAATTGTAATCAGCAACACCGAGATTCTGGTCACAATAAACATAAACAATTGAAGGATGGTGGTTAGAATGGCAATCTGACTGTTGTACCTCAATTCTACATATTCGGAAGTGGTGAAAATTTTATTGTCGTAATAAATTTTACTAAATGCGAGAGAGATCAGAATGCAACAAATGATGCCTGTCAGTTCAAAATTAAATGCAATAAGGCCATCGCGGTAAGCCCAGGCACCTATGTTAATGAATGTGGAGATAGAGGTATTGGCTACAAAAGCAACAAAACCGACGGTAAACCAACCAAACTGGTTTCGCGCAATAAAATACTGGTCGAGGGTTGTTTTGCTTTTAGATAGATATAAAGCAACTCCAAAAGTTAAAACAAAGAACGAAACAATGACTACTAAATTCGTAAACCCCAACATCCCGTGTGTAAAAATTGTGTACAGTCACATCAGCAATGAACAAAAAATTTAAAGTCCCCTGTCCTGCCTGATGGCGGCTTGGAGAGCCACAGCCAAATCCTTAGACTGACTTATCATTTCCAAGCATTTACTTATACTCGAAAGTAATGGCAAATGTTTCCTGTAGTATGTTGAATTTTGTTTCGGTATTTAATAACTTTGAGCCTCATTTATAAATAGTTATATGATCAAAATTACGTTCCCGGATGGCAAGGTGAGAGAGTACGCTGTAGGTACTACCGCTTTGCAGGTGGCGCAGAGCATCAGCGAAGGTCTTGCCCGCAATGTTTTATCGGCAAAAGTAAATGGTGAGGTTTGGGATGCCACACGTCCTATTCAAACCGATGCCAGTTTGCAATTATTGACCTGGGACGATCAGGAAGGAAAAACTACATTTTGGCATTCCTCTGCCCATTTGCTGGCGGAGGCGCTGGAAGCTTTATATCCGGGAGTGAAGTTCGGAATTGGACCCGCAGTAGAAACCGGATTTTACTACGACATTGACCTGGGCGAAGGTAAGGTGTTTTCTCAGGATGATTTTAAGTTGGTGGAAGATAAGATGCTCGAACTAGCGCGTCAGAAAAATGAATACCAACGTAGTGAGGTCAGCAAAAAAGAGGCTATTGCTTATTTTGAGCAAAAGCAAGATCCTTATAAGGTTGAATTGCTGCAAGACTTACAGGATGGTTCAATCACGTTTTACAAACAAGGTGCCTTTACGGATTTGTGTAAAGGTCCCCATATTCCCAACACCGGCTTTATTAAAGCAGCAAAGCTACTCAACGTAGCCGGTGCATATTGGCGAGGCAACGAAAAGAACAAAATGCTCACTCGTATTTATGCGGTTACATTCCCAAAACAAAAAGAACTGGAGGAATACCTGCATTTGCTGGAAGAGGCCAAAAAACGTGATCATCGTAAGTTAGGGAAAGAGCTCGAACTGTTCGCCTTTTCTGAAAAAGTAGGCATGGGACTTCCTCTCTGGCTTCCGAAAGGGGCCATGTTGCGCGATCGACTGGAAACGTTCCTGAAAAAGACGCAATTAAAATTAGGCTACTCACCAGTAGTGACTCCACATATTGGATCCAAACAATTGTATATCACTTCCGGTCACTGGGAAAAATACGGCAAAGATTCTTTTCAGCCTATACAAACGCCTGAAGAGGATGAACTCTTTTTGCTCAAGCCAATGAACTGTCCTCACCACTGTGAGATCTATAAAACCAGACCCCGCTCCTACAAAGAGCTTCCGTTGCGTCTGGCAGAATTTGGAACCGTATACCGCTATGAGCAAAGTGGTGAGTTGCATGGATTAACCAGAGTGCGAGGCTTTACCCAAGACGACGCTCATATTTTCTGTCGCCCGGATCAGGTGAAAGAAGAATTTTGTAAAGTAATTGACTTGGTACTTTATGTTTTCAAGTCCCTAGGATTTGAAAACTTTACCGCCCAGATCTCCCTGCGCGACCCCGAAAACAAAGAAAAATACATTGGTGCCGACGAGCTTTGGGAAAAAGCAGAAACGGCGATCAAAGAGGCCGCACTGGAAAAGGGATTAAAGACGGTAACCGAATTGGGCGAAGCTGCATTTTACGGACCCAAACTTGACTTTATGGTGAAGGATGCCCTGGGAAGAAAATGGCAATTAGGAACCATCCAGGTCGATTATCAATTGCCTAACCGCTTTGAATTGGAATATATAGGTTCGGATAATGACAAACACAGACCTGTAATGATCCACCGGGCTCCTTTCGGCTCCATGGAACGTTTCATTGCCGTTCTGACAGAACATTGTGCTGGTAATTATCCATTGTGGTTATCTCCTGACCAGATTGCCGTATTGCCCATTTCTGAAAAATTTGCTGATTACGCTCAACGAGTTTATCAGGAGCTTATGTCGCAGGACATCCGTGGTATTTACGATAACCGAGATGAGAAAATAGGTAGAAAAATTCGCGATGCGGAAGTAAAAAAGATTCCATACATGCTTATTGTAGGAGAAAAGGAAATGGAAGAGAAACGAGTTGCCGTGCGTAAGCACGGGAAAGGAGATTTGGGCTCCATGAGCTTGTCTGAATTCCAAAAGATATTCCAGGAAGAAATAGACAGCATGCTCCCTCCTATCCAACTTTAACCCTAATTTTTCAATAGAAATTCTTCTATTGAAAAACGACTACTAAAATCAAGGGCTTCAGAAGGAATCGAATAAAAGAAATGATTTTCTAAGCCCATGATTTCTAAGTCGGGATTACCGGCCATGGATCTGCGATCCATGAGCTTTCTCCATAGTGCGCTTCGCTTCTATGGAGAAAAGCCGGTTGAATTACTTCCAACAGAAAACATAAAAAAAGGAAACCATGGTTTCCTTTTTTTATTGATTGGACTTCGATTGCAACCATTTAAATTTTAATTCTGCTATTTCCCAATCTGTTTCCTGATCGATGTCCTGAACTTCCATCTCGTTTAATTCCAGTACTCCGGTATTGTCGGTCCATAATTTTCCGCTGCGAAGAAAGGGTTCAACTTTAAAAAAATAAAACTGACCGGCATCGTGAAAACGCTTTTCCAAGTCCTGGGAACGCGCCTGCATATACTCCGGATATACCATGGAAACGAGCCCCTGGTGGGATACTTGCAAGGCTCTTTGCACTGGGTAGGAAAAAGGAACTACCGTGAACACGGAATCAAATTGATGTTCCTGAAGCAATCGAAATGCTTCCTGCAACTTAGCGGCGCTAACAAAAGGTGCTGTAGGATAAATACACAAGGCATAATCAAAGGAACGGCCTTGGGATGCATAGGCCCTTAAAACCTCCTGCAAAACAGAAGCCGTTGTGGCATAATCATTGGCATTCTCAGACGACCGCATGAAAGGGACCTTGGCTCCCATTTTTTTTGCTAATGCTGCAATTTCCAAATCATCGGTAGAAACCATAACCTCTTCAAATAAATGAGAAGAAAGGGCTGCTTCGATGGAATATGAAATGATCGGCTTGCCAGCAAACATCCGTATGTTCTTACCTGGTATTCGTTTACTCCCTCCCCTGGCGGGTATAATGGCAAGCAGGCTCATGGTGCTTTACTGGTTTTGTAGGCGATAAGCCTAAATTAGAAATTATAGTCGTCGTTGTCTTCAGAAAAATCATCTTCTGTAAAAGCAGGATTCAGCACTACTTGGGTATATTCATACTGTTCGTACAATCCTTTATCATCGTACACTTTCATCACCAGGGGAACCTGTCTGCTTTTGTCAATGTACAAAATCATTTTACTAGCATAATCGTTGGTTATGTCCAGAACCTGACCTTTGGATACATCGGTATAACTATCCAATTTATTTTCTTCCAGGATTTTATACTCACTGATTTTATTGCGTTCGGCAATGGTAAGTACGGTCTCGCCTTCTTTTACGGTGTATTTTTCTTTTTTAAAATTCGGATTATTGAATTCAATTACCTGACATGTGATTCCATCCCACAATACATCAGGCTTTTGAACCACCATTGAAACCAAGTCTTTTTGATATTTTAAGGCAAGATGCTCTAATATAGAAACTACCAAATCGTACCCGGAATCTAATAAAGTATGGTGTTGTTTTTTTCGCATGGTAGAGCCATACGGATCCAACGAAACGGTAACCCAAGGAAAACCATTCGGGTTAACCCGAGCCATATTATTATGTTTTCCTTTAATATATAATATTTCTACTCCTTCTTTGGGAGCAAGCTGTTTGGCATAAATTTTAAGAGGATTCCTGGTAAGTTTTACAAAAGACTTTTGAGTTTCCAAAACGGATTGAATGCGTTCCATTTTGGTCATCTGGTATTGCAATGTGTTGATCTTTTTTGTTTTAGCAAAAACACTCTTTACTAAATCTACAGGTGTATTTTCCTGTTTTTCAAAAAGGGTGAAGGAAGGAAATAATAAAAATATAAGTACCGAAAAAAAAGATTTAATGAACATCAGTCCCACTACAGTTAAATCAGTTTTAAATATAGGGTTTTATTTTAGTTAATTCTAGTGGTAAAATCGAAATTGATCAGATCCTATAAATGTTTCCTCAACACCGGATCATATCCCTTATCCATGTAGGTAGGTATCCACTTTAATACTTTCTCCTTGTCTTCTGTTTCACCTACCATAACACGATAGATATTTCCCGCTTGCGGGTTATTTTTATCCTTAATAATTACCTGAATGAAAACATTCTTTTCTCCTTTTTCACGTAGGCGTTTGCAAAAACTTTCAAGGTTGGAATACACAAAGAAAGAAGCAATCTGTAATCCATATCCCATGGGTTTTACTTCTACTCCATCGATGGTATAGGTAGTATTAGGTTTGAAGTTTTTATAGGCCACCGGAGGAATAACGTCCTTGCGTTTATTCGGAGTTTTGTTTACTACTATATCGGCGGAATCCGGAATTACTTTTTCATCTTTGGTAACGTGCAGGGTATCTTTAACCTCTGCTACCGCTTTCATATCGGGAAGCAACACCTTTGTAATTTTCAAGCCAGGATCTTCCGTTCGGAAGCGAAGATTTCCGCGTAAATACGGATCCGAACTTTCGTACACCACCTTGTATTTATTTTTAGGCAGATTGGAAAAGGAGAACGATCCATCGGGCTGCAAGGGCAATGTTTTTCTGATTTTTCCGCTGGAATCAACCAGTAAAACGGAAATCTTAGTTACATCCTGTGCTTTGGTTGTAATAACTTTACCTTTTACAGTTAAGGGGCCATTATTGGAAGGTTTTTTACCTACACCGTATTGAATCTGTGAAATTTCCTTGTTTTTCCTATCATGAACGGCATAGGATAATTTAGCCTTGTCACTTGGATCCTCCACGAAAACGCGATATCCGGGAGATTCCAATTTTTTAAATTCAAATTCTCCTTTGGGGTCTAAAACTTTAGATTCTTCTACTCGCCCATCCCGTCCAATCAATTTCACCACCGTACCTTTAGGTACCCCCGATTTTTTATCTGTGCTCACCTTTCCTGCTAGTGAAAATACAGGGGTGGTATCTTCCGGTTCATCAGTATTAGATTGTTTGGAAACAAATGGAACAGCACCGGTAAACTTATAATTAAATTCTGTTTCCTTACAATAGTCGTTCATGCGCACGAATTGCATCTTGTACTGACCTGGAGCGATATCCACGAAGTTGAATGACTTATCATCCGATAAGGTATCAATGTATGAAACCACACTGTCTTTTTTATCCTTCAGGTAAATCCGCAGCCTGCATCTCGGATCTGAAATATCCATTTTACCCATTATATTTTCAGCCGTAGTAGTAAGCATAATTTCATGCTGAAAACCTTCCCGGAGCAATACAGAGAAGTTTCCATCGCGGCTTAATAGATTTTCGGATAATTCTGTTTCTACCATTTCCAGCTCCAACTCTTCGTCTGCGATGTCAATTTTATTATAATTTAAAATCTGAAGGTCAGCCCGAATAATTCGCTTTTTCCGTTTGGCAAACATAAACTTATAATCTCCGATCTGAAGATCCTTGGCCATAAAAATCAAACCTTTTTCATCCGAGTTTACTACGGTAATTTTATTCTGAAGTGTATCGTCAATTTCCACTGGTAGTTCTTTTTGGTACAATTTTTTATTATTCTTATAAACGAGGGTACCTTTAACATCCACCGGTTTGTCATTCCTCCATTCGTCGCGGTTAAGCTGGGCTAACAATTGTTTTTCTGGTTTATAGAATAAGAATCGAACCCCCAGATTAATTGTTTGGTAAACAAAGTTCGCATTGTTGTAAAAATAATCCTGGTTAAAAACATTGTTGTTATTAGCAACATTCGTTTGAATTCCATATTCTCCAAACAAGCTGATCTTTTTTCGCGCTGCTTGCAATCGATATTCAAAGCCCACGGTAGCGCCAAAACCGTGCATGCTCATATTCTGAAGAGAAAGAGAGTTGAAATTATAATAAACCTTTTTTACCAAAAAACCCTGACCAAAAGCATCGGAGGAATTAACCTCTGCGGAATCGATGTATTCATCACGTACGAGGCTGGTAAAAGAAAAATTATAATTGGCACCCAGGAAAGGACTGAATCTTTTAGCATCAAAAAAATTATAGCGTAGACCTGTACGAAACGATTGAGAAGTAAGATTAAAGTTTGCTTTGGCGGCTTTTAAAATTCCCCAGGTTTCGGTTGCATAAAAGCTTTTCCATATTCTGAAATTGAAGCCTGCACCGGCGTTCCAACCAGGGCCAAATCCCCCGTAAACGCGATCTGGCAAACCGTCTGAAGAACTAATCAATTCGCTGGAAGGAAATAAGACTAACCCACCTTGCGCATGCAGCGAAAGGCGGCGCTCTACCTGCGCCATCAGGGAAAATCTTAAACAGATTAAAACAAAAAAAATATAAAAAGTGATCCTTCTCCGCATGAGGGAATGGTTACTCTATTAATTACTTGTGAATCAGAGTGAAAACCCTAACTACTACTACGGAAACTAGGGACAAATGTTACTATTAATAGTAGTTTTCGATACTCCCACCAGATTACAAGAACTGGCAGGGCCTGCCACAAAAGTAGAAATCCAGGTACAGGGACTGGTGGAATTTTTAATTTGATAAGTATGGGCAGTACCCGCATCGACAAAGGTGGTTACGGAAAACACATTATCATTGGAACCGCAAAGCGGTGCCCCGTTATTGGTGTGTATATTAGTCAGGTTCCCTATTTTAACCCCGTCTACTAAAACATCATACGACCCAAAATTTACGCTGGAAGTAGGTGCCGTGTCGAAAAAGTAAAACGTCACCTTTGCCAGGTTGCAGGCATCAAATTGAATTTTTTTAAATTCACCGGCCACAACGGTAAATGAACCGGTCCAGGTGCATCCAGCGCTGGTAAAAGCCTGGTAAGTATAAAATCCGGGGGCTACGGACTTAATAAGAGCATCTGTAGAGGTCGGTGAAACAGAAGCAGCATTGGCGGCATTAATATCCAAAGTATCTTTCATCGAATTCAATCGAATGATGATGGGGGCCGCAAGAACATTGGGAGATAGGGTAAAAAAGGCTATGTTAGAGGATAAAGGCTCTATCTGTATTTCCAGATCAATGACTGTTGATTCCGGTATTTTAGTTAAAATAGAACTTAAATTTTGGTTGGATAAATATTGGTTGTTTAAAGAGTCTAAAAAACTTACCAGAATGTATTGATCCAAGTTGGGTTTAACGGAATCAAGTGTCGCACTTCCATCGGCCATGCTCAAAAGAGAGCGGTATCCTGGAGTTTGATTGCTGTCGGATAAGGCCGCGTTGTAGTCTTGAAGGTTCTCGAAAATATTAATTCTGGCATTTCCCACAGGCGTTCCATTGGTTGTTTTCACAACAACGCGCAAGGTAACCATTTCAGGAAATGTCTCTCCTTTTGACCTTTTGTTGGTTTTACAGGTCGCTAAAAGTGCAATGGCAAGAAGAGCCCAGAAATATTTCATTGAATTACAATTCGTTCTCTAACTACGTTTAATACACAATAAGGTTTTCGGAAGATACCTTTATACCATCGTCCATGCGAAGAAAATAGATCCCCGAGGGAAGTCCCTGTGAAACTAAGGGTATCGAAATCCATCCCTGACCACTTACCTGGAATGAGCGCAGTACCACCCCATCCCCGGTGTATAATTCTACACGGATATCAGCACCTTTGGAGTTGAAATACGATATTTGCACCTCTTCACCTTCGGCCACCGGATTCGGAAATGCTTTTATGGGATTGTACCAATCAAATTCCTGAATGGTGATGGTAGTATCGGTTTGAACAAAAAATTGTCGTTCCAGACTTCCACCTGCTTTACCAGATACCCGGAAAGGATCACTTAAAACCTTACAGGAGCCATTCGATACCGCCACTACATAATCCCCATCGAAATAAGCAGCATACTGATTGGCTTGTTCTCCGACAATTCGTTTCCAACTATGATCAACAAAGGCATACCATTGGTACTGGGTTCCAGAGATTGTAGACTTTAATGTACTTTCATAAGAACTGGAGGCCACCGATTGCAAAGCAGGCTTTAATTCACGGTAACCAACATTCACCACGGCACTGCTTGCCAGGCATGACAATCCATCTTTTAAAATTAATTGATAGTTCCCATCTACTTTTGGCTGATACGGATGCTGTGTTTCATTCACAATGATGGAACCGTCTACCTTCCAGGCCAAACTGGCAAAAGTTAAGTTGGTACTTAGTTGTACTGGCGCTGCATTGCACATCTTGGTACCGTTTACGGTATCCAGATTAAAGTTATTGGCAAGCGAAGATTTATGCAGGGCAAATTTCATAGCCATCGATTGCACGGTGCATCCAGTAGCCAATACTTCAATGGAATCAATACCGGCCGGTAATAGGGCGTTCGAAAATGCTATGGGAACAGATTTAATAGTTCCATCGCCGGAAATGAGAGGACTTATATTTTGCCCGGCAAAACGAAGATTGTAATCTACATTATTTTGAGTATTAAAATTCAAGATTGCAGTTTCTCCATCACACAAGGTATCAACCAATGGAAACATGGAAATGGTAGTATTCACAGTAGGTTTCACCACCAGATTAAGCGTTCCGGAGGAATTTCCTGAGCTACAATGAGTGGAAGAAACAGATTGAATAGAAATGGTACTGCTTGAACTAGGTGTAAATGAAATGGGAAGCGAGCCTGAGTTTCCAGGAAATACGCCTGAGGAATTTACAGTGCCATCGGTCAGTATTACTTGAATGGGGCCTTTGCCGTTTACCAGCACAGGTATACTGACGGCATTTCCCTGGCAACTGTTGATTGTACCTGAAATGCTTGCCTGAGGCGGATTTTCAGCAATAACGGTATCTGCAAATCCATTGAGGATAGTTCCAGTGCAACCGTTGGCATCTTTAAACAAGATCGGTTGTGCACTTAAGGTGTATTCGGTATAGTTTAGCGTGGGAACTACAGTTTGTGTAAATGCATTGGAATTTATCGGAGGAAGATCGTTGGCTGTCCCATCCGATCCATTAAGTCGAACACCTGTAAAAGGTGGTGTACCTTCTAAGTCCAACAAAAGTGTATAGGAAGTTCCCAAACAAATGGTATCGGGTTGCGATAGCATTTTTGCTTTTGGGAATGGCGTTAAATTAACGGTAATACTTCTGGAGGTGGTGTTGCAACCAGGTTTAAATGCATTTAAGGTCAACGAAACAGAACCTCCGCTAATTTCGGCTGCTGTTGGCAAGTAAGTAATAGCCGTGGCGGTAGCGGAAGGTAGATACGTGCCTGCTCCTCCTGACCACGACTGTGACGTTTGGTCGGTAACAAGCGGATTAAGGCTTACGTCATTCGCACATTTTGAGGTAGACGCAGCCATGGAGATGGCCGGTGCCGGAGTAACCGTAACCGGTGTGTTTTGAGTGGTAGTATCTCTGCATCCACTGCTGTTAGTCATCAATAAGCGGGTGTTGTAAACACCTGGCAGCGTAATTTCCAAGGCAGGCACAGTAAGATTGGCGGCACCTCCGGTAGACGTTGTGGTGGATGCACTGGAAAGAATGGTATTGTTGAATACTACCTGATAGGTAGTAAATGGTGCTGCTGAAGGAATCGTAATTGGCAGGGTATTACCCGAACACAAGGAAGTTAGGCTGGTAAAGGCTGTAGCTGCATTAGGGGCTGGCAACACGGTGTATGGAACTACCGCATTGCCCATTCCGGTAATAACGGTGATTTGGTCAAATAGACCCGTAGAATTAATCTTGTTGATGAACAAGGTGTCTCCGGTAGCACTGGTTGTAAAGTCGGTAATATTCGAACCATTGAATAATACTGCCACCACAGGGTTGAAATTTTGTCCTACCAGAATAATTCGTTCGTTATTGCAAGCCGAGGAAATGGCAGCCCCAAGATTGGACCTTCGTTGAATGCTGGATATAACCGGACCTAAACTAGCTAGTTTCCAATCGCCCGAAATACCTCCGACGCTTGCCAGTGGACCGTTATAACTAAAGGAATGGGGAGCCGCCGTGGTAAATGTTCCTCCTGTTACAATTTCGGTGGTATTTCGAAAAAGTTTGGTAGGCACACCGTTGTAAAATGATAGATCATACCCTACTGTGAAATTTATACTCGACAATGATAAGGCGCCTGTAGTGCTGAATTGAATAGAACGCTGAGAACAATTGGTACACACGAGCGGATTGATTTTCATGCGTAAACCACCTGCGCTGGCTAATGAAGTATTGCCAATCGTAAGTGGACTATAGGATCCACCAAAGCCTAAGGGATAAGAGAAAATAAGGTCAGAGGAAACGTTAGCCAATTTAATAAGTCCACCGCCTGTGGTTTCGATCATGGAGCTTGGCCCGAACGTACCATTGATAGAACCTTCGGCTTGTACATCTCCATTCATTAAACGGAAAACACCTCCATTCAAATTCAGTTGATTACTCACTCTCAGTAAAGAAGAAGTAACACTTTCCAGAACGGAGCTTGTTTTATTTACCACCAGATTGGCGAATATAAATGTACCACTTCCGGATATGCGTTGCGTGGAAGAAGGGCTCGTAAATAAAAACGAAGTACCAACGGCCTGGAGCGCGCCGTTGTTATGTAAATGCCCATTCAAAGAAATAGCCGATTGAAATTCCAGCGTGGCATTCGCACCGATTACCAAGCTATCCGCTATCGTTACATTAAATCCAGTACCCAAGGCTTTTACTCCAGTACCTCCCAACACCAACTTAAAATAATTCGTCTTTAGAATATTTTGATTGGAATTGCCCAGATAGAAAAATGAAGAATTGCTATTTCCGGTAATTGTTCCGGTAACATTGTTGAGAGGTCCCAATATGGTGAAACTGAATGGAAATCCTCCGAAATCAAAAGCGCCAGTGCCCGATACAGATCCGGTTACCTTAATATCAGCGCCAGCAGCCGTAATGTTGAAATTTCCATTATTTACCAGATTGCCATTGACCAGAATTTTACCATTTCCAATAAATTGAAGGTTGGCCCCCGGATTAATGGTAAGATTATTTAAAACGATAATGTCGGATGAAATAATTGTGCAGGTACCTGATTGGATGGTCACACTTTCTGTAGCAATCGGAGGCGTTATTCCACTCCAGTGAACTCCTGGGCTAGAATAATTTGCCACTCCATTGAAGTTCTTCTGAGCAAAGAGAGGTAATGATGCTAATAGAAATAATAGTACGAATCGTGTCATGTAAGAAATTCCCGTTTCCCGATTTCTCTTTAATTCATTTATCTTACGAACACGTAACCATTTTGGGTATAAGAATATTTGCAAAGACAAGCCCCGGCGATATATTCATAATTGAAAAATGCAAGACTTTGGCGTTAAATTATTCACATTAATTCCCAAAACTACCTTTTTTACTATTTTTACACATGTATCATATTTTCAGGGAACTATCGTTACCTACTAAACAGGTTATTGTGCCATGAGGTTATCCGTCCATTTCATTGCGCTGGCATTGGTATTGTTTCTAACACAACACATACGAAGCCAGTCATCTTCTTACCATCAACGCAAAGCAGCCTATAACCCTTACGAACTGCAGGATCTACTAGACAAACGTCAGTACGGCTCTGCCTTGGGACTTATCAATCAGTTGTTAGAAGAAAATCCATCGGGTACAGAAAAAGCAAATCTGTATTATCAGAAGGCATTTTGTGCATTACAGATAGAGCATCCTGATTTTGCCTTGTACTACCAGCAATTTCTGCAACAATATCCCGAACATCCACATGCCAGCAAGGCCCATTTCGATATGGGCAGCTACCACTATCAGAAAAAGGAATACGCACAAGCGCTTCAGTATTTCACTAAAGTTTCTGAAAAAAAACTTTCAAAAAGGGAAAAAGTAGACCTTCATTTTAAAACAGGGTACGCTTACTTCACTCAGAAAAATTTCGAAGACGCGCTTCCTCATTTCAATCAGGTAAAGGCTTCAGAAAATCAATACACCATGGCAAGTTTGTACTATGCAGGGTACTGTTCATTTAAATTAAAAAAATACAGCGAAGCCTTGGTAGATTTGCAAAAAGCCGAACAAAACCCCGACTACAAGGACCTGGTGCCGCACCTCGTGGCGACTGTTTATTATCAGCAATCTAATTATCAGCAAGTGATAGACTATGTACCGGCTAAGTTGGATGCGCCGGGAGTGGTAGGAAAACCAGAAATGTTGCAAGCTTTGGCAGATTCTTATTATCAGAAAAAAGACTACACCAATGCCTCGAAGTATTTTACCGAACTTCAAAAATCAGGATCCCTGCTTTCCCGCGAACTTAAATATCGAATTGGCTTCTGTCAATTCAAAAACAAACAATTCGATGAATGTATTCAGGTACTCAAAGAGGTAGCAGGCCAGGAAGATACCTTAGGGCAATCCGGATCATTCTACCTTGGAATTGCTTATCTGAATAAAAAAGAAAAAAATCTGGCACTCAGCTCTTTTGATATAGCCCGGAGAAGTAACTTCAATCCAAAAACCCGAGAAGAAGCATTTTTCCTTTATTCCAAATTACTCGCCGACTTAGGCGATTACCACCGCAGTTTGGAATCTTTACAAAAGTACACACAAGAATATCCAGGCAATAATCATCAGGATGAAATCAATGATCTGTTGAGTATATGTTATGGAAGGACTAGTAAGTACGACGAATCCATACGATGGTATGAGTCGTTAAAGAAAAAATCAGTAACTGTAAATCGGAATTTCCAACGGCACACCTATTTTAAAGCAGTAGAAAACTACAACAACGAAAAATATTCCGAAGCCAAACTTATGTTCGACAAATCGCTTTCGATGCCTTTGGATAATGATTTGGTGGTAGCTTCGCATTTTTGGAACGGAGAAATTTTTTCAATTCAAAAGGAATATACCCAAGCGATACTATCGTATCAGAAAGCGCTCCAAGCGGCCAATCCAGAAAACCAGTATGTAGCCAAATGTCATTATGGTTTAGGATACGGATTTTTTAACAATAAAGAATACGAGCGTTCCTACCAGGAATTTAAAAATTTTGTAAAAGTGGCGAACGTCAATAAAAATGCCACCGCTTACAACGATGCCTTATTGCGGCTTGGAGATTTAAGTTTTGAACGCAGAAAATACATAGAAGCTCTCTCCTATTATGATCAGGCAATTGAACGTAAATCGCGTGATGCCGATTATGCCCTTTATCAAAAGGGAGTGATTCACCTAAGAGAAAATCAATTGCAAGAAGCAAAAACCTGTTATTCAACTATCCTAAGTCAATATCCTCATTCGTTACTGAAAGAGGGATCTATATTTTCGATGGCAGAAATCGATTTTCTGCAATCCAATCTGGATCAGGCTGTGGCTGGATTTTCTCAGTTGATCGGTACCAAGTTAAATAACCAACCCTTTGAGCCGGAAGCCTTACTGAAAAGAGCCTTAGTATACGGACAGCAAAACAAAAACGAAGAGGCAATATCGGATTTTCTCACCATCCTGGAAAAATATTACAATCTTCCGGTTCATGAAGATGCCTTGCGCGGTGCTCAGGATTTATATGCCAAACTAGAACGAACGGAAGAGTTTGAAAAAAAACTGGAAGAATTCAGAACGAAAAACCCCAACAGTCAGGTATTTCAGGATGTAGACTTTGAATCCGCGCGCAACTTATTTTTCAGTGAAAAATACAGCAAATCGCTTACTGCCTTTCAGCAATACATGAAAAAGTATCCGGAAAGCAGCAACGCACTGGAAGCCCGTTATTACCTGGCTGAGTCGTATTACCAAACAAACAATAAAGAAAAAGCACGCCAGGAATTTGAATTGGTAGTTAAAGAAAAGAACAATAGTAACATGGGCAAAACCATTATGCGATTGGCTGAAATTTCCCAGGCCAAATCCGATTGGAAAGAAGCCAATAAATATTATCGACTACTAATTCAAAATGCTAAAAATAAACGGGAAAAAAATATTGCTTATTCGGGACTCATGAATAATTCTTATCAGCTTCAACAACTGGATTCTGCTAGTATCTATGCTAAAGAGTTGTTAAGTTTTAATCCACCGAACACAAGCTATAGCAACAAGGCGCACATGATGATCGCTCGATGCGCCTACGCGAAAGGCGATTTTGAAACTTCAGAAGATCATTGGCTGGAAATTGTAAACAATGACAAGGAGGAACTGGCAGCAGAAGCTCAATACCTGATTGCAGAATCGTTGTATAAACAAAAAAAATACAAACCATCCACCGAAGCATGCTACCAACTCAATAACCAATATGCGCAGTATGAATTCTGGCTCGGAAAATCGTATTTGTTGATTGCAGAGAATTTAATTGCTCAGCAAGAGCTAGTGCATGCCAAAGCCACATTAAAATCCGTGATCGAAAACACCGCCGATCCACAAATTAAGCAAATGGCTACGGCTAGACTTAATGAATTAAACGCTCAAAAAATAAATGAATAAGCGTATGAAAAGTATCTTTGGGTATTTGTTGGCAGGCATAGTTTTCATGACCAGTCAATTCGCTGTTGCGCAAACCGGCGGGCTGGTACAAAGCGCTGAAATTATCAAAGACGCCTCCACCGAACTAGGCGAAGCAAACCGTTCGTACGAAAAAATTTCCGACTTCCCTCCGGCTCAACCCGAGCCGACTTTAACGTATGAACCCGGGGAGGTAATACTTGCACTTCCCAAATTGGACAGCAAAACCAAAGTCGTTCCATTAAAAACCGAAACCACTGCTGCTCCGGGACGCGGCTATATAAAACTGGGAGCTGGCAATTATGCCAGTACTTACCTGGACGCCTTTTTATCGAATAAAAAAGCTGACAAGGCTCACTATTATATCAGAGCCAACCATCTGGCTTATGGTAACGGAGCTGTGCGCTATGCCCGGATGAGTGAAAATGGATTCAGTGCCGGAATTGGTACCAGCGTAAAATGGTTGGAGGTATCAGGAATAGCAGACTATGCCACCATGCGTCATAACTATTACGGTTTTGATAACAGTCTGAGTGGAATAAATGAAGACTCCCTTAAATTCAGATTTCATAAGTTCAAAACGGGTGTTATTGTAAAAAGTAAGCCCGCCATTAACAAGGTTTCTTTTACTACTGGTTTAACGTATTACCATACCGGAAATTCAACCTTGTCCGAGTCAGAGTGGTTGGCACCTCTTGCTGCGCGGTATACTCTTGATAGCAATTCCTGGATAGGGATAGACGGTTCGTATGATTTCATTCGACAACAGGATACTATTTCCCGTAATCGTATCCTTTGGTCGGTAGAACCCTCATATACCAAACAAATCAATAAACTAAAATTTAAAGCAGGTGTAGCCATTCAATATTCAAACGATACATTAAACGATGTAAAAGGAGTGCGCCTATTCCCCCATCTGTATGGTGAGTATACTTTTATTCCCGAAACCATGGTGTTCTACTCTGAATTTTCAGGAGGATATTTAAAAAACAACGTTCGAAACGGACTAGAGGCTACCCCATTTCTATTTCAACAATCCTTGCTTGCCAATAGCATACGAAAATTCGAATGGACCCTGGGCTTTAAATCGAGAGTAAAAAACAAAGCTCATCTACATGGACAATTTGTAGCAGGCAAAGAAGGGAATTTCATGGTGCTTACCAATGGATTGGACTCCAGTACGTTTTTGCCAGTCTACGATCCAGGGAAAATTCAATACCTGGGCTTTCAGGCAGGGGTATCGGTTCAGGTAACTAAAGTTTTTCGCTCCGGCATACAATGGACCTACCGTCATTACCGTTTGGATACCCTTTCGTTTGCCTGGCACAGACCCGGTACTCAGCTCGAATGGAAGTCTAAACTGAACTTAAAACAAAAAATATACTTTACTGCTGATTTTTACTATCTTAGCAACCTGAGAGGCTATAACCTGAGTGAACATACTTCCGTAAAACTCAAGAACATAGCCGATCTAAACCTGGGAGTTGAATACAGGTTTTCTGATGCGTTCGGCGCTTTTGTTTCTGCCAATAATATTCTGGCTCAAAAGTATCAGCGCTATTTACATTACCCTGTCAATGGTTTTAATCTAATGGCAGGTTTAAGTTATCGGTTCTAATGCAACAACTGAACAACATATTAATTACCTTACTTCAGCAGCACAGTTGTGTGGTGCTTCCTGGTTTTGGAGCGTTTCTGACTGAACGGGAAGGAGCCTGGGTGCATCCAGTAACCCAGCGCTTATTTCCACCCAGAAAGAGAATCGCCTTCAATGCTCAATTAGTTCAGAACGATGGGCTCTTGCAAGTTCAGGTGGCACTAGAATTAAAACTTAATTCAGAGCAGGCCTTTACCATGGTGCAGCAATATGCTCAGCAAGTCGCTCAACACATTCAGCAGAACAAAAGCTATACCTTCCCTGAAATTGGGAGATGCTTTTTAAATAAAGAAGGTCAACTCGAGTTTGAGCCAGAAAAAAACTCCAATCTTTTACAGGATAGTTTCGGTCTACCTGAATTATTTTTAAAACCCATCGAATCTACTACTTTCTCTATGTCACAACGCCCAGTAAGACCCGTGGTGAGAAGACCAGGCAATACAAACACAACTTCGGAAAATACGAACAATGACTCTCTAAACTCCGGAAATAAAGAAGCGTCGAAAAATCCGGTAAGTGCTGGCAAGGTGGTCTTGATCATTATTCCTATGTTTTTATTATTGGGTGCTGGCGCTACCCTATTTTACTTTAAACAGAACGGAAAATCGCTGGCAAGCCTTAATCCATTTGGTACAGAGCAACCCGCACCAAACAATAACCTATCCGATGTACCTCAGGATGCCGATCAGCTTGCAGATTCAGTAGCTTCTGAAACAGTGATAAACGATACCACTTCCCTTTCTGTTAATGAAAGCCTAGAGTCTGAAGTGAACAATGAAATAACCACTGTCATTGATGCTCCTTCCAAATCTACGTTAGCTGAAAAACAGGAAGAATTGAGTAAGAACTCTAACACATCCAATAATAAAGAAGGTGTAGGCAATAATGTAGTGCAGCAAGGACGTTATTTTGTTGTGATTGGTTCGTTCATTGATCGTGACAATGCAGTGAAGCTGCGCAACAAAATGGCTGCCCGTGGTTTAAATGTAACCTTGATAGAGCGCAGCAAAGAAAGTCGCTTCTACAAAGTAGCCATCGATGATTTCGACAATGAAGAGGAAGCCATACGTCGCAAAAAAGAACTGGAAGGTCAGTTCGGAAACGAAGTTTGGATTATGTCTTACTAAAGGGTTTACTAAATCACCATGTTTTTTCAACTATTACAACTCGTCGCTACTGCTGAAACTCAATCCGTAGCCGCCGACAAAAGTGTAAGTATACTCGATCTAGCCTTAAAAGGAGGATGGGTGATGATACCTATTGCAGCATGTTCCATCGTAGCGGTGTACATTATTTGCGAAAGGCTTTTGACTTTGAAAAAATCGAATAAAGACCCTGTAAAATTCATAGAAAAAATCAAAACCATGGTGTACGAAGGTGATATCAAAGGAGCACTCGTACAATGCAAGGAATTTGATACTCCTTTTTCCAGAATGGTAGAAAAAGGCATTTCTAAAATTGGTACCCCCATCCAAAACATTGAAGCGTCCATTGAAAATGTCGCGAAAATGGAAGTTTACAAACTAGAGCGTAACGTAAGTATTCTGGCCACCATGGCAGGCTTAGGGCCCATGCTCGGCTTTTTCGGTACGGTAACCGGAATGGTTAATGCCTTTATTGCCATTGCCCAGGTAGAAGGTGCCGTTACCCCCGGCATGTTGGCGAATGGCATGTACGAAGCCATGGTGACAACGGTAGCCGGATTAATCGTAGGTATTATTGCGCTCGTAGGATATAACATCATCATTGCCCGCATCGATAGTATTGTACAAAAGATGGAGTATTCTTCCATAGAGTTTCTGGAGCTGTTGCAACAACCCAAGTAAGTCATGAAGATTCAGCGTAAGAACCGCATTTCCACTCAATTTGAAATGTCGTCCATGACGGACCTCATTTTTTTATTGCTGATTTTCTTTCTGCTTACCTCCAACTTTGTTACACCTTCTGGTTTACCAATCAATCTTCCTACAACGAAGCCCACACCGATGTCGGATAAGGAAAAAATCCGCATCAGCATCAGCGAAGACTTGCGTTATTATATCAATGACAATCCAAGCAGCCTGGAAAAAATTGAAACCACCTTCCAGTCAAGAGCAAAGGAGAACAAAGAAAATACAGTGGTCGTTATGGATGTGGATGAGATGGTGCCAGTAAAGTATTTTGTTAAAGTGGCAGGCCTAGCCAATCACTACGGATTAAAAGTTTCACTTTCTACCAAGCCAGAGTAACGCCAATGATACAGGACAAGGAAGTTAAAAAGAATGATCGCATTGGAATGATTACCTCCATCGGGATTCATGCCTTACTTCTTTTGATCTTTATGTTGACGATGGCTTGGTCTTACCCCGATCCTCCTCCCCCGTCTGCTCCCGGTCTGGAAATTGCCTTGGGCTTTGAAGCGGAAGGTAAGCAAGTAGAAGAAGTGATTCCAACGGAAACCACTCCCCAGGAAATCACAGAAGAGGAAGTAGAAACGGACAATACTACCGAAAGCCCAGATGTAGTAGAACCCAAAGAAAAGAAACCGGAAGTAAAAGAAGTGGTTCCGGATAAACCCAAAGAAGAAAAACCCAAGGAAGAAAATTTATTCAAGCGTCCCACCAAAGGAGATACTCAAAAGGAAGGAGACCAGGGGGATCCGAAAAATTTGATGAACAAAAAAAACGGTACGGGTAATGGTTCGGATGGCACCAGCAACGGAACCATTGGAAACGAAACGACGCTGAATATTGATGGCTGGAAATTCGATAATCTTTCCAATCAAATTGACCCTACCAGTAAGATAGGTTTTGTAAGCTTTAAATTTGTAATTGACGAGGACGGAAAAATCATTTCCATTACTAAAGTAGGAGGTGCCAACTTATCACCTACGGAAGAGAACTTTTATAAGAAACAACTACTCGAAACTACCTTCATCTGGAAAGACGATACCACAGATCCTCCTTCACGCACCACTGGCTATTTTTCCAGGCATATTCGATCCAAATAATTTTCGTATTCCACCATCGTTGCACTGATAATAATCATGCAAGCGTTGATTGTTATCAGATGTGAAGAACGCGTTCCACCCTATATTCGCTCTATATTTAAAACGAACGAATATGGGAACTACCAAAGTACATTTATCCGATCTTCATCAGGATCATAAACGCTGGAAACAACGTCTTTCATTTTACGACGATGAATTGGCGATTTACCAAAGGCGCCTTGAGGAAATCTCTTCTAAAAATTCGGACGTTGAAATTAAGAAGAAAGTAGATCATTTCGCCAACCAGTTTTTGATACAGCGGAACGAACAAATAAAACTCAGGCAACGAATTGATGCCCACGAATCTTTATTAGCGGACAATGTCAAAGCCAATCCTATCGCCTCCGACCATCGCTTATTTGACGATCATGATGCCTTGCGCGAGGGCATTCACACGCAGGATTCGATCCTTGAAAATTTGAAGAAAGAATTTATACGTTTTTGCGAGCAAGTATTATAGCTTTTTCCCAGCCTGAAACCCGAACTTGGGATTGTAAAAAGCAAGCCAGCAGGCAATTCATCCTACTACAATGAATGCTCAAGATCCGGGTGTTCCATTGTAGTAGTTGGCCTGTATACGTTGCCATGAAAAGCCTAAAGCAACGGAAATACTTTGGGTCATTTAGCATTTCAACATGGATGCGTGAGCGTTTCGTCCTGGTAGGCGTTGGATCTAAGATCCATGGCCGGCAATTCCGATATAGAAAAATTCCGATGGAGAAATACCATTAAAAACCGGACGGTTCTTGCGTGAGGGATAGAGTGTAAAGCCCCACGCCTTGGCGTGGGCTTGCAGCGATAGCCCGACCCAAGTGACGTGGCGCCTTAGGCGCCACCACGCGGGACACGCCCAACATACAGGAATCTTACGTTTGAATTAGATGTTTAGGCAACGTCATGGTTGGAGATATGGATGCATCACCAACGGATATCAAAATCTTAACTTCGGAATGAAATGAACTCTATGATGGTTCATGGGTTATTAGAATACAAAATGAATTGGTACATTTAGGGGTATGGGATTTCTTGCTAACATTCGAAACGATTATAACTTACAGGCTTTGGAGGAAAAAGACCTGAAGTCGTCGCCAATTGAAATGGCCAACGATTGGTTGAATCTGGCTATTGAAAAAAAAGTGTATGAGCCCACCGCCATGACGCTTTCCACCGTCTCTGCGGAAGGGCAGCCTTCGAGCAGGGTAGTTTTGCTGAAAGGCATCGAGGAAGAGGGATTTGTGTTTTACACCAATTACGAGAGTCAGAAAGGTAAAGAAATTGCGCAGCGTCCGAATGTAGCGTTGTTGTTATTCTGGAAAGAACTTGAACGACAAATACGCATCGAAGGCGTTTGCCATAAAATAGAGGAGCAGCGCTCCGATGAATATTTCCTTAGCAGGCCATTAGGAAGCCGGATTGGAGCCATTGTTTCTCCGCAAAGTCAGGTCATCCCCAGTCGCCACTATTTGGAGGCTAAAATAAAAGAGCTGGAGGCTCTTCCTGAAGAATTGATAAAAAGACCTACTCATTGGGGAGGCTATGTGGTACGCCCCCATAAAGTTGAATTTTGGCAAGGCCGCTCCAGCCGCCTGCACGATCGTTTCGTTTATCAACAACAAGAATCCCAATGGGTTATTTCAAGGATAGCACCTTGATTGTTAATCGTTTACTCCCTTTTCTATCGTAACAAAGCCGTGGCGTAAAAGGTATTTTTATTCAATAGTTGTTTGTAAATCAAATTATTGCCATCTTTGCGGTCTATTTTGTAAAACATAAACATCGTCATTCATAGTAAATGAGTTTTAACCAAGGTCCGTTCAGAGGTCCAAGAGGTCCTAGAGAACGGGAAGAATTATACAAGATCAACGAACGAATAAGAGCTTCCAAAGTCCGTGTAGTGGGCGAAGGCATAGAATCGCAGGTAGTGACGTTGGATGAAGCATTGAAGCTTGCCAAGAGTCAGCAACTGGATCTTGTAGAAATCTCACCGAATGCCGAACCACCGGTTTGCAAAATAGTTGATTATTCTAAGTTCAAATACGAGCAAAAGAAAAAGCAAAAAGAGCTAAAAGCAAAGACGCATAAGGTAATTGTAAAAGAGATTCGTTTCGGTCCTAACACCGATGACCACGACTTTGAATTTAAGCTGAAGCATGCCATTAACTTCTTAAAAGAAGGAAATAAAGTAAAAGCGTATGTGCACTTTGTAGGTCGTCAGATTGTGTACAAAGAGCATGGCGAGAAACTTCTGCTTCGTTTTGCGCAAGCCCTTGAGGAATTTGCCAAGGTAGAAGAGTTACCAAAACTGGAAGGCAAACGTATGTTTGTTAACTTCAGTCCAAAACCAAAAAAGTAATTAGTTGTCCATAATTCATATACGCAAATGCCAAAGGTAAAAACCAAATCAGGGGCGAAAAAGCGTTTCAAACTTACCGGGACTGGTAAAATTAAGCGTAAGCACGCTTTCAAAAGCCATATCCTTACTAAGAAAGGAACGAAGCAAAAGAGAAATCTTACCCACGCCACTCTGGTAAGTAAAGCAGACGAAGCCAACGTAAGGGCGATGCTTAAAATCTAAGTTTTCCTTCGCCGGAATTCTTAGCGGTTACATGTGAAACCAGAATATTGGTCCTAAGACTCCTTCAAGAGCACCACTATTCAAAAACAAATTAAATTATGCCAAGATCAGTACCTTCAGTCGCCTCCAGGGCACGTAGAAAGAAGCTCCTCAAAAAAACCAAAGGTTACTTTGGAGCTAGAAAAAATCTGTTAACGGTTGCTAAAACCACTTATCAAAAAGGTCTTACGTATGCTTATCGCGACCGTAAAGCCAAGAAACGTGAATTCCGAGCTTTATGGATTCAGCGTATCAATGCGGCTACCCGCGAGCATGGGCTTTCTTACAGCAAGTTCATGGGATTGTTAGCAAAAGCAAACATCGATATCAATCGTAAAGTTCTTGCCGACTTGGCCATGAACGATGCTACTGCTTTCAAAGCCATCGTTGAGAAAGTAAAAAAATAAGTTCCACCCGGACAACTAATAAAAAAATCCCGTTTTTAACGGGATTTTTTTTTGCCCCTACGAAGAAAGGCTATTCTTCCTCTCCTTTGTTTAACAACATTGCCAATACGTCAAATGCACCACGGTTTACAATTTCTGTTCCTGGTGTTATGGAAGCTCCTTGCACTTCTACCCATCCATCACTGGACAAGCCTTTCGTTACTGGCTGCAAGATTAACTGTTGACGCCCCTTCCCTATTTTTCTCCTGACAAAAACTACGGATTTACCATCCACTTCGACCACGGATTGTTGGGGAACGGACAAACAACGTTGCTTATCAATCACGATGCGCGCATGTATATATGATCCAGGAAGCAATGAGTGGTCATGTTCTTTTAAATGACCATGTATACGGACCGTTTTATCCTCTTCAATTTCTCTTCCTATTAATATCACTTCAGCATTGCGCACGTTGGTTTCATTGACTAAAGTAAATGAAATGGATTGTCCCGTTTTTACTTTGGAAATATCTTGTTCAAAAACTTTCAATTCAGCATGCAAATTTCCGGTGTTAACCAATTGACAAAGCATTTGATTACCTGGCACCACCATTCCTAAATTATGCGACACTTTAGTAATATAACCTTGCATGGGAGAACGGACCTGGATTTCCCGAATGATATTTCCGTTTTCAATATCAGCAGGATCAATACCCGCCATTTTTAATTTTTCGGCTAAGCCATTGGCCATTCCCAGCTCCGATAACCACAAGGCCTTGGCTTCTTCTACCATGCGGGTTGACGCAATATTGTCTTGCTGCATTGTCCGTTGACGTTCGTACTCATTTTTTAAGAAGCGCGATTGAGCCAATGCTTTGCCATAATCCATTTGCACTTGAATAATTTCAGCACTTTCCAGAGTAAGGATCACTTGTCCCTTTGAAACCGGTAATCCCTCCAGGGCTTTGGTGCTTAACACACGCGCTACAAAAGGAAATGTAAGGGTATAGGCTTCCTGGGGAGGCGCGTGTAAACTTCCCGAGGCGGGTATACTCCCTGTCAAAAATTTCCATTGTACTGAATCAAAAGAAATACCTAAGGATCGAATAGAATCGTCGGAGAACGACAGAGGCTGATTTACCGCGTTTTCTGTGTTGGATGGTGAAGTGCAGGCACAAAGCCATGCGATTCCACTGAGCAGAAAAATGTGACGTATCATGTAGACTGGATTTTAGATCTGGATAATAAAGCAAACACTGCCGGCAATACAAGCAAGGTAAGTAAGGTAGAAGAAAACAGTCCACCGATTACCACCGTGGCGAGAGGTTTTTGCACCTCTGCTCCTGCTCCATTGGATAAAGCCATCGGAAGAAATCCCAACGAAGCCACCATGGCTGTCATTAATACGGGCCTGAACCTCCGGGCGCTGGCTCTGAGCAGCACGTACATCAGGGAATTTGCACCATGTTGCTGCATGCGCGTAAATTCCGTAATGAGGACTATACCATTTAATACTGCTACTCCAAACAAGGCAATAAAACCTACACCAGCAGAGATACTAAAGGGCATATCCCGCAAGTACAAAGCTGCAATTCCACCGACGGCGGCAAATGGAACGGCAGTAAATATAAGTATTGCCAATCGAATGGATTGAAATGAAAAATACAATAGCACCAAAATTAACAACAGGGCAATTGGAACCGCAACCATTAATCGTTTGTTGGCCGCTTTCAGATTTTCAAACTGCCCTCCATATTCTAAGTAATACCCTACCGGCGCTTTAAAATTTTGATCCGCCAAGGCTTGGATTTCATGCACCACCGATTCCACATCCCGGTCTCTCACATTGAATGCCACGACGGCCCTGCGTTTAGCATTTTCTCGTTGTATCTGATTTATTCCGGTTGTTTCCCTAATGGTAGCTAATTGCTTAAGCGGAATAAGCTTTCCGTGTTCATTCATCACAGTTAGGTCCTGTATTACGGAGAGCAGCTGACGTTTAGATTCCGGAAGTCGAATGACTATTTCTATCTTTTTTTCGTCTTCGTACAGAAATCCTGCAGAAGCTCCAGCCATGGCGGCCGACAACACTTCGTTGGCCTTTTGAATGGAAACGGAATAGCTTGATAATTGGCTGCGTTGCCACTCTACTACAATCTGAGGCAAGCCTGTATTTTGTTCTACATATACATCGCGTACACCTTTTACTCCTTGCACCAATTCTCCCATGCGCTTGGCGAGAGCGGTCAGGCTATCTAAATTTTCACCTACAATTTTTACGGCCACATCTTGCTTAACGCCTGTCATTAATTCATTGAAGCGCATTTGAATAGGTTGCTGAAATCCAAAACTAACACCGGGAATTACCGATAATACCTGTTGCATTTTTTCTGCCAGTTCATCGCGACTTTCAGCACTCACCCATTCTTCCTTATCTTTTAAAATCACCATCAAATCGCAAGCCTCCAAAGGCATGGGATCTGTAGGGATTTCACTGGAACCTATTTTCCCAACAACCTTCTTTACTTCAGGAAAAGAATCTTTCAATAATGTACTTGCCTGCAAGGTAACATCAATCGTTTTTTGCAAGGAACTTCCTGGCAACAAACGCGTTTCTACGGCAAAATCCCCTTCTTCCAGGGTTGGAATAAATTCACCTCCTAAAAAGTAAAATCCAATCGCCGCCGACACCAACAAACTTAACGAAAGAGCGATAACCCAGCGGGTTTTCCGGATGCAGGTTGCCAGCAAATGGGCATAAGCCACAGAGATACGTTGAAACCATTGATCTGACCAGCGTTGCAGGCGATGACTTTCGGAGGTAAGAAACCACGAAGACATGACAGGCACGTAGGTAAGCGACAAGATAAATGCCCCTAATATGGCAAAGGCTACTGTTTGCGCCATCGGTGCAAACATTTTTCCTTCCACACCCTGCAAAGACAAAATAGGAAGGTAAACAATCAGAATTATTAATTCTCCAAAAGCAGCCGCATTCCGAATGCGTGAAGCCGATTCAAAAATTCGCTGATCTTTTTCTTGTTGATTTTTATAAGGGTGCAGATGCAAATAATGCAAGCTAGCTTCTACAATAATCACGGCTCCGTCTACAATCAATCCGAAATCGAGCGCGCCCAGCGACATCAGGTTGCCAGAAATGCCCAGCCATTGCATCATACCGATGGCAAACAGCAAGGATAATGGAATGACAGAGGCCACTAACATACCTGCCCGGAAATTTCCGAGAAAAAGAACCAGTACAAAAATTACTATCAGCGCTCCTTCTAACAGGTTCTTTCCTACTGTACCAATGGCTTTATTCACCAGGTGTGTGCGATCGAGGTAAGCCTCGATAATTAATCCTTTGGGTAAATTCTTATTAATGGTTTCAATCCGTTTTTTAACTTGTTCTATCACTTGAGAAGAATTTTCTCCTTTCAGCATCATCACGATTCCTCCCACCATCTCGCCTTCGTTATTGAATGTGAGGGCTCCATACCGAATAGCAAAACCTTCCTGAATGCTGGCTACATCGGATACCTTGATAGAGGCTCCGGCCTCCTGATGTTTGACAACAATTTTCCCAATTTCATCTTTGGTTTTAAGAAGTCCTTCGGATCTAATAAAATATACCGTTGGATTTTTATCGAGATAAGCTCCACCGGCATTGCTGTTGTTATCTTCTATGGCTTTTACTACAGTGGAAATATCAATACCCAAACTTTTAATGCGTTCCGGATCGATGGCAATTTCCCACTGCTTTAACTTCCCTCCGAAACTGCTTACATCGGCTATTCCAGGGGTACCCAGGAGTTGCCTGCGCACAATCCAGTCTTGTATGGTGCGTAATTCCGTGGGAGAATACAAATGTTCAAAACCTGGTTTAGGACGGATTACATATTGATAAATTTCGCCAAGCCCGGTGGTCATGGGAGCCATCTCGGGCGTACCCATGTTGGGCGGTAATTCCGATTGCAAACCAATAAGTCGTTCACTGATTTGTTGCCTGGCCCAATAGGGATCAATATCATCCTTAAAAATAATGGTAACCACCGATAAGCCCGAACGAGAAAAGGAGCGAATTTCTTCAATGCCAGGTATCGTAGCCATGCCTTGTTCCAGGGGAAACGTTACCAAACGCTCAATATCGCTGGCCGAAGCGGAAGGACAACTATTGATGATTTGAACCTGATTGTTGGTGATGTCGGGAACTGCATCAATAGGCAATCGCGTATACGACCAGGATCCCCAAGCAATCAGTGCTGCAATAAGAATCAATACAAGTAACTTATTGGATAATGACCAATGTAAAATGCGATCAAGCATAGGAAATCTTCTAAGCTGAATAATTGGAATTTAAAAAAGACGAAACGCAGATTTACACCAGCTTGGGAGGTTGCCAGATGCTTAGGTAATTATTGGATATGAAAAAGTCGTCGAATAAAAAGAATGAAACCTTAGTTTCCATGAAGTGATGCATGAGCAAAGGTTCCCATGAGAGGGATGCGGCGGGAAGGATGCCCGTATGGGAGCAGGTGCAAAAAGGACTGCACATCTCCTGCTGATCGTCGATAGTAGAATCCGGTCCATGATAATGGTCGCAAGGCCTTACCGAAAGGTACACCACCACCAATATGAAGATCATTGCCAGAATTCTCATGTCGTAAATTTAAACGAAAATATTAAGTTTCAAAATGATCTTTCCGATTGGTTAAACGTTACATTCAAGTGTTTTAAATATTAAAAAACCATTTTCTGGTTTCCGTGTAAAGCACGTTTTAATTTAGAAAGGATGTTTGTTCAGGTGGAATTCTGACACTTGCTGCTATGCTTCCGCAACGCATCGTATTTAAACTTCATAATTTAATCATCCTCAGATCCACAATACTCACTAGGCGGTTGACTTGTTTCGGTACTTTTTACTGACCAGTATCGCCACTACCACCAAACAAGCCGCTCCAATGGAAGCAGGAAAAATGACCGTGGTAAAGGAATAGGATTCCAGTGCCAGCAAGGATAAAAAATTACGAACGGAAAACAGTAAATAAAAAACTACATTTTCTTTTTCAGGTTGTTGGTATGCTTTGCGCAAGGTGGGCGCAAAACCCAGCAAGTCGGCAAGTGTGAGCACTGCCACCGAGGCAGCCGGATCTTCGGTAATCCACCAAAGAGGAATGCTTGCCAGGGCTAACGTAAAAAACACCCAATCCATCTTGGTAATGCTTTTATCAAATTCCGATCGAACAATCAAGATCATAATTCCAGTGCTAAGCAACGCTGAGACGCCAATGGGATAAGCACCCCAACCACCTTGCTCCAACCATTGAGCAACAAAGACCAACCAGGTGGTAAATGCCCAGATGACCCATGAGAACAAATGTGGTTGGGTATTGCCTCTGAGAATATCTTTATAATAAGGAATAAACGCCAGCCAGGTAAGTACGATGGCTAGCAATCCCATGGCCATTTTTAAACTGATCATATTTGCTCTCCTCCTTTCGGTCCATAAAAGATCACCCAAGTTGAAAAATCTTCGGTGAAATTTTCAAAACGATGAACCTGTCCGGCTTTAACAAACAAAACATCTCCAGCCTTCACTTCATACTGATTTGTTTCCAGAACGAATGAGCTTTTTCCTTTGGCAATCACATACAATTCATCCTGGTCATGGGGATTCTGCATATCCCTTTCATTGGGATGATACAATTCCAACAACATGGATCCATGGGAAATAAATTGCTTTAATTCCTGCTTACTGGAGAGCACTTGAGAAAATGCCTCATCAAAATATACGGCTTGCATGCAGAGAAGGTGAAAAGAGAATTAGTGAACGATTAAAAACGGCGGTTTTTATTTTTAAAAACATAGCCCACTGTAATTTCTACTCGCGGACGAATAGACAAGGTGCCCCTTGTAATTTGGCCTTTGTTGATTTCATCAAAAAAACGTTCGTACGATTCCGGATAATTTTTAAGTGGCTGCACCGAACGATATCCAATACCTAGTGCAGCATTCAGATCCAAGGTAAAACCTGGTTTCTTAGAATCCTGCATCAATCGATCTCCTACATTAAAAAAATATTCCCAGGTATTTTCGATTTTACTAATAGGAAAGGCAACCAAGCCCACGGTAGAGTCAATAATTCTATTCGACCAACGTATTCGTGTGTATCGAAGTTCATGCCCAAAATAAAACATACCGCGATCGTGATCGCGCTCGTATAATTTTATCTTTCCGGACATGGAAAAACCTCGCCGGTATAATTGATTCGTGGGAAAAAATTCTTCTACACCGAAAAACGGACTTCGAATAAGGGACAAGTTTAATTCAATGCCTTGTCGCTCCTGATAATAGAATTCCAAATTCAAGGAAAGCGTGCGCTTTACCAAACCAATCATTCCGACGGAAGCAATCAGTCCTTTAAACTCATTGATTTTGGGAGAAAAGTATCTGGATTTCCTTTTAACCGTGCGTATTCCAGGCTTTTCTTTCGGCTGTATAGTATCCCTTTTTACTTTTGGTGCAGCATCGGTACTATCGACATTACGAAAGTACGGCACATCGTTTTCATAAATGGTGGTATAATACCCTGCTACCTGACCATTTTCTTTATACAATACCCAAATACTATCTTTGATACCATTCCTCAGCAGACCCTCCATTTTTAGTCCACCGTCTTCATAAAATCCTCTGTATTTCCCTGTGCCTGCGTTGAAAAAACATTGCCCCTCTTTGGCACCACTTTCGTAATAATAATTCCAAAGACCTTCATTTTTATCCTGAAGAATGGCCCCCTCTGTTTTCAACTTACCACTTTCATAGTATTCCCGATAGGTACCATTCCCATTTTCAAAAGTAGCGCTTCCTTTGGAGGCTCCTGATGGATAGAATAATTTCCAATAGCCGTTTTTCTGGCCATCCTTCTGTGGACCTTCCGAACTTACATTTCCATTTTCATAATAATATTTCCAATTCCCTTCTGCCAATCCATTTTTATAATAACCTTCACTGGCCAAGGAATCGTTGCGATGGTAAAATTTCCAATATCCGTTTTTTACTCCATCCTTCTCTTCTCCTTCGGCTTTTAATTTGCCGTCTTCGTAATAATACCGCCAGATTCCATTGCTCTTTCCATCTTTTATCTCGCCTTCGCTTTTTACTGTTCCATTGGAATACATTTCGGTATACGTACCCTGATCGTTTTTATAGATGGCTTGCGCCTTGGTGTTTCCATCCTCACCAAAATACAGCCAGACACCATCCTTTTTATTGTTTATATATGGGCCATAGTTTTTCTTGTTGCCGTTTTCGTAGTAATAAATCCAGGTACCTTGCTTAATGTCTTTGGTAATGGATCCTTCCATACTCTTATGTCCATTCTCGTAATAATAAATCCAATAACCCGATTGTTCTCCGTTTACAAAGGTACCTTCCATTTTAGGACTTCCATTTTCATAATAATACAACCATGTCCCATGGGCTTTGTTGTTTTTAAAGTTTCCCTTGGTTTTTAGTTGACCATGCTGGTAGTAGAGTAAATAAGTACTATCGAGTAGTGTTGGATTTTTTTTCTGGACAAAAAACTTTTCCTTGAGAATCGTTTTATTGAAATCATAATAAGTCTTACTAGGCACCAGTTGGGCTAGCAACACAGGACCTAGCAAGAGGAACAGAATTCGTATGGTAAAGAGAGTATTCAAAAATTATCGTTTTACATCGAAGACTTCGGTTTCTACCCAGTTTTTACCCCATTCTGCGATTTCTGATTCCGACCATAAGGAAGGGAAGAAGATACGTTTTTGAAATCTGGGTGGAAGATATTTCTGCCAGTTGGTGCCGCCTGTGGAGGCCACTTCTTCATTGGGTTTATGTAAATATCGCACGGCGTATTTGTAATGAGCCAAAGGCCAACTGATGTTGATGTAGGTATCAAAACGCTTCATGGCCGCCAGAATTTTCTCATCCTTTTGTTCTTCAAAGGTCAAACGTTTGAATAACGAATAAAGGTTTTTATTCTTGTGTTCGTTGGCCAAACGGAGCAGGCGACGGGAGTACTTTTCTTCAAATTGGCGTAGCGTAAGTGTTTTTTTACCTGTTGCCAAATCAATGGATCCACGCTTCCAATAGATATGCTCAAACATTTCATCGATGGTGGCATAATCTGAAAACTGATCACGGCTTTCTTTATCTACCAGATTAATAAATTCGGTGGCAGCAATTTCGATCATCCGGTATTGCAACGACTGAAATCCGGAAGCAGGTGTCAAGGCAGCCCTGAAGTGAATAAACTGCTCCTGATCCATGCCAATGGCAATGATATCGAAAGATTCAATGAGCCGGCCTAAAAACCAGTTGATACGGTACATTTTCTTATAAAAATATTCACCGCTGATGTTTTCCTGATTTAAAATCTGCGCCAACTCATGATGCACCAGCTTAAAATAAAGTTCGGTGATCTGATGATAGGTGATGAAAATTAATTCGTCAGGAAAGTTAGTTCTAGGCGTTTGCAGGCTCAACAGGGTGTCGAGATGGATATAATTCCAATAGCTTAAATAGTTAGAATGAAAGAGACCATCCAGATGCGTATTCAGACTTTGTCCATCGTCTTCAAATTTTTTTTTTAACAATTCCAGCTTAGCCTGTACCTCGTCGATAGTTTCTTTTCCAGCCTGCATCTTTATTTCGGTTAAAACGTACTTAATAATAGTAAATTTGAACATAATAGTTCAAAAAAAAAATGATATTAGTACTTGAATGCCAATAAGGTTTGGGTTTATTTTTAAAGTATCCTAAGTATGAAGAAGGATTTGTTTGAATCGCCGGATTATTATATGTTAGACGAGCTGTTAACAGAAGAACAGAAATTGATCCGTTCGTCCGTACGAGACTTTGTAAAGAAAGAAATCAGTCCTATTATTGAAAAAGCAGCACAGGAAGGTTCTTTTCCGACCTATTTGGTAAAACGCTTTGGTGACCTCGGCATTCTGGGTCCCACCATTCCTGCGGAGTATGGAGGCGGTGGGCTCGACTATATTTCCTATGGCATTATGATGCAGGAAATTGAACGAGGAGATTCCGGCATGAGATCTACGGTTTCGGTGCAAGGTTCCTTGGTGATGTTTCCGATTTATCAGTTCGGTTCTGAAGAACAAAAGCGAAAATACCTCCCTAAGTTAGCGAGCGGTGAAATGCTCGGGTGTTTTGGCTTGACCGAACCCAACCATGGCTCCAACCCTGGGGGTATGTTAACGACCATCAAAGACATGGGAGATCATGTGGTATTGAATGGCTCGAAGATGTGGATCACTAATTCTCCCCTGGCCGATATTGCTGTAGTATGGGCTAAAAACGAACAAGGAAGAATCAAAGGAGTTATTGTTGAAAAGGGAATGCCAGGCTTTACGGCTCCTGAAATACACAACAAATGGTCGCTGCGGGCCTCGGTAACCGGAGAATTAGTTTTTGATCAGGTAAAAGTTCCTAAAGAAAATATACTTCCATTGGCGGATGGCTTGCGTGGACCGCTGGCCTGCCTCGACAGCGCTCGCTATGGAATTTCATGGGGGGCATTGGGAGCGGCCATGGATTGCTATGACACCGCCCTCCGATATGCGAAAGAACGTATTCAATTTGATAAACCTATTGCCTCCTTTCAGCTCACCCAGAAAAAATTAGCCGAAATGCTTACCGAAATAACCAAAGCCCAGTTACTCGTATGGCGTTTGGGTACTCTGAAAAACCAAGGTAAAGCTACCACTGCTCAAATTTCGATGGCCAAACGAAATAATGTACACATGGCCGTGCAAATAGCCAGGGAAGCCCGACAAATACTGGGCGGCATGGGCATTACCGGGGAATACCCGATCATGCGTCACATCATGAACCTGGAATCGGTGCTCACCTACGAAGGAACGCACGATATTCACCTCCTCATTACCGGTCAGGACATAACAGGCATTTCTGCCTTCAAATAATCTTTGGGTTATCCCCTACTCGAAAATCTATTGGAGAAATGTATTCTTCATGCAGGGCTAGTATTGCGTGAGGGATAGAAGTGGGGCGCCGCAGGCGCCAAAACGGATAGCCCGGCCCGAGCGCAGCGAAGGGACACGCCATCATGAGAAACTTGAATTGGAGTATCACGTTAAACCCTACTTTTTCAATAGAAATTCTTCTATTGAAAAACGACTAATAAAATCAAGGGCTTCAGATGGTATCGAATAAAAGAAATTCCTTTCTAAGCCCATGATTTTCTAAGTCGGGATTACCGGCCATGGATCTACGATCCATGAGCTTTCTTCATCCTGCTCTTCTCCTTTGTGGAGAAAAGCAGGATGAAGAAAGTAGCTTACCTCTTTTTATAAAACAACTAGTTTTTGCACAATCAATTCTTCCGCAATGGTGGCATACACAAAATATACTCCAGGTTTCAGCGATAACACCTGAGGCTCTTGAGCATTACAAGCTATACTCAATTCTTGTAGCACTTTTAAGTTGACATCTAAAATTTGTATTTGGGCAGTAGTTTCCAACGAAGATGAAACCCTAATATTCACTTGAGACTGAGTGCTCGGATTGGGGAAAAGCCACAATTGGTTTCCTACCAGATTTTCAATAATCCTCTCCTCCTCTTGTTCGCGAGTATTCGATTCACAATTATAAAATCCAACCGAAGGATCTTCGTTTTCCCTTTCAGAGGTAAATCCAAGGTAAGCAGGATTCATCACAGAACTTCTATCTGTAATTACTTGTGCGTTTAGATTTTCCAAATCCCAATCCGCCACCAGATTGGCTTGAGCCGGGCCAAATACGGTTGTCATATTACTTAAAAGTTGGGCAGCAGTGCGTCCTATATTCCACATACGAATTTCAAATATCTGGCCATTGAACATATGGCCGCTATAACAATTTGATTTGCACAAATTATTTCCCAGACCAATTGTACTTATGTTGGAATTAAATATAGCACCCATGTCGCTTCCAACGGTTTGACTAGCCCCCATGGCCGCACCGTTTACATAAAATGTAATTTGTGTACCGACCCTTGTTACTGCCAGATGCGAACAGCGATTCAGTGGCACTGCAATTGCCGGCGAGGTAATAACAGTACAATAAGTTTTGGCTTCGTTGCAAAGTCGTATCCACATGGTTGGCTGACCCACGGTATTTAGTCCCCAGCTGAATCCATTGTTGGAAGCCGACAAGAGCATGCCATCTACCTGTCCGGAAAGAGTCCTTACCCTGGCCTCTAAGGTAAAATTACCTGTTCCCCACGCATACTGAGGTACAGCGGAGGCCGTCATTATTTGTGTAGCATCCTCACCATAACTAAACACAGCGTAATTCACCTTCTGACACGTAGTTGACATATTTATTTTTACGTTGGCTGCATTGGATGTACACCCGAATACGGAGGTGGCCGCAAGACGATGATTGGTATTTGTGGCAGCAGTAGCAGACATTTGATGCCCTACAGCGCCAGTACTCCAACTGTAATTAGTAAACGAAGACTCATCATTCATCCAGGAAACATTGCCGTAAAACCTTGCGGTCTGGGCATAACCCGAAGCGTCGTAAGCATAGCTCCCGAGTCCTTCTGTCATTGGGTAGTGAAGTCGAATGGCTCCTTCTGAAAGCGGCATTCCATAGACAATGGCGGATAGCACTTGTTCATCCAGCACCATGTAATACGACCTGACATCGCGAATATAGCCCATCATGGAAGCAAAGGCGAAACACTTTCCAACAATAAGTTTACCTTGCAACTCTACATTGCCCAAATTGCCAGAGGCCATCTTTTTTCCATCAATCAACAATCCAATTTCTTTTTGTTCATTGATGGTTAAGGCAACATGAAACCATCGATCTACTAAACCAGGATACGTGGCACTGCAAAGTAGTTGTGCTGGGCCAGATCCATGCAATGCTACACGCAATTCACCCGAAGGTTTATCCAAATAAACCATCAACCCTTTCTGCTCATTGCCAATGGAGAAGAGCCCCCAGCTTGCATTAGAGGAACCGTTGGCATTCACCCACATCGAAACGGTGTACGGAAATACATTGGTAAAACCATTCGTTTCCAGGTATCCTCCATAGAAATACGGGAATCGTTCTGCCGAAAGTGTATACATTTGCGAAGCACAAATTGTTTTATCTTCCGAAACCTGTGGCGCAGCGAAATAATTTTTATACACGACCACTTCTTTCTTCAAGGTACACGCCAAGTAATTTCCAACTTCGTTTACAGACACCTTAAATACTTGTTCGTTGGCATTCTGTGCAATTTTGATTCTAGTTCCGAAATTCAATACGATGTCATCGGAAGTTTCCCATGTATATTTGTACCCTTGCCATTGGAAGCCGGATCCAAGGTTAATTGTCTCATGCCTTGCGTTTGGACTAAGGTCGTGGATAACAGCCCCCATCCCTTCATCCAATAACCAGTTCAGTTCGAGCGAATCTTCGTTGCCCTTAAGCGAACTATTCACCTGACTTATAATTTCCGCAGCAGTTCTGGCTTTTCTCCATATCCTGAGATCATCCATTCCACCCATAAAATACCCTTTTCCACCACCACCGTAGGTCGTTGAAAGGTGTGGTATCTGGCCCGTCTTGGCTCCGGTCGAAACCCTTATTCCATTTAGAAACAAGGATGGTACGCCGGCTGAGTACACCACAGCAATGTGATTCCATCCGGATATTGCACCCACATAGTTAATGACCTCTTTGGTAAAATCGGTGGCAGGCATTGCGCTCACATTCAAATATCGCTCCACCACTTTAACTCCATTGGTACCGATGGCAATTCCAACTCCACTATGTCCTACCCCCCATCTATCGAAACCATATTCCGGATTTACGATATATCGGAGTAAGGAATTCCCGCTCGAAGTATAGCTTACTGATCCCTGAGGATTAGCCCAACATTCAAAGGTAAAGGTATTCGATACCTGAATTTTATTAACGGGTTGAATACGTGTTGAACTACCATTGAAATACAGATTCGTGCGCTTATTGCTTATTCCGGTTATCCAATTCTCTGTATATTGACCTTCCGGGCAGTATACAAGCGATGAGGGTACACTAAGGGATGCAAACGCATTCAAGATTAAATCTGTCCTCAAGGTATAGTCCAAACATCCATTCTTCTCTACCGTGGCATAATATCCACCGGTGGTTGATACGGTCAGTACATTTGAATTTTGGCCAGCGATCAGAACTCCATTATCATACCATGAATAGGAAGCTCCGATCGTAGGTGCTACAGTAATACTAACCGGTACCCCTTCACACAAATGTGGTGAAGAAGTACTTACCAGTGTATTATTCACGCCTTTTACAATATATTCAGCACTCATGGAAGCAGCGTTAAGTCCGCAGGCATCTTTATTGGTAGCGGAGGCTTGCACTACATCACCCACCTTTAAACTTCCACTTATAAATTCAGGAGATGCATTCTGCACCAATTGTCCATTTACAAACCAATTTACAAACGGTACCATTCCTCCATTAGTAACCGCAGAGGTAAATTCAAACACACCACCTGATTCATAGATCTGAAGATTATTGTTTGATTTGTTGGCCGAGCTGCAACTAGCCGCCAGATAAATTGAGGGTCCTGGTATACCAGTGCTGGTATACACCAAATAATTATTTACGTAATACCTGATTTTACCTCCTTCCAGGGTAACCCGTAGTTCATCGTTCAGATTGGCAAAACCTAATATACCTCTATCAACACCACCTTCCCGAACAAACAATCTGCCATTGCTGATTGCAAATCCAAAGGCGATGGCAGACAACTGATTCATGGATGTATTTTTAGAAATACCTACCACAC
>JALONM010000080.1 GCA_025454925.1 Cytophagaceae bacterium
TTTAAATAGGCAGTTTTTAAATCATATAAAAGCATATGAACTATTGGATGACATTAACCTTGATCTTAAGATTTGGGATGAATTAACATATGATGTTGCATTAGAGCCAGTTAAAACATTACCTCAAAAATATGTTTTCCAAACTGTAGATATGTACGACAGTTTGTTAAAAGAAGTCAACCCTTTTCGTATTTTAAATCACCACTCGCTTGGGAATTAGTATGAGCTTTATAGCGATTTAGGTTTGGTTTCTTTGGATCTACCTTATTCATCTTTTTATTTGAAACTTTCGATAAAAACTCAAGTGCGTCGCTGCTAGATTTTACCTTTACCTGAAACTTTTCACCATTAGCAATTGATTTTTTGCATTCTTCTATAGAAGCAAGCCATGATTTACTTCCATTTTCTAATGTGTTTAGGTTTTCAACACTAAACTTTCCTTTTTCAATTTTTCCTTTATAATAATCTTTTCTTTCAATTTTTATATCATATTTTTTCTTTTTATTTAACTTCTTCTTACTACCATGCATGTAGATATCAAAAGGTCCTATCGGATTCATGGGATCGTAACTGAATCCTCGAACTCCTTTGTAAGCTGTAAGTGGCCATAAAAGCGGCATTAATAGCGATGGATGCCAATCATCTCGATCTCCCTTTTCAACAATACTGATGGCTTGTGAAAATGCTGCCTTTTTACTCGCTGCGTCCGGCTCGCCTTCTCGTACATCGTCTTCTACCGGGGTGTTTTTATCTTTATTTGCCAGATCTTTTACTTCCTGTTCGTTGCCTATGCCTTTCACTTTCCCTTCTGGCACATCCCCCTTACGCTTGATCTTCGGCAACTTCTCTTTGATCTTCGCCTTGGCTTTGTTGATGGGGCCGTTTACCGTATCGTTTACCTTATCGATCAACTTGAATACCTTGGCAAATTTGCCGGTATTTTTGATCGCATTCACCGTACCGCCGGACACAATTGCCAGCACTACTTCAAACAAAATGGCTCCTATTATTTTACCTACCGCTTCCCATTTCTTTTCAGGATTACCACTCTTCCACCACTTTTCCAATCCATCAAGCATGCCGCCCAACATCTCGCCAAACATTTCCTTGAAGTCATCCCAGCTCATGTCGAGCATCTTTTCTATGCCCTCCGCTATTTTCACAAACAACTCTCCGGTAATGATGTCTTTCAGCAAGTTCCACAAATCCTCTACCGCTCCTACTCCCGCCTCTACGAAACCTTCCGCTACCCCTTTGTAAAATCCGTAGATGCCTTTGCCAACGGCAATGCTCGTATTCATCCATTCCGGACGACTCCCGATGTTGCCTTTTAATATCTGATCGTCGATGTAGGCTTTGTCGGGTATTAGCAGCACAGCTCCTTCTTTTACCTCTACCGATTGGTATACCGCACGAGTTCTTGCCATCCGTGGGTCCAATGCATTCGTGCCCTGATTTTCCCTGAGGCTGCCAAGATACTTTTCCTGGTTTATGGTCACGCCTTTGTTTTTATTCAGAAGATATAAGGCATGCACAAAGGTGCGGTCGTCGTAGCCGGTTTCCCTGGCAATGTTGAGCTGGTTCTGAACTATCTTGCTCGCAGAATCGCCTTGTTTTACCTGATAGGTTCCAAATCTTTGTGGTGAAGGAATTGATTCATTCCCTTCTTGAATGTATACATCCTGTATCCAGCCTTCTTTGCCATCTTCTGTGCGTATGTACACCCAACCAGGATTTTCTTGGTTGCCTCTATGGAGTATCGTAAGTTTACTGCCTTCCGGATAGATCTTGGCCGAATCACCGGTTTTATCTACATATTGCTTATCCGCAGGCAACGGTGTGGCGTGCAGGCGGATACCTTTGTCGGCCGATACAGAGCCCTTTTTATTTACTGCATCGCCTCGGTATTTGGCGTTGGCTTCTTCTTCTACCTTCTTACCCCAGTTCGGGTCGAAAACATAGCCGATGTAGTAAAAACCGGTACCGGCCTTATCGTAAGCCTGGGTCATCAGGTTGCGTTCGGCTTTGTCCAGAAAATCGGGATTCAGGTCGTTGTAGGCTCCGTTGTCCCATCCCGGACTTCGCTTAAACCAGAAATTGGTACTCTTGGCCACAGACGTACCCGAAAGCGGCATTTTCAGAAATCGTAAAAATCGCTCGTCGTAGGGCTCCTGGTTGCGACGGGCTTTCACCATCTTCAACACTTGTTGCTGTATGTAGCGGAAGCCCTCGTTGGCATTGGGGTAGCGGATGGTTCCGTTTACCTGCCAGATGTACAACTCATCGTGGTGCCAGTCGTGCGTCCAATAGGTTTTCGATACCTCAGGCGCAGGGGCCGGTGTTTCTTCGGCTTTTTTACTTGCGCCTTCGGCCTCGGTGGTAGCAGTGGTAGTAGTGGCAGGGGTGGCAGAGGCAATACTTTTTAGGCTTGGCACTACACTCAAGGCTGCCGGATTGTTGGGCATAATGGTGTAGCCGGATTGCGCCGAATAAGAGGCTTTGGCGTAGGTAAGCAAATTTCCTTTGTAATAAACACTTACAATACCCTCGTTGGCGGCGGCATTGGTGCCAAGGTGGGTGCGCAAAAATGCGCGTACATGCGCATGCGCATTGGCCTCCAGATCTTCCCGGTAGTCTATTTCAAAAACAATACGATCGGATTCCTTCGGAAGGTACATGTGAGGTGCCGGCCCCTTATCGAACTCCGATTCCGATCCGTCCGGATACAAGCTGGTTTGCCAATCTTCTACCGGATCAAGAAAAGGATCAAAGGCTTTGTATTTGCCTTTTTTATCCAAGGTATGTTGAAATTGCTCAAATTGAAACCTCATCTGCCTCTGGTTAACGGAAATTGGCTTTGTTGTAAATTTCTTCGTTACGCTGCGTGCGCAACATCAATATCTGTTCAAACAAGGTATTGTATCGAATGTGGTGCTGATGCTGAATAAACCATTTCATGGCCTCGCCCAACTCCTCGGGAGACATACGTTGAATGGATGCGGCGTCAAAACCCGGAGGCGATAGCAGGCTAGTGTCCTTTGTAACCGGTATATCAGACGTTGAAGGCATGAATTCTGTCTTTATCTCGACCACCTCCGGTTCCGTTCTTTTGAGTGCCGGCATGGAAAAGGGAACACCGTTCTTATGCAGTTCGTTGTGTATTCCTGCAAAAATATGGTCTTGCGTAATCCTCCTGGAGCCTTCCTGTTCCAGCCTCAAGAGCACAAACTTCATGATGTTGGTAATTTGTGCCGGCGAAAAGCCATAGGCTTTGTGCGAGGCAATGGCGGCCCAGTCGATATCCTTGTCCAGCGCATAATCTTCCGGAAATACCTGTTCCCATACTTTTACCAGATCCTCGCCTTGTGGTTTATGGAAGGCCACCACCATATCAAAGCGACGGAAAAAAGCCGCGTCGATGTTGTTTTTAAAATTGGTACTAAGAATTACCAATCCATCAAAGGTTTCTATGCGTTGCAGCAAATAGGCGATTTGCTGATTGGCATGCAAATCATTGGAACTCTCCACATGTTCGGTACGTTTTCCAAACAAGGCATCGCCTTCGTCAAAAAATAAGATCCATCCTTTGTGCTGCGCTTTATCGAACAAGCGTCCAAGGTTCTTTTCGGTTTCGCCAATATACTTGGAGATCACTTTTGAAAGATCAATTTTGAATACCGTACGGCCGGTCATGCGCCCCAACATGGCCGCGGATTCTGTTTTGCCCGTGCCGGGATCTCCATGAAACAAGGCTCTTGCTCCTGGTTTTACTTTCCGCGCGTATTCGGGAATATGAAAAAGTTTTTCTTTATGTTTCAGCCATTGCATCATTTGCTCCAAGCCCTGGCGTGTATCAAAAGCCAGCACCAGGTCGTCTTCGTTCAGGCGGGTGGTAATTTCTTCAGCTGGAAAATCTGTACTGAATACAGGTTTGGAATAGGCACCTTTCACCAACCAATCGCGGTAATCTTGTTCTAAGCTCAGTACTTTATGTTGCCAGGGAAGTATTGTATCGCCCTGTTCGGATTGCAAACAAAGTATATTGCGTGTAAACAAGGAATGATCCTGGAACATGGATTCGTAGCGAACCTTTTCAATGGCCGAATCGCCCGCCAGAAAAAACAGAGCTGTATTGGCCGTGGGCTGCACCACACTCCGGGATTCCACTTGCACCAAATCCAACAACGACAATAAACTGATGGGCATTTCCTTTTTCAACAGAGAAGAAAGAAAAGAACGATCCAGGTCGGGCAACAGGCTTAATGCGAGCAACAAACGCTCAGGAGCCTGCAAGTGCTGCTGCTGAACAAATGCTGCGTAGGTAGAATGCTCGTCGCTCAAGGCAGGAAGATCAATTTCCGTGATGGAAAAAGGAATCTGCGCCAAGTAACGATCTACCCGAGTGCGTGCGATTGTTTTTACCCACTCCAGATCCGAGAGTATGTTTCGGATATTGACACTAAGATCGAATTCCATATTCCATTCATTAACAAAGGTTGTCGTCACGATTTTGGAATAAGAAATTTAATAGAAGAAAAAATAGAAATCCGGAGTTCAGCACAAACTGGCACAAACTATTTCAAGATTCATTAACAATGAAGCAATTAAGAGAGGGGGAATTTTATAAATCAGTATCTCCTGAATGTAAATCTGGAACAGGAGGCTATATCTAGAAAATCTGTATCCACCCGAGCAAGTACATCTTTCCTCACTAAAAAATAGCCCGTTTCTTTGAAGAAAAAAAGACATGGGTACTACATCAGAGAAAATGCGCAAGCTTTATTCCCAATGGCAGCAATCGGGATTAAACCGGAAAGTTTTCTGTCAGCAGGAAAACATCAACTACGCCACCTTCAATTACTGGCACAAACAATTCAGCACTGATCAGGATATGGGTTTTACAGAAATCCCCATCCAGCACGAACCTGAATTTGCCTCCGAACTTATCTTCCCGTCCGGAGCGCGAATAGTCTTCCATTCGGCACCGTCGGTGCTCTGGCTCAAAGAACTTGTCGGCTGATGCTCTCCATTACCCGCATTCATCGCTGCTATCTGTATCGGGCGCGCACGGATATGCGGAAGGGTGTGGACAGACTGTGCGGACTGATTCGCAACGAACTGGGCAAAGATCCGCTCAACGGCGAGTTGTTTGTGTTTTTTAACCGCGGACACAATCAGATAAAATTGTTACTCTGGGAACAGGATGGATTTTCATTGTATCAGAAAAAACTTGAACGTGGTACGTATGAATTACCTGAAGGAAACGATGCGCATCATAGTATCAGCAGCGATAAACTGAACCTGATTCTGCAAGGCATCTCGCTCAAAAGTGTGCGTCACAGAGCGCGTTATCAGCATGCGAAAAAAAATCCTGACGGTGTACAACAAGTTCTTTAAATGCTGTTACCACCTGTATGAAAAATAAATGCATTTTTACATCGGTGAAAAAAATGAACGATATATCAGATCTTAGCAAAGACGAATTGATTGTTGAAGTGATGCAGCTTCAACACCGTTTGTCGATGTTGGAGAAAATGGTATTCGGTCCCAAGCACGAACGCTTTATTCCTGCTTCCGACAATCAGCTGACCTTGGAAATGGCCGTGGAAAGTTCTGCCGAACAAGTGGTGAAAATTACAGAAGTACCTGCCCACAAACGTGTAGAGGTAAAAAAGAAAGAGAAATTTCACCCTGGCCGCAATCCATTACCGTCTTCTCTTCGCAGAGAAGAAATCATTCTGGAGCCTTCTGAAGATGTAAGTGATTGCGTATGCATCGGAGAAGAGATCAGCGAAGTGCTGGAAGTGAAGGCGGCAGAGTTTTTTGTAAAACGCACCGTACGCAAAAAATACGCACGTAAGAACGAAGAAGGTATTGCTATTGCTTCACTGGAGAGTCGCGTTATTGACAAAGGCATTGCCGGTTCATCTGTATTGGCCATGCTGATCGTCAGTAAGTTTATCGATCATCTTCCGATTCATCGTCAGATAGCCATCTTCAAAAGAATCAGTGTAGAATTGAAATACAATACCGTTCTTGATTGGAGTAATCAGAGTTTAAACGTATTGATTCCGCTCTACGATTTATTGAAGAAAAAAGTCTTTGAAGGTGGCTACATACAAGCCGATGAGACCACACTCAAAGTACTGGACAATGAAAAATCAGGCAGTGCCCATCAAGGTTATTTATGGGCCTACCGGAATCCGATAGAGAAACTAATCTTCTTTGAGTATCAACCCGGACGAGGGAAATCAGGCCCGGCAGAATTATTAAGAAACTTTAAAGGACATCTCCAGACCGATGGATATGGCGCCAACGATCAATTTTCAATACGTAGTGAGATAGAGGTATTGAACTGTATGGCCCACGCACGTCGTTACTTTAAGGAAGCTGAAGATAACGACAAAGTGCGTGCAGAATATGTGCTGACCGAAATCCAGAAACTATATTCCATTGAGCGTGGGATAAAAGAGTTATCTGTGGAAGAAAAATACAGGGTCCGCCAGGAGCAGTCTTTGCCAGTGCTGAAAGCCCTAGGTCATTGGATGATAGAGCAGTATCCACAGGTAACACCTAAGTCGGCGATTGGAAAAGCGCTGGAGTATTCAATCAAGCGGTGGAAAGAATTATCACGATATGTCAATAATGGGCATTTACAGATCGACAACAATCAGGTAGAAAATGACATTCGTCCGATTGCCCTGGGACGTAAAAATTATCTGTTCGCCGGATCACATGAGTCTGCACAGCGTATTGCTATGATTTACTCCTTGTTGGGAACCTGCAAAGCATACGGCATAAATCCCCATGAATGGCTCACTAAAGTCTTCGAAGAAATCCCCAACAGAAAAGTAAACAATCTGGAGGACCTGCTGCCTCAGAACTTCATATCAAATATGTAGTTGCTCAGGGGGATACGAAAATCTCGTCTGTCCGATTCCAAATAACAAATTCCAAAATACAAGAATCACCTGAGTGCTTAAATCTACCGAACAGCCTATGAACTTCTATGTGTTGCTATTTACCTATGTGGTAAAAAAAACAAAAATACAAGAATCACCTGAGTGGTAAAAGGAATCAAATACCATCTTTTAAATGTGTCCCAACATTAATTCTTCCTGTAATTACTTTTTCCTTTGTTCCATGCATCGTGTTGGGGATATCCTTTGTATCTCCGAATTTAGGTTTTGTGGGATCCGTAAGATTGGAAATATCGATTGTAGCATACAATTCATCGTCAATAGTTTCATATACCAAATCGGTCATTGGAGTGTATAGTAGCTATCCATGCGTCCGATCGTGCTTTTTAAATATTCACGAAATTATATTACAGCCTCATGAAATTCTCATTTGCTCCAATCTTTCGATATACTCCTTTCACCATTGCATGTGAAAAATCATTTGTTGTTTATTTTCAATATCCCTCCAATATTCTATTGACTCTAGTCTATTCTTTACAGAGTAACAATAAAAATTCGAATCCAATATTTTCCCCTTTAAATATGTTTCATTTTGAGGATAATAAAAAGTTGAAATCACCTTCAACGAATCTAATTGTCTAACTGTTTTTATCCTTTCTAAATAAACCGAATTCGTAAAGTCTATTTCTTCCTCATACGATTGCGCCCGCCAAATTTTCACGATGGAATCAAGTGTTGATATTGAACAATGAGAAGGTAAAACCGTATTTAAATAGTGATTTAAAGGATAGAGGGAAAAATTGGAGGTATAATTAATTCCGCATTCTTGATTTCGGTATTTATAACAAGGAAGCACACAAAACAAATTACTATCAGTAGAATTCCGAATTAACAAAAAAGATCTTTCATCTTTTGCATATTCCACTTTTACACGATACAAGGACGATTTTAAACCCGGAAAATGATAAACATCCTTTCTAAAGGAAATTATTCCATTGTCGGGATTACGATTCCCATTCTGATTATATAATTCTATTATTTCAACATTGGAGAGAGTCTTATTCTTTTGATTGGAAGAATTACAAGAAGTAATACTTAAAAACAACAATAAAAAAAACAAATTAGCGAACCGCACGCTTAACATTTGACAGGTATTTATCGACCATAATTGAAAATAATCGATCTTTGTTGAGAGTTTCATCATTCGTATAGGTATAATGATCCAACTTATATACTAAAGCACCCGACTTAAAAAATGGGTGACTGCTATTTACAAAATTATGCAGACTTTTAATATTAATTATGGTCTGACTTGAAATAGTATCCTTTTGTCTTAATTTTTTGTATTGATCCGTTGGTGTATGAATGATTTCTTCACGAAGGTTATCACCTTCATCGGTTAGGCCACCTCCAGTCATGTGAGTATGATCATGAAGATCAGATTCGTTCATAATATTATTCAAAATACTATTGTATCCATGAGCAAGCCTTTCATGTGCTAGAGTTCTAGCCAAATTAATTATCAAATTTGACTTATTAATCCCATTTGCTTTTTTATGACTTCCAACATTTATTGACCCTGAAATTACTTTATCTTTCGTTCCAAATTTTGTAGAGGGCTTTTCCAAAGTTTTACCAAATTTGGGCTCGTCTAATTTGGGATATCCAAAAGAATCGGTCGCATACAGTTCATCGTCGGTAATTTCATAAACCAAATCGGTCATTGGATTAATATCCATGCTACCTAATTTTTGTTTGGTAGTGGTCAGGTATTCCGTAAAATTAATACCATTAAGCATATCAAACTTTTGAGACTGTTCTCCGATACTCTTTAAAAAATTATCGTCGTAGATGGCCTCTTCTTTCCCATTTATTACTTTTGTTTCGCTGTACAAAATAGTTCGTAATTTTTTCTCCTGGGCAGGTTTTTCTTCTTGGTCCTGATTGGCATTTTCTACATGTTTATCGGAAACCTGGTTGTAAAACATCAGATTGTATAGTTCGAGACTTTGACCATCCTTCTCGTCTTCCTTTGTCCAGAAATCCTCAGAAATACTTCCAGTCAACGATTGCGAACCAGATAATTTATTTCGCTTCTGTTCCTTTTTTGACGTATCGCGTTGCATAATTAACCCAACTTAAATAATTGCAAATTTTTACAACCTTATTGTATTTGCCAGGTACACTCAATGGGTGTTATTTTCATCAGTGCATCCAACGTTTTTTCCACTTTGTCAATCTCTTCTTTTTTGGGCGAAGCCAATACCAACCTACTACCCTTCTTACCATGCAATTCGCAATTAAAATAGCAAATCAAATAATAACTTGCTTCTGAAGTCGGATCGTTTGGAATGGCATATTGAATCTTTCTATCGTAGCCTAAAAATTGCTCCAAGTTGAACGTTCCAACCCTAGGTTCTTCCGGACTTGATTTATCAAATAGTTTTAGTGCATTAATTTCCATATTGGTAATTCTTAGAGTTTACTTTAACAATCCATTTTGTTTGGCATAGGCATTGAGCGCAATAGGTGCCCTCCGAAGAACAGATGGTACGTCTATCCACATTTTATTTTCTTTATTATATTCTTTTTTCAAACCGCTTATTAGATATTCCTGCCTCAAAATATTATCGCCCGCTTTGATTACTTTTATGGCAGCATGACGCAGTACGTTGATGAGCATCCCTCCGGTTGCCTCCTTGTTGGTGGCTAAGGTTTCAAAATCCAAATCCTCCGCATATTCAAAGCCGCAACCTTCGAACGTTTTATTCCACAACAACAAGCGTTCCTGGGCATTGGGATCGGGGAATTCGATCATGGCCTGAAAACGCCGTTTGAAGGCATCGTCCAAGTCATGATATTTATTAGTAGCTAAAATAATTACACCGTCAAAATCTTCAATTCGTTGAAGCAAATACGAAATTTCCTGATTGGCATATCGATCGTGGGCATCGTTAGTGGCCCCGCGTTTTCCAAACAATGCTTCGGCTTCATCGAAAAACAATACCCATCCTCGACTTTCGGCCATTGTGAATATTTTTTCCAGATTTTTCTCTGTTTCACCAATGTACTTGGAAACCACCATGGATAAATCGATGCGGTATACGGGCATACGGAAAGACTTACCCAGCAAGCTTGCCGTCATAGTTTTTCCGGTTCCTGAACTGCCGTAAAACAAAGCGCGGTATCCCTTTTTGATTTTGTTCGGAATGGAGCCTTGATTCATGATAGCTTCACTGAAAGCTATCCAATCGTTGATCTCTATGATTTGTTCCAATACCTCCTGCCGAATTACCAGATCTTCCCAGTTTTGAGAGGTGGTAATTTTTTTTGCAGGAAAATTTTCATCCTGGCGAGGTTCGAATTTTCCGGTGGTAAGCAAACAATAATATTCTTCTGAAAGAAAAATGGGCGAATCAATAATAGGGATAATACTGGTGATACGCTCGATTGAAATAATATTTTCTTTGACAAGAACCTCTTCCTGAGAAAACATTTCATGCATCGGTTTACCTTGACTTCCCAGCAAAAACAATACGGTTCGTATGGTGGGTATAAATGCCCTGGATGGTTCCTTTTGAAAACCTCCAATACTCCCTGCATGAATGGTAACTTTTAATTCCGTGGTGGTAAACACATCCAACAAAATAGGATGAATGTAAGGTGCCAAGGCAATTACGACCACCATTTTTTCTTCAAAACTCAAATCGTATTGCGCAATCATCCTGCAAAATGCTTCGTTTTGGTATTCCGGAACATGCCTGATGGGGGGATTAAACGAGAAATCCTCCTGCGAAACCAACAGGATTAAGCGCTCTCCAATGAGAAGTCTTAAATTCTCAAAACCTTGTTCTAAACTGGTAAAATCCTGTACTACTGATTGCGCCATGTATGCTTTTATTGTTACAACTTCAAATCATGCTTTCTCCAATGCAGAATGCAAAACTGAAGATAGTCGTATTAGATTACCAAAAAGGAGTTTGTGCTAACTTGTGCTAAACTTTTTTATTTACTTTTTGCCTGAAAAAAAAATCCAATAAAAAAAGGTTATCTACCCATGCCTAATAACTTCAATTTCAATACCCTAGATTTAATCAGAAAACTCCTTTGTGACAGTTTAGCACAAACTCCAAAACAGAAAAAATATTACTACTATTTTCCAGATCAATATCCGGTAGGCATTATGGGAAACAAAAAAACCAAGGCAGACAAAGAAACGAAAGACAGTACACCAAACATTACTCAAGCATATGAAAGTAATAGTCTTACGGTCCCATTTCCAACTTCACTAACCAGTGCACTTACATGGAATTTAAATTCAACCAGCACTACGACCAATTGGACAAATATCGATAGTGAAAACCTTGTAACGAATGTCCAAAAATACAATACTCCGGCCAATCAATACAATGCTATCATAACGCCGCTAAGTGAAGAAGTGCAATCCATCATTCAAGCAGAATCTGCAGAAAAAGAACGCTTACAGGAAATACAAACAAAAATTTCAGAACAGCAAAAGCGTTGGAGGGTAAACAGTACTTCGCTTTACGATATTCTATCTGAACTGAATTTAAATACTGAAGAGGTTTATCAGGCCTTTGGGGTAAAAAGAAATGCCAACGACCAAACGGCAAGTTTTGTATACAATACCATTATTCGTTATTTCATAGTAGAAGAAAATTGGAGAGGGGGAGCTGTAGAACCCAATGTAAATGACTCGAAACAGCCTGTAGAAATCACTGCCCCTACTTTTCGACAAGCTTCTATACAAGCAGGTAAACTAGGTCTTAATCCAAGAGGTGGCCAACAATTTGTTTGGCTTACCCCGGGTCTCACACCCGCCCAGCGAGTGCAGTATGATATCAAGCCTGTGTATGAATACCTGATTGGCACTTCAAACCAACAAGAGGAATATGAAAAATCAAAGGCGACCTACGAAGAATACAAAGAAGGGGGACTAACTCCACCGGGAGACTTGTATGCTTTTATAAAAAATTACGGTACGGCGGATACATACTTCAATAAGCAAAAATATCTAATAGATTCACTCCTCGAAAAATGGGAATATGAAGAAACAATAAAACTGCAAGAACAACTTACCCTGAAAAGCCTTAGTGGGGCAACTTTTACACTGAATTTCAATAATTTGACGTCTGTTGGAATTAATCCAATGGATATTCAATTAAAATTAAAAGATGACAATAAGTCCTTCCGAAGTATTTCGCATGGGCAGGTTGCCTATGAAACATTTTATATGGGCTTATTTGTTGGAACTTTGATCATAGGATGGAGAGGCGCTCGACCCACAAACAAGACTGAAGAAGATGAAAACAGGACCAAAATGCAAACCATTCTGGAAACCCTGAAAGCGAATCCCAGTCATCAAAAAGCCATTGACGCCTTTGAATTTAATCATACTTTTGAATTTGATGTTGTTGGAGATGGGGATCCTGAAAAAGAAGAAATCATTCAAACCATATTTATTCATGGGTTAAACAAAGGAATTCGCCAAATGAGTGAAACCGAACAGACTCAGGCAGCTTTTATGGATGGAGCCACTCATGGACATGGGATCGGGAATAGACTAGCATTTAGTAAAGCCAAAACACCAATTCAACGAGGGAGTTCTGCCCTAAGATCACAACAAGAACTAGGAAATCTGAAAGACAAACTGCCAAATCCTGTTGTAGAAAAACGCATACAGGATTATCAGAAAATAAATCAAAAAATTCTTCAGAATAAAGTAAGTCAAAATACCAATTCCTCCAATTTACAGGGAGCACTTCAGGAATTGTCCGAAGCCCTGGAACAAAAAAATGTATTGTACTTTGCCAAACCACTGGAAGAAAAAAGCATCCACGATGCGTTGGTAAAAGTAGCCTATTACTATGCCAAAGAAAAAATAATAGATTTTGAACAATTTATCTTGAAACTTCGCGAACATAAGCTAATGAAAAAGTTAGCGGACTTGGATTTGGAAGATCCGGAAGTTCGCGCTAAATTGAAGGAGATACAACAGGAAGGACTAGAGCGTTTCAAGAAAAGTCCAGAAGATTTTGAGGAGGTAGCAAAAAAATTAACAATTGAAGAAGTTAAGAAAGGTGTTGTAAAAGATGGTATTACATATTTCCCAGAAAGTGATTTATATTCGAATGGGAAGCATGGTATAAATTGGACGGAAGGGCCTGCTAGATTAATTAATGAAGGTAAAAATCAAGGTCAATTTAAAACACTTGAAGATATACATGATGCTGTAAAAAGAGCCTCATTATTAAAACTTGGTGAAGAAGACGTAGTTCAAGATTGGAGTAATAATTCTATCGTTTGGATTATGAATGAAAATGGAAATATAATATCAACCAAAGCAACTAGGTTATACATTAAAGTATATCCAAGTGGCAAAGTTCATGCATTTCCTGGACTGGATGATTTAATACTAAATCAAAAATAAACTCATATGGATAACAATTCTTTTAGAATTCAAATAAATAATCCAATACTAATTAATCCTGTTAATAAGCAATACGAACAAATCTCTAGTGCAATTCAAAATATATTTCCAATGAATACGGAATATCTTATTTTTTATTGGAATAGAATACCAATTAGACTAGAATATAAATATGATCTATGTGTAATATTTGACGACATACTTTATATGTTAAAAGCAGTTACATCCGATTTAAAAGGTCAGTGGAGAGTTGGGTGGGGATCGGACTCGTTTAGAGGAGAATGGAAAATGAAATGGGATCAAAATATTCTAAGAATAAATAGTAGATGGGACTCTATAATTGGAGAACATGTAGACAGCCTTAATAGAGCAAATGTAATTGAGCTTGACCTTACCACTTTTATCTGTGAGTGGAAAATTTTACTAAATAAAATAATCGAATCATTCGATAAAAACGAAATAGTAATAACTAAAGAAATGGAACTATTAAAACTAATGTTGGAATTAGAAAACAAAATTCCCCAATTTGGGAAGCTTTATAATCATTTAAATTAGATTTTAAATTCTATTCCCTGAATGATACCGCCACCAGGCCTCCGACGGAATAGACCACAAGCAATTCTTTTCGAAGCCCATAATTTTATAAGTCGTGATTACCAGCTATGGATCTATGAGCTTTCTCAATACTTCGCTTCTATGGAGAAACGCTGCATGAATTTACTTTCGTAAATACCACTTTCAAGCCTTCATTTTTATCCATTATATCTGGTTTAAAACCATACAAGCACGGAATCATACCATCTAATACCAATTCGGATGCATTAAGCACAAGAACCTTGGGACGAAAGCCATTTACATTCAAATACCCTTCTACATAGTCGAATTGATTGCAGGCTAACAGACTTTCTTTGTATTTCAAAACCGTTTCAGCATTAGGAAAATTCGGGTTGTTATGGACCAAAACTTTTCCACCCAAGGCATATTCATACAAAAAAGTAATCGTCAGGGTATCTACCAATGGATTGACCATCCGATTACCCTTTGCGTCTAACAGAGCTGCTAATTTCCATGTCCCTTCTAATACTTTTGACACGGTATCCGTTTTGGATAGCTCCACCTTATACACATCAGAATTTTGTGAAACATCAGACTCCAGCAGTCCTTGATTGTAGAGGAACTTTAAATTTTGTGAAGTCTGAATACTATCACCTTGCACGATGGCATTGAACATTATTTCCTTTTTCTGTTTAACCTCTTCGTTTTTTACAGCTTTATACGCTGTAAAAATCCCCAATATGGCTGTAATAAATACTGGAGTAATAGGCGAAGCAATGATTACTTTAAACCATGTATTTTTTTCTTTCTCCAAATACAGCTTATACACCTCAATATCATGAGTTGTAGCTACAATCTTTTTGAGTTCATTAAATTTCCGTTCCATGATTGATGGCAAGCATACACATTCAAAAAGCGACTAAACTTGTTTATTGCACGAGAAGTAACTCAAAGGACTATCGATTTATGACCAATTGATGCTTCCATTAGAATTTGTGGCCCGGCATGCTTTGAACCAAGTATGTACATCCTGAGCCAAACGATCGGCTATATCTTCTATTTCTGCTCCTCCAGTTCCTAACGACAATATGGGTTCCATATCAAATGAAATTGGATTTACCGTACCGGTGTATCCGGATGCAAGCATGCCAATGCCCACCTGAGTTGCAAATGCACTTAATGCACCAGGAAACAAAACCACCCAGTTGCTGTTATCGTTGAGCGTAGACACGGACATGATAGAAACAAAAGAAATTTTGGCCGCTTCAAAATTATTGGAAGGGGGTACCACACCTTTAGAATACGCTTCTAACATATCTGCCCATAAAGAAGCTGCATCGCTTATAGATTTAGGAAAAGATTCTTTGGTGTAATCCGCAAATTCCAAAAATTCATTTTTTAAAACACTCGAATTCAGCATAAAAAATTATGAAATTGTAAGCATGAATTGGTCGGGTAAAATACTCTGAAGTTTTTTAATCGTTTCCGCACTATTGGACACATCCAATACTCCATCTTTATTTAAATCTACATGATGTAATCCTACAATAATAGAACCCGCAATCTGACTATAGTAATTACCAGTATGTATCAAAATCCAATTTCTACCTGGCACATCCATTACATGAAAGTGATGCAAATACCTGGCGCTATATCGTTTTTGCACTTTATAAGTACCTTTCGGAATACAACTTATATCCACCTTATTATCCTTCCAAGGCAATTCTAATGTTTTGCAGGTAAAAACTTCTCGTTCCGCATTCATTACAGAAATAGTCCCCAAGGTTTCCTTTTCATTGGAAGCGCCTCGTTGAAGTAGAACCTTAATGGTTGGATTCAATTTTTGTCTATGGAAAGCGTACGCCTCCTCCAATTTGATATGGTATTGATTGGCTTCGTAACCAGGTCCATTATACCTGCTAGCAAAGCCCCTCCAATCGTAACGTTGCAGGTATTGAATTAACTGCTGACTTTTTATAAACTGAACAAATGATGACAACTGATTTAGCTCCGACTTTTCCTGAGCTTTCACAAAATCATCAATGGAATCAAAACCTGCAGCTGCATAATTTTCACCCAAAATCTGAAATAAACCCCAGGATGCAGCAGCATTTGCTGAATCTTTATGAATGGCCCGGGCCCGCTCCAATCGCTTGTATTCATCAGCACCAGATTTAGAGTAAAACTGTTTCGTCCATTTAGGATATACGATATCGGTATTTTTCTCCTGGTACTGAACAGGGTCAATACCTCTTTTCTTTAAATTTTTCCAAAAGACGTGTCCCTCAAATAATATTTTAGGTCTGCCATCTTTTAAAAATCCGCCCCCCAGCGACTCAACCGTTAACACAGTATAAATCAATGCGGGTTCAATACCCAATTCCTCCGCGCATTTTTTAATATCCTCGTCATTCAATTTCTTTTGAGAAGAAATTCGCTGGGAAGATTTTACCACTAACGGAGAATCATCTTTAATGGAATCGTTACCTGTAATTATTTCAGGTTCTACCTTTTTGGGCAAAACAGGCGGAGAAGAAACAACTTTTGACACTTCTGGTGTATCAGTAGAATCGGATTCTGAATTTTTTTCCTCAGAAGAAGGTCTGATATATTTCAATGATTGAGAACCAAAATAAAAGGCAATCATCATTAAAAAAGCTGTCTTAAAAAACTCAAGATACTTTTCGAATGCCACTTGTCCCATTTCCCCTGCATTACTTAGCTGGGCAAAGAACGCTGGATCAAAGCCAATAATCAATAATGAAACGCCACCCATTAAAATTGTCATGGCAATAGTAGCTCTCACGGTACCGGGAGGCAACCCAAATGTTTCGTCTTTATATGGATTCTCTTTAGGAACTTCAACAGGAGGCCCCTCTATTTCCATGCCTAAGGCCTTCAGGTTTTCGTGTTCTTCTCTTTTCTTTTTTATGGTATCCCATTCCTCATTCTTC
>JALONM010000122.1 GCA_025454925.1 Cytophagaceae bacterium
CTGCAGAATTAAAAAAACAATCCACTACACGGCTAATGAAAGAAGTGCTCAGCACAGTGACAGTAGCCGCAGCTGCTCCTCGCATGGAAAGTTTATTCTGGAATGATTACGACAGCCTTGCGTACACCGATGTAAACCCTTTGACTTACGGCCAAAAAAATGCTATTCGTTACTACCATCAGCTTGACTCGAGCAGCCTGAAGATTGGTAAAAAAGAATACGATCCCTGGCGCCGCTTTTATTTATGCGAAGTACAAGCGATTAAAATTCGTTGGTACTGGGAGAAAAAAACAGAAATAAGTAACGACAGTTCAGGCAATGCCGTTTCCAGAACCTTTTTCAAAGCCAATACCCAACGCATTCCTTCTCGATACTTTTTCAAAATAAGTACGGATGCTTCCGGCAAATCCAGCATTAAACTACTTTATGCCGGGGCTCCGGGAAAACAGCCTGTGCTTGCTCCTTTGCCTCCGCTGCAGCAGTGGTGGAAGGACTTGAGTCCTGAATGGAAAAACCACCTTAGTAAAAACAAAAAGCTAGAAGAATATCCAAAAGAAAATGACTTATCCAGATTGGTGAACACCGACGTACTGGACCTCAGCAAAAGTAATTTCAAATCCTACCAAGCCATTTCTGCATTTAGTGGAGTAAAAAAACTTCTCCTCAACGATAGTCCCTTCGACAACCTGAGCATTTTAAAAACTATGAAATCCTTGACGTACCTGGATGTTAGCAGAAGCGGTGTACGTGCCTTAGACAGCCTGCCTGCTCTCCCTAAACTGGAGGAATTCTATTGTATAAAAAATCAGGTAGTCGATATTACACCTGTGCAATCTATTACTACTTTGCTAAAACTGGATCTTTCGGAAAATGAAATCGAATCGCTTCAGGCCATTCGATCATTGCCCCAATTAAAAGAACTGCATCTTTCGCTCAATATCAAAATAAAAGACCTCAGTCCGATTTCCGAATTACTATTATTAGAAAAACTATCCTTAAGGAAAATAGACTTGAGTGATATGTCTATTCTTCGCAAACTAAATAGCCTGGTATACCTGGATTTGTACAGCGCTGGCATTACTAACTTGCAACCCTTGGCAGCCATGAAAAAATTGTATTACCTGGATGTATCCGGCAATAAATTCACATCCCTGGAACCATTGCGTGGCCTCCAATTTGTCTCCCATTTATTCCTGAACAATTCGAGCATGGTGAGCCTGGAACCGGTATCAAATTTTGCCTACCTCCAGGTCATAGATGTTTCGAATTGCCCTCAGATTAAGACCTTGGGTGGAATTGAAAAAATTGCTTCCATCAAAAGCTTAAAAGCAATATCGACTGGTATTCCTAAAGATGAAATTGCCCGGTTTAAAAAATCACATCCCAACTGTCAAATCTGGTACTATTGATGGGAGCCGGAAATATTAAAAAATCTGGTATTGGAGTCCCCTGGCTTATTTGGCCACTTTCAGTAATAGCCGTATTTTGCACGATATTTGAACTAGATTAGAGAAAAAAGAAACATTATGCGAACCTTAGGATTTATTTGTTGTATGCTGGTTGGCGGTCTATCCATGTTGGCGCAACAGAGTTTACCCATTGACCCCGAAACCAAAAAGATTAGCTGGCAGGAAAAAGTTGCAGTAGACAGCGTTGGAAGCGCCGAACTTTTTGAACGTGCGAAAAACTGGATGGCTCATTTTTACAAAACCGACAAATTCACGCCCAACGATGCCCTCAATGGTAAAATAGGAAAAACAGGCACTTTCACAATACAACTTTCTTACGACTATAAATACAAAGCGGAGCACACTGTTTCGTATGCTTTATTGGTAGAAGTAAAAGAAGGCCGTTACCGGTTTACCATTACCGACCTCAGTATTTACAACAGCAAAACCGGACCCAAAACGGTACAAGCCTTTGAAACTGCTTACGCGAAAATGAGCAGCCAGAACAAAGGAGAAGCCGCAGCTCAGGTAAGCAAAGAACTAAACGCTGTAATGGAAGACCTGAAAAAAATTATGGCCACCGGCAAAATACCAAAGAAAGAAGATTGGTAAGATTAAACCGGCTTTTTCGCCTTACTAGCGATGTGCATAATTGATAGGACTGCTGGATTATAGGTCCATGGCTATCAATTCCGACCTAGAAAATCATGGGCCTAGAAAAGATTTTTTTTGTGCTCGATTTCAACGTAAGATTTTATGAATCGTTTCTCCATGGAAAAATTTCTATGGAGAAATTTTATTTAAATCGGCTTTTCTCCATAAAAGCGAAGCGCACTATGGAGAAAGCTCATGGATCGTAGATCCATGGCCGGTAATCCCGACTTAGAAAATCATGGGCTTAGAAAAGAATTTCTTTTATTCTTTTATTCGATTCTTTCTGAAGCCCTTGATTTTATTAGTCCTTTTTCAAAGAAAAATTTCTATTGAAAAGGTGGGGTTAAAACACAGCGGGGCTGCGTGAGGGATAGAGCGTAAAGCCTGGTGGCGAGGTGGCGCTTGTAGCGCTACCTCGCCACCAAAGGCTTGCAGCGATAGCCCGGCCCGAGTGGCGTGGCGCCACAGGCGCCACCACGACGGGACACGCCCAAAATAAAATCTTGAATTTGAATAGTAGATAGATAAAGGCTATACCGTCGTTGGAGATTTAGCTGCATAACCTACTATTTCCAATATTCTGGATTAAATGGACTTTAGACAGTTGAACTTCAGCTACGAGTTGAGACCTTTTTATTAGAGTAGGTTTTCCATAATGTTCCCATCCAAATTTTGGGAATGTATTAGAAGCATTGAGTTAGGAAAAAAACGTAAGCATTCCTGCTGCGAAAAAGGAAAAGCTGAAGTCCATCAGGTTTTCTGCTTTTTCTTTTTCGCGGCAGGGAAAAGCACATTGTTCAAGATCAACCGAAAACCAGGAGAATTGGGATGCAAGTTAAGGTCGGTAGGTTCTTCGTGTACGAAATGCTGATAATCTTCCGGATCATGTCCTCCATAAAAAGTCCAGGTTCCTTTTCCATACGTACCATGCACGTAACGCGCTTCGCTGATACCTTTGTTTTCGCCCATAATCAGCACTTCCGATTTAAGCAATGACTTTTTAAATCCGGTAGTTTGTCCCATAAAACCACGGATCGTAGACTCATGATTTTGAGTGAGCATGGTAGGCACCGGATCCCACTTGGCAGAAAACTGGAATAACGAAAAATAATCGGTAGCTTCATTCATGCCTCGTTCATGCTGGTTGTTATCGATATTCGAGTACTCATACTCATACGGATCTGAACGAAGTTTAAAATCTTTAAAGGCAAATGTTTTGGAATAATCGAGTTTCTGTTGTGCTTGTGGATCTGCGGGATCACCGTCGTACATGCTTTCACAAATATCTACGCCTTCGGCGGCCAACGCAATATCATAGGTATCGGTAGCAGAACACATGGCAAACAAGAATCCGCCCCCGGCGCAGAAATCACGAATTTTCTTCACTACCGCCAATTTCAGCTCTGACACTTTGGTAAACCCATGTTTGCGTGCACTGGCTTCGTATTCCTGCTGCTGCTTCTGATACCAGGCCTCGCGATGATACTGCGCATAAAACTTGCCATACTGGCCTGTAAAGTCTTCGTGATGCAAATGCAGCCAGTCGTATTTGGGCAACTCATTATACATGACTTCATCATCAAATATTACGGTATAAGGAATTTCAGCATACGTCAACACCATGGTTACGGCATCGTCCCATGGCAATTTGGTTTTAGGCGAGTATACCGCAATCTTGGGGGGCTTGTCCAACTTCATCATATCCATGTTTACATCGGGCCCTGAGATGTAAGAGGCTATTTCCGCCGCTTGTGCCTCTGAAATCACTTCATAGCTTACACCACGAATGATGAGCTCGTTTTCAAATCGCTCGGTATGCGGAAACATGAAACTGCCTCCTCTGTAATTGAGCAACCAGTTTACCTCGGTTTGCTGGGTAAGCACCCAATACGCAATACCATAGGCTTTCAAATGATTGGTCTGATGCTGGTCCATGGGAAGGATCAATTGAGACCCATTCATGAAAAATCGAAAAAAAAGTAAAATTATTACCAGAGTTCTTTGCAGCATGGCGAAATTGTTTTATCTTGTTAAGATACAGGTTTTTACCCATTTGGTCAATATTGGTAAAACGTTTGAATGGGAAAACTCTTGTATGGGTTAAAAATTTTACTTAATTGCTTAAAAATAAGATTAAAAAATTAAAACCCTGGTTTGCATTATACGTAAGAAAATATCATTTTTGGTAAACTTTTATGTTTTTTTTGGAAAATGTTAAAATGATGAGACCTACTAGAATTTGGGTGGTTCTTATGTTGGTTCTGGCAACCATCAACAGCCAAGCGGGAATATTACCTATTTCCGGTGTGTACCAGGGTAAAAATCTTTACGTGCAAAATCCATTTGCAGGGAACCAAAAAGATTTTTGCGCCAATGAGGTATACGTGAATGACGTAAAAGTCATGAGCAACATACAGTCCAGCGCCTTCGAGATCGACTTGTCGCACCTCAAAATGCAGGAACCTGTTACCATTAAAATCACACACAAAGATGATTGTAAGCCCAAGATCCTGAATCCTCAGGTGATTAAGCAAAACTCTTCTTTCCAGTTTACTTCTTTCATCGTGGATGCCGATCACATGACATTCACTTCCAAAGGGGAAAAGCCGGGCTCTAAAATGGTGGTGGAGCATTTTCTCTACAACTCCTGGGTAGCCCTGAAAGAAATGAACGGAAAAGGCTCTCCGCTCCTCAACAACTACGATGCGAAACAGCTTGGCTTGGATGTAAAACAAAAACATCACTCCGGTTTGAATAAGTACCGCATTAAGTATGTTGACTCCGACGGACAGATGATTTACTCCCAAATTGTCGAATTCAAATCCGATCTGGCTCCGCTTACGGCTTACCCTGCCCGTGTAACCGATAAACTGACCCTGAGCAGAGAAACGGACTATGAGATATTAGACGCCGTAGGCACCGCAGTTCTTAAAGGACGCGGCAAGGAAGTGGACATGAGTAAACAGACTACTGGTGTGTATTACCTCAATGCCGATAACCAAACGATAAAGCTTTACAAGAAATAAGAATCTTACTCCTGGAGTATCAAAAAAAATCCCACGGACGTGGGATTTTTTTTTGTATATACCACACCTGGAGGTGGAAAACCAGGGCAACCGTCTTTTCTCCATTGAAGCGAAGCGCACTATTGAGAGAGCTCATAGATTGCAGATCCATGGCCGGTAATCCCGACTTAGAAAATCATGGGCGTAGAAAATAATTTCTTTTTTCGATTCCTTCTGAAGCCTTTGATTTTATTAGTCGTTTTTCAATAGAAGAATTTCTATTGAAAAATTAGGGTTAAAGAATTCCAACCCTGCGAGCAAGGCTCAAGGCTTCTACCGTAGTATCCACCTGTAATTTTTCCAGTATCTTCTGCCGATGTGTATTTACAGTATGTACTGAGATAAAAAGTTTATCGGCAATTTCTTTGCTCAGCAAACCGGATGATAACAGGGATAAGACCTCTCGCTCTCTGCCAGACAAGGTCGGGGCTGCCCGCAACTTCAGGAAAAAATCGTGCGGCAACTCCTGGAACTCTCCGGTATGAAAATTCTGAAGCCGGCATCGGTACCAAGCCGCAAGATCCTGATCCGGAGAAGCATCCATTACACCCAGCACTAACCAGATATTACCTTGCGCATCCAACTCCAATACCTGATGCTGTTCTATTACCCGCATCATGGACCCATCCGACTTCAGAATTCTGTACTCTCCGATAAACTTATATTTCAAACGTTCTGGCGGAGGTATTTGCAAAGCAAACTTCAGAAAAAAAGTTCCGGCCATGGCGCTGGCGGCTAAGTCTTCCGGATGGACTCTACTATCCAGGTAGGCATTTCCCTGGGTCGCGGCCGCATGCAAGTCGTAGCCAAAGGTTCTGGCAAAATTTTGAGACAAGTAAATATGTTCCCTCTTGTTCATATCAAATACCGAATAGGAACTTGCTGAAACGCTTTCCATCCATGTTAACTTCGCCAAATGAGTCGAAAGCACTTCATAGTTTAATAACTCCTGCTGAAAAATTTGTGAGGCCAACACGCGCTCATATTCCTGGTAAACTTCTTCCATATTTTTACTGAATTATCAGTATTGCCTCCATTGCTGCTTGTGAGCCATATTTGTCTAGTGAATATACTTATTTCTTTCCTATGAGACGAATTCTTTTGCTTGGGATGGCAGGACTTTTATGGACGATCATTCCGTTGACACCGGCGAATGCGCAAATACGCGGACGTTTGTGCGGCACTGTATTGAATGAATGGGGACAAGCGCTGAATGGTGCAAGCATTCAAGTCTCGGGGCCTAAGGCCTTATTCAAAGCAATCAGCGATTCATCCGGTTTTTTTTGTATTGATTCCATACCCACCGGAAGGTGGAAGGTGGATATACAATTACCAGGCTATCTTGTATGGTCGGAGCCGGAGATTGAAATAAGCACTGGAATCACGCCTTCAATTTCCTGTGTTTTGTACGAGCGCGTACATCAGGTAAAAGAGATTGTAGTAAAAGGTAAAACACAAAAAGGCCAGGCCTCTAATACTATGGTGCTGACGGGAGCCCGCCGACTCCAAATGGAAGAAGCAAGTCGATATGCCGGAGGCTTTGACGACCCTGCTCGTCTGGCGGCCTCTTTTGGAGGCGTATCCGGAGGCATCGGCAACAATGGCATGGCCGTACGGGGAAATAAACCCGGCAGTTTTCAATGGCGCGTAGAAGGAATAGAAATTCCTAACCCCAACCATTTCGCCGACATTCTTTCTTTTGGTGCCGGTGGACTTTCTGCGTTGAGTGCTTCGGCCATTGCGGGCGCAGATTTTTACACGGGCGCTTTCCCCGCAGAATTCGGCAACACTCTTGCCGGCATCATGGATCTTAAAATCAGAAATGGAAATGCGCAACAACGAAAATATGCCTTCCGGATTGGCGCCATCTTATCCCTCATCAGTCCTCTGTTACCACCTGAAGCTGGGGGAATACGATTTCAGGATTTTAGTGGCAAATGGCATTTTCCTACTCGCATCGGTAAATTTTCATTCTGGTGCCTGGGTGCTCGCGATCGCTCCGGACAATCCGAAGAAAAAGATTCTTTGAAATGGAAATACGATTACCTGCGCGAACGTGCCGACAGCAGACAAGGCTTTATCGCCTCCGGACTCCACTACAAAATTTCACTTTCCAAACAATCAAGTGTAAGCAGCACCTTATCCTGGAACACCAACGACATT
>JALONM010000081.1 GCA_025454925.1 Cytophagaceae bacterium
CCTACATGCGGCAATTCTATTTGGAACGAATCAGTATCGGCACATTTTAAAAGGCCTCTCGGAACATTAAACTGATGTCCATTCAAGGCTTGTGTGCTATTCTTCCAATGATGTGGTAACAAACCTACAATCGGCAGGGTGGCTGCGCCTTCCATGATTTCGGTTTCATAACGGAAGGTAGTGCGAAGCAAGGCATTCGTTTCATCATAGTCCCAATGCATAGTAGTGCCGCGCACAAAAACAAAAGCATGCTGCGCAAATTTTTGTAAGGTGGCCAGCGAATTATCAGGCAGTGGTGCCACTACCATATAATTTCTACCATTCAGATTGGAAACAAATTTTCGCACCGGATTAATGTTTTGGCCATTCACCGGACGATTCGGTTCAACTATGTAGGTGTAGGTAGATCCCGCAGGAAAAAAAATTCCATACGAAGAACCTTGCACAGTAAGCCCGATCACATTAGTGCCAATAGTATTGTCAATGATTGGATTCCATGGCATCCAAACTTCTACCGGCTCCGGACCTGTTTTTTCAATATATACAAATGGAACACCGTTCACCATGGTAGCCTCCAGTGAGGAGCTACTGGCATTGTTCAAGCGAATTTTACAATGAAAATCTCCATAGGATACCACATTCACCGTATCCCACAACACCCGGTTATTCAACCCAACGGTAATAGCCTGATTAGGCCAGTCGTTATGATTATAAGATTGAGGAAATGTATTGACTACGTTATCCAGGCGATTCTTAAAAATCTCAAACCCATATTCATTTCTGGTGCGAATACCATAAGGATATACCCAGGAAGCAAATGGAGGAAACGTATTCATACCAGGATCCCAAATAAAAGCAGACCACCATTCGTGTGTGGTGGGTATCTGGTTAAAATCTGGGGTTACGCGCGGACTTCGGGCCGGAGCGTCGAACCAGGTACCATCCCATTGTCCTGGGCTGGGAGGTTCTCCTGGTAAAGGAGATAAATTATAGCTGCCAAGTCCTATGGGCACTTCCTGGGCTATCAAAGAATTGGTCAATAGTGGGAACACTATAACGGCCAATAATGCCGGCAACAAACAAGAATACCTATATCGTCTTTTCATTTGTATAGAATAATATTTACCTGAATGCAAGCAGCCATGTGTGTTTGCATTCGCTCAATTGAATTCTATACATCTTATCGAATTATAAAATAATTTCGCTTAACAACTTGATTCGCTTAGCGCTAAAAACGCAACTAAAAAAGCGATACAATTTCGCTTAGAAAACAAAATATAGGGTTAAAATGTGTGTAATGTGCTTAAGTGTAAGAAGTGGTAATTTAAAACACAAAGTAATTTTTCGGTTCACACACCATCAAGAAAAAAGCTGATTGAGGCCACCAGGAGCGCTGAAAATCTTTGCCACCCAATTTCATTGTGCCTATGTGGGCAAAAAAATAAGGCTAACAAATCGTTAGCCTTTCAAGATCTTACCAATTCTTAAGGTTCAACTCTTTAATTTTTCGTTTGGTTTTTTTACAACCTTTTGAAGAGCGTGTACAGTCGGCAAAGAGAAAACCGACCAACAGCACTGCTACCAGTAGTTTATACGCTTTCATAGTTCAACACATTTGGGGTCCTGTTGCTAAAGTTAATCCCTTCAGAATATTAGCTAAAGCAAATTTTCTATCCTAAAATTACAAAAAAGTAAGCTGTTTGAAAAGATATTTTAGTTATCGGCTTGATTTTCCTTTTATTGTGCAAGGTTCGCCATAAAGAGGGCAATATTACTCACAAAAGTCCAGAGAGAATCGCGTTCCTCGCTCCAAATCCCGATTAGCTCTTTTACCCAATATCTGAGGAAGGTACTTAGGATGCAATCCAAAACCAGGTCGTATAGATCGCACATTCTCTTCGGAAAACACATCCCCCTGTTTTACATCTTCCACTACATACAAAGAGCGGGAAAAGTCTTTTCCTTTGGCCTGCTTGTCCGTCAAGGTATAATCCACCTGTCCAACCGCAGCCTCGGCTTCACGCACTGCTTGTACCATGGACTTAAATTCTTGTTCATTCATCGAAAAGCTGGCATCCGGGCCACCGATGGAGCGATCCAGAATGAAATGTTTTTCGATGATGCGTGCGCCAAACACTGTGGCCACCACTGGCACTGTGGCCCCCATGGTATGATCGGATAAACCAGTCATCACACCAAAGCGCTCCCGCATATCCCGGATCATACACATATTGGCTTCCTCAATGGGCGCAGGATAACTAGAGGTACATTTTAAAAGTGCAATTTCTTTATTCCCCACACGATGGCAGGCATCCAGGGCTAATTGTATATCTTCCAACGTAGCAATACCTGTGGAAATAATCACTGGCTTGCCTTTCGACGCCACATACTCAATTAATGGAATATCGGTAATTTCAAAAGAGGCAATTTTATACGCCGGTACATTCAGGTCTTCCAGAAAATCAACGGCTGATTTATCAAAGGGCGATGAAAAACAAATCAATCCTTCGTCCTTAGCCACTTGCATCAACTCAGCATGCCATTCCCAAGGGGTGAAAGCCTGTTGGTACAATTGAAATAAATTAGCGCCATCCCAGATGGTACCTTTAATGACAAAGTCTTCTTTTTGCGAATCGATGGTTATGGTGTCGGCGCGGTACGTTTGCAATTTAATGGCATCCGCCCCGGCTCTCCTTGCCGCACGCACAGTTTCAATGGCGGTTTCAAGGTGCTGGTTATGATTGGCCGATAATTCGGCAATTATAAAAACCCGGCTGGGATTTTTTTCAAAGTCAAATGCTGCAATTTTCATTTTCACACTATTCGTTACCATCGATCCGAATGGGAGGATACTTCACTCCATTGTAGTACGGATGCTTTGTTGTTATTCGTTCCAGGATGGCCGTATCAGAGCCGGCCTGAATGCCTTCAAATGTCTGCTGAAATACCGCAACCGATTGCTCTTCGTGTTCTCTGCGCCCCTCCGGATCCCTGCTGGGCACCGCCTCCATCGCTATCGTATATTCCGGTCCATAAATAAATCTAAAAATTCGTTCTGCCCGGGCAACATGATAATCGCTGGTCACCACACACAAACATTTCCATCCGAACACGTCCACTATTTTCTTTTTACCTAAGAAAGCCTCCCCAACGGTATCTTTGGCATCTTTCTCTGTATAAATGTGAGATGGATTGACTCCGGCCTGCACTAAAACAATTTTTTGTGCCTCTGCCAAATACAGTGAGGTATCAGAACGGTAATTCCATCCGCTCACCAACACCGGACAATTTTGATTCGCCTTATGCACAGCTACGGCCCGTTGGATGCGAGCCTCAGATTCCTCGCTCAACTTGCCCTGTGCATCCATTTCATGCGCTAAAACAATAATGATGTCCATACTCTTTGCTAACGAGTCTCTTCAAAGGTACGAAATAGCATAGTACTCTCCTATTTAGCATAGGGTAAGAATTGCAGCATAGTAGAGGCAGATTACTGAAGTATCATGCGAACGCCCTGAAAAGAATTTCCTGTTTGCAAGGTTACAAAATAAAAGCCTGCTTTGAGTTGAGCTGTAGAAATTTCCAACACATTCTGGTCGTTGGTTTTGGCATAACCATCCTCAAGTACCACGCCATTGGTATTTTCAATAAAGTAATGCACGTGTGATGAGGCTAAAGATCTGGGAAATTCCACAAATACCGTACTCCCGGCATTGGCCGCTAATGGAAATAAACGAAGACTACTTGCTTCCCTGAAAGGTTCATCCACCTCAGCAGTATTTAAAATGACAGGGCTGTAGTTTTTGGTAAGAATTAATGAACGAAATGGTGGAAGTTGAATTTGTAAATTAGCAGGAGTTCCATCCAGGTAATGATGCGGACCAGGCAATACGATTGGTTTTGGATATGGGCTTGGGTTTACCCAAATAGGTGCGTATTGATACGGGCGTGTTTCCAAAGTATCTATATCTACCGGCACTAAACTCACATCATCTATCCAACAGGTAGAATCATAAACAGTCGTAAACAACGAAACTCGCACATTTGCCAAATCAGACAAAGGACAGAAAATATATTCATACTGCTTCACAGAAGGTTCTAACATAAATGACGTACCTACCATGTCTGACTTTTTAAACGGATATTCATTTTGTGTCAATTCCAAATCGATAGTCCCCAAGCGAGAACCATACGCACTCATCCGGAATAAGTAATATTGATTCTTGCGCAGATTGAAATCCCCGGAAGCCCACCAACCTTTAGCATTGAGCCCTGTAGGCACATAGGAACTCTTTAAAGAAGCGCCTTTCTTAACTTTGTCCGATGGATCCAGGGTAATATTAAAATTATCAGAACCCCACTTATACCAGGTAGCCTGACCTTGAACAAAATCAGGATTCGTCAACAAATTGGAGGCAAGGGCTTTGGTATGACAATATTCTCGCCGTTCGCCGGCCAGTTTTTTCCCTTCGCTGTCACGACTGAAGAGCTGCCATTGCCGGAAATCATACACCTGTGTTTTTGCCAAATTACCTTTAGGATAATACGGCACCTGAATTATTTTTCCAATGACTTCTGCATACGGGTGGCAATAATAATTTCGCCTATAACTGGCAAATTGCTGTGCGTCATTTTTATAGGTCCAACCATATATACATACCTGAGAAGGCTGCATGCAAAAAAACACATTGTCTTCAATTTGATTGCCTGTCAATGAAACCGTAGCAGGTACATGCATATCCGCTTGGATGGCGAGTTGCGCTTTTCGATTATCATATACTACATTTCCAGACAGAACATTATGGAAAGAATTATGCAAAAATATACCATAATCTCCTTCCAATACGGTGTTGTTTCTTAGTTGACAATAACTGGAACTATCATCCAGATAAATGCCATGCGCTGCTGTAAAATACTTATTCGAACAGGCCTGATCATTCCCAATGGCATTCATCAGAATATTCTCCAAAATTACAATCCTGTTAGACTTATAACAGTATATAGCCGCTCCATCGTCCTTCGTCAAGCACACATGACGGACGTAATTTCTGACCACAGTATCTCCCGATTGAGCGACTATGCCACAATACCCAATGCTATCCAGCGTATTTTCAGCTATCCTGGAATTGGGCCCGGCAAGGATACCCACATATTTTCCGTCGCCCGAACCACCCATTCCTTCCCTCAAAGCAATCCGCTTCAAGATATTACCTTGTATAGTGCCGGTAGAAGGATTGAGATCAATTCCATTATTACCAATGTCATAAAACTGATTCTTGAGAATACTCAAATGACTTCCTCTGGTATTGGAAGTAAATATTCCATTCCTGAAACATTGTTTAAAAATAGAATTACTGATCGAAATGTGGTGAGAAGAACTCACCATGATACCATCCAAGGCTTGCCTGGAAAAGGTGATGTTTTTTATTGAAATATATCGTTGGCTTTGAATAAGTATACCATACGAAAATACCGAAGCTTCTACTTTCCTATTTTCAGGTGATGCGCCGTTGGGAGCAATAAAAAAAATCTTCTTGGCACTCACATCATGGTACCACTCTTTATTCGCATCCAACTGATGCTGCTTGCGAATAAGAAAAAAACCGTATCCAGGCTTGAACGGATATGGACTTGGACTTTTCATCGTGAGTATGCCCTTTGCACTGGATTCGACTTCCTGTATCTCATAGATCCAACGTTCCTTGCGACATACCACCCAGGCACCCGCCCAATAATTATCAGCCTGAGTAAGCGCACTGCAACACAATCGTTCCTGATTACTTTCTGCTTCAACAGTAAGGAATCCAGCATTCGGAAACCTGGCTGGCTGCATGAGCTGCTGATCGCAGAATATTTGCGAGGCTGCTCCTGGAGCAGAAGGCAAATCTGCCACATACATCGTTTTATAAGAAACCCTCCAGTTTTGCAAGGGCATCGTACCATCTATGATAGGATTGGGACCCGTGCCGTAAGCATCAATTTCAATCAACGAAGTGGCCGTTCCTGATTCATTTAACACAAGCTGACCATAAAACGTATCTCCACGTTTTAGCAATACACGATCACCCGGTAATAAGGTAAGTTGATTTATTTTTTCGAGTGTGCGAAAGGGAGTGGAGGAAGACAAACCAGAATTACCATCGTTTCCTGTGCTGGAAACATGGTAATCTTTAGCACTGACATGATGAAGTTTAAACATCAATAAGCCCGCACTAATTAGAATAGTGTACAGTAGGTTTTTCATTTGGGTACTCCTAAACTACGGATTAGATCGCGTTTAACCAAAAAAACAGTACAATACAAATACACACCTGTAATTTTATAAGTTCAGCCCTTTTGCTCCTAAGCTCAGTTTGCTTTTCCTCTATCCAATAATTTGATCCAAGGAATTTTCTTTCACTATTCCTGGCTAAACCATGTATAGGAAATTAATCTGGTACACCTGCAATCAATCATTTTTTTTTAGGTACCAATCAATATAATTTTCAAAGCTTGTATCAATACCCCACCATCAATCCGGCTTAACCATTTGTAAATAAATGAACTAAAGCTTTCCCTATTCCAATTTTCAAGAGTAATCCATTACGCAACCTATTCCTTTATTCGATTGGTTGTAGTTCGCTTTGCCCCACAAGTCACTTGATTGGAATAAGTGAAAGACTACATTTGAAAATATTTTTAAATAATAATTTTTATTTAAATATTAATAAAAACCCACATGTAAAACTTATAAAACAGGAACCTATGAAACAGATAATACTCATTGTTTTCGTTCTTCTGTGTAACCTTTTTCCGGGCCTAAGCCAAAACTGGCAACTGGTTTGGTCGGATGAGTTTACCAATGGCATCAGCGCCGACTGGACTTTTGAAACCGGAAGGGGCAGTAATGGCTGGGGCAATAATGAATTACAATTCTACAGGAGTGAAAATGCCAGCGTACAAAATGGTAATCTGGTGATTACTGCGCGCAGAGAAAATTTTGACGGCGCATCTTATACCTCCGCCCGGATGAAAACCCAAGGGAAAAAATTTTTAAAATACGGAAAAATAGAAGCTCGTATGAAGATGCCTTCCTTCCAGGGCGTATGGCCAGCCTTTTGGATGCTTGGCGAAAGCATCAACCGTGTAGGTTGGCCTGCTTGCGGCGAGATCGACATTATGGAACATGTAAATACCGGAGGCACCGTATACGGCACCATTCATTGGCAAGATGGCGCCAATCGATATGCTAACTTCGGAGGAAACACGAACACCAATATTACCGATTATCATCTGTATACCGTGGAATGGGACGCCGCCGCCATTCGCTGGTACCTGGATGGAATAAAATACCACGAAGTTTCTATTTTGAATGGCGTGAATGGCACTTCTGAATTTCATGAAAATTTCTTCTTATTACTCAACATGGCCATTGGTGGTAACTGGCCTGGGTTTGCGGTAGACAATGGCGCTTTCCCGGCTCAAATGATGGTGGATTATGTGCGTGTGTACCAACAGAGTAATTTACCTGACTTAACAGGTATGACCAATCTGGCTGGAACCTACTACTTACAAAATCGACACAGTGGATTAGTACTTGATATCAATGCTCTTTCAACGGCAGACGGTGCCAGTGCTATACAATGGAACAATACAGGAAACACCAACCAGCAATTTGAATTTATTCACCTGGGCAATGGTGCCTACCGCATTCAGGCCAAGCACAGCGGCAAAGCGTTGGATGTGCAGCAAGTCTCCACAGACAATGGCGCCACTATCCAGCAATGGTCGTATGGCGGTGGTAATAACCAGCAATTCGTGGCCATTGATGCCGGCAATGGTTATGTTAAATTAATCGCCAAGCATAGCCGAAAATTAATGGAAGTAGCAGGCTTCAGCAACACCGCCGGAGGACGCATACAACAGTGGCAAGACGATGGCCAGCTTAGCGGACATTGGAAACTAATACCGGTGCTTCCTCCCTTCTCAAGAAGGTTAGAGGCTGAAAATGCAACCAGCGTTGCCGGCATTCAAAACGAAGCATGTTCGGAGGGCGGACTCAATGCCGCGTATATCGACGCAGGAGATTGGATGGCTTTTAATGCCATCACGATTCCATCCACCGGAAGCTATCGAATTGAGTACCGGGTAGCCTCTCCCAATGGAGGTAGACTCTCTCAGGACTTAAACGCTGGCACTTCCGTGTTAGGAACTGTATCCATACCGGCCACCGGAGGTTGGCAAAATTGGACTACCGTATCGCAAACAGTAAATCTTCAAGCGGGCACCTATAATTTTGGAATTTTCGCAAGCACAGGCGGTTGGAATATGAATTGGTGGAACATTTCCAGAGTATCCACCACTCGCGAGGCCCAGAATGAATTATACGAATCTGAAATATCAGACCTAATGCAAATAAAAATTTCTCCTAATCCAGTCATGGAGCAATTAGAATTTATTTCCAACTGGAATCTGGAAGGAAGCAAAGTAAGAATTTTAAATTCTGTCGGTCATGAGTTCCTGCAAGCAGAAGCCCATGCAAGCATCGATGTTTCTGCCTTACCGCAAGGATCTTATTGGGCTGTTATTTCCAACGAAAGCATGACTAAAACAATTCCGTTTGTAAAGTACTAATTTTTATAAACAACGAAAACAATTAAAAACGCCTGGCCAATTTATTTGCCAGGCGTTTTTTCTAAGCTCTCTCAATTGTAACCAAGTTTCAGAATTTCATACATCGTGGATCCGTGAGATTTCTTAATTGTGCGCTTCGCTTCTATTGAGAAAAGCCGATTAAATAGGCAATGCACTACATTCAATCATACCACCTGCATGCCTTGGGCGTGTCCCGGCGCTTCGCTTGGGTCGGGCCATCCTTGCAAGTCCTCGTGGTGGCGCTTGTATCGCCATGCCGAAGGCGCCACCACTGCGGGCTTTCCACTCTGTCCCTCACGCAGCATCTTTTTACCGATCCTTTTCATTCATACCACTCGATTGGAATAATCGATTATCCTGATACGATTTACTACCGGCAAGCCTGGCAATTATAAATATCAAATACCAGCGTATCGCTTTGGGTGGAATCCCCATTGGCATAAGATCGGGCAAATAAAGTATAATTACCTAATGGAACCGAATACGTGTAGGTATAGGGACTAGTCGCATCCTCTCCAATGCGGAGGTTGTTTAAAAAGAAGGCCACCTTCGTCACCGAACCTGATTCCACCGAAGCCGATGCTTCAAACGTCATCAAATAAGAATTCGTAGTGATATTGTGGCTTTCAGGTTCCACCAAGCTGATGGTAGGCTTGGTATTGCCCGCAGGCTGAACCACTTCTTCTCTTTCTTTCTTTTTACAAGAAAACATTTCAAAGGCAATCATCACCATCAATACTACTCGTAAGGTTTTCATAGTTTCTAATTTAAATTGTTTTCAATTCCATTTTAAAACGTGTAAACAATTCAACCGTATGGTGAAGCGTTACCGTTTGATGATTACATCAATGCAAGAAAAAAGAATGTAACCCCTTAGAAAAAAAATTTAACCCAGATGATGCTTAGAAGTCGCAGTGAGAGCCCAATATAGAAAAAAACATTTCGGCGGCCTTCTATGGATAGGCCTTGTAAAGAGTTGTTCCGATAATAAAATAGTAGTAGAAAATACAATTGAGACTATGTTACCTTCATTAATAATTGGCAAATTCATTAATGACTGTAATTTCAAATTTCTTTTTCCCATTCGTAAAAACAAAATACAAACCCGTTTTTACAAGGTTCCCGTTTTTATCTCTTCCGTCCCAATCCGATGGGGTATTGAAAACATGAATCAATTGCCATTGACTATTATAAATTTTAGTTTCCCCTTCCCAAGGTAAAAACGTTTTAGTATTGGTATTGGCGCTTTGCGGAGTAATAAGCGAAGAGGTTTTAGAACAATCAATAACATTTGCCTGTACGGCAACTGAAAACGTATCGGCACACAACTCCTGATCCGTAACTATTAATTGATACGCACCTGGATTAATCGAATTGAAAAATCCATCCGGACTTGTCAACACCTGGGAGGTCGATAACGATAATAGCTGAAGGGTAAGAGCAGGGGTACCGTTATCCAGCGCTGAGGTATCGAGCAATACCGTTCCTGTGGGCAAAGCACAGGATGGAGATGTAATTGCAATAGACGGATTATTTCGGAGATGAGGAGAAATAGTAAGGGTTAAACTAGATTCTTTAAGACAAGTATTGTCAATGGCCGAAAATGTAAATTCAAAGCTGGTATCGGCAAATACAAAATCCTGTATCTCTCCTACTATGGGACTGTACCCAGTGAAGGGAGGATTAATAGTAACGTTGATATTGGATAATGTAGTATTGTTGATCTGCAATGGAATGGGCAAGGCACTCAGATTATTGGTGCAATAATATTTTTTGGGAAAACTTATTTCTGCCGGAACGGCCCCCAAAATATAGATCGTGTCAGAACCTCCTGTTGAATACTGGGCATTGCTCATAAAAGAATTAGGAGTCGTTATCACACAATTCTTCTCTCTGTGCCAATAATACAAAGTAAAAAATTCAGCATTTTGAAATCCATTATCAACGGCATCGTTTCCATAAATGGTAAACGTGCGGGTCACTCCGTCAATAATCAAATAGCCGGCGCATTGCATTACCCCTCCTTGATCATAAAATGCGCCAATGGCATCGCCCACAATGGAAAAGCGACCATCGTAGTTTACCGAAGAGTCGAGTTTCTGTAAAACAAGTTCTTGTGAGTTGGTCGTAGGTACCACTGTCCAGGGCGGTAATTGCCCTTTCAGTGGAAAAATTCCAGCTAAAATCCAGAGCGATATGACGTAAAATAGCCTCACAAGTCCCTATTCATCAATTTTTAAGCATTTTAGTAACCTATTACCTGAACTTATATTCCAGTTGCATTTCAAAATTCCCCGATCCACTTAAAATAATCTTGCTCGTTGGCACTGAGTAAGAAAACAAGCACGAAAATGAATGATCTCCCACTCGAATGTCACGAATGCCTAACAAAGGCATAAATCCATTTGCTGATTTTATATTAATGCCTGTCGTTATGTGTTTTTGAATATCTACCCGAAAGGATACAGCGTATTTATTATAAAGTATTGAACCCGTGCGGGCATATCCATCCATCAGCAAAACAAGGCCTTCGGTGAGTTTCAGACTGGTTCCCAAATACATGGAATAGTAGCGAGGAATAGAAAAAGTACCATTCAAAAAATACTGCCTCCGATTCGTTAGTTGGTTGACCGATACTCCGAAATAATGATTCTTCCACCGTAAGAAAGTACCCAAATCACTGTCGAATGTAAAGGATGATTCACCCCCAATAATATCATTCGACTTGAGTGTATGATTCAATACTCCTAATCCAATGCCATTGTGCCAGGAAAACTGAGGCCCAAGCGGAAGCACAAAAGAATATTGGGCCATCATTTTCAAGCGGCCCAAAAATTCCCCTTCACGGTCATTGATTATAAAGGCACCTAAACGATGGGATTTGATTGCCGTCTTGCCGAACGAAAATTTACCATTTAAATAATAGGAAGCGATCGTATTGCTTAATGGATTAAAATCATTGTAGCCGATCTGTATATAGTCTTTTTTATCTCTATGATCGAACCCTGGATGGTAAAAATTTCCAAGGTTAAAAATATGATCAAAATGAAACGGATAGGGGCTAAAAACCTTTTGGGCATTTGCCAAAAAGTTCCAAAACAGCATGAGCCATATCGCCGTACATGTCTTCAATAACCTGGTAAATTTTTGCCAAAATAAGAATTTTCGCCCATTGTAAAAAAAAAGGAAAGCAAGGGGTTACTATCCGTCCCGGCTTCTTGATGAGGGTATCAAATGGCCAATTATACAGAGAAACAAATACTTGAATCTATAAAGAAAGGCGCAGACTCTAGTGTTTTCGAATACCTTTATGCGAAAGTGTATCCTAAAGTAAAAGGATATGTACTTAAAAACGGGGGGGATTTAGAAGAGAGTAAAGACATCTTTCAGGATGCCTTGCTGGTCTTTTGCAATAAGGTTAAAAACGAGCAATACGAGCATTCGACCGAAATAGACGGTTTCCTTTATGCCGTAAGCAGAAATATATGGATCAATAGATTCAAAATTAAAATTAGAAAATCAGAACTAACGCTGGACGATATTCACCTGCGCTCCGATGACGATATTGAACAAGTATTAATTATAAAAGAAAACAGACAAAAACTAAAAGAATTATTTGGGATACTGGGAGCCGTATGCAAAGAGTTATTAGTGCAAGTAGTATTCAACAAATACACCATGAATGAAATTTCAAAGCGAATGGGATTCGCAAATGAAAACGTGGCTAAAACCAAACATTATAAATGCAAACAACGATTAATTCAATTACTGGAAAATAAAAAAGACACCATCGATTTACTACGTTGAAAATACACGATGAATTATACGAACTAGCAGAACGCTACTTGTCTGGCCAATTGGAGGGAGAAGAATTGAGGCGTGCCGAAAATCTAAGAGAAACCTCGGAAGATTTTCAACAACACCTCCTTTGGATTCAAAAAGCGAACCGGGTAATTAAAGCCGAAAGCCTGGCCATTGACTTTGATACAATCCTGATCGGTGAAAAAAAATATTTCAGAAAACAAAAAATTAAAAAAATAAGTACCTGGTCGGCAGCCGCTGTAATACTGGCAGGAATCATCTTTTTAATTATGGATGGTGATTTAAAATTAAAAAATGACCACGAACAGCAAAAAGAACCTGAGGTAGAAAAAACCGATTCCGAAAAAGAGATTCAAGCTAATTATTCTGACTCGAATAGTTTTAAACCGGTTAACCGATTTCCTACTCAGGTTCAGGTCTCACAGCTTGTGCCAACCAATCGCTATACCTCGGATAGTCTGGTAAATCCTTTTCAAAATTCCCCCGATCCAACCAAGACCATCGCAGACACCTTCGTCCAGATTCAGGCTGTCAACAACAATGATCCTCCTATTCCGAGCCTATTGCCTTGCTCCAAAGAACCGAACATAGAAGTAAAAGCGTCCAATTGCTGCAAAAACCAACAAGATGGAAAAATTGAAATCCGAATTCCGGAGGAAAATATCCATTCCTATCAATTCAGCCTGAACAACAAACAGTTCAGTCACGAAACTACCTTTCCATTTCTATCCGAAGGATCCTACGAAATATTCATTAAAGATGCCAAAGGCTGCACCTACTCCCGTCATTTAACCATTGAAGAAAAAGAGTGTATGAGCTCCAAAGGAACTCATATACTCTTTTCAAATTCCAAATCCTACCATTGGGAATTCCCTCTCATTGATGAGCAAGAACAAACCTTAACCATTTTCAACAACAACGGCCAGGTTATGCTGGAACTTCCCATTCGACAAGGAGAACCCTCTTCCTGGAATGGAAGAGACGTGAATGGGAACCCCTTGGCTATGGGCTTATATCCATTTAAGATTTCGGTTTCCGGAGAAGTAAAATTATCGGGAACTATTACAGTAGTAGAATAAATTCATACACACCCACTATGCTGTTGAAGTTGAATAGTACTTATTCTTTAACCATGTCGAAAGTTTCACCAGTAATAATAAGGCCGGCACTTCAATAAGCGGCCCTATCACACCGGTAAATGCCTGTCCTGAATCAATCCCAAATACACCGATAGAAACGGCAATTGCCAATTCGAAATTATTACCCGCTGCCGTAAACGATAATGCTGCATTCTTGGAATAATCAGCTCCCAAGGACTTGGCAATAACAAACGTAAGTAAGAATACGCTGATAAAATAAATCAACAAGGGAATTGCAATCCGAACCACATCGAAAGGAATTTTGACAATCATTTCTCCTTTTAAGCTAAACATGATGACAATCGTAAACAGCAATGCAATCAAGGTTAGTGGACTAATGGTGGGTAGGTAAACCTGCTCATACCATTCGCTGCCCTTCCATCGCTTGAGTGCCATTCGACTGATGATTGCAGCAACAAATGGAATACCCAAATAAATACCTACACTTTCGGCAATTTGCCAAATACTGACATGTACCTCTTCTGTTTTTACACCAAAATATCCAGGGAGGACAGAAACAAAAATCCAGGCGTATAGACTAAAAAATAATATCTGAAAGATACTATTTACCGCCACCAAACCTGCCGCATACTCCCGGTTTCCGCCTGCTAGCTCATTCCATACGATGACCATGGCGATGCAACGGGCAAGGCCAATGATGATTAAGCCAGACATGTAGGCAGGAAGATCTGAAAGAAATACGATGGATAAAAAAAACATGACGATCGGACCAATGATCCAATTCACCAGCAATGACCAGGAAATTACTTTATAGTTTCTAAATACCGTACCCAACTCTTCAAACTTTACCTTTGCCAAAGGTGGATACATCATTACCAGCAAACCAATGGCAATGGGGATATGTGTGGTGCCGTGCTGAAAGGAATGAATATAAGATACGGCACCAGGTGCAAAGTATCCGATTCCAATTCCTAGCAGCATGGCCAAAAAAATCCAAAGAGTCAGGAAACGGTCTAAAAATCCAAGCTGCTTTCGCTGAGCCGGATAACAATTGGTAGCACTCATGATTGGGGTAGTATTGAAGAAAAAACAAACATACATTCTAATGCAATCTGGCGACAACGCCCGGCATAACTTGCTTCTTGCTGGGGAGTCCCATCAAACTCCTTGGGATCGCGGTAGGGTGTAGATACCCGCAACGTGGTGCCAGGGATCATCGGACAATTCCCATCAGCCTCTGTACATGTCATCACGGCACATAAGTGCTCTTTTGGTATGCTTTCATGTTCGTAAGTTTTTGAAAAACATATCAATGGAGGTTCTGAATCGCTGAAATAAACAGAATACTTGGGATTATGCGTTGCTCCATCGGATTGAATCATACACCCTGCGTCGCGCAAGGCTTTGATGGCATTCGGATTGAACGCGGTAACCTCTGTGCCTGCCGAATGTGTAGAAATCCCTTTTACTCCATAATAGGAAGCCGCAATAGCAGACCACACCTGCCCCATATGACTTCGACGCGAATTGTGTGTGCACACATACAATAAATGCAGCGGATCCTGCGCAGCAACATACTGAGCGATATGATCTTTCAACAGAGACAATTGTTCTTTCCGATTAGAATCAATAAGGTGAAATTCGTGTGTTAAAGATTCCAGATAATTTTTAAGAGTAGTATACATAAACTATTGACTTTATAAAGCATAAACCATCACCACCGAACTCGATGGACAAAGCGAAGAAAATTGTTTGGTATGTAGAATGGAAGTGGGCACATGTACCCGATCTATTCGAGTAAATCCCCTGGCTTGAAAAAAATCCTCTGCTGTAGTAGTCAGCAAATATAACCGCTCCAGTGACATGTTGCGAGCCCATGCGAATTGTTTTTCCAACAATCCGCTCGCCAAGCCCAACCTTCTGAAGGACGCATCTATTGCCAAGGACCGGAGAAGACCAAAGGGAGGCAACAACTCCATCCCTATGGTACCAATAACCATATCCCGGTATTTTACAACGATAAAATGGGGGAGATGAGCATCAATATCTTCAAAAGGTAAATGATACTTACCCAGCAACATGCGAATGCTGGGCAAGTCATTTTCAAGAGCCGCTACATACTTATACGCTTCCATACCAATTAACAGCAAGTGGCCTGGGGACCGCAACCACAAGAAGCTTCCGGACGTTCTGCATAAACTGTAATACTGAATATCCCAAAGCCTTTTGAAGCATACAAGGCCAATTCCTCGGGACTTAAATATTCTTTTAAGATTTCTTCCGGCAACACAATGGGTTTTTCCTTCTGAATAGTAATATTTACAAACCCTTGTTCCGCCAGAATTCCTAGATATTCACTTTTTTGTATGGCACCAGAAATACAGCCCGCATACATTTCTGCTTTTTGTTTCAACCCTTCTGGCAATGCGCCTTTCAGCACAACATCCGAAATACTGAAATGTCCCTGAGGTTTTAAAATTCTGAAAACCTCCGCAAACGCTTTCGTCTTATCGGGTACCAGATTCATGACACAATTACTAACGACTACATCCGCTCGCTTCGAAGAAATAGGCACATCCTCAATATCTCCCAATCTGAATTCTACATTGGTATACCCCAACTTCTCAGCATTTTGCTTAGCGCGTTGAATCATAGCCTCTGTCATGTCAATCCCAATTACTTTTCCTGTTTCACCGGTAATGGCTCTGGCAACAAAACAATCGTTTCCCGCGCCCGATCCCAAATCTACTACCGTATCGCCGGGACGAATTTTTGCAAATTCCGTAGGCAATCCACATCCTAATCCCAAGTCTGCATCGGGCAAATAACCCCCTAAGGACGAATAGTCCTCGCTCATGATGGTATAGGTTCCACAGGAACCAGAACCACAGCAACTGGTTTCATTTTGTTCTTTCGATTGAAGCGCTATTTTTGAATACTCATCCTTGACGAGATTCTTTAAATCATTTGAGTTGTTCGTATTCATAAGCCATTCATTTAAATTATCAGAAAATCAATCTATCGTATTATTACGATAATAAAACGCAAATTTTTTTTAACAACATTTCTTACTAGAAGAATAGGAATCAAAAAACGCTGAAAGGTATTGAACGCATTCTTTCCAAACTTTTTCATCGATGCAATAGCAA
>JALONM010000082.1 GCA_025454925.1 Cytophagaceae bacterium
TATGTCGAATCTTACAATTTCACTTTAAACCCAACCTCAAAGATTTGCTAACGTTTGGCAACCAGGCAATATCTCTTGCCACTACCTCGCCTTTATTGAGTTTACAGACTTAGTACTTTATGTTGGGCGTGTCCCTTCGTGGTGGCGCCATAGGCGCCATGGCTTTACACTCTATCCCTCACGCAAAACCAGTCCTCTATTAAATGGAATTTCTCCATAGAATCTTTTTTCTATGGAAATACGACTAATAAAATCATGACTACAAAATGTGTTCTCAAGGTTACCATAGCCATGTTATTCTTTTGACATAAATCATGTATATTCATGTGAATAAATGATTTCTTATGGTCGATATAGGCAACCGCAATGCTCTTCATGTTCTACTTACTTCTTTGCAAGAACACACTCCGCCCTTGTGGGGACGCATGACGGCACAACATATGATAGAACACCTGTATGATACCCTTCAATTCTCCAATGGAAAAAAAGAAATTAAAAATTATCTTCCGGAAGAAAAATCTGCCAAAATCAAAGCAGTTGTCATTCATAGCGAGCAGGAATTGCCCAAAGGATTTAAAGCTCCCATGCTGACGGAAACACTCCCAGAACTTCAATTCCAAACGCTAGAGCTTTCCCTCCATCATTTGATGGTCGAATTGCATGCATTCCATGTATTCTTCTCTGAAAACCCTTCGGCAAGTCCGGTTAATCCTACGATGGGAGCTTTGTTTCATGAGGAATGGATTATTTTTCATAACAAACATTTCACTCATCATTTCAAGCAATTTGGATTGCTGTAAGGGAATTATCTCTTTATAAATTATAGTTTTACTATTAAATCGATGTAGGATTTTTTATTCATGAAATTAATTTTTAATTAATGTTATTCTTATTAAGAAATGGCATTGGCAATTCATATTGATTTAAGTATACTTGCATACCATGACCAAACCATACCTATTGTTACACTTTTAAATTTTAAACGATGGCTTTCATTGATCAAAATCAGATTACAATCACGTATGCTGAGGTGAACGCAGCGCAGCAAGCCTGGTGCGACGCATTAGTAAAAATTGGTAAAACACATTCCGAAGGTGGGGACTACAAAAAAGTAGCCGAAGACCTGATTACCAATTTGTATCATTATGATTATGGCAAAGTGTTCTTCAAACCTACGCTGGCCTACGGGGATACCACCTTCCGCACGGATAAGAAAGGAGCTCTCTCCTACTTCATCAGCGGAGATCCTGATTTTCCGGAGGATAAAGGATTTGCCTTGCGTCCTTGGGTAAAAGTTTGGTACGATAACCTGGGTGACGATGATTTCGGAATCCAGATCCATGGCAACATCGCCATCACGATGGGGAATGTATGGGTAGAAGATAAAGACGGAACGGTAATTATGGTCGACAAAACCTTCGTGTTCCAAAAAGATGAAGATGGTCAATTACGAATTATAGTGCATAAATCCTCTTTACCTTACGCTCCAGCAAAAGCCTAAGGCTTGGTAATAATGAAAAAAGGGACCCTTTGATTTTTCAAATGGGGTCCCTTTTTTTTCGTCTCATTCTCCAAGAAAGAAATTCTTCTTTTCAGAAATCACCAAGTCGATTATTTATTTACCACGCGTTCGGGTTTGCCCTCTACCAGTATAAAAGCGCCCCAATAAATGGGATCTCGAAACTCCTTCTTAATGGTGCGCTTGGCCTCTGCAAAAGCCCATACTTTATTTCCGCTGCTCAACCAATAATTATAGAAATGATCCATCAATTGTTGGGTAACATCGTCGTTTACTTTAAAAAGACTTACTACTACCGCTTTGGATCCTGCCATGAGAAACGAACGTTGCAAGCCCGCTACGCCCTCTCCTGCTTCCACTTCACCCCGGCCAGTTTCGCATGCCGATAAAACCACCAATTCGGTTTGGTCGAGTGGCAGGTCCATGGCCTCAAACGCGGTAAGAATTCCGTCTTTTTGATTCACATAGGAATTCGATTTATTATCTAAAATATCCCCCGCTTCCGACAATAAAATTCCGCAATTCAATAAAGGATTAGCAGCCAGGTCGTCTTTAGAACGTTGTTTGGATTCTTTAAACATTCCATGCGTGGCGATGTGCAACACTACCGGGTTCTTAATTGATTTTAAGGTATCCTCGTTGGCGTATCGATCAGAAAACATCTTGGACGTTTTACCGGCGGCATCCCATCGCGATTTGATGATTTCAATCTCTTTAGCAGTTCCTGGAAGGGCTGCAATATTTTTCTGCGGGCCTGAAAAACTATTAGAATAAAACTGTGGATTTCCACAAACCACAAATACCTCCGCGTTATTTTTCTTAGGCTTGGTTTTGCCTTTTCTTTCTTGCGCTAAATACTGCAAATCGCGCGTGGTGGTGATGTATACAAATGAATTATGATCTATGGCATAACTCCCGTCTGCCAAGCGTAGCATTTCAATATTCAACTGAGTATATACACCATCGGTAGAAACATAAATATGCTTTCCATCTTCAATCGCATTCTTGATCGGTTGCCAATACGTACCATAAGAAAATTCATCGTTCATTTTACCAGTAGTGGCATTGCGATAATATTTCAGAAAACGTCTTTCCATGGCAAAACCGTTGGGAAGCACTACCAGGCTGGGTTCTGACTGAGCCTTCGAGAAGGACAACACCGCATACGCACTGGAATCCGTAAAGCCAGCCACATATTTTCTAAACCGGATCATTTCCAATACTACTTCATCCGGCTGTAATTGTTGTGCTATAAATTTCCATCCCGGCACCTCGGACTTCTGTGCATTGTCTAAAAATAATTGCGAACGAGTGCTCATTTCTTTTTCCTGATTCTCAATACGGGTCTCCAGATCATTCCGGTCTATGCCTGACTCCTCTAATTCTTTTTTAGATAAGCCAATGGAGCTTACCAATTCTTCTTTTAAGGATACCCACTGATGATACTGAGCGATAAGCAATGAATCGTTGGAAGAATAAATTTGATTGAGCAGTTTGGAATTCGAACTCAGCAAAATCCCTTTGGTGGCCATGGAATAATTAAGCGCTTTGGACCATAAGGAAGGATTAGAACTTTTGGAAAGAAAAGCCAGGTTGTGAAAAAACTCAAACTCTTCTCGTATGGAAGACCAGTACAATGCTTTTTGACGAAAACTAAGGACAGGAAAATGAGTGGTAGTAAATTCCAGGAAAGTAGGAATTATTTCCTCCATCAAGGCCACCGCTTTATCCGGATCCCCCGTCAGATAAGTCATTCGGGCACAGCGACCAACCATTTCCGTATACCTGGGATGCTTTTCATTGAATACGTTTTTATACATTTCAGCGGCTTGTCGGAAGTGCAGCAAGGCCTCGCTGTAGGTAGTCGATTTAAATGCGATCTCGCCGTACAACCCGCTGATTTCAGCCAATGCAACGGTCTGACCTGATTTTTGTTTCCAGTATTTTTCTGCTTCTCCCAATGAAACCAGGGCTTCTTTGATTTTACCTTGCCCGATTTGCCAGGTAGCGTAGGTCTTCAGGAGTCCGGCATACAGCGAGGTATTCTTGCCAATAGAAAGCTGAACCACCTTCATAGCCTGCTGATAGTTTTCGTTAATACTGCCGGGCGTTTCGCCCAACTTATCCAACACTGAGGCCATGGCCATAAGCACCGGAATTCTGGATAAATGAGATGCACGTAACTTGCTGGTAAGAATTTTATCGGCCTCTTTCAACTCTTTCTGCGCTGCTTTGTAGTCGGCAATGGATATTAAATATTCTGCGAGGATCAACTTGAATTCAGCTGTTTTAACGGCCTCTTTGCCAAACGTCGCTTGGGTAATACTTCCCAGGGGGGAGAGGTAAGAATCGGCGGCTTGTAAATCCCCTGTTAAAATGCGTAAAGAAGCCAATTGCTGGTAGGTACTGATCAGCAGTGGACTTTGTTCCGGTAAAAATTTACGTTTGAGCGACAGTGCTTTTTCCAACGATTTTCCCGCCCGGTAGTAATTACTATTTTCTATGTATACATAAGCATACTGCTCTTCGGCTTCTGCCAGCAGCAACACATCCGGAACCTGGCGTTTGTGTTGCAACGACAAGGCCTTCGTCAAAAACATTTTATTCAGGGCCGTTTCGCCGGTAATTTTGGTAAGTTCTGCCAAAAGCAGAAATGTTTTTTCCTGCATTGCCAAAGGCAATGTTTTCAGGGCAGCCTGATCCTTCAGCAAAGGATTCAGCAACTCTAAGCCTTTGGTATATTCGGCCTGTAAAAACAAAGCTTTAATTAATCTGGTCGTAGCCACCATAGCTTGTCCTGAGTTAGGTCCATACCTTTGCTCGGAAATGCGCAAAGCTTCTTGATGAAACACCACAGAGGAGTCGGGCTTATCGGCATTGTAAAAAGCTTCCCCGATGGCAAACACAATTGGCAATCGTTCTTCGGCATTGGCATGCAAATACCGCGAGAGTCCTTCGGAATAATACCGCTTAAAACTGGAAAGTTGTTGATTCCATTTCCCCAGGAAGGTAGCCTCATCCATGGCTTCCGTTAATTTTCTCCGATAATATTCTAATGACTTTCCCGCGGAACGTTGCAGACTGGAGGCTGACAAGGATTTATCCAGCAGCATTAGCTTATCTACCTGGGCGGTTTTCAGGTATACCTCCCGCTGCAATTCCTGAAGTTTCAATGAAAAAGGATGGAGCGGATTTTCTTGAAGCAACGAAGAAGCTATGGCGAGTCGTTTTTCTGCCAGTTGAAAATCACCTTGCAGCATGCCCGAGATCGCAAAAGCCAATTCATAGGCTACCTCCGGCATTTCTTTTTTTCCTGCTGAAACAAGCGCATGAGCCTGTAATCGACGTAAATAATTTGCTCCATCCAGGGTGTTATTCATGCGATAATGAGCTTCGATAAGCCCCAGCATGCCCACCAGATAATCTAAAGCCTGAGGTTGGTATCCGGAATTGGAAATGGACTTTAAGTAGGCTGACGCCGCATCCTGATATTTTTTTTGCTGCACATACCATTGTGCTTGCAATTGCCAACGTTTGGATTGGTAATACCCATTCGGACCGTCACGGTTAACTGGAAAATTCTTCAGCAAGGAATCTGTCTGCTCCGGCAATCCGTATTCCATCGCTGCTCGTATGCGCAAGCAATGACGCAACATATTCCATTCTTCGGCACCGGCATAGCCTGTTAAGGAATCTGAAGAGAATGCTAATAGATCAGTCGCTTCTGTCAAATATCCTTGCTTTATTTTCAGATTGGCTTTTGCCATGCACTGCAACGGCATATAGGAAGGGCTTGCGAATGGAGATAATTGAGAGTATACCGAATCCGCTTTTTGAATCTGGCCGGTAAAACAAAAATAGTGTACCAGATCTGAGAGCACGACCTCTTTTTCGGAGGGAAGTAATGTTGGCAAAACAGAAGCCAGCGAGGCAAGATTTTTCTCAGCCAAAGTACCCTGAAGATTAATGGTTCGCAGCCAGCAACGTTTGGCGTAAAGCATGGCTTTAAAAGCCGGCCTGGCCTTTTTAGTGAGGTGGGCATCAATCAGGGAAGAGGCTTCACCAAAATTTCCATGTTGTATGCTTCTTTCAATTTCTTTCAGAAGGGAGAATTCTTTTTTACTGAATCCGTAATACCTGCGCTCTCCCTCCGCCCATAGCGAAAGCGATAGCAGCAACAGCACCACGTAGAGACCTGCGATCTTTCTCATATTATTCTTCTGCTGTTTTTCTACGAACTAAATTATCCATGTTCAGCAATAAATTGATTTCATGTGCTCCAATAAAATTGCCGCGGGTGGAAGCCGTAAAAAGATCGTAGGAATAATTGAACTTCATCCTTCTGCTGATTTGCGAACCTGCGTTTACCCCGAAAGCACCCGCGGTAGAGTACGCGGCTCCTAAAGAAAAATAATCTTTAATTTCAAACGTCACATTGACTCTGGAAATTAATCCATTTAAAGGGGAGTAATACTGAAGCATGCAGGAAGGCCTCAGGTTATACAAATCGTTTAACTTAATCACATTTCCCGCCATAAAAATATAGTTGCGGTGTTGCTGAAGAAAGGATACCGTATCAGGAATAAGCAAATGATTGTTGTCGAGGGTAAGCAAATCAGGTGCCGAGAGGTTCAGGTAATACGAAGGACCGTTCCATTGAAACCCTGTACCGAATTTGGGAAGCACGACAGTGTAATTATTCAAGGTTTCAAAAGGATCGTTTTCATCCCAGATCACATAATCGTTGGTATTGTTGCGAGCATTGGTAAAACCTGCACGCAAGCCCATCGAAAGCTTGTTTTTTTCGCTAACACGAATGGAATATGAATAATTCAAATGTAGATCGGTGGCACTAAATCCTCCCTGACGAAAAGAATTCATTCCGATTCCGAATGCCATTTTTCTATTGGGCGTTCTGTAATCGAGCCAGCCTAAGCCCAGTCTGGGCGCGCCTTTAATACTTACAAACTGAAATCGTGTAAGCGTGCTGAAATTTAATTGAGCAGCGTGCATACCGGCCGATGCCGGAGAATACAACAACTGATTATTCATAAAATTGCTGGTGGCATTCAGTTGTTGGCCGTACACCGTAGAGCCCAGCAATAAAGAAATTCCTGTTAGGCCTAAGGCACGGAATACCATGAGTATACGTGTATTCATGTTAATATTCAAGTTGGTAGAAGGAACTTAACTTCCTGCTCTGATTAATAAAAACGTAATAATAGGTACCTGGAGGCGGCAAATGGCCCGCTTCGTCTCTTCCATCAAAATCATTGGAATACGATTCTATGGATCGGAATAATTTACCCTGCGTGGTATAAATGTAAAGCAAACGTGTTTTAGTCTGATCCGGATCAATGCCTTTGATGATTAAAAAATCATTTTTACCATCGTTGTTGGGTGTGAGCAAATTAGGCCCTTGCAGCGAGCCTTGCGGCTTAATGGTAACAATATAATCTTCGCGCTCTTCGGAGTTGCCTACTACGCTGCAAACATCGTCGGTAGAAAAACCACCCGCTCCTTTCATCGCTATGCGCAACCGGCGCGGCCCCACAAAGGCGTTGTTATTCAAAATCTGTATGTTCAGCAAATTCGCTTCCTTGCTATTGCTTTCTCCATATTTAATAAACTCTCCCGGATCCTGGAAATCACCGTCGTTATTGTAATCCAACCATACTCCGTAATAGAGCGTGGCAATTTGTCCGTTCAGATCAAAAAAAACATTTTTGGGTTTTAGGGTAATGGTATAGTTCATCCCCATCTCCAGTTCGGTAGTATACCCCGAGGTGGTAAGATCCTGATATCCCCCAAACGAACAACTATCGTTGACAAATCGGATACTTTCCAACTCTACGTAATCAATATAATTCACACTGCAATCGTTGTTATCGTTGTAAATCAATGCGCATTCCTCTTTGAGCGGAGCCAGGGAGGCCACGTTTACAAAGCTCTTGGTAATTTTGAGAGGAAATCGGATTTCATGCTGAAGGGTATCGGTGGCAAGGTCAAACAATTTACACGTGATGATTCCGTCGTTGGTCGATGGGAAGGCATAATACCACATGGTGTCCTCTCCTGCTTCCCGCAAATTTTGGAGGGTAGTGTCTGAGTACGACCATTCGTAGCGCACGTTGACAGGTGTTGGCACTACCACATAAGCACTCCTCGTGGAGTAAAGCAAAAAGGCTTTTCCACGGATATAACGATTTTGCGCTTGAGACAAACAACAACTAAAAATAAACAAGCATGCGAGTACTAACCTGATCATTCTGAATACTTCTAAGAAATGAACTGCCCTACGGTAAGGTTTGTATGGGATAGTTCTATGTTACAATTATCGTAAAGTAGAATTTCCAGAACTCCTTTACCCTGCCATGTTGTCCTTTTCAAATGGACGGCATGCAAAACGTGTTTTGGACTTTGAACGATTTTCCCGGATTAAGATACAAATAAAAACTATCCCACCCATGTATTTAAGAAATCGATGCTCAACATTTCCATACATTAATCCAATCACGGGATTTCAGATTAGAAATCTGCCCCCCCTTCTCCTTACGATTATTGCAGCTTTTGGTTGATTCCAGGCGCCCTTAATTCCCAGTAAAACTCTAATTTATACGGCTTTTCTCCATAGAAGCGAAGCGCACTATGGAGAAAGCTCATGGATCCTAGATCCATGGCCGCTAATCCCGACTTAGAAAATCATGGGCGTAGAACAGAATTTCTTCTATTCGATTCCTTCAGCAGCCCTTGATTTTAGTAGTCGTTTTTCAATAGAAGAATTTCTATTGAAAAAGTAGGGGTTATCTTTTATGGAGACGGCAAATAGACCCCACCTTCAATCCGGATTATGCATGTCCAGCGGCATCATCAAGTAGGATGTTATAGGTGTATCCGAATCAGCACGAATGGAGATTGGGCGTGTCCCTTGTGTCGCCTGCAGCGCCACTGCGGGCCGGGCTATCCGTTCCGGCGCCTGCGGCGCCCCACTTCTATCCCTCACGCGAATACCAGCTAGGTAGGTCAGCCGGTTTTTCTCAATAAAAACGAAGCGCAGGATTGAGGAATCATGGTTCAATCAGGAAACCGAAGTATTCTTTTTTTCCTGACTTGTCCGCCGCCAGATGAATCCATCGAGCACGTAATGGGTGGTTTGCGGCAAAGACAAGAGTGGAATCAACCACCACCAGATGCCACTGAAATCAAAGTCTTGCAAATACCTGGACAGCGGAAACAACGTGGCATGTTCCTGCCAAACCAGGGCGTCCCACCAGCCTTCTTCTACATACGCCAGCAGCAGCAGGCTAAGGATAAACCAAAGGACAGAACCTTTGGAAAAAAGTATTTTTTTTATTCCTGAAACGGCAGTCTCCTTCCGGGCCGTCATCCAAACCAAAGCCATATATGGAATGCCATGAGAAAGTACATTTAAGGCTGTAAAAGCAAAGTCTTCTTCAAATAAAATAATACCTGCATACCAACTTACACCTGTGCCAAGAATGACAAGATTTTTATTCAGGTTGAATTGACGGGAATGGTAAATTAAATAGGCCTCTTTGCAAAAATACAGAACAAGACAAGCCAGGTAAAGCGCTTGACTAAGCGCATACATCCAAGAGGGCAAAGTAAAAAAATCGTGGGCTGTAAACCATTGAATGGACATAGAATGTGTATGCCAATATACCATGGGATGCAGCGTGAGTACATATACAGTGCAGGCATCCAGTGCCCGGAAGTATTTCGGCTGCATTTGTCCTCGGCTGTACAGCCTCATGAATCCGTATTGTTGCCGGATAAAATGAAAGACCGCAAGATAGGCCATGATGCGCCAAAAGGCACCGGCACTGAGGGCGTAGAGAAACACACCCGCAGTATAACAGAAGATCGGCGTTAGCAATAACAGGATGGCCTGGTGCTTTCTTCGCGCAGCATCCCAATACGTGCGGTAGAGGGTAGAATACACATGGGATACATCGACGGCGAGCACCAAGAGGGCCCAGGCCCAAGCGTCTACCGAATCCGGCATCCATCCGCCAGCATGCACTCCTGCGAGCACCAGAGCAACCAAAAAGGGAGGTAATAGGATAAAGAAAAAATCCGACGAAGCAGAATGAATAAAATTGGGCACTATCGGTAGGTTCATTTTCATTCCTAGGATCTGGCGTGTAAAAGCTGATTTGCTGCGCGAATGCCTTGGTAAAATGCTTCTTCAAAAATGGAGATGCCGGAAAGATCGGAGTGTGCGAAAAATATCGAAGGATCAATAGGTTGTTGCCGTTGCTTTCGTAGCTCCCCCCAAATGGCGCCAGGCTTGGGCTGTGCCATGCCATGCCCCCAGATCCAAACCGAAATGGAATCGCAAAGTAAGCGGATGTCGGGATGTGCTTTGCTTAAGTTCTGAAAAACAATTTCAGCCCATTGCTCCGGCGTATTTTGTATGGCCTCTTTGCGGGCAGCCGCGGTTTGCAAATGATCGAGCGGATGATAATACGTAAGGGTAATTTTATCCTGAAATCTTTTTATATCCTGATGTTGCGCATAGATGTATCCCAGGCAATCGGAATCGTACAAAACATTATCCCAGGACAAGGGCGCTCCGGCACGCTGCAAATCATTTTGTACTACAAGGTTGGCCACCAGCCAAGGCGAGTAGCTGGGCAAGGGCAAACCGGTATATGAAGATTGTTGGGAAAGAATTTTATTGGTAATAAACATGGGAGTAGCCAATATCACCTGATTGGCTTTCCAACGTATGGAACGTTGAGAAATAAAATCAAAAGATTCTACCTGAACACCTTGTTGTGTTTTCTCTACTTGATATACCAATTGATTCGGAAATACGGAAGCCTTACTTTGTTTTTCTAATTCCTGCACAAGACGTGCATTTCCTTCGGGCCAAGTAAGTACATTAGACTCTCCGGTATTTTTGGCCATTCCTTTTCTGCAAGCGAAATAATGCAAGCCGGCCCAGGCGCTTACCGTATCGATGCCGGCACCGTAATCATCGCGGCAGCAATAGGAAAGGTACCAATGCAGGTAAGAAGAGCTGTAGCCTTGTTGCTTGCACCATTCACCGAAGGTAATCTGATCCAAGGCAAGCCATTCTTCATCCTGGCTGCTCTCATCCAAAGGAATTGCAAACACATATTTTTTGTCTTTGCCTCGCAGGTGCTTAAGCGAATCCGTATACTGAAGGAAACGGACTATTTCTGCTGTATCTTCTTTCGGCACACCTACCCGAGGCAACAGTCCTTGTTGCCAGTAGCCATGAATCAACAATCGGGATTCTGGAGCAAAACATACATCGTAGTCGTTTAACTCTACCCTACCCTCTGCATCTACGTTCAGCACGATGCCAGCCTCTTTGAGAAATTCCAACAAGGCGGTGCATTCCGGATTCGGGATAGGCAAATAGTGGGCTCCGAGTGGGTACTTGCCTGTGCTATTGGCACCAGATGAAGAGTTTCCGCCCACCATGGATTCCAATTCCAGCAGGGTAACCGAAACACCCTGCTTGCTGAGGATGCGGGCGGCGCTCCATGCGCTTACTCCTGCCCCCACGATCAACACATCGGCTTCCCTGGTTTGATCGGGCGAAGGAAAATCTTTTTTCCACAGGCGATGACCTCGCTGATGCGATGCGCCTTCAATTCTTGGTCGGTGATTCTTCTTGACTGTACAGCGTTGCCAAATACTCATCAGGAATGCTACCGATGCGGCAGTCAAGGTAGTCAGAAAACCTCTTCTACTCAAACGGAGGGATGTATGCTTGCTGTTTTTATTCATCCTCATACATTATGGAACCAGATGGGACCACTCCTTTTCAAAATAATGCACCAGACTTTGATTGTTTAGGCGGTTGATATCGGTAGGCCGCTTAGACATATCTTTGGGAAAATAACAAAGCTGAGGAAACATAGAATCGCTGAGGAAGCGACAGGTGGAAGGAACTCGCACTTCTTGCGGTGCAATATTTTTTTTTGAAACCAGTAAAAAGCCCCAATCGCCAAACGAAGGCACGTGTACATGATAGGGCAAGGTAAAAAAACCGCAGGCACGCAAGGTGGTATCGATGCACCAGAATGAGTTGGGGGCTACATAAGGAGACGTGGATTGTATAATCGCAACACCGCTGTCTTTCAATACACGGTACAATTCCTTATAAAAGGTAGTACTGTATAATTTCCCAATCGAATAATTGGAAGGATCAGGGAAATCGACCGCTACAAAATCATAGGCTTGTTGTTCCTTTTTTATCCAAACGAAAGCGTCTTGGTTGATTAGTTGTACCTTCGGATTCCAAAGCGAACTGTCGTTGAGTCCGCTCAACATTTCGTTGCGTTTGAACAATTGAGTTACCAAAGGATCCAGGTCTACGAGGGTTACAGAATCCAGGTCCGGATATTGCAATATTTCCCTCAGGGCCATACCATCTCCACCACCCAATACAAGTGCCTTTCCTTTGCGAGCATATCCTAATCCGGGATGCACCAATGCTTCGTGGTAACGGTATTCGTCGCGGGATGAAAACTGAAGATTTCCATTCAGAAAAAGCCTCCATTCCCGGGGACTTTTCGTAATGACTACGCGCTGATAGGGAGAAGATCGTGCGTAAATAATTTTATCGGGATAAACAGAATTTTCAGCATACGATTGTATGCTTTCCGCATAAAAAAATCCGGCCAGCAGCAGCGCGAGAATAAACCAGGCCAGTGTTTTTAAATAGAAGCTCCAGGAAGTTTCATTTCCAAACTTGTACACTACAATCAGAGCTACCACAATATTCAGGATACCAAAAAAGTACGAAGTTTTTATAAGCCCCAGGTAAGGCACCAGCAACAGCGGAAAAACCAATGAAGCCAGCAACGCACCCAGGTAATCGAAGGTAAATATTTGTGAAACCAAGTCTTTAAACGCAAAACGATCCTGGAGAATGCGCATCAGCAGCGGTATTTCAAGACCCACCAAAGACCCTGTGAGAAAAACGAGGAAATACAACAATAATCGAAAGGACGAAACGGCATCGAACAGCACAAACAACAAGGTAGAACTTATTCCTCCTACCAACCCCACCAGCAATTCGATTTGAATAAACCATCCGATCAGGTTGCGGTCGATGTATTTGGAAAAATAAGACCCCACTCCCATCGAAAATAAATATACGCCTATGATGGTAGAAAATTGCGTAACCGAATCTCCGAGCAGGTAGCTGGCGAGGGTGCCCGCTACCAATTCATAAATGAGTCCGCAGGTAGCTACTACCAATACGGATACGAGTAACAGCCATTGCCTAGCCATGTATGGCCATTCCTACAATAAATCCGATTGCCAAAATTAAAGCAGCCAGCATAATAGACAGCGCTTTGTTTTGCTTTTCAATGATCTCCTTATATAAATTCTCAGGAGTGATTAATTCGATTAACACGAAAGCTATTACGAGTATAAAAATACCGATGAAGGAATATACTACGGTAGCAACGATGGTTTTTAGGTTTAAGTAATCCATATGAATTTATTTATGATATCGATGATAACTATGATGCGTGCTTCTGGAGCGATGAGTGGTATGTCCATCGGGCGACCAATTTTCGGTAGGGCTGCTGAAGAAAATCCAACCACTCAAGCCCGCATATACAAAAAGGAAAATAAATCCCGTTCCCAAAGTAAGATAAATTAGGCTGATGGGATGCTCCCCAAATTTTTTATAGTATTCCAGTATTGTTTTCATATGCATCAGGAGCCAAAATTACTATTTGCCCAACGTCGCGATTCAAAATTATACTTCCATAATTCCATTGCAAGCGGGATGAATAAGAGTGCTAAAAGAATTAAAATAAAATTTATCCAAATAACTTCTTCCTGAACCAGTCGATAGGTATAACTACTGATAGGGTTTATTGTAACCGGGTCGCGATAAGCGGTGGCGATTAGCTTGTAGCGACCTTCGGGAATGTACGACAGAGAGGCCGTTTCATTGGTAGATCCTTCGCTGTAGTCTGCGCCATGATAATACTCAACGCCTTGTTGAAATTGTATTTCTTGACCGGTCATGGTATTCACCAAGGATACATCGGTTTCAAACCATGAATTGTCGACGTTGGCATACAACGAATAGCGTAAATTGGTAGTGCCGAAATAGGTGTCTTCAATCAGGAATTCATCGGAAACATGTGGAGCCAAAAAACCTGAAGAATCATACAGGTAAACGTTTCTATCGATCAGAATCTTATTTTTTGCTGTAAAAGCGAATACCATTTGAAGTGCGATAAGCAGAACCGAAAAAATTCCAAAAAGCATCCAGAGCCATCGGGTGGAAAACCCTTTCATAAATGGCTGCACAGATCCAATCCCTCTTTGATTAGGAAGTTGAATGGCGGGAAATAAGGAATTCATTTCCTGTTTTGATATATGCACTCCGTGAAAATATACGGTACCATTATCGTTTAATTCTACCGTGATAATATCGGGAGCATTGACGTATTCACGGTAATGAGGTCCTTCGTCGGAGGTTACGTTGGTTTCAAACTCACCCAGTGCATTTACCGTGAGAATTTTATACGAGCCAAACAGTTTTAACTTTTTATCGTTAAACACGATTTGATTAGAATCACCCTTCTTTACCTGAGAAACATGAATTTCTTTCGATAAAATCCAGTGTCCCTGGTATTCGGTGAGAATGAGTTCGGGCGCTTGTGGATGCTGCAGTGTATATTCCTTCCAATAGTATGCTTCGTTTTTATCCCTGCAATACCGGTAGGAAATTACCTCGTACGTTTTATGTTCGATGGTGCATTTACTGTATAAGGGGAATAGTGGTGCCTCTCGTTTTAAAAAGGTATGAAGCAGGGTAAACTTATTATTGTTGTAGGCCAGAAAGGAGGCGCAATGCTCGCATACTACATATTTTGATGTACTGGTATTTCGAATGGTGAGTCCTTTTTTACATTCAGGACAAACATGGCCCTGATAGAAAAATTCGTTGATATACTCGTTGAGTGAATTTGACATTTACCTGTATACCTCCTCGTATTGAAATTCGCTGGATTGAAAAAAATTTTGTATGGATTTCCAGAAATCTCTGGCTTTGCTTTCATTATTTTTCTGGTAATTAGAAAGAAAAACATCGACGGTAAGCAATCCGAATTCCGGCCAGGTGTGAAATGCGATGTGCGATTCCGTCAGACACACTACACCAGTGTATCCACCTCCATCAAACGAATGATATACTTCCCCTACAGCATGCAGATCCAAACGTTTGATTTCTTCCGATAAATAGGTACGCAAAGAATCCGGTGAAACCAAAAGTTCTTCCTGTGTAGTATAAATTCGAGAAAGTATATGCAAGCCGGGCTGGTAAGACATGAAGTAAAAATAATTAAATTTTAAAAAGCCGCAAACCACATGCAATTATATTTATTGACTTGCCGGAAACTTTACCTTACGTGAAAATATCAATCAAAAGAAGCCGGATTAACCTTGGAGGTTGAATCCGGCCTTTCTCTTTTTTTCCACCACGGAAACGTTTGGAACTGAAATCTTGTCGACTCTTAAGGTTTAGGCATTACCAGCAATGCAGTGCGATACGTAATTCCGAATTCATCTGTTGCCTCCAGCCAATATATGCCAGGTGAAAGTGAGGTAGGCCGCAGGGTGAATTCGGAGGCCGTTTCGTTTTGTTGATACCACACCGGATGCCATTGTGCGTTGCGCAGTGTTGCACTTTTGATGGTGCGTTCGCTTAACTCAGGATCCAAGAAACTGGAAAGTCTAACGTGTACTTCGCTTTCGCATGGATTGGGATACGCCAGCAAGCGATGTGCACCGGCTTGCGCATAGAGGGTATGCATGATCCTATTCGTGGTGATGGGTTCTTCATAATCAAATTGAATGGATGCCTGATTGTACAATTTGCCCGTAAAATTAGGAAGTGGTTTGATAGAATATTCGATGTATCCATGACTTTCCTTCTCGTTGCTGGTACTGTCCGGCAAATGAATAGGGAAAAATCTGAATTCCATATTTCCCTGGCGAGCTCTTAGCTGGTAGGGATGGCTGGCTCCCTCCCATTGAATGGTATTCCAGTCAAGTCCTTCGGGCAACTGGTTGCGAATGATGACAAGGGAGGCAGCGTAGGTACCTACGTTTTGAAACCGGATCCGATACCGGATGCGCTCATCGTTGCGCAAGTAATGTTCTTCACCAATGCCTTCGGGCGATGCCAGCATATCGTTGGGGTCAATGGCACCCACAATTTTTTCGGTAAGCATGGTCGTATTATTTTCAACCGAAAATTCATCTTCATAGCCTTGTACTGAAGCAGCAAAGGTAATTTCCGAGTGGATTGGTAAATCGAGGCCTGTAGAATCTTGCACCACGATGCATTCGGACTGAAAGGCCTGCAGCTGGTTGTATTGCCAGGTGCATTGTTTGGCCACTTGCGCGGTAGGACTCGGGCTGGCTGCATACAGATATGAAACCGAAGGCAGCAGCAATTGCACATGTACGCCCGTGGCTGTTTTGTTGCCTTTATTTTTGATACATATACGCGTTTCGCTCACAAACCCGCGTCGCTTTGCCAAGGTGGACATGGCAATTTCCAAATCAGATTTTTCGTTTTGTGGAATCAGCCCGAGCACAAGCGTTGTCGTTTGATTCTGGCTTACCTGCACGGTAGATGCAGGCGCGCAGGAGATGCTCCAATGCTCGTCCGGAGGCAAGAGGGTATACGATCCTGCCGGCATGTTTACCTGAAAATTTCCTTCTTCATCGGCCTCTGTAAAATAATTGCCTGGATTGATTCGCAGGGTTGCATGAGGGAGAACACGTTCCTGCGGATCGCGCACACAGTTTTGATTATCATCCTGGAAAATGGTTCCACTTAGCATTCCTCCCTCCGGTTCGGTAATGTATAAAATCTGATTTACCGGCAATTGATACAAGGTTTGACGTAATCCGGAAGGCCATTGAATCTCTAGAGTGTCGATCTGAAGCCCTTGTCCGAGGCCTGCATGCACCAGTTGAGAATGTTGGGATCCGAATCCCTGGTGCGGATAATGCCAGCGATGATAGGATTGATTGTTGACTACCCATCGGCAGTAGGCACCCACGCCGGATTT
>JALONM010000083.1 GCA_025454925.1 Cytophagaceae bacterium
TGGGGAAAAGCTGAATAGCACCTAAGGCTGTATTCTGCAGCAATACCAATTGTTCATACCTGTTTTTTACGCCATTGGTTTGAACTTCGGTCAACCGATATAAATTATCACCAGGCAAGAGTATATCCTGGTGTTGGTATTTTTTGATTTGAGTTGAAGACACACTACCTTTTTTCTCAGCTATCAGCATAAAATTTTTACCATCATTTGATTTTTCCAACATAAAATAATCAACGTCATTTTCTGTTGCGGTAATCCAGGTAAGTGTACCTTGATTTTCACCTGTAATTTCCCCTGTAAATGAAAGCATGTTTACCGGCAATGGGCAATCGTGAGTGGCTAAAACCGGCACTCGCCCACAGTTTCGATCGTATCGGATTTGCCAGTCAAAATAACCCGGATAAGCATCCGCATCCGCAGAGTTATTGGAATTCAAACGAAAAACGTTTAAGTAAGAAGAGGGATATGCAAATGGCCCTGGATACCAACCTAGAGCGTGTGAACTTCCTGCCGGATCTATTCGGTAATTATTTCCAGCCGGAATGAATATCGGCGTAGCAAATGTAATTACATACGTTTGCAAACCAGGACCGCAAGGGCCAGCTGTTCCGGTGCGGGTTTGTGTGGTATACCCGGTGCTGGCATTGGATATATTTACAGAATACGTAACATTGCCTCCGCATGTGTTAGCCCATAAATTCATGGTTAAACCATATAGATAAAAATCCTGAGTGGCATTGAAGTTCACTTGATTGTCAGCGCTGCCAGGAGCCCTGTTGCCTGCCGTGCCCAGGCTGGCTGCCTGAGAAATAGGAGGACCAGTTGTAATAGCGTACAAGCCGTTGTCTTCTACCCAATAGGTGGTGGTAGCACTCAACGTGGGCGAATACGTGGCGCCGGTGTTTACCAGGCTTCCTCCGGTAGAGGCAGTGTACCATTCGTATGGGCCACCATTTCCTCCGGACACAGATAAATTTACAGTAGCTGTTCCACAGAAAGTAGCATTTACTACGGTTGGCATAACTGTAGTGAGCACAATTTCATCAAAGCTAGGTCCGCAGCCAGGGGAAGGATTTGTAGCAGTAAGCCGGTAAGTACCAGCGGCCGTAACATTATTCAACGAAGGGGTAGTTGCGCCAGAAATATTTACTCCGTCTTTTTGCCATTGCCAAGTTGTGGTTCCAGGGAAAGCTGCGGCATTCGAACTCGTCAAATTTAAAAAGCTTGGATCACATAATTGTTGATCGGGGCCTAAATATGGTGTTGGAAAAGAATTCGAAATCACGGCAGCATCGCTTACCGAACAAAAGGTAAATCCTGTTACTGTGGAATCTACGATTACGCTGTAGGTACCCGCAGTGGTAGCGTTGTAGGTGGGTCCGGTGGCGCCACTAATAAGTACGCCGTTGCGAAACCAACGGAAGGTTTTGTTGGTAGTCGATAAAGTACCATGGGAAAGTGTGATGGAAGCCAATCCACAAATAGATTCGTCAGTCCCCAGGTTGGCCGGAGAGCAGCATCCTTTGGAAGGCACTACAATGGTGGTCTGCTGAGCGGAAGAAGAACAAGAGTTGCCTGGCATGGCTCCGTAAGTAGTACCGCCAGCACAGGAGTTATCGTTGGAGAGTGGTAATGACAATTCAGTATCGGGGTCCGTATTGGGGCTTGGGCGTTGTGTACCAATACTTCCTCCTAATGCTGACAAGATCACGTTGGGTGTAATTCCCTTGTGGCGAATTAATCCACCACCACCGCCGCCACCGTTACCATGGCAGGTATTGGGCTGATCCTGGTTTCCTCCTTTACCACCGTTGACGCGCACCGTTAAAGAACCGATGGAATACGTTGCTACATCGAGCAAGATCGATCCCCCTGCACCACCTGCCCCTGTAGCATCTATAGTGCTTAGGTAAGGAGCAATTGCATTTGCATATCCACGTTGACCATTCGAAGAAATGATGCCTGAGGATCCTGCAATGGTTCCTGCGGAAATAATTATGATTCCTCCCCCATTACCGCCGGGAGTGGCCGCGCCACCGTCCCCGTTGGCTGCACCACCGCCTCCACCCATAAACACTTTATTGGCTGTTGCCGTCAAGGCATAACCACCTATTCCATGCATGCGTGCATTCAACCCACTTGCCGGAAGTCCATTTCCAGCATTATACGTGGGTGTTGTGCCTACATAAAATGGATTTACACCCATGTTGTTATAACAGGAAGAATATTCGTAGCCCCCTCGACCTCCCGCACAAATATTAGCCCCTCCACCGGCTCCGGAATTCCAACCGGAACCAGAGCCACCGCCATTAGCAAGTGCCCCTCGTCCATATAAATGACTTAAGCTTGCCGCAATTCCTTCGCCTCTGAAACCCGTAGAAGGGTCTGCGGTAGCAGAAGAATATTTACCCATACCACAGCGAGCAGTAGCAGTACCATCCTGATACACACCAAAACTGAGGGCGGCCCCGGATAAAGGTGCACCAGGTAATGGAACATTCCCTCCACCCAAAAAACCTCTGCCATCCATGCTGATGGTAGCACCATTCATAGTGAGCGTTCCAAAGACTTCAAACACCAGCACACCACCTGTGCCGGTTGTTGGATTCCAGGGAGTTCCCGTAAGATTTGTGGTAAGGGTATAATTGGCAAACTGCGGAACAGAAACGATTTGAACCCTCCCTGCCACGTTGTATGGATTTACCAGGTTCTGAGAAAACGTAATAACACTTCCTACTTTCGTTGCAATGATGGCATATTCATAATTACCAGCACCATTGTAATCGGTGATGGAACCAAATACGCCATCAAACCCGGCAGTCTCTACTGCGGCATTGGTAGTATTCACCAAGGCTCCTTGCATCTGAATAACCAAGACTTTATCTCCAACATTAAATGGACCTGGATTAGACAAAGTGAATTCGGTTATCCCAGGGGATGAAGAAGGAGGCGGACAACTTGTATTTTGTGTGGCATAGGAAGGACTGATATTTACCACGGCGGAAAAATTATTTGCCAGCGAAGTACAGCCTAAACCCGCCGCTTGCGTTGTAATGGTCACGATTGCATTGGAGGTACATGAACCTTTGGTAATCGTCCATCGGAAAATATTATCACCTAAAGCCAATCCCGTTATGGTAGTTGTTGGACTAGAAGGCGTAGTAATGGTACCGGTACCTGAAACCAACGTCCAACTGCCTGTAATGGTAGGATCAACGATTGCTGCCGCAGCCATAGTAGTAGTAGTCGCACAAATAAGTTGATCAGGGCCTGCATCCGCAGAAGGAAATGCTTGGGCCACCAAATCCGCATACGTCAACCCTCCCACCACAGCACCGGCAATGACAGCAGTACCACCGGCAGGAGTTCCACCGCCCCTGGTAATTTTACCTGTACCTGCTGCCGTAGCCCGGATTTGAATGCCACTGATGGTAAGCGCATCGGGGGCCGTAGGATTACCATTGGTGGTGAATGTAACGGTGATTTCTGTAGCGGTTACGACTATGCTGGCGGCAGTAATATCGCCTCCGCCGGCAAAAGTGGCAGCTCCTGTTCCGGCCAGAAACTCAAAGCCAGCAGGGGCAGCTAAAATTAATGTAGCGTTTGCAGTGCTGTTTGTAAAATCAGTATTAACAGCCTCGGTCAAGACTATATTTCCTAAGGTACTGTATGGAGTCGGATAGGTAGAACATGGATAAACCGTAAGGGCCGGTGAGGTAATGACCACTGCTGCAGACATTTTCAACGACCATAGCATGACCAAACAAGCGATTAGTGCTTTACTCCATTTCATAAGATTAGTATTATCCCAATACTTAAGTTAATACGTATTTAAACCAGTAAAGTTTTAATAAAAAATATAATTATTTTAAGCAATACTATTCGATCAGATTTTTATTTGTATACACGGTTGATCTTTGCGTGAGGGATAGAGTGTAAAGCCTTGGCGCCTGGGGCGCCAAGCTTGCAGGGATAGCCCGGCCCAAGCGAAGCGCGGGACACGCCCAAAATAAAATCTTGATCTTCAACAGGCTTTTCTTCATCGTGCGCCTCTATGGAGAAATTCGGGTTAAACACCCAATACAGGCTTGATTGGGGGCGGAGATTTAGCTGCCTAACCCAATTATATCATCATCGAGGATTCAGGTTTAACCTTAACTAGGCATAAAAAAATAAGGACTATCCGTTTCCAGATAGTCCTTATGAAGTTCAAGCTAACGTTCTCAATCAACGGAAATGGTTGTATTGAAAACGGCCCGTCTAAAGTGAAGATTATTTGATGATAACTTTCTGAACTTTAGTATCAGAGCCTTGAATCATTTTTAAATAATAAATGCCGCTTCCTAACGCGCTACAATCCAAGGTTGTTTCTAACCTTTCTCCGGAAGTTGCGAAGTCTTTTTCCAAAACCACATTGCCCATACCGTTTATAAGTGACAGGGTAACAGGTTGACCTCCTGTATAAGCATTCACAAATAAATTACCGGAAGTAGGATTTGGAAAAATCTGGAAGCTACTATTCTCTGCATCTGCTCCTTCCAAGGAGGTGCGAATAGGTGCAGGCAATGTGAAGCTTATGTGATTCAGGTTAAACCCAGCATCTACCATGGTAAAGCGCAACACGTGTGTACCAGCAGGAATAGAAATGCCAGGCACAGTAACCGTTTGCCAAGCTTGCCAACCTCCCGTATTCGGTACTACTACATTCGAAGCCAAGGCTGTTCCGTTTAGCAGCAGGGTGAATCTTCTTCCTGTATTGATGGAAGCTACACGCGCGTTGAATTGGTACACACCAGCCGAAGCAGCCTGCACGGTGTATTCCAGCCATTCTCCAGCGGAAACCCATCCGATGTTGAAACCACCACCTGTGTCTCCACATCCTTCGATGTCTACATCATCGGTGCGGAATCCTCCACCCGAATTACCTGCCGATAAATCGTTGAATGCAATTCCGGCTCCACCTAAATCATATTCTTCGGCCTGTATGGTGCCTGGAATCGTTTTGGCAACACCGCCATAAGGCGACTGGGTATTAGAGGTAACGGATATGGCTACCGGCGCAGAGTTAGTTACTGCGTTGTTGTTATCTGTTGCACGGGCAGTCAATGAATACGTTCCTGCTGGCGCATTGGTCCAGGTGAAGGAATACGGAGCTGTAAAATCTTCTCCAAGTTTAGTAGTTCCCTGGAAGAATTCAACACGGCTTACAGATCCATCGGCATCGCTGGCATTGGCTGTAATAGTGATGGAAGCAGGTGCTGTAAAGCTAGCATTAGCGGCAGGAGCGGTAATACTCACACTAGGAGCACTGTTTCCGCCCACAGATGCGAACGTCATGGTGGAAACATTAAAATCACTTCCGTTCAATACCAGTCGTAATACCTGAGTACCTGCGCTCAAGGAAATAGACGGCACCACTACTGATTGCCAAGCCTGGTATCCACCCGTTTGAGGTATGTTAATAATGCCTGAAAGGTTAATGCCATTCAATTCTAACTGAGCAGTGCGACCTGTATTGGGAGTTGCGACGCGCATCGTCAAGCTGTAGGTGCCTGTCTGAGCCACGTTTACAGTATATTCCAACCATTCTCCTGAGGCCACCCATCCAATGTTAAATCCACCTTCGCTGCATGGCTCTATATCTACATCTTCAGTAGTGCGCGAAGCGCCACCTGCATTGCCTGTAGATAAATCGTTGTAGGCGATTCCCTGGCCACCCAAGTCAAATTCTGTTACTCGCACCACGCCTGGAATAACTGCAGCTGTTCCGTTGAATGGTGTTTGTGTAGAACCTGCGCTCACGGTGATTGCTACTGCTGCTGAATTAGTAACGGCATTGCTGTTGTCGGTGGCACGTGCAGTAAGAGAGTAGGTACCAGCAACTACGTTGGTCCAAGTGAACGAGTAAGGGGCTGTTAAATCTTCCCCGATTTTAGTAGCTCCTTGGAAAAACTCTACACGACTTACTGTACCATCGGCATCTGCCGCATTCGCTGTAATGGTCACTGAAGCTGGAGCAGTAAAGCTGGCATTGGCCGCTGGCGCGGTAATGCTTACCGTAGGAGCTGTATTTCCTCCCACCAGCGTGAATACCATTCTGGATACGTTAAAGTTATCAGAATCTAACGATAAACGAAGTACTCTGGATCCTGCGGCAATGCTTACATTAGGAATCGTTACTGTTTGCCAGGATTGCCAGCCACCCGTTTGAGGAATAGCAAGGGTACCCGACACATTTACTCCGTCGATTTCCAAATGCGCAGTGCGACCGGCATTGGGAGTAGAAACGCGCAAACCAATGGAGTATGTTCCTGTCTGAGTTACATTCATTGTGTATTCTGTCCATTCACCGGTAGCCACGTAAGCAATATTAAATCCACCTTCACTGCAGGCTTCCAGGTCCACTGCTTCGGTGGTTCTGTATTGCCCTCCCTGATTGCCCGTTGACAGATCGTTGTAAGCTAACCCTTGTCCTCCTAAATCATAATTCTGAGCCAGGACTGTTCCTGGAATGCTCACGGGTGTGCCACCAAAAGGTGTTTGACCAACAAACGTACCTGTGAAGTTGGCTGTATACGTAGTATTTGTTGCAGGCACTCGTATTAATTGACTTGCTGCTCCTCCAATATTCCAGGATGAAAATGCATACGAATAATCACCCGACAATTGCGGACTTACAGCGTTGATAGTAAGCAAGGCATTTACTACCGCTTCTTTTACAAATGGTGCAGCATTGCTCTGACCGGCACTCAGTGTAAGGCCAGCAGGATTACTTACCATCGTGAGATTCACTTTATTTGGATATACATCCACACTATCTATCCCCGTTCTACCTTGCGAATCGGTTACTGTCAATAATAATCGAACCCAAATATTAGCGGAGGTTTCTCCTCCGTTATCGGCAATGAAAGAACCTGAAGTTACACCATCTGCCGCATCCGGACCAGGATGCCAGTGTTCGCAAGTAGGACAATCTTTATGGAATAAACGTACTTCCCATTGATACGCAGAAGGAGGCAAGGTTCCATCTTCGAGGTCGGTAGCGGTTCCTGCATAATTAATCACATCGTTTACACTCCAGGTTTGAGTAGTAAGAGGCAAGGTAATGCGAGGCACCGGACGTGCATTAAAGGGTTGCACCTGAAGTACGGCACCCTGACTGGTTGCGGTACCGAAAGAATTGGTCACCACACAACGATATGTTCCGGCATCCGATAACTGAGCAGAGGCAATGGAATAAGAACTGGAAGTGGCACCTGGAATGGCCACGTTATCTTTCTGCCATTGGTACGTCATCGGAGACGCGCCACTTACGGTAACGGAGAACGATACCGGATCATTCTGAGTAACGGTACGGCTTACAGGTTGATTTACAACAACCGGAATCGTAGGTAAATTATATTCCAATCGGCATAAAGATCCATTGGTATTATAACGGAAGAAATAAATATTTCCATCAATCCCTAAACTCAAGCCTAATACACTTGAAAATCCAGTAGCTGCAAATTCCTGATGACCGCCGCCTGGATTGCTTAAATCGAAACTTCTCAACCAACCCGAGCACCAGTCTGTAAAATAAAAACGGTTGCGGTACTGCGCCGGATAGGCCGTACTGACGGCTGGGTTAAACGCGATTCCTGAAGTGATCGCACATCCCCATCCATTATGGCCGTAATAAAAAATACCTGGTATGGTAGTGGTGCTATTGGCCTGATCGGCACCCGATCTCCAGTTTTGATCCCAGCCATAATTATAATTTCTGGAAGCTTCCGGAGCCGTTACATCATTTACTTCTTCAAATCCACCTCCCACATCGATTACATATAGTCGATTGGTAATCGGGTCCTTACTCATGTACCAAGGGTTTCTCATACCAATGGCCCAGATACTTCTCTTTTGACGGTTGGCACCTGCCTCGCTGTAATAAGGGTTTCCTGGTGCAGGATCACCATTATCCAACAATCGTAATACCTTTCCACGATATGTATCCAAATTGGCCGATTGAGCAGGTTGATTACTTTCTCCTATGCAGATGTAGAGATAATTATCTTTAAATACCATGGCGCCTCCATTGTGAAATCCACTTAAAATGGGATCAAACTGCATCAGATTGGTGCTTGTAACCTGATTGGTAGCTGATATGGTAAGCATGTCCAATCGATGAAAGGTATTACTGACGTCGGTATAATAAATATAACACCTTCCATTGCTTGCAAAATTAGTATGCAAGGCAAGGCCTAGCAAGCCTTGTTCACCTGCGGTAATAGTAGATACTGTATGGATGGTAGTAACAGTACCCTGAAAATAAACCTTAAGGTTCCCTCTACGTTCGGCAATAAATATTCTACCATCGGGAGCATGCGCCATAGCCACAGCCTCATTGATGTTATTTGGCGTCAACTGATTAATGACAAATCCAGTGGGTAATTGTGCGCGCAAACTTCCGAAGCACATAAGTAATACTATTAATGTGGCAATGTAATTGCCAGGAAACTTTCCTCGTTTCCTCTCACGCAAATCGTTGGGCGATTTGCTGCTTTTGTTGGTTTTGTAATTTGTGGTCATAGTTACATTAGTTTATACTATCGTGGTTCTGACTGAACCATGAGAAATGATACTGAAGAAATGACAGAGGAAAGAATTACCGGAAAAAAAAATGGCCTCAACAGGGAGGTAAGACGCGCAGATTATGCCATACTTTTACGCTTAACGAACAGAAGATTGTTGATTTGTTTTCTAAATTCAATATTTTTTCAATTACCCAACAATTCATTCCATAAAATGTGAGACTATTTATTGAATGAATAAAATTTAAATAGGGAGACTAATTCTATCAAACTCCCTCCTGCTGCGCCTTAGCAAAAAATAACAAATCGTTTCATACAAACATCACTTGCGCAAACAACTATATTATTCATTGAAACAATAGAATAAAAATTTACTTCATTGAATACATATAAAAAAAATTCCAAGTACATGTTAAAAAAGTGGTAGCTGTCACCCAAACAGCTACCAACCCTATTAACCTAACCTAGCGAATACTTTTTAACGAGAAAAAGCAATGCATGGAAGGTAATAATACTTGCGAGTACGTCCTACCGCAAGCACCATTGCTTTGTATCAGTAATAAACACCTTGCAAAAGCAACCTTGGGGTTTATTAATTCCTTTCATCCTTGAAATCAAATTCCCGGATGAGTTAATGAGGTCTATCCATCTTCTTGATAATGGAAGCTAGCATTTTCAGCGGAGGCAGCATCTTAATGCCAGCCACCCGGTCATACACAAGTGCATACATACTGTTCATAGGTTTGAGACCTATATAATAGCATAAAATACAAATTTTGTACGTTAACGAAACTGTTTTTAAAAACTATTACCCACATTTTACCCAATCGGCCAGGGCAACAATTCGCTTAACAAACAATATGCACCTTGATTATCAATAACCTTACCTATAAACTCAACAAGAGTAAGACACTTTTCTCCCCCATTCGTAAACAACACCTAGAGGGAGATCCGGATAAATTCCAAAAACTTTAACTATACTCTAGCGTTTCACAAAAAAATTATCTGCAATTTTTACTATGAATTCCGAATCTTATATCAGCGTTTTCGACATGCTCAAAGTAGGCATAGGGCCTTCCAGTTCTCATACCTTAGGACCCTGGCAAGCTGCGCGCAAATTTATACAGTCGCTGACAAAACAACCGCTGGGCACTTTGCTGGAAATACAGGTACATATTTACGGTTCGCTAGCGCTCACCGGTAAAGGTCATGCCTCCGACAAAGCCATTCTGCTAGGACTCTCCGGCCTGGATCCTGCGACTTCTGAATTAGCCAGGATACAAGATATCGCCGCCCGACACGAAATAGAATTACAGATTTCTGAAAGTACCTTCTGCTTTTCCTTGTTGAAAAACCTCCACTTCCACCCGGATACCCAATTGCCCTTTCATCCGAATGGCATGCGCATGCTAGCCGTGGGACGCGAAGAAACCTGGGAACAAGTATATTATTCCATCGGAGGAGGATTTGTGGTACAAGAAAACGAAGTGCATTCTTCTCATTCCCAAAAAGTACCTTTCCCCTGCAACAACAGTACTGATTTACTGAAAGCCTGCCTTCAGGCAGGATGCTCCATTTCCGAACTGGTTTGGCAAAACGAATGCGCCTTGCGAAGTGAGGAAGAAATTCAACACGGACTTCAACACCTCTGGCAGGTAATGAAAGAGTCGGCCTATGTGGGATGCCATACAGAAGGCATTTTACCGGGAGGACTGCAGGTAAAACGAAGGGCGGCAGCGCTCAACAAGCAATTGCTGCGCAATCACAGCTACACCCATGCCGATGAATGGCTGGAAGCCATGAAAGAAGGAAGAGATTTCCGGAAAGTATTAACCCGCATATCTTGCCTGGCCATGGCGGTCAATGAAGTAAACGCTTCCATGGGGAGAATTGTAACGGCACCTACCAATGGCTCAGCAGGCGTATTGCCCGCCGTCATCATTTACTACTGGTGCTTTTCCGGACAAACAGCAAGCATTGAAGATGTATATCGTTTTTTACTAACCGCCGCCGAGATCGGAAAATATTTTAAACGTGGCGCCACTATTTCTGCTGCGGCCGGAGGGTGTCAGGCTGAAATTGGCGTTTCCTCTTCCATGGCGGCTGCCGGACTCACCGAATGCTTGGGAGGTAGTCCGCAACAAGTGTTGATGGCTGCTGAAATTGCCGCCGAACATCACCTCGGCTTGACCTGCGACCCTATTGGCGGACTTGTACAAATACCTTGCATAGAACGCAATTCCATGGGAGCTATCAAAGCTGTAACCGCCGCCATGATCGCCCTGGAAAGTACCCCCAGCAATGCCAAAGTAAGTTTGGATGAAGTAATAAAAACCATGAAAGAAACAGCCGAACACATGAACTCCCGGTTTAAGGAAACTTCACAAGGCGGACTTGCGACCAACGTTTCGGTAAATCTTCCGGAATGCTAGGAAACGCTTCGCTTACGTGGTTGTGAGTGCCCTATTTTTTATTCGCATAGCGGCCTTTCCAGGCGCTGTTATGCCATTTCCAGGCAGAGGCTACAATACTTTCCACGGTACGGTACGAAGCTTCCCAATTCAACTCCTGCTTGGCCCTGGAAGCGTTGGCGACTAATGCGGGTGGATCGCCAGCACGGCGCTCGCCGTAAACTACCGGCACCTGAAGTCCCGAAACTTTTTCTACCGCCTGAATTACTTCTTTAACAGAAAAACCATTGCCAGTACCTAAATTACAAATCAAACTATCGCCTCCTTGCAGCAAGCGCTCCAGCGAACGAAGATGCGCGGTAGCCAAATCTTCTACATGTATATAATCACGTATGCAAGTGCCATCCGGCGTATCGTAATCCGTGCCAAATACGGTAATGTTCGGACGTATTCCCATGGCCGCTTCGAAAACAAGCGGTATCAAATGTGTTTCAGGCTGGTGATCCTCTCCGATTTGGGCATCGTGCGAAGCCCCGCTGGCATTAAAATACCGCAAGAAAACATAGTTGAGATTATGCGCAATCTTAAAATCACGGGCTACCCATTCCAACATCATTTTACTGCTTCCGTAAGGATTGATGGGCAATTGCGGATGATTTTCATCAATGGGTGTATACACTGGATTACCGTAAGTGGCGCAGGTAGATGAAAAAATAAAACGAAGACATTTTTTTTCTACCATGACTTCCAGCAAGGCCAGTGGCTCTATGAGGTTGTTGTGGTAGTATTTGGAAGGATTCGTTACCGATTCGCCCACATAAGCATAGGCCGCAAAATGAAGCACCGCTTCAAACTTGTGTGTATCAAACAATGTACGCAGCAAGTTCTTATCTCCCACGTTCCCCTTTACCAGTAAAATCTCATCGGAAAGAATTGCTTCGGGATGTCCGTACACCAAATTATCTAATACTACAATTTTATACCCTTGCTGATGTAACAATCTTACGGTATGTGAACCAATGTATCCGGCCCCGCCGGTAACTAATACGGATGCGCTCATTATTTCTTTTCCATTCTGCTCTGCAAAATAATCAAATTGTTGATACGGTCAAGCGCTTGAATTGTTATAACACAGAATTCAAATACTGAGAATGTAACGAACGCTGGATGCATGCCTTCAGAGCCATATATTCGATATTTTTTATAAAAATCAGTGTATACACTTGCTATGGTAGTATGAAAAATTAACATTCGAACTAAATACTCAAACTCAAAACTGTATGTTGGGCGTGCCCCTGCACTGCGTTTGGGTCGGGCCATCGCTGCAAGTCCTCGTGTGGGTGGTGGCGCTAAGAGCGCCACCACGCCACTGCGGGCTTTACGCTCTGTCCCTCACGCGAAAAGCATTGGCTCCACCATCCAGGAGGAAGTATGGCTAGTGCTCCTTGCGGCCCGGATAGAGTGGAAAGAGCCATGGCGCCCAGGCAGCCATGGCCTTGAAGCGAAAGCCGGATAAGCCGCCCAAAAAAACATTTAAAAAAAATTCCATCCATTGCCCTGTGCTATTTTGATAAAAACACAAAATGCTCCCCGGCCATTTCATCGAAATCGTTCCTTCGAACTGCCTGCAAAAAGAAATGCCGATTGCACATGAACGCATGCGCGTCGCTGGCACGATTGGTCAAATACAGTAAAAAAATTAGTACTTTTAAGAAAATTACCTCCCATGGATTGGAACACGTGTTATTCGGCACAACGAACAGGGATGCCCTACACCGCAGAGTCGGGCCCGCGCAGCGATTTTCAGCGCGATTATGATCGTATCATTTTCTCCTCTGCCTTTAGAAGATTGCAAGATAAAACCCAGGTCTTTCCTTTGCCAGGAAGAATTTTCGTACACAACCGGTTAACCCATAGCCTCGAAGTGGCAAGCCTGGGCCGATCCTTGGGTAAGATTGTGGGCAACAAACTTAGTCTGCGGCACCAGCAGGATTTTACACCGGCCACACATGAATTTTATAAATACGAATTGGCCAATGTCATCGCTGCGGCTTGTCTGGCGCACGACATAGGCAATCCGGCATTTGGTCATTCAGGAGAAAAAGCCATCTCCAATTATTTCCTGGAACACCAGGATGATATGATTGAAGACCGCAAGCTGAAAAGCTATTTTGAAGAAGGTGAATGGTCGGACTTTGTAGAGTTTGAAGGCAATGCGAACGCCATCCGAGTGCTTTCTCATCAATTCAAAGGGCGCCTGGAGGGTGGAATCCGCCTTACACACAGCACCCTGGTTTCCATTGCCAAATATCCCTGCGAATCTATTCGCGACCAGAAAGACACCCTGTCCAAAAAAAAATACGGATTTTTTCAATCAGAGAAAAGTCGATTTACCAGCATCGCCGAATCGCTGGGGATGATCAAAGAAGATACTCCCTACCTCGCGTATAAAAGACATCCCTTTGTATACCTGGTAGAAGCCGCAGACGATATATCGTACCGGGTGATTGATTTTGAAGATGCGCACCGTCTAAAGATCTTGAGCAGCGAAACCGTAGAGCAACTTTTCATCGATTTACTTACGCTTTCCTCGTACGACGAAGTAACGCCTACGCTTGCAGAGCTAAGCCAGATCGGTGACAGCAACGAGCGCATCAGTTATTTGCGCGGCAAAGTATTAAACGTGCTGGCCTTGGCGGTTACCGATATTTTTATAGAAAACGAAGCGGCAATACTCTCTGGAAATTTAGGAAAACCGTTGCTCGACTTATTGCCGGAATCCATGCAGTCCATTCTAAACACCATTGATTCGATTTCCATTGAAAAAATTTACAACCACAGTGCTGTGGTTGAAATTGAATTGGCAGGTTACCGGGTGATGGGAGGCCTATTGGAAGATTTTGTACCCGCCTTGATTAAAAAACGAAAAACACACCGCGATAAAAAAATTCTGAGTCTGATTCCTCAACAATTTGTTACCTATCACGAACAAAGTTGTCATTATGAAAAAGTGCAAAGTGCCATGGACTTTATTTCTGGCATGACAGACAATTACGCCGTGGAACTGTTCCGGAAAATCAGAGGAATTTCGTTGGCCGGATGGAATAAATAATGCCAGGATGGCTTTAGCTCTTTCGTTCCTGGGGGAGGCAAGTCGCAACAAGCATTTTTACGAGTTAACAGGAGTTTTTTTACATCCCTTGTTCCTTGCTTGTTACACGCGGCGAACACAACGTTTACATTTGCCCGCCGTATGGGATAGATACCAGTAACGTAAGGCATTACTTGCCAGGTTAACCATACCGTGCAGGATGCGTTACAATAAAATAATTCGTGTACCGCCATGACCGACTCTATAAAAAATGTGCAGGCAAATGCGGTGACATTCTGTCAATCGCAAGGCCACCCCAAGCCTCACTACGTGATAGAATCTGATGCAGGCGATGCCTCTTCCATACATTACAAGCGCAAACATGCCTGGACCCTGGAAGAATTATTCACCAGTTCTGTATTATTGCTGTTTGCAGGCATGGTAGCAGCCCTTGCGTTCTTAATTACCTTCTCTTATTCGCGACAATTGGCGGCAGCCTGGCTGGCATCAGGAATGGCATTTGTCCCCGTATTTTACTTGATCTTTATCTGGTTTTTTGCCAGGGTTGAAATCAGGTTATACCCGCACGAAATGATCAAAACCATTCACTTTGGCCTCTTTAAGCGGGAAAGCGTTCTACCCTACTCTTCCATCGTATCGTTTGCCTCCGAAGGCATACAAACCATGGAAGGGCAATGGAAAGTATCCTCCCGCCGGGATTTAAATGCCTATATCATCCACCGACTAGCCCGGTATATTGCAGATATGAAGAATACTAAATACCTTTAATCTTCGTTTAGGTACTGAAATTCCAACTAACCGTGTATGCATAAACTCTTACTGATTCTTTTTTCACTTCCTGTTTTTTTGGGGGCACAAGAGAGTAAAAAACCAACACGATATCTGGAGTTAGGCTTGGGAGCTAATTCTTATAAAGGAGATTTATCCCACCAATATTCCAAATGGAAAGGAAGCCTGAATGCCACAGTGGTCAATAGTTTCGGCAAGCGGCTTTCGGGTACTTTTAATTTTCAATGGGGAGGTATTACCGCTCAAAATGCCACCTATCAATTTGATGATCTTTCCAATCCACAACCTAGTCCCAATAAATTTGCGAATACCACATTTCTATCCTTGCATTATGGTTTACGATTGAATTTCCTTCGAAAGAATGGATTTTCAGCGTATGTGTCCCAAGGTATAGGTTTATTTCGTTTTCTTCCCAAGGATGATAACGACCAGAAATTACAATCTCAATTAAACACGCGCAAAGAAGGGGAAGAATATTCCAACCTGGCGTTTTATTTTCCAACAAGTTTGGGTATTACCTATGTGTTGCCTCAAGGCTATGGCATTAGCTTGCAAGGCGGCTGGATGAATACCAACACCGATTACCTGGATAATATTTCGCTATGGGGAACAAAAGATAAAAACGACAATATTTTGTGTTATAAGCTTTCCTTCGTAACGCCCTTGTCGTTTAAAGATAAAGTAAAATCCAAGACTTCGGGTACCACTAAGCCATCCAATACCGCGCCCTGATGTTTTCTTCTGCCTATTCCATTATACTTGCTTCAGGTTCTCCGCGACGCAGGGAACTTTTGCAACAAGTGATACCTTCCTTTACGGTTAAAACCAAAGATACTCCGGAAGATTTTCCGGAAGACATGCCTTGCCAGGAAGTTCCTGAAATGCTGGCTAAGCGAAAAGCCTCTGCCTTTGAACCGGAGTTACTCGAAAATGAATTGGTGATAGCAGCCGATACAGTGGTAATTTTGAAAAACAAAATACTGGGTAAGCCCAAAGACAGGCATGAAGCCATGGACATGCTGCAACAATTATCGGGCAATACACATGAAGTAGTTACTGGGGTTTGCCTGTTGAGTAAGAACAAAAAAATTTCCTTCCGTGAAACGACACTAGTGAATTTTTTATCCCTTTCACGACAAGACATCGAATATTATGTGGACCAATTCAAGCCCTTTGACAAAGCAGGTTCCTACGGCATACAAGAATACATCGGATACATTGGTATATCGTCCATTCAAGGCTCTTACTTTAATGTGGTAGGGCTTCCAGTTCATGCCGTAATGCAGGCCTTACGAAATTTTTAGCAGGTCGTTTTCAGTTAAAGCGAGGTGCACTATGGAGAGTGTTCATGGCATTAATGGATCAAGGAGAACGCAATGCTTGTTTCCTGACTATTGAATAGGTCAACCGTTTTTTAGCTATTGCATCAATCGTACAATTTCAGATTCCGAAATATTAAGTTGGGCGGCAATATCTGTTATTGAAACACCTGAAGTAAGAAGGTAGGTGATGAGGACTTTTTGAATTTTCTCCTTCTCTTGTAGGGCCAGTTCTTTTTCCAGTCGTTCCTTATCTTTCTCCTGCTGCGCTAGTTCTTTCTCTTTTCGTTCTTTCTCTTTTTCCAGTCGTTCCTTTTCTTTCTCCTGTTGTGCTAGCTCTTTCTCTTGCAGTGCTTTCTCCAATTTCAACTCAGCAGTTTCTTTATCACGCTTCAATGCTTCCCACTCTTCCTTGATCAGGTTTTCGCGTTGCAT
>JALONM010000021.1 GCA_025454925.1 Cytophagaceae bacterium
TGAAAAATAAAATAAAAGAAATCGAGGGGGTAAACGAAGTGACGGTAGAAGTTACCTTCGACCCACCCTGGAACCAGGACATGATGACTGAAGTAGCGAAATTGGAACTTGGCTTTATGTAAATCTGTTACTAGTATATTACAAAACTGATTAAAAAAAAGAAGATATGTACCCTGAACATTTAGTAGCCCCGATGAGAAAAGACCTGACTGATGCAGGCTTTCAGGAGTTAAAAAATACAACCGAAGTAGATGCCGTTCTAAACGAAACACAAGGCACCACCTTGCTGGTAATTAATTCAGTATGTGGTTGTGCGGCTGGCGCTGCTCGCCCAGGCGTAAAGCTGGCTGTAAACCGCAGTGATAAAAAACCATCAAAGCTGGTGACGGTATTTGCAGGGGTTGATAAAGAAGCGGTTCAAAAGGCTCGTGAGTACACATTGCCCTATCCACCCTCTTCACCATCCATAGCTTTGTTTAAAGATGGTAAATTGGTCCATTTTATTGAACGTCACATGATCGAAGGACGCAATGCCGAAATGATTGCTGCCCATTTGGAAGAAACCTTCAAAGAATACTGTTAATTATTTTTAAAAAAAATATTGGAAACAGTTTGAAAGTTATAAAATTAACTTAACTTTGCAGCCCGTATCCAATATGCCTAGATGGCGGAACTGGTAGACGCGCACGACTCAAAATCGTGTTCCCTCGCGGAGTGTCGGTTCGATTCCGACTCTGGGTACGAAATAAAAGCCACGCAATTGCGTGGCTTTTTTAATTTATGCAGTATTGAGTTTGCTGCTCTATTCTCCAACCCAACTTTTTTGCTGCTTAACGTTTTCTCCCAAGGTTCATAGGGAAAATACTCCCAATTTAGTTTTACTGCATTCCAGCATAGTTCTAGATACAGTTTTAATGCTGGCTTACAACGTCCTTCAAAACGTTTGAAAAACCTTTCAGTGTATAGCATTTAAGGGAAAGGAGGTTATTGGGTTAGACGATCACTCAACCGATAATACTTCAGGACTAACAGCGATCTTGGATTATAAGGATCATTCGTCATGATAAAATAAGTGCTTTGACGGGAATGATAAAAACTGAAAGCGCTTTACTTGGAGGTACACCTCTTTCTAAATATTGATTTAATGTCGAGTATTTTAATTCTGAAACTTAAATAAAAAGGAAACGATTCTACATAACCAAAGCCTGTAGAATCGTATTATTGGATTTGCAGGAAAGCTACCCGCTTATTTTATCTTAGCCAAATGATAGGTATACATGGTTCCTTCAAAGTCATTTATTAAGATAAGTGAATCGCTGTTGATTTTTTTGATTGAATATACTTCATCAGCCATCTTTAGGTTTTCATCATTATTAAATAATGACCATGTTGAAAGCTCCTCCGAGCTTGGTTCACATTTTATTTCACCATCTTGGTTTTCATACGTATCATTTTTAAAAATGGCTACATCATCTAATGTACATTCTTCTAATTCCTGGTAAGAAAGTACTCCATTAGATAGTTTGCTGACCTGAACCAACCTCCATTTGCCATCCATGATTTGTGTTTTCACAACGGAATTGCTAGTGGCTGGTTCTTCCTCTTTTTTTTCTTTTTTACAAGCGAAGAAGCCAAACGTCGCGGTAAACAGAGTTATAAAGATGATTCGGTTGCTTGAGGAGTTAATCGTTTTCATGATGTTTATTTAGCGGTTGAATGAATTAATGTTTTTTTAAATTGTATAGTTTGGTTTTCAAGGAAAGAATCAAATGATCCGAAAATCTGGAATAAATTCCTGCTAATGATGTCCAAAAGTTTTACTTCGAATGGTCACTCTGTTATTTTAGCTGATAAAAGGTTCCACTTCCGCTGGCGGTTGCTTCAGTCATAACAGAGTTTTTGGTCTTGATGGCTTGTACATTTTCAAACGAGAACGAAATTTTTCCATCTTCATGTTTGGTGACCGACATGGTTTTGTTTGGATCGTTGACAAGGAGGGTTTCATTGCTGTATTTTAGTTTTACTAAAACTTTAGAGTCGCTATTGGGGTTGCTTTGAGTAAAGGTGTACGTTTTGGTGGCATTAGGCAAGGAATAGAAAATGATTTCCATTTCGCTGGAGCTTAGAAAGGATGTGTTTTTAAAGGTAAAACGCTGATAATAGGGAACGCTATAATACACAATCATGTCGGATGTTCCATAGGTATGCGTAGCATTGCCGAGATATGTAATGCTTGGTCTTTTGGTGGCAAATTTTATTCTCCCGGATACTTTTTTACGATCAAAAGCGCTGAAAACGGTGGTAAGGACATCTTTGAAAATTACTTCTATGGAATCACCGGTGTTTACAACTTGAACTTTGTTGATAGAATCTGGAATGGAATAGTAATTGGTACCATTAATTTTAATAGTTAATGAAACCTTTCCGTTTCCCGGATAAGCCTGGTCATAGCTGTACCAGCTAATGGAATAATCACCGCTGGCAGCATTGCTATTCGGCAAACAAATATTAAAATCCGCAATGGTGGAAGTGTTTATGAATTTTCCTGTGCTGTTGTAGGGGGTATTGAAATACGCAGCCATATTTTGCCGGAAGGTTGTACTGTCAATAATCAACGTTTGGGCACTCATTCCATAGTATTCTGGTTGTTTTGGACTAACGGAGTTGTACGTATTTTCTTTGTCTTTTTTACAAGAGCTGAATAAATTCACTAACGAAATAAGGACTAAAATCTTAATGGATGGGAAATGAATTTTCATAAAATAACAGGTTGGATTTTTTGTTCTTCTTTAGTTTGATTCTAACATGTAAGTAGTCATTCTCTTTCTGGAACTAGAAATGTCGGAAATGAGGCTGCGTTTGAAAGGGATGAAATGTTCCTGATTCGGCTATCCCATCCCTTTTAATTGAGCGGTTTTTATTATTGTTGAGTCATGGTGGCGTTGCCACTACAGGTAATATTTGTGCTGGAACCACCCAATCCTACCTTCCTCGTGGCCGCAACATTGGAGAAGGAAAGACTTATGCTTCCATCGGAATTCGCAGTCACTGATAAAGTTTTATCGGTATCCGTAATGTCTATTAAATCTAAATTGCTCGCCATCATATCAATGTAAACCTCATTGGTTGTAGTTGGATAAATGGTGCTGATCGTATAGGTTTTGGTGGTCGTTGGTTTTTCTTTGAATATAAACTTCAGTAAACTAAAATTTCCAAGAGTTGAACTTTTGAACTCATACTCGTGATTTTCATTGATCACCTCGTAGTTTACTTTATTTGCTGTTCCAAATGTAAAGGTGGCATTGCCGGTATAAAATGGCTTGGGAGTTTTGGTGCCTATAGTAAATCTTCCGGATGCAATGATGGTTAGTTCTTCCTGGAAGGTAATAGCCTTTAGGGTTATATTTTTGTAAATCACCTCAATGGAATCTCCTTTATTAATGATCTGAACTTGTTGGGTTGAATCTGAAATTGACTTGTAATTATTTCCACCATAGTATATAGCGATGGATGCTTTATTTTTTCCTGGGTAAGTGTAAGAATCAGTAAATTTTTCTAAGCTGTAATATCCTGAAGCTGGATTGCTGCTTGGTAAATTAATATAGGAATAAATGATTTTGAATGTGGAGGCCGTTTGAAAATAGGTGGTATTGTTAAAATAACTATCAAAGGTTGTTGCCTGTTTTTTCAAGAATAATTCTTTGTTGATATAAATGCTATTGGGTGAGGGCTCTGGATTATTTTTGGTGTTTTCTTGGTTTTGAATCTCTGGCTCAGGACTCTCTTTTTCCTTTTTACAAGAGCTGAATATCGTGGCTAGTGTAAAACCCAATAATGCCGTCAGCACAATCCGTTGGAAGATAATCATAGTAAATGAGTGTTGGTTGAGTTATTTAAACTTTACCTATAAGACTTCGGAACCTAAAAAACGTTTCAAAGAAAAATGAAAAAAACTGAGGGCATGGGCTTATTGGGCCACTGGGGCAATACAAACACCCATTAGCAATGCTTACTACCATGAGAATTTCGTGAAGGAAAAAGTAGCTGGGAAATAAAATCTTAACCTCAGGTTGGAGGGCTGAATGGATGTCTAAATGAAAATTCCGGCGATAAAATCTTTTTTTGTTTTTATCGCCGGAGTTGATAAAAAATAACCGGAATTATAAGTTGGCGAGGTATAAATACAGGGGCATACCTACTGTTATGTTCATGGGAAACGTAATAGCCAATGCCATCGGGAGGTATAAGCCTGGATCAGCTTTTGGATTGGCCAGGCGCATGGCCGCAGGCACCGCAATATACGAAGCGCTGGCAGCCAATACTCCAAACATGAATTTGTTGCCTACGTCCTGGGTGATTAGTCCACTCATCAACGCTACACAGCATCCGTTAATCAGCGGTATCAGGATAGCAAACAACACAGGAAACCACCCATGGCTAAGAAACGAATCAAGTTTTTTCCCACTTGAAATTCCCATATCGAGTAAAAAGATAGCCAGAAATCCTTTGAAGATATCGTTGGTAAAGGGCTTGATTCCTTCTGCTTGTGATGGGTTCGCCAAAAATCCAATGATGAGGCTTCCTATAATCAGGAATACACTACCATTGGTCAATGAGTGCCTGAGAATGGTTGGAATGGAAATGGATCGTCCTTCTTCCTTCTTAAATAAGCTCAATAAGAAGATTCCTGCCACAATGGCTGGCGATTCCATTAAGGCCATGATTGCTACCATGTGGCCATGAAAAGTAGTTTGATGCGATTCCAAAAAAGAAACACCTGTAACAAACGTCACGGCGCTTACCGAACCATACGCTGCGGCCAATGCGGCAGAGTCGTAAGTAGAAAATTTTCTTCTCAGAATAAAGTATATATAAAAGGGTATTAATACGCTTAGGCTAATCCCAAATAATATGGAATAGAATATTTCCATGTCCCACGCCTCGTGTGAAAGTTCTTGTCCTCCTTTGAATCCGATGGAGAACAATAAATACAGGGAGATAAATTTAGAGGTTGGTCCGGGTATTTCTAAGTCACTTTTTAGTTTAACTGCCAATATTCCCAAAATGAAAAACATAAAGGCAGGATTACTAAGGTTGGATATAAGTAAATCGAAGGACATAATTGAGAATGGATTTAACTTAGCAGATGAAATGAATGATAAAACGATTCCTTGAATCGAGGCTTAAATGTTGGCAAGGAAGTAGGTTTCCATAATTTTCGGGGGCAAGTAAAGACCTGACGTTTCCTTAGTTCGTCGATGCCTGCCAGAATATTCCAACGGCGTAAACCGATAGAATGAAAAGCCCTGGCCTTTTGGCGATGGGCTGGTATTTCTGAAAAAATCACCTCTTTCAGAATAGAAAAGGAATGTATGACATGTTTCATATGTCAAAATTGAAGCTTTTTGTTTATTTATTTTTATTTATATTTACTATGATTAACATAAGAATTCGTTATGAATTACACCCTTCATCAACTCTTGGTTTTTACTAAAGTGGTGCAATGTCAAAGCATCACGAAAGCTTCAGAAGAGCTCTTTATGACTCAGCCGGCGGTGTCCATACAAATGAAAAATTTTCAAGATCAGTTTGAGATTCCTTTAACAGAAGTAATCGGAAGACAACTTCAGATTACTGATTTTGGAATGGAAATATATGGTATGGCCAATCGGATTTTACAGGAGGTTCATGCCATTAATTATAAAACAATGGCTTATAAGGGCCTGCTGAGTGGGCGTTTACTTATTGGGGTGGCTTCTACTGGCAAATATGTAATGCCCTATTTCTTATCGGAGTTCATGCATCAAAATCAAGGAATTGACCTGGTGATGGATGTAACCAACAAATCCAAAGTAGTAGAAAGTTTGGCCAAAGGTAGCATTGAGTTTGCTCTTGTTTCCGTGCTTCCCGATAAATTGGAAGTGGAAGAAGAGCTTATCATGGACAATGAATTATATTTTGTTTCCAGCAAACATTTTAAAAAGGACAAAGAAAAATACTCCAAAGAAGACCTCGAAACCCAAGCTTTAATTTACAGAGAAGAAGGTTCTGCCACCCGTAAAGTGATGGAGTTATATTTCGAAAAGAAAAACATCAGAGCGCGGAAAAAGATGGAATTAACCAGCAATGAGGCCGTTAAACAAGCTGTTTTGGCTGGATTAGGAATTTCGATCATGCCTGTCATTGGCATCCGCGACGAGTTGAAGCGCAAATCCATGGTGATTTTGCCAGTAGCTGGCTTACCCATTCGCACTCAATGGAGACTTATCTGGTTAAAAAATAAAGCCCTTAGTCCAGTTGCCCAATCTTATATCCGTCACTTACGTGAAAACAAGAAAAAAATTATTCAACGGTTTTTTTAAATAAAAATAACTATTCTGTAAAATTCTGTTTGAGCAACTTGACTTCCTGTTTGATAATAAATTTTCTAAGAAAACGAAATTCTCAATGGTGGTAACAGTTGAATGGTAATCCTTTTGTATCTTTGCCTACCAACGCATTATCAACTTAGTCGATTGTATGAACGCATCCCGCCTCGTTTTCTCAAGTCTTTTCATTGTGGTGTTCTTACTTATTTCCTGTCGCGAAAAGAACAAAGACGCAGTAAAATCAGCAGACTTTACTTACCGCATTCTGGAAAATGGAGAAGTGGAATTTACCGCCAATCAATCCATGGGGGATCAGATAAAATATGCCTGGAATTTCGGGGATGGACAAACTCTTTCAGCTTCTTCGGATCTTAAAACCGTTCGGCATTTTTTTTCTTCCGATGGTAGTTATCAGGTAAACCTGAAGGTAACAGGCAACGATGAAAAATATTTCTCCACTACCAAAGAAGCCTCGCAATCGGTTACCATAGGGAATGTTCCTAATCGTGTTAAAATTGTTTCGATGCAGTTGGTCTCTTACGATCCCGATTATCGCTGGGATCCCGACAACAGTGATCCGGATGTGTATGTGAAAATATGCCAGCACACCACCATGTGCAGCAATCAGGTGGTTAAGAGCTCTACTAGCCCTGATGTCTCTCAAAGTAACCTTCCTCTTACCTTTATCCTATCGCCATCATTGGAGCTGCAATCCAGTACGCCCCTCTCTTTTGGATGTTTTGACGATGATGGTTTTGGACTTTGTGGCGCACAGGAAGATCTACAACTACTGATGGAGGTGGGTACCTATTCTCTCGATACTTTTCGATCGCTTTCCAATAACGATGTAAACGATAGTTATCCATCTTCTTATCAATTAAAACAAGGTAAAACTACTATTCGCCTCGGATTGGAATGGTATAGAGAATAACCGATCATGAAATTCTGTTTTTATTTCGGAATAAATTTTCAAGCACCTCTATATTTCTCGCAGATCCAATGTAAAAGGGACACCGCTCATGCAGGTGGTGAACTTTTTTGTTGAGGATTTCCGAAAACCCATCGCTGGCTTTTCCATCAGCCTGCGAGGCCAGAAAGGCTAGAGGATTGCATTCATACACCAGCCTCAGTTTTCCACGTTCATGTTTGGCTGTTGGTGGATACATGAAAATTCCACCATGCATCAGTATTCGGTGAAAATCTGCTACCAGCGCTCCGCTGTACCGATGCTGCATAGGGCGCAAATCTTCCGGATCATGTATCTTGGCAAATTTTAAAAAATGACGAATGGCAGGTGGAAAAGTAAAATCATGACTTTCATTGATGCAATAGTACATGCCAGGATTAGGGATTTTTACATGTGACTGCTCCAGGCAATACACTCCTAGTTCATGGTCGTAGGTAAATACATGTACTCCATTTCCTGTGGAGTATACCAATACCGTGGCAGGCCCAAACAAAACATAACCTGCCGCTACCAATTGTTTTCCTGGTTGCATAAAATCAAGTTCCGATACAATATGCCCGGAAGATATGCGCTTATAAATTCCAAAAATAGTACCGCTACTTCCGTTGCAACTCAAGTTGGAACTGCCGTCTAAAGGGTCTGCGACTACAATATATTCGCCTGTTAATGGGGTTTTACTATCAAAAGTATGGAAATCTTCCATTTCCTCAGAAGCATATCCCGCAACGGAAGCTGTGTTTCCAAGTGCCATTAATAATTGTCGGTTGGCATACAAATCCATTTCTTTTTCCCTGGAACGCCAATCTGTTGCCTGCTCAAACGATTGCTGAGGACGCCGCAATGTGAATTGAATTTTTTTTGTCGCCTGATGTAAGGATTGAAGTATGTCGTATAACTCAGAAGGGAAAAATTCGGAATTCCATTGTTCTTCCAATATGAATTCCTGTAGTGTGATGGCCGTTTTCATAGTAAGGTTTTTTTATGTTGAAATACTTTAGAATTGTTATAGCTTGTTCCATAAATAAGAAATCAAATGTGTTGCCCGTTTTTATTTTTATTTCCAATTGCTGATTGTTAGAATCTTATGAATCAACACCCCAAAGAATAAGGATAGGTATTTCCTGAATCTGGAATGGTTTATCTTTATTTGGGAACAAGCGATAGGAAAATCGCATTCAATGGGATTTAGGTTGTTATCCCAAGGAATAAGAATAATCGCCATGTTGATAAATAAGTAGGAAGAAGTTCTAATAAAAAAGTAAATTGATTTTATACTTGGAGGTGGTTGCAGAATATTCACACAAGTGCGCCTCTTTCTCAGAACTCGTAAACTTTTTTAAGATATGGAAAATGATAAAAATTTATTATCGGATCAATTCTCGCTATTTGATCAACAAGAACTTATGGCTTACCTTTCCGAAATTGCCCGATGGGGGAAATTTCTTTCCATCGTTGGTTTTGTCATGTGTGGAATTTTAGTGCTGACTTCCTTTTTTTTCATGTTTGGACTGAGTTCTTTTTCTAATTTACCAGGAATGGGAAACATGTCTTTTTTGGGGATCTTTTATTTATTGTTTGTAGTCATATACTTTTTCCCTATCTACTACATGTATAATTTCTCTGTAAAACTGGGGACTTCAATACGTGAACAAAGTTTTGACTTGTTTTTGATGGGCTTTCAAAATTTAAAATCCGTATTCCGATTCATCGGAATTTTCACACTCATCTTGCTATCCTTTTATGCCATCGCTCTTTTGATAGGATTGTTAGCGGTTATCTTTTAATAGAATGGCATACCATTTGAAAGGGTTACTCGTTATAAACAAGTATATAGTCAATTACCAAACAGAAAATGGGTTATGAAAATAGGATATAAGAAAATTGTGGAAGAACTGAGTTCGGAAACTTTAATTTATTTTATTGACCTGTTGGGCAGAAAGCAGGGAACCCTGAGAGCGTATTCCAATGCTGGCAGTCAAATCCGTGAAAACATGCTCCTTTATACCCAAGAATACCTGGATGGTGAGGTGCAAGGAAATACGGTATATTACCGTTTGTACAAGGAACCCGTCCTGAAATAAGTCTTGATTTACATTGTGTTCATAGATCCTGGTCTGTAAAGACCAGGATTTTTTTTTATCTTGAAAAGAAAAGATAGTTTCGGTAAAAGACTATTCTTGGGTTTCTTACTTTTATTTTTTGGGTTTGAATATGAAAATAAAAATGAACTACTGGTTACTTCTTTTTTTTGTCTGTACTCTTTTACCCTTAAAAGCTCAGGAAGCATGGGATTCATGGTTAGAAAAAGCCAACGCACAGGTAGAACGAAAGAATTTTAATCAAGCGTTGTTGTGCGCAGAAAAAGCCCAGGCCATGGTTTATGAGCTTCATGGAAAACAATCAAGAGAAGCACTTTATGTGCATGGCTCTCTTGAATTTTTATACGACAAACTAGGTTATTTTAATAAAGCACTGGCCTTGTATCAGTTGGATGCAGAAATACTTACCACTTTAAAAAAAGAAAATACCAACTTATATACCGATGTTTTGACCAATACGGGCTTACTCTTGGAGCGTTATGGGAGGTATACTGAGGCCGAAGCTTTATATAGGAAATCATTGGATTTGCAGGGAGCACACACACCATTACAGGAAGTCTCTTATTACAACACACGGAAATACCTGGCCAATATTCAATTTTATTTTCGTCAATACGAGGTAGCCCTGGAACAATACAAACAAGTGCTAGATTGGGAAACCTCGTATTATGGAGAAGATCATCAACTTCGTTCTATTACCTTGCACAACATAGGTGTTGTGTATTTACACCAACGTCAATGGGAGCCAGCCCGTGCTTATCTATTACAAGCCTTGAATCTGGCAGAACAAATTTTTACTCAGAAAAGTGAATGGTATGCGGATTATGCCAATAGTATCGGGAATTTATATCTCGAAAAAAATAGTCTTGATTCCGCATTTACCTGGTTTAAAAAAGCAGAAACCATTCGACGTCAAGTTTCCGATGTTAATCATCCGGATTACGCCAGCATTATCGCTAATCAGGCGAAGGTGTACAAAGAGCAGGGCCGTTGGGAACTTGCCCTGCAGCGTTATCAGAATGCCCTGGAAGTCATTGCCCGCGCAGTAGGAGAAAATTGTCCTTTATACATTCAGGTTTTATACGAATACATTGAAGTATTGGAAAAGAAGAATTCTTTCCCAGAAACCAATGCGGCCTACCAGCAATTGCATTCCTTACTAATGTATCAGGTAGAACAGGTATTTCCGGGATTAAGCGAATCGGAAAAATCTTCCTACTGGCAGCGATTTGCCCCGTACATAAATGCCTATCGAAAATTTTGTTTAGTTCACTATGCACAACATCCGGAGTTGAAAGAAGCTTTATGGAAGCAAGTACTCCAAACCAAAGGCATCATTGCGGAATCCATGAAAGAAATGTTGCGGCCCCCTGCCGATTCAAACCAACAAGTATGGCACGATGCCTGGAGAGCACTTCGATACCGCTATGCCGATGCCCTGCGCATGTCCCAATCCGAAAGAGAAAAGAATGCCATGGATCTAAAGCAGTTATCGTATGAGATCAATGAGTTGGAGAAAAAAATGGCTTCTTCTGTTCAGCGCCCTAAGACAGATTGGGTGCCAGGATCAGAACAATGTAAACTTCAATTAAAAAAAGGAGAGGTCGCAATAGAATGGGTGCGCATTGAAAAGAGCGAAGACGAAATTATTTACCTGGCCTTAGTGCTTAAACCTGAAAATACGGGTTTGGAATGTGTTGTATTTCCGAATGGGAAACTGATGGAAACAAAATGGCTGAAGTATTATCAAAATTGCATTCGATTTAAAACACAAGACACCTTGAGTTATGCGTCATACTGGAAATCCTTGCAACCATATATGGAAGGATGCACTACATTGGTTATGGCGCCAGACGGAGTTTACAATAAAATCAATGCACTTACTTTTTGGAATCCGGAAAATAAAAAGTACCTGGCCGATCAACTGCACTTGAAATGGGTTCATAGTTTGAGATTTTTAAAAGAGCCAACGCCTGTATTTTCGATGCCCACGAATGGATTATTGTTGGGAGCTCCGGCGTTTTACCATCCTTCCGATTCCAACACTTTATCCGATAGGAAAAGTGATCAACGGGCTTTGTTGCAAGGGCAAAACATAAGTGCTTTGCCTGGAACGGAAAAGGAATTGAATTCAATAGCTTCAGTGCTTATGCAATATAAGGTTTCTCATGTACAAAGATTAGGACTTCAAGCCAGCGAAAAAACACTTAAACAAGCGGCTTCTCCGGAGGTGCTGCATTTGGCTACGCATGGATTTTTTAACGAAGAAAATACTCAGGCAAAGGCACCATTAAAAGGCATTAGCCCTTTCGCTACCTCGGCTTCCAATCCTCTTTTTAATTCCGGTTTGATTTTAGCCTTGGCAGGATCACCGTCTAGGCTGGAAGGTTCAGAAGATGGGATCATCACCGCGTATGAAGCATTGTCCTTGCCGCTTGAAAAAACAAAGCTCGTGGTTCTTTCAGCTTGCGAAACCGCTTTGGGAGAAATTAAAAATGGGGAAGGGGTTTATGGCTTGCAACGTTCTATGAAGTTAGCCGGCGCTAATTATTTACTCATGTCCTTGTGGAAAGTGAACGATGAAGCTACTGCCGAATTGATGCATCATTTTTATAAGTATCTGTTTGCTGTAAAAGATCCGGTAATGGCACTGCAGATGGCTCAAGCGGAGGTGCGTAAAAAATATCCCTCTCCGTATTTTTGGGGAGCCTTCATTGTGTTATAACGTTAAACTCATGCGCGCTTATGGTGTTACATCTATGGAAAATAACGTATAGACGATGCAAAATTTATTGCCCCGGGATGGTGAGTTGTATTACCAGCCTTCTGCCTGGAATATAGAGGAAGCCCAGCATTGGCAGCAGGAACTTATACATACCATTCCCTGGCAGCACGACGTTGTTAAGATGTATGGCAAACTCATTACCACACGCAGGGAAGTGGCTTGGTTTGGAGATTCTGCCTTGAGTTATACCTATTCCGGAAGTACTAAAATTGCCCTTCCCTGGACACCAGCCTTAAAGCTCATCAAAGAAAAAGTAGAGCGTTTGTCAGGTACATCATTTAATACTTGTTTGATTAATCGATACCATCATGGAGGAGAAGGGATGTCCTGGCACAGTGACGACGAGCCGGAATTGGAGCCTAGAAGCACCATTGCGTCCGTTAGTTTTGGTGCCGCACGCAAGTTTGAATTCAAACATAAGCATACATCGCAAACACTAGATCTGCTGTTGGAAAACGGTAGTTTGTTGCTCATGAAAGGCGTCATTCAAGAATTCTGGAAACATCAACTTCCTGTTTCTTCCAGAATAAAGGAAGAACGCCTCAATCTTACCTTTCGGGTGCGAAGGACTACGGCTCCAGAATAAACTCTTCGGTAAGCAGTGTTGCCGAGCTATTGCCTGCCATTACCTTAAATTTTCCTGGTTCAGTTCGGAAATTCAACTGAGAGTCGTGGAAACCGAGCGATGCTATTGGGATAGCAAAGTACACTTCTTTTTCCATTCCAGGCGCCAGGGTGATTTGTTCAAAAGCTTTTAATTCTTTGATGGGCCTTACGACCGAGCCAGTGACGTCTTGCAGGTAAAGTTGAACGGTTTCTTTACCCATAGATTTCCCTGTGTTTTTTACAAGCAAACTCACCCGGAGAGTATCATCGGATTGATAGATTGATTGCTTTAGATGAAGTTGGGAAAAGGAAAACTCAGTATACCCCAATCCATGTCCAAATGGAAATTGAGGTGCATATCCGAGGTCAAGATAGTGCGAAGTATTTCCGAGGCTGCTTTGCCAGGCTCCTACGGGAATGCTATCCAGGGGTATAAAGCTGCTTGCTGAGGCTGGTCTTCCAGTGTTGGTGTGGTTGTAATACAAAGGAAGTTGAGCGCCCGATTTGGGCCAGGTTACCGGAAGTTTGCCGCTGGGATAGGAGGTACCATAAATCAAGTCAAACAAAGCGGGACCTCCCATGGTGCCAGGATGCCACATCATAAGCACCGCATGCACATGAGGCAATACCGCTTGAATATCCAACGGTCTTCCTGCCATCAGAACCAAAATAATTTTCTTTTTTGTTTTGGCTAATTCTAAAATTAATTTTTCCTGATTACCTGGTAATCTAATATCGGCGCGGCTATGGGCTTCTCCGGATAAAATAGCTTCTTCTCCGCCAACAAAAATAATCACCTCTGATTTTTTTGCCGCAGAAATTGCCGCCTTGAAATAGCTTTCGTCTTTGCTACGGCTGTAAGGAAGTCCTGCGGCATATTGAAACGGAATGCCTTTTTGTTCCCAGGCTTTTTTAGGGGTAATGGCGTCGTTTGGATTTCCATCAAAGGTCCAGGTACCAAGCTGTTCTCTTGCCGCATCAGCAAGCGGACCTAGGAGTGCTATTGAAGTTTTCTGGGACAGTGGCAAGGTGGATGCCTGGTTATGGAGTAATACAGCGCTTTTAATAGCCGCGTCTTTCGCTTGGCTCAGATGTTCCTGAGATAAAACAGGAAATAAATTTCGATCTTTAAAATACGGATTCTCAAAGAGGCCGAATTTGAGTTTGGTGCGAATAATGTTTCGCACCGCCTCGTTCAGTTGTTCTTCTTTTAAAAATTTTTCTTGGATCAATTGTTTCAGAAATCGTTCGTAAGTTTTACTAGTCATTTCCATATCCAATCCGGCGCTCATGGCTTTATAGGCCGCATCCTTTTCGTCTTCAGCATACCCGTGTGCAATTAATTCCTTGTTGGCATTCCAATCGCTAACCAGAAACCCGGAGTATTTCCATTTTGTTTTCAATATGTCTTGAATGAGATAGCGGTTGGCTGTGCATGGAACACCATTGAGATCCTGAAACCCTGCCATAAAAGTTCCGGCACCGGCTTCTACTGCGGCTTCAAACGGTTTTAAATAGACATCGTGTAAAACAGGCAAAGATACCTGAGCCGTATTATAATCACGTCCTCCCTCTGCCGCTCCATAAGCGGCAAAATGTTTGGCACAAGCAATCAGGCTGCCCGGTTTGCCAGGTGACGATCCTTGAAAGCCCCGGATATAGGCAACAGCCAGCTTGCTGGCCAGGTAAGGGTCCTCGCCAGGAGATTCAGCAATACGCCCCCAACGAGCATCCCTGCAAATATCCAGCATGGGTGCAAAGGTCCAATGAATGCCTTGAGAATAGGCTTCATGTGCTGCAATCGCAGAGGTGGTTTCTACCAGTTCCATATCCCAGGAGGCTGCCAATGCCAATGGAATCGGAAACATTGTTTTATATCCGTGAATTACGTCACGGCCAAACATCAAAGGTATTTTAGACCTGCTTTCTTTCATGGCAATTTCCTGCAAAGCCATTACCTGCTGCGGGTTGGTGAGGTTAAGAACAGCACCCACTTCTCCTTTTCGTACTTGTTCTATTAATTCCTGGCTAAGTTCTTTGGAACGACTGGATGTTCCACGCAAATTGAGTTGCCCAATTTTTTCTTCTATACTTAATGTTTTTAAAATGCTGTCTACCCTGGCTTCCAAAGTATGCTGAGCCCAACAACCCTTCGTAGAATCAAAATAAAATATACATGCTATACTAAGGATAAGGGTAAGGAAATAACGGGATCGGAGCATAAGAGTCCTACGTGGGTTCGGTTCAGGTATAAGTGAATGGTAAGGTACTCATTGAAATGATAAAATACAAAGTACTTCCCCTTGAAAATAATAGCTTCCTCGAATGGAAACAACGGTTTCTTTTGCTGCGTTGAAGCCAGACAAAAGACCCTTAAAACCCGTTTTTTCCTTTTTATTCTTTGTTCATATTTAGTACATTGGATGGATTTTGTTCAGGCATGGTAATTGTTTTTTTACTGGCATGTCTGTTAAACAGGTGATGAATATGGTACGATTTTTTAATAGTCAAAAAGCCACTCTGGGCTTTTCTTTATTGTTTCTCCTCAATTGTTCCTCGGTGTTTACCGACGATGGGGATAAGAAAACCAAACAAATGCGCTTGGTACTTCAATCCATGAAGGATCAGCATTTTGTAAATCCATCGGTGGACGACTCTTTCTCGAAAAAAGTTTTCAAACTATACCTGGAGCAGATGGATCATAGCAAACGATTCTATACGCAACAAGATTCATTAGCCCTGGCCTCTTATTTTACTAAAATTGATGATCAGTTAAATGCGAATCAGTTTGAGTTTTTTGAAAAAGCCAACACCTTGTATGAAACCAGACTTCAATCGGTAAATGGATTTTACAAAAGTATGCTTGAGTCTCCTATGGATTTTTCCAAAGATGAGTTTATTCAATTAGATCCTGAAAAGCGCCCCTTTGCCAAGGATGAAAGCGAATTAAAAGATCAGTGGAGGAAGTACTTAAAATACCTGGTTTTAAACAACGTCCAGATCAAATTAGAGCAACAGGAAAAGTCCAAAGATTCGATCAAAATAGTTAAGCCTTTCGATACCCTGGAAGTGGAGGCAAGAAAAAAGATTTTAAAAGATCATGAAGATATGTTTAAGCGCTTGTTGCGCGAAACCAAAGAAGAACGCTTCGATGATTTTATCAATGCAGTGGTTCATGCCTATGATCCGCACAGCGACTTTTTCCCTCCTAAAGAAAAAGAAAATTTTGATATACAGATGTCGGGAAAACTGGAAGGAATTGGGGCAACCTTGCAAGAAAAAGACGGCTACATCAAAGTTATTTCCATTGTACCTGGTTCTCCTTCGTTCAAACAAGGCGAGCTTAAGCCGGAAGATTATATTTTGAAAGTAGGACAGGGAGAAGAGGAACCGGTAGATATCGTTGATATGCGACTGGATAATGCCGTAAAACTTATTCGCGGGAAAAAGGGTACTACAGTAAAACTTACCATTAAAAAGCCCGATGGAAAAATTAAAGTAATATCCATTGTTCGCGATGTGGTAGTAATGGAAGAGTCCTATGCCAAATCGGTAATCATTAATGATGAAGTAAATAAGCAGAAAATAGGATATATCAATTTGCCTTCATTCTATGCGGATTTTAATGATCGCAAAGGCCGCACCTGTTCCGAAGATATTCGCAAAGAGTTGATCAAACTCAAAGCGGAACAAGTCGACGGTATTGTGCTGGATCTAAGAAATAACGGAGGTGGTTCTTTGTCGGACGTGGTGACCATGGGCGGATATTTTATTGACCAAGGCCCTATCGTACAGGTGAAAGCCAGAGAAGACGAGCCATACATTCTTGCCGACGAAAACTCGGGCACCATTTACGATGGTCCCTTGGTTATTTTAGTGAATCATTTTTCCGCCTCCGCTTCAGAAATTTTGGCTGCTGCGATGCAGGACTATAAAAGAGCAGTAATTATTGGAAGCAGCAGTTTTGGTAAAGGCACTGTACAACGCTTCTTTGAATTGGCCGGTGATCCGGTAAATGGGTCCATTAAAATCACCACTCAGAAATTCTATCGTGTAAATGGTGGTACCACCCAATTAAAAGGTGTTATCCCTGATATTGTTTTGCCGGATGTGTATCAGGATCTTGATATCGGAGAAAAAGAATTGGATTACGCTTTGGCATGGGATGAAATCAAAGCATCTCAGTATAATTCATGGAATGCTAAATTCAAGATGAAAGATATTCAATCAAAGAGTAAAGCGCGTGTAGAAAAAAATGAGGTGTTCAAAAAGATTAAAACAAATGCTCAATATTTGAAGACCAAACAAGCGAGTACTTATTATCCATTAAGCTTAAAGGCTTATCAGGCTGAAATGATACGCAGTAAGAAAGAAGAAGAAAGTTATAAAATAGAAACGTCGGACATTTCAGGTATTTCCATTGAGGCCTTAAAACCGGAAAAAGCATTGTTAGCGGATACCAACAAATTAGCACGCCACAATGAATTCATCAAACCTTTGAAAAAGGATATTTATCTTTTTGAAGCTATTCAGGTAATCAAAGACCTAAGATGATTTTAGAAAATAATTAAATCTTGTAATGCCCATTAAAACTTATTTTAATGGGCATTTTTTTTGTGATGAAATGCATCGTTGCAGAAGGGATAAACGAGCGAAGGAGATGCACTCGATTGGTCTCCAAAGGAATTAACGACTGGCTTCTTCCAACAAATATAGGATGGACGAAAAGGATAAGCCGGAAGACTCCTGGAGCGATAATTCACATGTTTTGGCACTTGAATAACAAGAAGCAACATCGTTGTTTTTAATTTCCTGAATTTCCATGGCACTGGCAGTAGCAGTGAGTTCAGGGAAGTAGAAGCCTCTGTCTCCCGCCATGCCACAGCAGCCGGCGTGTTTAGGTATGAGAACTTCTGTGGCACAGGCTTCTGCCACTTGATTGAGCTTATGTTTGTTGCCCATTTTGGTAAGCGAACAAACGGGGTGCAAAGCCACTTTCTTAGGTAATTTCTGCACCTTTAATCGGGGTAATAACCAATCAGCTGCAAAATCAACTGAATCCAAAAGTTTTAATTTTTCCCATTTGAGTCGATACGATTCTTGTAAGCTCGCTCCCGCACCCAGCAGGGTATAGGTGCAAGAACTGGCATCCATGACAATAGGCAACGCTCCCGCCTTACTGACTTTCCACAACAGATCAATTGTTTTTTCTGTAATCTCTTGTGATGCTTTAGTAAATCCTTTGGAAGAGAATGCTTGTCCGCAGCAATGTCCGCTTATTTCATTCGGAATATGTATGTGAATGCCTGCTCTTTCGGAAAGACGAATTATCAATTCGGGCACGCTTAACTCTTCTACATCACCTATGCATCGGCTAATACAGGTGGTGAAATAAATTACCTGCGGAGAGGAATCCTTGGTTTGAGGAAGTTTCCTGGCAGGTTTGAGTTGATTGTTCCACAATGGAAAACCAGGTATTACTTTTCTTAGAAGCCAGGTACTTTTACGAGTATTTTCACTTCCTATGAAACTGTTTATTGCAGCACCGAAGCGCAATCCCAAACGGAGCGATTTTTCAGTCCATGTAAAGTGCTTGGCAGCCAGCCATGCCATTCGATTGGCGAAATCAGAATGATTTTCTTTTCTCAATCGTTTTACCAGTTCTCCTGTGTTTATTTGAACTGGACAGTCGGTAGCGCAGAGCCCATCTACTGCGCAGGTGTCGATGCCCTGATACTGATACGCTTTCAGAAGTTCCTGGTATTCTTGGTTCCTTCCTTCCGCTTTACTTTTTGCCAATTCTCTCCTCAGTACAATTCTTCGGCGAGGCGAAAGAGTAATATCCTTGCTTGGACAATTATGCTCGCAAAATCCACACTCAATGCATTTGTCCACTTCAGTTTCAACCACAGGTAGTTGCTTTAAGTGTTTCAAATGCGCTTTAGGATCCTGGTTAATGATTACTCCCGGATTGATAAGGTTGGCAGGGTCTACCACGTGTTTGATACGACACATGATCTCATAAGCCTCCGCCCCCCATTCTGTTTCCACGAAGGGAGCCATGTTCCTGCCGGTGCCATGTTCCGCTTTCAGGGTGCCCTGATACCGATGCACTACCAGGGATACGACCTCATCAATAAATTTTTCATACCGGAGAGTATCTTCGGTATTCTGAAACGCTTGAGTAACTACAAAATGTAAATTTCCATCTTTGGCATGTCCAAAAATAATTCCGTTTTCATAGCCATGTTTTTTGAATAATTCCTGAAGGTCGAGTACCGCTTGGGCCAAATGTTCCAAGGGGAAGGCTACATCTTCCAATACTACGGTAGTGCCTTGTTTGCGCACGGCACCCACCGATGGAAACATTCCTTTTCGTATTTTCCAGAGCAAGGCCTGTGTTTCTGTATCTCTGAAAAATTCAGCTTTCTCTAATAAGGCAAGAGATTCCAATACCTGAATTCCATGTCCAATTTTAGATTGCAATTCGGATTCCTGGCTGGATTGAAATTCGCATAAGAGTGCCGCTGCTTTTTCAGGCAAGCGCGCCACTTGAGCTGGTATGCCTTGCATGTTTTCCACCGAACGTAAAGACGCTCGGTCCATCAATTCAAGGGCCTCAGCACCGGCCTCTTTGAGCGGCAAAATAGCTTCGCAGGCTTCCTGTATGTTAGCAAAATATAAAAGAGCTGTGGCCTTGAAGGGATGATCGGGAAGTGTTTGGAGCACGGCTTCGGCAATGAATCCAAGTGTACCTTCTGCTCCAATCATTAAATGCGCCATGATGTCGAGCGGATGCTCAAAATCGAGGAATGCATTTAGTGAGTAGCCAACAGTATTTTTGGTCTTATACTTTGTGCGTATTTTAGTGAAAAGAGAAATATTGGAAAGTATTTCTTCTCTGCAAGAGAGTAAGGTATTCGACAAGCGGACTTCTTGTTGAAGAAAACGCTCATAGTCTGCATTGACTGCCGTGGTATACGCGGCACCATTCGGTAAAATCAACCGCAAGGAACGAAGTGTGTGATAGGAGTTGTTTTCAACCCCGCAGCACATGCCACTGGCATTGTTGGAGAGAATTCCTCCCATCATGGCCGCCTGTATGGAGGATGGATCCGGACCGATTTTTCGTTGGTATTTTTTTAAATATGCATTGACCATTCCTCCGGTTGCCCCAGGAGCTACGCGAACCTCCAACCCATTTTGCATAGGTTCAATGGTTCTCCATGACCTGCTTAAATCAGCCAAAATACCATCCGATAAGGACTGCCCGGATAAACTGGTGCCTCCAGCCCGGAAAGTAATCGGAAGGTGATGCTTATGCACCCACTGAAACAAGGCTATGATCTCTTTTTCATCCTGAGGATGTACTACAGCTTGAGGGATCAGTTGGTAAAAACTAGCATCCGATGCATAGGCATATCGATCCAATAAAGAGGTTTTAATTCTTTCTTTTGGTAAAATTTCCTCAAGTAGTTTTCCAATGGAAGCATTCATGCAGAGCGGGGTACTATTATTTTTTTTCTGAATCTTTAATGAGTTTTTCTAAAGCATCCAGGTGATCTTTAAAGGCTTTCTTTCCAGCTTTGGTTGCGGCGTAGCTGGTATTGGGCTTTTTGCCGACAAACGATTTGTTGACTATTAAGAATCCTGCTTTTTCAAGCGCGGCTACATGGCTGGCCAGGTTGCCATCAGAGGTATTTAATAATTCTTTCAGCGCCGTAAATTCAATCCAGTCGTGCACCATGAGCAACGACATAATGCCCAGGCGTATGCGGCTTTCAAAAACTTTGTTAATATTTTCTATCAGGTTTTTCAATTCCTGTCGTATTTGAAATACATGAAGGTGCCATACCCGATATGGAAAACTCCAAAGCCGATCGCCCAAAATAATAAACCGTGGTAAAGATAAAAGCTGGCAACCAAGCCTAGCGCTATTTCCAGGATTCCCAGGCTTCGTATGTCTCGCAATGTAAAGTTGCTTCCGTTTATGAGCGCTAATCCATAAAAGATTAAGGTACTAGGTGCTACTAACTCAGGATTCCCTTTAAGCAATAAAATCAGACACCAAATACCTCCCGTAATTAATGGAATGCCTAAGTTAATCAGCAGTCGCCGGGTAGATCCATCCCACAAGGCTTGCTGATTTTTTTTGGCTTTGCGACTCGTAAAATACCAGGCCGCGCTCAAAGATATTATCAGCACTAAAGAAAAATTAAGGATGGTAAAAGTGATGAACTTGGTGTCGATTCCCAGATAATATCGGTAGGTCCACCGGTGCGACATATATAGGTACTGTGCCATAGAACCCAATAAGGCTGCTGTTCCAGCTATTACTCCCGACATTCCGCTTAAGGAAATGAAACGTGTGGAACGCTCCATCATTTGGCGGATGTGACGAATGTCTTCCAGGGACTTGTCTTCCATAATTTACTTACTTTGAATCTCAAAGTAAGTAAATTATTCACTCATTTCAAGGCCTGTGAGGGTATTTGAACGATAAGAAATAGGCTTGATTTTACCGGTGAACTAGCGACTGGTGCTAAGCTTGCCTTCTTCCTTCGCCTCTTTAAAGTATTTCAGTGGTACGATTAACATGCCAAAACAAGAGCTACCTTCTTTCCCTATTGTTTTATGATGAATCTTGTGGGCTCTTCGAATTCCTTTAAAATACCAGTGATCTAGTTTGCGGAGAAATTTAAATCGTTGGTGAATAAAAATTTCATGAAGTACAAAGTATACAAAACCGTAAACCGCAATGCCGATGCCTGTGATAACGCTGTATTGGTTTTGGTACATCATTCCCAACATAATGGTTAGCCAGCTAGGAATGGCGAAAATTAAAATGAAATAGTCATTCTTTTGAAATAGTTTGTGGTTTTCGCTGTGGTGGTCTTCGTGCAAATGCCAAAGAAAACCGTGCATAATATACTTGTGACTAAACCATGCCACGAATTCCATCCCAAAGAAAGCGAGTATAAAAGTTAAAATATGTAACGGAGTCATGTTAGAATATTTATATAACAAAGGTAACAATATAGCACCTAAATTTGTTTAGTTTGTAGAATAATTTCAAATGAACGGCATGAAATTTACAAGGCCTTTACTTCGGTTACACTTCCTCTTGGCGAGCGCATGGCTTTTCGCTCAAACGAATATAGTCTCCGTGCAACAAGCATGGAAACAATTTCAGCAAAATGAAATATTCAAACGAGCAAATGTATCCTTATCCGTACAGCGTTGCGACAACCAGGAGTTTCTTTTGAAAGAAAATGCCAAAGCCTTGTCTCCGGCTTCCAATCTGAAATTAGTTACCACTGCAACAGCTCTATGTTTACTGGGAAAGGAGTATCGTTACGAAACGTTATTATTTTATTCCGGAACCATTAAAGGTGATACTCTGGAAGGTGATTTGATATTGCAAGGGAACGGAGATCCCAGTTTAGCCTCCGAGCGCTTGCCTGCGCCCTACGCCACTCCTGATTCGTTGATGCGAAGATGGGCGTTGGCCGTGAAAGCAGCAGGAATACAATACATCAAGGGGAATTTACTATTGGATCTAAGCGCCTATGAATATAATCCCTATCCGGATTATTGGCCATGGGGAGATTTAGGCAATTATTATGGCGCAGGAATTTATGCTTTGAATTTTTACGACAATCTATTTCGGGTTTTTTTTGATGGAGGAAAGCAGGAAGGAGATCCAGCCCGTGTGGTGAAGATGTATCCAGATCCTGGATTTCTGCAATTAGAAAATCAAGTGTTGAGCGGGCCCAAAGGCAGTGGTGATGATGCGTACCTGTATTCAAGTCCCTGGAGTCAAACACTATTTATGAAAGGAACCATACCGGCAGAAAGTAAAAATTTTGCTGTTCGCGGAAGCATTCCATCCCCACCAATGCTAGTAGGAAATAGGTTGATAGCAGAATTGGCTTACCATAAAATTAAGTTTCAGTCAGATAAAGTAATCTTGAATTATAAAGGATTATCTCCGCGCCCCTCTACTGTTTTATATACCTATTACAGCCCGCCAATACGTGAAATTGCAAAACTGACTAATGTGTATAGTTTGAATTTATATGCGGAATGTTTGTTGCGTACATTAGGAAAGAAGTTTGGGAAAGAAGGCAGTACCTCGGAGGGGGCCAGGGTGGTGAAAGAATTTTGGAAAAGCAAAGGCTTGGATGTACAAGGTTGGCATATGCAGGATGGTAGCGGATTGTCGTTTAACAACGCTATTTCAACTGCTCAGTTATGTTGGATTTTATCTTTTATGAAAAAGGAATCGTGTTTTTTAGATTTCTATGCCACCTTGCCGGTAGCTGGGGTCTCTGGTACCGTATATAAACTTGGGAAAGGTAGTTCATTGGCCGGCAATGGTCGCATAAAGAGCGGGTCATTATCTCATGTGAGCTGCTACAGTGGGTATATTTCCAGCTCGGATGGTGTAATGCTTTCGGTAGCACTTTTTACCAATCAATACGAGGGCAGCGCTGGCGGGGTACTTCCTAAAATGGAAGATGTACTAAAACAACTGGCTATGTTAAAAGTTAAATAGCAGGCAGGTGTATAATCTCAAGTTCTTCAACATAGGATGATTAATTAGAATCAAGTACATTGCATCTGATTTTGAAGAAACATTGTTAGCATGGAACGTATTTTTCCTTCTGAGTTAGGGTATCGCTTTCCCGCCGAATGGCATCCACATCGTGCAACCTGGTTGAGCTGGCCGCATAAAGAAGCCTCGTGGCCAGGTAAATTAGAAACCATTTTTCCTGTTTATGCCGCGTTTATTAAAGCCCTTACAGAAGGAGAGCGAGTGTGCATAAATGTGAAAGACGAAGCGATGAAAGCGTTTGCCACGCAACACTTATTACACGTGTCTTGCGATCTTAGTAAAGTAGATTTTTACTACCATCCTACCAATGATGCCTGGTGTAGAGATCACGGCCCAGCCTTTTTAATACAGCCTGGTCATCAAATACCTAAAGTCGTGGTCGATTGGGGGTATAACGCTTGGGGTGATAAATATCCTCCTTACGACCTTGATGATGTAATCCCAACCATGATTGCGGGTAAATTTAATTTACCTGTATATTATCCGGGAATAGTGATGGAAGGCGGTTCTGTGGAGTTTAATGGAAAAGGAACCTTGCTGACAACAACAGCCTGTTTACTCAACCCCAACAGAAATCCACATTTAAATCAGGAACAAATTGAAGCCTTGTTGCGCGGTTATTATGGCGTAGAACAAATTTTATGGTTAGGTGAAGGCATCGTAGGGGATGATACCGATGGTCATATCGATGACATAACCCGATTTGTCAATGAAGATACAGTGCTAACAGTAATAGAAGAAAACAAATCTGACGAAAATTATCATTTGCTTCAGGAAAATCTTTCCGAATTAAAGAAAATGAGGTTGCTTAGTGGGAAACCTTTGAATATAATAGAGCTGCCAATGCCTGCTCCTGTCATTTTTGAAGATCAACGCCTGCCTGCCTCCTATGCCAATTTTTACATTGGAAATAGTGCTGTCATTGTTCCCACTTTCAGAGACGATAAAAATGATACCAAAGCATTAGATATTATTGCATCGTGTTTTAAAGATAGAAAAGTAATAGGTCTTGATTCAACAGATATCATTTGGGGCTTGGGAAGCTTCCACTGTCTTTCTCAGCAAGAACCTATCTGATTAAGATACTACCAACCTCTAAGGTTCAGAAAATCTGGATTTGTTTACTATTCATCCTTCTGAACGTTGAAGGATGCCACTTTTATGAGGGTTGGACAAAATGATAATTACTCATTCCTATAAAAGCAAATACCCCCGATGTGGACCGGGGGTATTTGAGTAAAACTAAACAGGTTATGAACTAATTGTGTTATCTGATCATGGATACCTTTTCAAGCTAATTAGGTAAACATGAAATACTGAAAAATGTTAATTTTCTTAGATTTTCATCTTTTTTTGTTCGTTTAATTCTATTTGCAGCTGGTTTTTCTCTTTTGATCAGTTAATTCATCCCAATTTCATTTTTTTCAAAAGACTAATTAACTCTTTCTTTTCTATCGGAACTATGCTAATGATACTATCCGTTCACGGATTGCATATCCTGGTTAATAATTCATTTCTTAGAAAATAAAGGTGTTTATTATATAGATTTCCATTTAGTCAAATAACTCAGGTGAAGAATTTCTGTTGAGAAATTAGATTTTAATAACCAACCTCAGCAGAGTGTTGAGATGGATTAGGAACGAATTTAGTGATGGGGAAATAAATTTCACCAAGGAGGCTGAAAACGGAAACATAAGAATAAGGATCATACAGGCAGGTCATCAAAACAAATGGAGACCGATCAAAAAGAAGATCAGTAGTCACGAATAGACCCAATGAATCAGTAAGGGTACGCCAATATGTGTGACTGAATTACTATTAAAATGTGGGAAACATATTTTTTAATTCTACTAATGAAAATAAATACCAAACAATCTTTCTAGATCTTATCGAATGTAGAGAAGATTCGTCTTTTTAAGTAAGCTAGAAGTCATGGAAGTGTTAGAAGACTTAGTCGTAACTTCTTTTGTTTGAAGTTCCGGGTGATTGTTAAACGTATTTTTACTGGTAACAAATCCCATCAGAACTAATGCAAATAGACATGACATTTTGCCCAAAAAGAGCTTATCAGAGTAATCCAACTTCATCATATTCCACTGTAATTAGTTAAAATTAATACTTTTAATTGTTAAAACGTAACCATTTTAAGAAAAAATTACATTATTTAAACTTTAAAATAGTTAATCTTCTATCAATGAATTAATTATTGTAATTAAGTCGTACGATTAAAAACGTATTATGATTCGTTTTGGTTACCATCGGAGGTTTGTTTTTAAAGCGAATTACATTTTTACATTTTTTCAAAAGGTTTTAAGTCGTAACGGGATTTCATTGTCACCGCAATCACTTTCGTTTTTGATTTTACATCCAGATGGAATTTTTTTACGGAATGGATAAAAATGCTAATGAATTCTTCTAAAATAAAAATGATCTACGACGATCTACCTAATTTGTACGTTTAATAGTTTTAATGACACTTCATAATTATTGATATTTGTCAATTATTACGTGATATTTTTTTTTAGGTTATACCATGAAAATAAAAATCCTATTTGTGTGTCTGGGGAATATTTGTCGATCGCCAATGGCAGAGGCTGTTTTTAAAGAAGAGCTGAGAAAGAATGGCTTAGAAGAGAAGGTGGATTGCGATTCTGCCGGAACAGCGGGCTATCATATTGGATCTTCGCCGGATAAACGAACCCTGCAAGTGCTGGCAGAACATGGAATATCAACACCTCATCTGGCCAGAAAGTTAGAGAAGGCAGATGCTAACCGTTTCGATTATGTGATGGTGATGGATGAATCAAATTATTCCGATACGGTTTCTTTGATCGGAATTCAGCATTCTTCAAAAGTGTTTTTGTTTCGGGAATTCGATCAGGCAGACTCCATTGATCTGGAAGTGCCTGATCCGTATCATGGAACCATGAAGGATTTTAATTTTGTGTACGAGCTCTGTTTAAAATCCAGTCAAGGACTTATTCGATATCTAAGAGTCAATCATTCTATGTAAAGAATGGTATTCATACGCTTTTCATAATTTCTTGCCCGTATGGATAAGATCAGATTAATTACAGCTAAAAGTTTTAAGCATGCAGCAGAATAGACTATTGTTTTTCGGAATCATTACCAGTGTTATTTTTCTTATTGACTGGTATGCATTTCAGGGAATAAAAGAATTGATTAGTGGATTTGGAGTAACGACCAGAAGAGTATTAACGATTGTATATTGGGGCTTTACGGTTTGTAGTTTATTGCTTGCCCTAGGCATTGGAACCGGAGTGTTGGAAAGATCGGGCGGAGTGCCCAGAATGATTACAATGGGTATGTTTATGACGATCTTTGTAACAAAGCTGGTATTCATTTTATTTGTTGCGACGGATGATGTTATTCGACTGATGCGATGGGCGTACCAATCGTTGTTTCCTTCTATGAACGCAGCGCAAGATGTTTCTCGATTGAAATTTTTATTAAAAATAGGAGCGGGGGTAGCGTCCATTCCTTTTGTTGGAATGACCTGGGGCGTGGTGAATGGAGCTCATGATTATAGAATACGAAGAGAACGAATCGCTCTTCCTAACTTGCCAGGTTCATTCAAGGGTTTAAAAATTGCCCAACTATCGGATGTTCATGCCGGCAGCTTTTATAATAAGGCGGCTGTTCAACGGGGGATTGATATGTTGATGGAACAAAAGCCGGACGTCATTTTTTTTACAGGAGATTTAGTGAATAATGTAGCTTCTGAAATGCTGGAATATAAAGAGTTGTTTGCCCAGCTAAAAGCTCCTATGGGCGTATATTCCACCTTAGGAAATCATGATTATGGAGATTATGTTCCATGGGAAAGCCTTGAGGAAAAACAAAAAAATCTTCAGCAATTGATGCAGATACACAAAGAAATGGGCTGGGATCTATTGATGAATGAACATCGTGTTTTAGAAAAAAATGGGGAGAAAATTGCAGTCATCGGAATTGAAAATTGGGGAGCGAAAGGTCGTTTTCCCAAATATGGAAAGCTCCATAAAGCTTATGCAGGTACCCAGGAATACCCTGTAAAATTATTGCTATCCCACGACCCTAGCCATTGGGACGCACAAGTACGTAAAGACTATCCTGATATAGATATAATGTTTGCTGGTCATACTCACGGTATGCAATTTGGTGTAGAAAACACCATTGTAAAATGGAGTCCGGTAAAATATATGTACCAGCAATGGGCAGGATTGTATGCAGAAGGCAATCAATACTTGTATGTAAATCGTGGATTCGGATTCATCGGTTTTCCCGGGCGCGTGGGTATTTGGCCAGAAATTGCCATGATTGAATTGGTATAAACTCGTAGTCTGCTGATACCATAATACTTCTTTTTACGTAGTAAAAGTGCGGAATTTGCATTTCGTATACTTCTATTATTTTTTGGAAAAGGCCTTTTTTAAATATTAAAAAGGTCGGATGTTCTCCGTTAATATTTTACTTCCTTGATTTTTAGCGGTTGAGCAAGTATGTTGAAAAATTAACAAACCTTGCATTCTCTTCTCCGTTAAATCCAAATGAAATTAGTACCCAAAAACCAAACCTTACTGACGGTCTTTTTTCACTGATCACTTTCAGTGTCCTATTTAATAATTGTTTAACTAATTGCTGAGATGAAAAAAATAAGTTTTTTTCTACTGGGACTCGTCTGCACTTTTTTGTTCCTGGAAAGCCGTGCGCAGGTATCACCTCCAAGCGGAGTGCGAGTAACTCAGGCCCCTATCACGGTGGTCAAGTTGGTATATGCCAAACATAACCTCTGTAGTGGCGACAAAAAAGGTGCCATTAATATCGATGTATCAGGAGGTGTTCCGCCTTATTCCTATCGATGGAGCAATGGTTCCACTACTCAAGATATTACGGGTTTGCAAGCGGGTACCTATAAGGTAATGGTGGCTGACGCAAATAAATGTAAGGATAGTTTAACAGTAGAAATTACGGAGCAACCACGATTAGTTCTGACGGAAGATTCTGTTTCTGATATCTTGTGTTACGGATATAAAAAAGGAGCGGTTCACATCAGTGTTAAAGGTGGTACAGCTCCCTATAAATACAGTTGGAGCAATGGAGCTACAACGGAAGATATATCCAATATTAATGCTGGCTCTTACTCAGTGTTAGTTTCGGATGCTAATAACTGTCAGGAAATTCTTTCTTCAGAGGTTAAGCAAAACCCTCTGATTGTACGATCCATCGACGATGTTAAAAATATTAAATGTAATGGTGATTCTACCGGCAAGGTAGATATTACTGTTTCTGGAGGTATTCCACCTTATTCATACATTTGGAACAATGGGTCCACCAGCGAAGATCTCGCTAATCTAAAGGCCGGTAAATATACTGTTATTGTAACGGATGCCAACGGATGTAAAGAGGCTTCCAACACAACCGTTTCAGAACCATCCAAAATGTCTGTTCTGGTAGAAGAAGTAAAGCATATCAAATGTAACGGAAGCAATAGCGGTGCCATCAGTATTTCTGTAAACGGCGGAGTTGCTCCTTATAAATATAAGTGGAGCAACGGAGCTGTTTCGCAAGACATTAATGGTGTGGTAGCCGGCTTTTACAAAGTACTGGTAACTGATGCGAATGGATGTTCCATGGAAGCTTCCGCTACCATCAATGAACCCGAGTTGTTAATTGCCGCGGTATCACAACAAGTGAATGTTTCTTATTTCGGAGGATCAAACGGATCCATTCAGGTGAAAGTATCGGGTGGTGTTGCTCCGTATAAGTATACCTGGAGCAATGGAGCCACTACAAAAGATATTTCTGGATTGAAAGCAGGCAGTTATTCCTTGCTTGTTACAGATGCAAACGGATGTAGCAAAAATATTTATGTGATGATTACAGAACCAAAGCTTCTGGTTTTGGCATTGGAACAAGTGAAAAACATCAAGTGTAACGGTGATAAAGTGGGAGCTATTCAAGTAGCCGTTACTGGAGGTGTTACTCCTTATACATACAAATGGAATAACGGAGCAACGACCGAAGATATTACTGAATTGCCGGCTGGAAATTATACGTTGGAAGTGACCGATGCTAATGGAATTAAGAAAAGTATTTCGGCTACCATTACTCAGCCAGAATATTTTGATGCAAAATTACTTTCGGTAACCAATATTGATTGTTACGGAGAGTATAAGGGAGGTGTATCTATAGGAGTAAGCGGTGGAGTGCTGCCGTATAAGTTTAAATGGAGTAATGGCGCCAATACTCAGAATATTACTGCGGTTCCCTTTGGAAATTATTCCGTTGAAATTCACGATGCAAACAGTTGTGTGCGCACCATAAGCACCACCGTAAATCAATCGCCCGAAATTATTGCCAACATTGGTGAAATTAAAAATGTACTTTGTTATGCAGACAAGACAGGTGCAATCAATGTTTCGGTTTCAGGAGGGGTTGCACCGTATACCTATGTTTGGAGCAATGGAACTATGAGTCCTAATTTATCTAATGTGGCTTCTGGAGAATATTCAGTGACAATCAAAGATGCAAAGAGTTGCACGAAAATGTTGAAAGCAAAAGTTACTCAACCTAATTTGCTTACGGTTGCCAAAGAAACTCAAAAAGAAGTATCGTGTTTTGGCAAAAGCAATGGTTCGGTAAACCTGACAGTAGAAGGTGGGGTGGCTCCATATAAGTATGCATGGAGTAATGGGACTTCCAATAAAAGCTTGAACAATGTTCCTTCCGGTGCCTACTCTGTAAAAGTGTCGGATGTTAACGGATGTACGGCGTCGTTAAGCACTACCATAGCTCAACCAACCAAGTTGATAAGTTCTTTAGATGGTGTCAACAATGTATTGTGTAACGGTGATGCAAAAGGCGCGGTAAATATTTCGGTTACCGGTGGAGTGGCACCTTATTCGTATAAGTGGAACAATGGTTCCGCTACTCAGGATTTGATCGATGTGAAAGCGGGATCCTATTCTGTGCTGATAGCCGATGCGAATGGTTGCAAGGATACGATTAAAGCAACCATTACTCAAAATACCTCCTTGTTGGCTAAAGTACTGAACGAAAAAGACATCAAATGTAATGGAGATAAAAAAGGCGCCATCGATATTTCTGTAAGCGGTGGGGTAGCCCCATATACCTATAAATGGAGTAACGGAAGCATCACTCAGAATATCTTAGATGTTCAAGCGGGTATGTATACCGCCATTATCACCGATGCTGTAGGTTGTGTGAAATCGATTACTTCTAAAATTTCTGAACCTCCATTGTTCACTGCTCGCATGGACGCTAAGTCGGATGTGAAATGTTTTGGTGATAGCACTGGTTCTATCAGTATTTCTGTAAAAGGTGGCGTAGCACCATATGCCTATAAATGGTCGAATGGATCCTCTGAACAAGATATTACTTCTTTAAGAGCGGGTGAGTATTCTGTGAAAATCAATGATGCGAACGGTTGTTTACAAAACATCACGGCCCGCATTACTCAGCCTACCACCTTGTTGGCGAATGTAGAATCTGTTTCGAATTTGAAATGTGCTGGAGATAATAGTGGAGTCGTGAACATTTCAGTGAAAGGCGGTACCAGTCCGTATTCTTTCTCCTGGAGTGATGGATCTGCGGCTGAGGATTTAACAAATGCGTTGGCTGGTAATTATCAGGTAAAAATTAACGATGCCAATGGCTGCTCAAGATCGCTGAAAGCTACCATCACTGAGCCTGTTAAAATGGAAGTTGAACTACTTTCCAAGAAGGATATCAATTGCTTTGGAGAGAAGAAAGGAGCAGCCAGCATTTCAGTTACGGGTGGTGTTGCACCTTACACATATAGCTGGAGTAACGGTAGCACGACCAAAGATATTTTGGATGTGCCAGCAGGAAATTATACAGTTATTGTAAAAGACTCCAAAGGATGTTTGGCAAGCTTGAGTGTAAGCATTGCTCAGCCTTCCTTGCTTAGCGCAAAAGTAGACGAAGTAAAGAATGTGTTGTGTGCCGGTGATACAACCGGTTCCGTTAATGTTTCTGTAAAGGGTGGTTCGGCACCGTATTCTTATAAATGGAGTAATTTATTTACCTCGGAAGATTTAACACAAGTAAAGTCCGGAAATTATTCCATGACAGTAACCGATGCGAAAGGTTGTACACAGAGTTTAAGCGCTACCATTACCAGTCCTCCGGCACTTGTGCCATATTTTGAATCGGTTCGAAATGTGCTTTGTTCAGGCGAAAAATCTGGGATTGTGAATATTTCTATCAATGGGGGTGTTGCTCCATATCAATACAAGTGGAACAATGGCGCTACCACGCAGGACCTTACCAATATTGGAGCAGGAGATTATTCCGTAAGCATTCGTGATGCCAATGGATGTGTGGGCAAATCCATCACCGCCAGTATCAAAGAACCATCAGAATTAGTTGCTGAAGTGGCTGAGGTTAAAAATGTGCAACATTATGGCGAGTCCAATGGAGCCGTTTCCTTGAAAGTTTCTGGTGGTGTGGCTCCTTATAAATTCAGTTGGAGTAACAGTGCCATCACTCAGAATTTATCATTGGTTCCTGCCGGTAATTATAGTTGTCTGGTTACCGATGCGAATGGATGTTTAAAAACCGTTGATCAATTGGTAACTCAACCATCTTCGCTCGAAGCAATCGTAGAGTCCGTTCGTAACATCAAATGTTTTGGGAATACTGATGGAGCGGTAAGTGTGGCGGTCAAAGGCGGAACGCCTCCTTACACGTATACCTGGAGTAACGGTGCTAAAACGGAAGACTTAGCGGAAGTTGCAGCAGGGAATTATTCGGTAACAGTATCGGATGCCATAGGTAATAAAAAGGTGTTGAATGCAACAGTAACTCAGCCATCAGCTTTCCAATTAAAAATAGAAAAGGTGAAAAGCCTAAGTTGTTTTGAAAGTAATAATGGATCGGTTATTACCAGTGTTTCCGGTGGAACGCCTCCGTATCGATTCGATTGGAGCAACGGAAATAAAACCAATGATCTAATGAATGCACCAGGTGGAGATTATACGGTAACAGCCACCGATGCGAATGGTTGCGAACGTAATGAAAAAGTGAGTATTAAAGAGCCTTCAGAATTATTGGTTAAAACTGTTGCTGTAAAAAATCTGAAATGTGCTAACGATAAAAATGGATCTGTAGACATCGACGTTACGGGTGGGGTAGGTCCTTATTCATACAGTTGGTCAACAGGTGCTAAAACACAGGATTTGGTAAACGCCAGTGCTGCTAGTTACTCAGTGAGAGTGATGGATGCTAATGGTTGCGTTAAAACCCTTGCCGAAACAGTTACCGAGCCAGATATGCTAAGCGTAGATATTGCCTCTTTAAAGCATAATAATTGCGCCAAAGACAAGAATGGTTCGGTTCAGTTAAACGTGACAGGGGGTGTGGCTCCGTATAAATATACTTGGAAGCATGGTGCCACCACGCAAAACATTCAGAATTTGAGCTCCGGAGATTACATGGTAACGGTTTCGGATTCCAATGGATGCGTAGCAAAAGCAGAAGCGGAAATTGAAGAACCAACACCATTGGTGGTTACCAAAGATCTACTTAAAAATGTTAAATGTTCTGGTGATAATACAGGAGAAATCAATGTTTCTGTTTCTGGCGGTGTGCAACCTTATTCATACAAATGGTCTAATGGTGCCACCACCCAAGATTTGACTCAATTGCCTGTTGGAAATTATACTTTATCTGTTTCGGATGCGAATGCTTGCTCGAATAATGATATAGCTATTTCATTGAACGAACCAGAAAAATTGCAAGTGGCACTTGATTCTGTAAACAATATCTCTTGCAGTGGAAGCCGAATCGGTGGTGTGTATATTTCAGTGAAAGGTGGTGCGAAACCATACATGTTTAATTGGAATAACGGTTCAATTTCTGAAGACTTAACAAGAGTTTCTTCGGGAGATTATACAGTTGTAATTAAAGATGCAAATGGATGTACTGAAACCATTTCTACCAAAGTGAGCGAGCCATCTTTATTATCGTTATCACTTACCAACACTAAAAATGTTAAATGCGCCGGTGACAATGATGGAGCTATCGACATTGCGGTGAACGGTGGAACAGCTCCCTATGAGTACAAATGGAGTAATGGTGCAAACACACAAAATATATCCGGCATTGCAGGAGGAGAATATTCTGTGTTAGTAAAAGATGCCTTAGGTTGTACTCAAAATCTTAAGGTCTCCATTGCTCAACCTCCAACACTTATCAAGTCTATCGATGCGGTAACAAATTTGAAGTGTAACAACGATAATTCCGGAGAAATTCACCTTACCGTGGTTGATGGGGTTCCTCCTTATACTTATCAGTGGAGCAACGGATCTTCTTCCCAGGATTTAATTGGTGTTCCTGCTGGAAAATATTCAGTGGTGATAACTGAAGGAAACGGCTGTCAGCATACTATTACATCCGATATTACGGAGCCTTCTGTCTTTACTTCCGAAATTGTTAATGTAACCAATATCAAATGTCACGGACAAAAAACAGGTGCCATTGATTTAAAAGTAAACGGTGGTGTAGCCCCGTATAAGATTCAGTGGAGTAATGGTGCTATAACCGAAGATATTACTGAAGTGAAAGCGGAGAGTTATTCAGTTATGGTGATGGATGCCAACGGCTGTATGCGTTCTGCGAGCGCTGTGGTAGCTCAGCCAGCACCATTGCAACTAGCCATCGACTCCTTGTATTCAGTTAAATGTTGCGGGGATAGCAGTGGTGCCATCTTTATCTCAGTTACGGGAGGAGCAGGTCCTTATAAATATCAATGGAGCAACGGTGCTAAAACAGAAGACATCACCGGTTTGAAAATGGGACAATATACGGTAGTAGTAACCGATCAGAATGGTTGTACTGTGGCTACGCCGAAAGAAGGAATGACCTTGTACGATCAAATTATTTCTCAAGGTAAATTCGTAACGCGTAACATCTTGTTTGATGTAGGAAAGTCAACCATCAAACCGGAATCTTTTGCTGAGATCTTAAAGATTGCAACACTGATGAAAGATCACCCAGATTTGATGTTCTCCATTGAAGGCCATACAGATGCAGACGGCGATGATAACAGCAATAAGATTTTATCACAAGATCGTTCAGAGGCCATTCGTACCGCTTTAATTAAAATGGGTATCGATGATTACAGATTGGAAGCAAAAGGCTGGGGTGAAACCAGGCCGATTGATACTAATTTGACTAAGGAAGGAAAGGCCAACAACAGACGTGTAGAGTTTATTCTACTTCTGCCGCCATCGTCCAGTCGATAATCAAAAGATAAGTAAACAGCCACTCTTTCAAAGGAGTGGCTGTTTTGTTTTTAACCTAATTCAAACCCGAAAAAAAGTAATGGAATACGCTAACGGGTGATATCTTTTCAACGTAGATGCCATTAATATTTTGGGAATTCGATATCTGGCATATTATTGGACATATTGGTGGTAGGGATTAAAGTGTTAAAATATAAAGTATGGGAATGATGGAATTATTTTCTAAACGATTATTAGTAAACTTGATTTTTATTATTTGCACAGGGATGCATACCTGCTTTCTTTCAGCTCAGAATGTATCGGCTAATAATACAGGATTAAGGGCGACAGAGAAAGAAGTATTGTTTGTGGCATTTGTCACGGATTTAGACAAAGTCGCAGAAAAGGGTGTCGCTGTTTTAATAAAAAGCGAAGATAAATCGGTGACACGAAAAGGAATAACCGATATTGATGGACGCTATGTGTGTTTGGTGCCCAAGGGTAAAAAATACATGGTTACCGTGACAAAAACTTCTTATGATTTTAATTTTGTTTCCAACGTACCAAACGTAAAAGGCCCAGTTGAGTTTGTGCAAAATTATGTAATCAATTTATTTTTAGATTTCAAGCGTTCGTATGTATTGGATGCTGTGTATTTCGATCCTGGCAAAGCTGAAATCAAACCAGAATGTTTTTCTCCTTTGGATACCCTGGTTCTTACATTTCAGAATAATTCCAGATTCAGGGCTGAAATAGCGGGATTTACAGATAACGTAGGCAACGATAATGAAAACATGCGTTTGTCGCAGCGTAGGGCCGATGCTATTCGTGATTACCTGATTAGCAAAGGCGTTCCAGCGCATCGTGTGTTGGCAAAAGGGTATGGTGAAAAATTCCCCATGGCCTCTAACGATACCGAGGTCGGAAGAACCAGAAATCGTCGAACTGAAGTAAAAGTAATACAGGAATAAAAAAGGGGCTTGTAGCCCCTTTTTTATTCCTGATCTTGAAGAAAGATTATTTGACTTTACGTTCAATATCTTTCAGGTTTTCCATTTTTTTGATTTTAAGGAATCCTGCAATATCATAAAGGTGTTCTTTTACTTTCTTATTCCCAAATTCAAATACTTTCGTGGCTAGTCCATCCAGAAAATCTCGGTCGTGGGAAACAAGAATGACCGTTCCGTCAAAAGCTTTGATAGCATCTTTCAGGATATCCTTTGTTTTTATGTCCAAGTGGTTAGTCGGTTCGTCAAGGATTAAAAGATTTACTGGTTGCAGTAATAGTTTAATCATTGCTAATCGGGTTTTTTCTCCTCCGGAAAGGACTTTTACTTTTTTGTTGATTGCATCTCCACTAAACATAAAAGCTCCCAGTATGTCTTTAATTTTTGTTCGAATTTCACCTACTGCAATATTGTCTATGGTTTCAAAAACCGATAATTCTTCATCCAGCAGCGAAGCTTGATTTTGAGCAAAATATCCGATGATGGAGTTATGGCCAAGTTTCATGTTTCCTTCAAAGTCAATTTCTCCCATGATGGCCTTAATCATAGTCGATTTTCCTTCACCATTTCTTCCAACAAAGGCTATCTTTTCTCCCCGTTCAATAGTAAGATTGGCATCTGCAAACACCAGGTGATCCCCGTATTTTTTGGTAAGCCCTTCTACTATTACCGGATAATTACCCGAACGTGGAGCAGGGGGGAACTTTAAATTCAATGCGGAGGTGTCGACTTCATCGACTTCAATGATTTCAATTTTTTCCAACATCTTTACCCTCGATTGAACCTGTAAGGTTTTGGAATAGGTGCCTTTAAAGCGTTCAATGAATTCTGTGATTTCAGCTATTTGTTTTTGTTGGTCATCAAATTGCTTTTGCTGTTGTTCCCTTCTTTCTTTCCGTAGTTGTAAGTAATGGGTGTAGGGGACTTTGTAGTCATAAATACGACCCATCGTTACTTCAATGGTTCGATTGGTGATTGCATCTACAAAGGCACGGTCGTGGGAAATAACGATTACCGCTTTGGCTTGATTGATTAGGAAATCCTCTAACCACTGTATAGACTCAATATCCATGTGGTTGGTAGGTTCATCCAACAAGATTAAGTCTGGATTTTGAAGAAGTATTTTGGCCAATTCAATGCGCATTCTCCAGCCGCCGCTAAACTCGCTGGTGGGACGTTGAAAGTCACTTCTTAGGAACCCAAGACCTAAAAGTGTTTTTTCAACTTCTGAATCAATGTTTATATCTTCAATGGAATAATATTTTTCACTCAGGGAAGTTACCTTTTCAATAATTTCCATGTATTCGTCAGACTCGTAATCGGTCCGTGTTTCCAATTGCTTGTTCAATTCTTCCATTTCAGTTTTCATGGAAAGAATAGCAGAAAATGCTTTGGATGTTTCTTCAAATACGGTGCATTGGTCATGAGTGAGCAAGTGCTGCGGAAGGTATGCGATAACAGCATCTTGAGGAGCTGAAATTTTTCCACGCGTAGGTTTTTCTACACCGGCTATAATTTTTAACAACGTTGATTTGCCTGCGCCGTTTTTGCCCATTAAGGCGATACGGTCTTTATCGTTGATATTAAAAGTTATGTCACTAAACAATGTTCTTCCGCTGAATTCTACAGCCACGGCATCTACTGATATCATATATTGGTGTTGTTCGTGCTGCAAAGATAAGGAAAGAATGGGAAATTTGATCTCATATTCCCATTCTTCCTCAAGCATTATCCATCAATATTTATTCATTCAAAACCTTTTTAAATAGATTTATACCCTTTTCTATTTCTTTAATACTTGATTTTGTGAAATTAAGCCGAATGGTATGAGGGTCTTTTTCTTTGGTATAAAAATGATGCCCTGGCACAAATACTAAATTTTCTTGCATGCATCGATGTAAAAGCCTTTCTGAATCCATGCGGTGGAGACGAGCCCACAAAAACATTCCTCCTTTTGCTTTTTCAATATTCAAGTGCTCATGCAAGGGGGTTAATAATTCATACATACATTCCATTTGATGTTGGTAGCGATTTCGAATTTTCAACATCTGGGCGTCATACACATTTCGATGTAGAAGTTCTACTATGATTTCTTGCGATAAGCCATTGCTATGAAGGTCACTTGCTTGTTTCAATAATTTTAAAGAAGGGATAATTTCTCTTGGTGCTACGATCCAACCCATGCGCAATCCCGGACATAAGGTTTTGGAAAACGAACCCAATTGAATGGTTTGTTCTGGGAATAGCTCAAGCATACTAGGCAAGCGCTCTTCTTGAAAACTGATGTCTGCGTAAGGCGCATCTTCAATGAGATAAAATTCTTTTCCCTGAGCGATGTTTCCTAATTCCTGACGCTTTTCCAGGCTGTATTGTGTTCCACTGGGATTTTGAAAGTCAGGAATAAGATACATAAATGGAATGTGCTGTTCTTCACTCCAGAGTACTCGTTTCAATGATTCTATGTTGATGCCATCATTTTGTAGTGGAATTTCCAGAAACCGACTTTCGTATTGACTGAAACATTGAATAGCTCCAAGATAGGTTGGGCCTTCTACCAATACCGGCGTATTTTTATTCAGGAATAGTTTTCCAATTAGGTCCAATCCTTGTTGAGAGCCATTGGTAATTAAAATTTGTTCTTCATGTATGTCTGCGCCTTTTTGTTGGTATCTACGGGAGATCCATTTTCTAAGGTCTGAATTTCCTTCAGTAGATTGATATTGCAAGCTTCTAGTCCATCGGTTCGAGTTTAAAGAGGAAAGTATATGAGTAATTTCTTCTATGGGAAATAAGGATTCATCCGGTATTCCTCCTGCAAAGGAAATTACTCCAGGACTTTGTGCAACTTGTAAAATCTCTCTTATAAATGAAGTGGGTATATGTTGCAGGCGAGAAGCCAAATGTTGATGATGGTTCTGTTTCATAAATAACAAGCGTTTTTTGGGATAAAGAAATATCGGCCCCTCGTAAAATTCTTTACAGGGTGTGCAATTCCATTGAATGGAAGCGATTAGCTCTAAGTCAATGGAATTGTAGTATATGTATTGTTTATTAAGAGTTTTTTGATTTGACCGATTCTAAATACCACATTAGAATCACTGCCCCAATAAGCAGGGCGGATGGAATGAGTAGTTCAGGGCTTAAAATTTTTTCACCTAACAGCAAACCCAATCCAATTGCAACCAATGGATTTACAAAAGAGTGCGTAGCAACGGCGTTGGCACTTACCTGATGGCAGAGGTAATTAAACGCAGTATAAGCAATGATGGAACCAAAAAGCACCAGATAAATGAATGCATACCATCCTTCAGCTTTAATCGAGGAAGGTGAAAATTTTGCGTATTCTCCGGTAGCGAGCAATATCATTCCGCTCACCAACGAAGCGGTCATCATTTGTATGCAACTATTCCACCAGGGGGAAGGAGGAATGTCTAATCTCCGGGATAATATGGCTCCTAAAGCACCGGCAAAAGATCCGGCCAATAGTAAAAACCAATAGAGTGAAACGTTCGAATGGTCTTGTTCCATGCCATGCAGCAAGGCAATGCCTCCGGTTCCTAATGCGATTCCAATAAATAAAATAATCGACATGCGTGTCCGGTCTACCAGATGATTCATCAAGGCGATAAATAATGGTTGACTGCACATTAGTAATGCAACCACACTGGAATCAAGGTATTGTTGGGCCCAAAGTATAGAAGAATTGCCGATCACAAAAAACAGAATGCCTAAGCCAATGGAATTATAGATTTGCGTCTTGGTAGGTGTTTTTTCTTTGGCCAAAAGAGCAATTAAAAATAATAGAAAGCTTGCGCAGGCCAGGCGCATGAATATTAATTGAAAGGGACTAAAGCTGTATAAGGCTGATTTTACTACCAGGTAGGTAGAGCCCCAAATGAAGTAGATACAGCCAAAATTGATAATTATCCAGTTTTTGTTATTCGTTTTCATGGTCGTTCAAAAGTAAAAAGCCCGGAATTTTCCGGGCTTTCTGGATTTCGAAACCGAATCCAATTTTCCCGGATACTATTAGTAAAGAGGTTGACGTTTGCCTGGACGGCGCGCCAAATGCTGGCTACCAGCTTTCTGTGCATGAAGTTGACGGTTTTCATAAGGGTATTTTGGTTTGATTTGTTAAAATAAAAAAGCCCGGATGCAGGTCCGGGCTTTGAAGAAATGAAATAAATATTCGTTCATCATACGCACCGAACCTCTGATAAGCAGACTGCTGCTGCTTTCCATAGGACGATATGTGATGTCATTGGTTTCATTTGATGAATTTATTTTCGTTTACAAAACAAGTAAAAAAGAATATGACTTTCAACTAGAATTATGAATTTATTTTTTTGGTAGACTATTTTCTTGTATTTCGATCTTTAATGGCGTATTCCAGTTTTTAAATTCTGCTGTATAATATAGATAAGCATAAGAGGCTTGCCCTTCAAAAGAACCAGGCATACAAGCTTTCAGGTCTAGTTGAAAAGATCGAATTTCAGAGGGTTTCATTTGACGGTAATACACAACTAATCGATTTCCTCTCAATTCATAAAAGTCTATTACTTGCTTGTCCTGTAATTCTTTAATCTGCCAGGCTTGTATTTGCAACCCCGCGGGTATGCCGATGCAGGCCATTGTCATTGGCAGTCCCTGAGTGCTGGTGTTTTGAACGGTACATTCAAGCCGAACTAATTCAGAGAGCTTGGCTGTATGTTTAGATAAACGACTGGATAAGATAACCTGGCATTCTTTATCTGAGCTGGGCTGGGTGGTATTCCATCCTATAGTCATCGCATAGGGCAAGGCTTCACGGGTTTCTTCAAAAGTAAGCTGAACCAGATTTTCTCCTTCTTTCAGAAATTTTTCCATTCCGCTTATGCTCAAAATTTCTTTTTCTCCGGCTTGATAGATTTTCTTGCCTGCCAGTTGTTTGTTGATCCGAATGTTAATCTGGCCAGCTTCTTTGGTAGTCTTCATAACCGATGCATAAGAGGTGAGTGCTTTGAGCGCCAGCACGGTAGCTTGCGTTGAACCAAATCCACCAAATCCACTTCGGTTTGAAATCAGGAACTTTATTCCCTTGTCAACAGAAGCTTGATGCAAACGATGAGGAAGGAGGGCCAATATAGCCAAGGCAGAAGTTTCAATTTCCAATGATTTTCCTCCGGATCGTGTGATTGAATGGTCGGCTAGTTTCCATGAACCATCTTCTGCCTGTTGATTCTTTAGAACCTCGACCAACTTGGCGCTTCGCTGAATTTGTCCTGCATTGAATAAAGCAATGGCGTTGAGTGCTAGCAAATACGAATCTTTTTTTCGAAGAGAGCGTTCTTCACTTACGGAAATTTCTTTTTCAATGTCTTGGTGAAAACCAGCTTCTGATAAAGCAAACACAATGTATGCGTCCGTTACTTCTTCGCTGGCTCTGCCAAATTGATCCAAGGCTTGTTCGCTGCGCATAAATCCTCCCTGACCGTTTTTCCTTGATAACAACCATTTTGCCGTGCGCTCAATCATACGTTCATCCACTCCTGGGTAAATTTCTTTCATGTCCTGGAATTGCATCAGACCATAAGCTGTAAGACCTTCATGTGCCGGACTTTGTCCGAACCACTCGTATCCTTTTGTCTTAGTTTCAAAGGAGGTTAATCGTTTATAGCCTCTGTCCAATAAATCGTCCAGGTATTTTTCTTTTTCAAACGATTGACCACTTTCTTTTAAATATTTTTTTGCCATTACATTGGGGTAATTGCTGGTTGAAGTTTGTTCGAAGCAACCATAAGGTTCCCGAAGGATCGATTCTACGCCGCTCATGAGGTCATTCATGACGTTGGGATAAGCATGGTAGGAAGTATACATTGATCCGGGAACAACATTGTTGATGTCGAATCTGAATTCTTGCCTCAGTTCTTTTCCTGCCACCTGTACTTCCATTGGATAGCCCCGTGCTAGGACATTTAGTTTTTGTTTTACCACATCTGAAAATTGATTCGTTTGAATTTGAACCCGTATGCTATCAGATCCAGGATTGTTGGCTTTCATGTTCCAGTAAATTGTTTTTGATTCGTTGGCATTGACTGAAACCTGCATGGTAGCTTGTGGGCTAGTCCAGTTGGATGGTAAACTCATAGTTACCTCACAAGGCAATGCTGAGGCGGTGTTGTTCCGAATCAAAACAGGTAACGACAAGTGATCGCCCTGTGTACATTCGGAGGGCGCTTGAAATTGTACTGATAGAGGAAGGGTGGTGGTATAGTTTTTTACGGCACTTCCTGGCAGTCCGTCATGAGAGATTCCTTCGATATAAATCCGATACGAAGCTACCTCGTCTGAATTATAAAATTGGGTGGTGTATTTTCCTGTACGGTCTACCAATATTCCGCCTGACCAAAATATAGTGTTTCGAAAATCTCTTCGATCTGATTCCGATAATGGAGCTGGCTTTTTAATTTCAAACACTCGAGCTCTGTAATACGGAGTATTTTCAGGATTTTTGATGTCTTCATATTCTCTAAGGATTCTCGGTTCAAATTCAATAATGGTGTCGGCTGCGATTGCCCTCATTTTGGGTGCCATGGCCACTGGCTTGATTTCAGCTTTTGATTTGACCGCCAAGCCCATGTTGTTTTTTTTATTCATCCGTACTTCTGCGTTCTTCATGGGAACCAATGGGGCCTGCACTACAATATTTCGCTCTGCTTGATCCATTTTCATCAATTCATCCTGTACACCTCCCATGGGAGCCATTTCTAAATGTCGGCGATGCATACCAAAGAGATAGGTCATCGTTTGCTCTCCGTATTCACTGATATGGATGGACGAATATCCAAGCCCACTTTGTTCAATCTTCATCAATATGGGTTGGTAGAGTTCTATGCCGCTCAGTTGGTAATGACCTTGAGCATCGGTTACTGCGATTTTTTTTCCATCGATGGACAATAAAGCTCCTACGGCTGGTTGGTTGGTATTGCCATTCATAACAATACCTGTGATGATGGCTTTTTCTGGGGCTTGCACAAATTTTTTTACTTCACCTTCGGTAATTTGCTCCCAGGTAAATCTTCTCCATCCTTCGGTAAGCAACAAAGCATTCAATGCTTCATCAGCTTTCGTTTCTTGTGGATCAAAATAAAATCCTGGTTTTTCTAAACTGCATGTTAATTCTTGTTCCAATAGCAGAGAAGAAAGCAAATGGGAGGGATGCTCACTGATTTCTTTGAATATGGATTCTTTCACTACAGATACCCCAAGTGACGCAGGAACAGGCAACCCTCGTTCATCTTTAACTTGAACTTGAACGGTTACTTTTTCTCGAGGCTGGTACGATTCTTTATCCGTTTTAATTTCTATTGAAATTTTTTTGTGCTTGTTAACAAACATCAATCGTTCTGATCTTGCAATTCCTTTGGAGTCCACCAAGGTGAGTTGATGAATACCTATTGGCAGCATTGCGGTAGGAATGTTAAAATGATTTTCACCGGCAACTATTTGATATGATTTAGTCCATTGCAATTGATTGCGGCAACTTAATACAGCAAATACGCTATCGCGAAGGGTGGAAAAAACAGAAACAGAAATATTTTCATGGTGCACCTTGCAATGCATAGCAAAACCACCAACAGCGCTGCTAACTTCTACTGGAATTCTTTGAACGGTAGGTTTTTGTATTTCTACTTCCATCCGATCTCCTTCTTTTATTGTAATAGGGAAATAGCCTCTTCCCTGGTGAATAGAATGGAATTGACCAACTTCTTTATTGTTGATCAATACAATGCCAGATACATCCTGAAATGCTCCAGAAGCGCTAAAGGCCTTAAATGCTAAATGACATGGAACGCCGTAAATCAAGTCGCCACCTTCGGGATAAAACCTCATGCTTACTTTTTTTACAGATACTGGAACGCGTCGTGTATAGGAATCGGCCTGGCCAAAGCGATTCCAGGATAGCGTTAATAAAACATCTTCGGAGCTTAAATCCGACGGAATAGAGATTGGTAATTCTGTTTTCTGAGCTTCAGTTTGGATCGTTTTGCTGCTTACGATTTTGGAATCTATTCGTAATTCACATGTTAGTTTCGTTTGAATATTTTTTAGTTGTTGGTCTTTCATTTCAAATGCATAGGTACCAGACTCTCCTGGATTAAATGAAGATTTAGAGAAGACTCCTTGAATCATAACTTCCGGCATAATGACATCTTGCACCTGAATGGTTTTTTCTACAAAACTGCTGTCGTTTTCCTGGTACGAAGTCCAAACTTTTATTTTGTATAAACCACCAGGCGCTTCTTCTGCCAGCTTAAAGTCTCCGTTCGCAATTCCTTTTTTGGCAATCAAACGAATCGATTTTTCTTTCACACCTTGAGGATTGATTAAATCAGCATACACTATGTCACTGAAATGGGAGGTGCTTAAGTCAGAGTCTTTACGCAAATAGGCTGTAAACCAAATGTCATCTCCCGGTTCTGCTATTGGTTTATCGAGTTGAATATATATGCGTTCCCCCATTGATTGAGTGCTGTAAAATTCCCATCGTTGCAGCAAAGGCCCCATCAATGGGTGATTCATTAAACCGTTCCATCGACCAGAGAAATAAAAGTGTTGTGTAGCCATGAGCATACTTCCAATAAGCAAGGCAAGTATCCAATAGAATCGTGAGTTAGATTTCATAGTAACATCGTTTCCTCTTAGATGCCTGCCGAACCTAAAATCCATAAACACATAGGCCCAAATTTCAATTTCTTTTGTTAATACTTGAAAATGAAAAAGATAATTTAGTATCTTCAAGCATCTTGTATGAAATTGTTCGGAAGAAATAAAACTGTTAAAACGGATTTGGAACTCTTGGCTGAATTTCGGCGAAGTGGCTCGTTGGAAGTTTTAGCGGATTTATTTTTACGCTATAATCACTTGGTTTTAGGTGTTTGTTTTAAATATCTGAAAGATCCGGAGGCCAGCAAAGACATGACCATGCAAATATTTGAAAAGCTTACGTATAAGTTGCCTCAATTTGAAGTAAGCAACTTTTCAAGTTGGTTGCATACGATGGTTCGTAATGAGTGTTTGATGGAGTTAAGAAGAAGAGCGCAACGTTCCGATTCCGAGAGACTTGAAGTGGGGGATGAAAATTCTGAATTTCGCACTATGGAATTTTCAATAGCGGAGCATCCAACAGAAAATGATTCATTAGAAGGTGATTTGTCCAAGTTAGAAGAATGTATTCAAACCTTGGCATCGGAACAGCGGGTTTGCGTAGAGTTATTCTTTTTAAGAGAAAAGTGTTACAAAGAAATTACGGAAGAAGTGGGATTTGATTTAAAAAAAGTAAAAAGCTATATACAAAACGGAAAACGGAACTTGAAAATATGTATGGAACGAAAATTGGTTGAATCGAAATAGAGAATGCATAAAAAAGGATCCATATCGAAAGCACGATTGCAAGAATACTTGCGCACCCAGGATGCTTCTCTAAAGCATCAATTCGAAAAGGATGCGCTTGCGGATCCTTTTGTATACGAAGCTCTAGAAGGCCTAGATGAGATGGAAAACGCTTCTGTGCATATTTCAGATTTAAACAATCGCTTAAAATCAAAGAAAAAACAAAATCGGTTGATTCTTGTTGGTGGTGCTGCTGCAATAGTACTGCTATTGTCCCTAAGTAGTTTTTGGGTTTGGCAAATGTTATCTATAAACAATTCTCCTGAAATGGCGCAAAAGAATACTTCAGGTCAGAATGATGATCCTCAGGTAGGATTGATGGATACATTACCTCCTATGGCCGTGATTCCAAATCAAGTTAAGCCGTTACATCAACATAATTCTGACGGATTCCAGCCGAAACAGATGGAAGAAATTCATGCTCCTTCCGTATCTGCCTTGGAAGAAAATATAGGTAGTAAACTTGAAGAACTTCCTGAATTATCTCGAACTATATTACCGTTGTCCCCCACCTCACCGATAACTAAAAATGATATTGAGAGTATCAACGATTCTATCATGCCAGACTTTCAAATGTATGAATATGAAAAGAATACAGCCTCTCCCAAGCCTGCTATTGTGCCACAGTTTGGTAGAAAGGAGGCGAAACGGGCAAAGGAAAAAAATAAAAAGTCTAATGGTTCGGATTTGGAATTAACAATTCCTTCAGTGGCAAGTAAATCGGAAGTAAAAGAACAAAAAGATGCTGCTTTGAAAGATTCAGTCTTGTTAGCCTCTCTTTTGGAGGATGCGATTCAATTGCATAATAATAAGTCCTATGATGCTTCGAGGAGAAAGTTAGAGGAGTATTTAGAATCGTTTCCTTCAAATGGGAAGGCACTTTATTATTCTGGATTAAATGAAAAATTTCTAGGGAATAAACAACGTTCTCTTTTGTATTTGGAGAAAGTTAAAAAGGGGGATGATTTTTACTTTAAGGCAAAATGGGAAATCTATATTCAATATAAGGATCAACCAGAAATCTCAAAAACAATTTTATCAGAGTTGGCCGCAGAACCGAATGAGTATCAAAAGGAGGCCCAAAAAATTCTTGGGTTTTAGTTATCAATCCGCTAAAACGTAAATTATTGTGGAATGGTTGTTAATGTTGGTGGGATTATTTTTTTTTGCATAAATTCAGTGAGATATAATCGTTTACGAGATTTTTTGAATCACTTTTTTTTTCAATATGGGATAAATGGATATTCAGATAGTGCTTATTAAAAGATTTATCTTGCCATTGGTTGGTTTAAAGTCTTAAGAGGATTTTCTATATTTCATTAAATAGGGGTGGATTTTTTTGGCTTGAAATTGGCAATGGTGTCAGTCTGAAAAAGTTAGGCGCAACAATGTGGGGTAAAAATACGTAAAGTCATATGGATTATTGTGCGAATAACGCTCTGGATTGGATTATTATTAGAGTGTATTAGATTAAGAGTAGCAATAGTTGTTTTATAGATACTATCATGTGGGATTTATTTGTTAATGTTTCAAAAAGGAAAATTTGGACGGCAGTTTTGCTTGTCACATTTTTTCCTCTTTTAAATGCTCAGGTTGCAACAAACATGGCATTTACAAATGCATCCACAACTTATACCCCCATTACGGGAGGTTCAGTACTTGGAGCTGGGTTGGGTGTTGGATGTGATGATCAGTTTTTTATTGATCCTGCCAATTTAAACGGCGCTACTATAAATGGAGGAGGTAATAACGATTTAGGACCAGGTTTTCCAATAGGATTTACATTTAATTTTAATGGAAATGCTTACGATAGAGTCGGAATCAATAACAATGGTTGGATCTCTTTAGGTCAATCAGCCTTGGCAAATCCAATCAACTTAGGTATTACCAATGCATTAACCACTCAAACTCGTCCTATTAGTGGTGCATACGATTTGGGAGGGGGAGATGCAATTCCAGCAGTGAATCAGGCTCGTATATCAGCATTAGGCTACGACCTTCAACAACAACCAACAGGATCTGAATTGAGGATTGAGACTATCGGTACGGCACCCAACCGGGTCTTGGTTGTGCAATGGACCAATTATAGAACCTACGATGTTTCAGCAGGAGCTACCGGCGATTTATATAATTTTCAAATTCGGTTAAATGAAAATTCGGATGTGGTTGAAATTGTCTATGGTTCCATGTCGGAGAATTCTACTGAATATCCACAAGTCGGTTTGAGAGGTCAACTGAATGACTATCAAAACAGATTTGTAGCAGATAACGGTACCATGACATGGGCTACTTCTACCAATGGAGGTACTCAGAATACTTCAGCAGCATTAGATGGAACACTATCAATTCTTCCTGCCTCTGGCGCATCTTTTCGGTTTTACCCTTGGGATTTACAACCAATTGCTTTGGTTAGTCCGGTATCTCCCTTATGCGGCGCCGTCAACCAAACTGTAACAGCTCAGATAAGAAATAACGGACCAACCACAATTAATTTCGCTACTAAAAATCTTGTTATTGGTGGTTCTGTAACAGGACCAAATCCACAAACATTTGCAAACGTCACCTTGAATTCCGGGACACTTGCTTCTGGCGCAACTTTGAATGTTACGCTTTCCACTACTTACAATATGAGTGTTGGGGGAGTGTATGCCTTTACTATTACATCTGGTCCGGATGGTATATTGACAAATAATATGCAAGTGTATAACGTTACAGTAGACAGTCCGATTGCAAATAATACGATAACCGCGGCACAAGCACTATGTGGTTTTGGGGATCCTGCTTTGTTAAATGGCTCTTTGCCTACAGGAGGAAATGGTGTTTACTCCTATCAATGGCAAAGTTCATTAGATAATATTACTTTCAATAACATTGGAGGGGCTACATCGCAAAATTATGATCCTACACCTATTGCTATAACAACCTATTATCGAAGAGGTGTTTCAAGTGGTAGTTGCGCCTCATCGTTTTCTGCCTCTATACAGATTACGGTTGATCCTGTTTTGGCAAATAATACCATTGGTTCTGCCCAAACTTTTTGTGGTTCAGGTGACCCAGCCCAATTAAATGGATCGTTGCCGACGGGAGGAAATGGAATATATGCCTATCAATGGCAGAGTTCTTCAGACAATAGCACATTTACCGATATTGGAGGAGCTACTGCCCAAAATTACGATCCATCAATCATTTCGGCTACTACCTATTATCGCAGGGGTGTAAGCAGTGGAGGTTGTGCCTTAACGTATACGAGTTCGGTTCAAATCACCATCGAACCGGCCATCGCTAATAATACGATCAGTGCTGCGCAAACATTCTGCAGTTCAGGGGATCCAGCTAACTTAAATGGATCAATTCCTACTGGAGGCACTGGTTTGTATTCTTTTCAATGGCAAAGTTCTCCAGATAATAGTACGTTTACCGATATTCCTGGTGCCACTTTTCAAAATTATGATCCGACCACCATTTCCGCTACTACTTATTACCGAAGAGGCATAAGCAGTGGAACTTGTGCAATGACGTATTCTGGCTCCGTTCAAATCACCATTGAACCATCTCTTGCAAACAATACCATATCAGCAGCGCAGACCTTTTGCGGATCGGGTGATCCAACTCAGCTAAATGGTTCTTTGCCTACAGGTGGCAATGGGGTATATTCATATCAATGGCAGAGTTCATCCAACAATATAACTTTCACAGATATTTCTGGGGCCACTTTGCAAAATTATGATCCGTCAACCATTTCATCTACGACCTATTATCGAAGAGGTGTAAGCAGTGGCACTTGTGCTATTGTTTATTCGGCATCGGTCCAAATCACCATCGAACCGGCCATCGCTAATAATACCATCAGCGCAGCTCAGACTTTCTGCAGTTCAGGAGACCCAGCTCAGTTGAGTGGTTCCTTGCCAACGGGAGGGAATGGTGTATTTGCGTATCAATGGCAAAGTTCTCCAGACAATAGTACGTTTGCCGATATTTCTGGGGCCACTGCTCAAAATTATGATCCATCAACCATTTCATCTACGACCTATTATCGAAGAGGTGTAAGTAGTGGGACTTGTGCTATTGTTTATTCGGCATCGGTTCAAATCACCATCGAACCGGCCATCGCTAATAATACCATCTCCGCATCTCAGACTTTCTGCGGTTCAGGAGACCCAGCTCAGTTGAATGGCTCCTTGCCAACGGGAGGGAATGGTGTATTTGCGTATCAATGGCAAAGTTCTCCTGATAACATTACGTTTACAGACATTTCTGGGGCAACTGCCCAAAATTATGATCCATCAACCATTTCATCTACGACCTATTATCGAAGAGGTGTAAGCAGTGGCACTTGTGCTATTGTTTATTCGGCATCGGTCCAAATCACCATCCAACCCTCCATTGCTAACAATACGATATCTGCGGATCAGACCTTTTGTGGTTCAGGTGATCCTTCTTTATTGAATGGCTCTTTACCAACCGGAGGCAATGGAATATACCTATATCAATGGGAAGCTAGTCTTGATAATTTAACCTATTTTCCAATTCCAGGAGCTAATTCTCAAAATTATGATCCTCCTGTTATTGCGGTAAGTGGTTTTGTTCGTCGATCAGTGTTGAGCGGCTCATGTGCTGTTTCCAATTCAAATGTTATCACTTTAATAGTAAATCCTAAGCCGGTAACCCCCATAGTCGCTTCGACGGTACAACCTACCTGCGCGGTACCGACCGGAACAGTCACTATAACCACAGTAGTCGGAGAAGAATATAGTATTGATGGAGGAACTACCTGGCAGACGACCGCCAGCTTTGCGGGTCTGGCAGCAGGCACTTATACCATTGATGCGAGATTAATAGCTGATAACAGTTGCATGTCTACCTTAGGTGCTAATGTAACGATCAATGCTGCACCGACAGCACCAACTACGCCTGTAATTGCTTCGACTATACAACCTACCTGCGCGGTTCCAACGGGAACAGTGACAGTGACAACCACCGCGGGAGTAGAATACAGCATCGACGGAGGAGCGACCTGGCAGACGACGGCCAGCTTTGCAGGT
>JALONM010000003.1 GCA_025454925.1 Cytophagaceae bacterium
TTGAGAATGTTGGGATCCGAATCCCTGGTGCGGATAATGCCAGCGATGATAGGATTGATTGTTGACTACCCATCGGCAGTAGGCACCCACGCCGGATTTATTGGAGACAGTACCTTGCAGCTTTAATTGCGACCAGGAGTCTGCGCTTCCATTGTTTTTAAACACAAAATTTTTCTGAGCGCCATGAGTAGCCAAGGAAATATCAAGGTCCCCGTCTTTATCAAAATCGGAAACGGCAGAGGAAATAGTATTGCCTAAAAGTCCTGTTACGATTTCGGTCGTATTGCGTGTAAAATTTCCCTGCTGGTTGAAGTATAAATATTTCTGTCCTTTGTCATTGCTGATGTAACAATCGAGGAATCCGTTGTGATCAAAATCAGCCAGCACACATCCATGGCTATTTCCGTTGTGGTTGGAAACCGGCGAGGATGAAAGAAAGGTACATGTTCCGTTGCGATCGTTTCGGAAAAGAAAATTATGCTGATTGGAAGCGTTGCTTACCAGCAAGTCGGGATCTCCGTCGTTATCCCAATCGCCCCAGCAACTGCCCACGGAATTGGCCGATTGGTCGCGAATGGCTGCAGGAGTCTGTTCCTTGAACGTGCCGTTTCCTTGATTGACAAAGAGAAGATTGGATCGGGTACTATCTTCAAAGGACATGGGTACAAACAGATCCGGAAATCCATCCAGGTTTATATCGGTCCAGGAAGCGCCTGTTGTTTTCCCAGCAGCGGTAGGAAACTCGGATAAGGTAGTTTTTCTGAACTGACAATTTCCTTCGTTGTGATATAATTCATTAAAACGGGTGGGATGATAGTTGTAAACGAATACATCCAACTTTCCATCGCGATCATAATCGGCCCAGCAGGCACCGTGGTAATAGCCGTTGTCGAGGGCCATGGCGTTGGAGGTAAGTTTGGTAAATGTTCCTGCATCGTTCCGGAAAACCTGACAATTGCCCACTGCTGTCAAGAGCAAATCCTGGTCACCATCGTTGTCCATATCGGCCCAACTGGAGGAAGTAAAAATCCCTTTTCGATCGGTTAATCCAGGAATGGCAAGGGAAGTAAAATTTCCCGATCCATTATTGCGATAGGCACGGTTGTATTGATTTTTATTATACTCTGTTAAAAATACATCTTCCCAACCATCCCCGTCTAAATCTACCCAGGAGGCCGACCAGGAATTACTCAGATGCTGTTCCAAGGTTGAATTTACCAAGGGTTGAAACTGATAAGAGGAAAGATTGCCACTAAGTAAACTAATCCCTTGTGAAGCGACAGATTGCTCCAGCAATCCGTTGTATTGTGCCGTCACCTGCACTTCCAAGGTTTGAGTACTGTTGTTGGGTAATAATGTACCTTGATTGGAAATTGGTTTGGCAAGCAGCGTGGTAGTAATTTGAATTTCTTCCTGCGCGCGCACCGTTCCTGAATAATCATATTCGACGATCGTAGCATCTGCACCCGGTACCGGCGTTCCTTCATATAACTCAGTAGAGGCGCTGGTGCTCAAGGTAGAGGAAATTACATCAAATCCTCCTGCCACCTGCAGGCTCACTTGCACGATAGTTCCTTCCCTAGCAGATTCATTGGTCACCTTGGAAACTACTTGACATGTTTGACCCGGTGCGATTTGAGAAACAGAGCTGGATATTTCTGCTTTTAATCGTTGTTCTTGTGAACTACCAAAATACATCATCCAGTTATCGTTAAAGTTGGTATTCATAACGGATATGGGGTTATCTGAAAATACTTCCAGGTAAGGACGCTCGGGTCCTACGGCAGTGCCGGTACCATTGTATATCGATTTCCATTCGTTCAAGTTCAGGTAACAATCTACGTAGCGGTTGGGAAGTATGGTATACGTGCGATTAATTTTGGCGCCTTGTGTATAAGCGTCTCGAACAGTTACTTGTGCAGTATCTTGCGAAAACAAAAACACATGGGTTAATGCCTGCCCGAAAAGAGAACCGGTAAAGGGGTTGCGAACATTTTGCTGATTGCCTGGAGGGGCGAGATAGGTTAAAAAATAAGTACCGGAGCTTGTACCATTTTCCGAACTCACCATGGTGGCCATATCTGAGGTTCCCGGACTTCCTGTTTCAAACCAGTTGCCTTCAAATACGGAAACTTTTTTTCCAGCGCTGCAGGTCAGGCGGAATACCGTTGGGTAACTGACGTTACCGTTGCTTTTTCCTACCCATTCGGCAAATCTTCGTTGTTGCAAATTCCAGGATTTTACTGGCACCCAGGTACCGTTGGAATAGCGATCGAGTTGCACCGCGTTGTCGTTGCTCCACGATACAATCCGGATTTCTTGTTCACCCAGGCTTTGATAAGGAACAGCAAAGTACATCAACTCACCACTGGATGATCCGTTGGAAGTGGGCACATACCCTCCCCCGTCGCGTTCATTTCCATAGAGCGCACCGTACTGGACCGTGACGGGTTTGTTTGTTTCAATCACATAGGTTTCACCAGAAATCAACAAATCTCTTCCGTGTGTATTTTTGTAGATAATGTCTTCTCCCGGATTTAACGTTACTTGAGTTACAACCTGCTGCGTATCGAGGTTGACGTGGGTTAGTCCGGTAAGGAGTGAATTAGCCCATGAAATTCTTCGGATGGTAAGCACGGTATTCGGTTGATAGGCAAATACATTGAGGTCTCGGTTGGAGCTTGTCTTTTTAGGTGTATACAAAATAAACTTCGTACCCAGCGAGGACTTACTGATTGAGGGCAACCAATCGTGCTGCCAATCGGAGTCGGTGGATTGTGAGGCATACACCAATTTGCTGGCGCGTATGATAAAATAATCTCCATCCTGTTTCCAGACACCTCCGGAAGCATACCGGGCATCGTCGTTGATTCCGTTATCTTTTAAATACAGCACGTACGACTGTCCGGCATACAGCACACCCGATCTGCTGTCGTCGGAATCGCCATCCATGTCATCGTCTATAATTTCAAAGGTAGTTCCGTCGTAGATGGCTGTAATCACGAGGCAAACATTACGCTGCACCGGATCGTTGTTGGGAGGCACAAAAATATTGAAATAGGTGGAAGGTTCACCGGTAGCCCACAGCAGGCAAGGAAGTAATATACTTCCTATCACAATCAAGATCGATTTCATAACAGCAGTCGTTTTAGCCTATAGGAGACATAGCACGTGCCGATTTTAAAAACCACTGATAATGAAATGTATAGAATATGAAGGTTGAATTTTTATTCCAGTATTGGGAATAAAAATCCTTTTAAGAAAATGGAAAAATTTCTTAATCCGCAATTATACTTTGAAAAAATTCTTTGGAGCAAGGCCGGTTAAAGGCGCTTTAATTCATACATAACCAAATCGTCGTTGTAGACTGCGCCGGCCTCGAGCGCTGGAGGAGCATACAAGCCAAAATGTACATTGGCTAAGCCTCCTGTATAGGAAAGTCCGCAAGCAGTTTCCTTTTGCTGCACTTGTGATTCCTGAAGACATGAATCCGAGAGGCAGGGCCGGATGCCTACCTGTGTATTGATGTTGTTGCAAGCAAGTCTTGGATGAATGAGTGATTCGGAAACCAACACCTCATCCTGCCACACTTTTGCATACGGCGTATTGTAAGGATTATTGGTAGAAAAATCTATCAGGGAAGAAATTTTGACCCATTTTTTTTGTAGAAAAGGCAGGTCTTTGCGTTGGTACAGATTGGGGGAATGCTCTTCTTGTTTTGGTACGTGCGCCAACATGATATAACCATCTTTGTGTAAATTGATTTGAATCGTTCGCAGCCACTCATCATCCTGATAGGTGCTTAAAGTGGCAAAACTAAACCAGTCTTTGTTGTCCTCATTCAGCAAAGTTACATCCAAGTACACCCAACATTCAACAAATACCAATCCATGAAACACCCCATCGCTGGTTTTGTGCAGTTGAAAAGTGGGATAGCCACGATGGTTGGTGTTTTTTCCTGTCACCACCGGATTGGCTGAGGTAAACCAACCTTTGTGTGCCTTGGATCCGGAATGCACGTGCTCGGTGCTAAGACCATGATAGGTTTCTTGTGTGGCATTTTCAACCACCTGAGGCGAAGGGACCACATAAAACCCTGCTACATCCGACTCTTGTTCAAAGCCCGTAGAATAACGTTTTGTAATGGCTATTCCGGTAGTTCCTGTAAACCGGGAGAGGTAAAGGACTTCTTCGGAAACAGATTCCTCTGTTGTTTTTTTCTTTTTGCAGGCAAAACTCAAAAGGCCTAGCATCAGTATCAACATTCTCATCGCAGTGATTCTTTGTATCCTATTCGTTGATTTCATTTTCAAATCAGTCTTACTGTAGTATTTAAAGGCGCTTGCATCAGTTATCTACTTACTAAGTGATGCTCCCTAATATCATTGGTCTATATTTTCCTTGGAAGATTTATGTAAATCTCACGTTAGTTAAGACAAGAATGCACCAGTAAAAGTTAACAAAAAAGTCCCGCGTTCGCGGGACTTTTTTTATGATAAATGGAAGTTGCTATTATTGGCCAACCTCTTCTTCTAATTCTTCGAGCGTTTCTTCACCTTCTTTGGAAGCAGATTCTGCTTTTTTACCAGCATTCTTTTTGCGTTCTTCTAATTTCTTCATACGTTCTGCTTTTTTAGCTTCGTATTTAGCATATTGATCTGGGTTTACAGAAGATTTTAAATCGGATTGCCACGATTCAAAAATGGCTTTGCGTTCTGCTTTGAATGCAGTTTTATCTTGTGAATTCGCATATTTGGCGCGCAATTCAGCCATTTTTTTGGTACGGGCCAAGGTAATCTCTTTTACTTTCGGCATCTGATCGTCAGAAAGTCCCATTTCGCTCTTTAAGCGACCAGTAATTTTGTCTGCGCGCTCTTCCGGACTCATGTTTTTCTTGGCTTGAGCATTGGCAGCATTTCCTTTGCCTTTCCCTTTTCCTTTAGCGTTTCCATTCTGAGCAAACATCATGGCGCTCGCAAGAAGAGCAACTACAAATAACAACTTTTTCATACGTGTTTAAAAATTAAATTGGTTAGTTAAAAATTTCCTGTTTTGTTTAACAATCATGGCTTTGTCAAAATACTTGCCAGAGTTTTCTACGTGTTATTTTCCAGTAAGATTTATTTATTTTTTCAATTAAGCAAATTGTATTATGAAAGTATGGGTAACTTGGATTGTACCTTAAGTAAGAGAGGATGTGTTGCTGAAAAATGCAGATGATTAAGCTGGGTAAAAACGGTTATGCCCGATACATTGCTGCAGCCAATCAAATCTGCTTGTTCGAGGAATGAGGGAGCGTATCGACCTTCCTGCACTTTAGTAAACTCGGAAAAAAGAGCTATTAACTGAGCGCGCATGACGCCTTTAATGCAACCGCAATCGAGTGAAGGCGTATAAACCTGATCGTCTTTTATCCAAAAAATATTTCCCAGGCTCGCTTCTGCAACATTTCCATTTGTATCTAACAAAATGACATCTTCATACCCTCCATTCTTTTTAAATAATCCTGCCAATACGTACGGTAAAAACTGATTGGTTTTATAGGGGCTTACAGGCGTGCGATGCAAGCGGTAGTCTGTAAAATAGGTTACTTTGCTTTTTACAGAAGGAGCCGGAGTATATGGCCTTCCGGTGATGAGCCATTGAGGCTCGTTGGATTCCGGACTTACGAGCCCTCCATCGGAGCGCCATATCTGAAGCTTGAAGCGAAAGGCTTGATGAGAATCTGCTAGTTTCAGTACTTCGCTTTCCCAATCGACCAGCTTGATGGAAATTTGAAGTAATTGGGCAATTTCATTCATTCTGTTCAGGTGTAATTCCCAGGCAAGAATTTTTTTTTCTTTTACAATCAACACTTCAAAAAAGCCATCCGCATATTGGAAGGCTCTGTTATTTCCTAAAGAAAGCTCTTGCGGCGAAACAATGCGGCCATTCCAATTTATCAACATATCCATTTTATTTTACTTACTAGGTGCGCCTTGTTTATGAGGAGCAGGGAAGCGATTTGAAATTATCGCTTTTAACATTAATTTGTGGCATTATACGTAAAGGTTTTGAAATCAGAAAATATTCAGCAAGAGGCCCCGAGGGTGGCAGTTATTGGCGGCGGAAGCTGGGCCACCGCTCTGGTGAAGATACTGAGTGAGCAACCCTTGCGAATCAGTTGGTGGATTCGCAGTCAGGAAGATGTGAAGCATATCAAAGAATTTGGTAACAATCCACGTTATTTGAGTAACATACAGTTTCCTTTAAAAAAAATTAAACCCAGCACCGATCTTCGCAAAACATTGGAAGAATGCCAGGTGATCATATTGGCAGTGCCGTCTGCATTTATTTTGGAGGTATTGAATTTCACCCACGCTGAATTGTGGAAAAATAAAACCATAGTGTCAGCCATCAAGGGTATGATCCCCAATAAAAATCAGTTGATCACCGAATACATGCGGCAACGGTTCGGACTGGATCCGTCCCAGCTTTGTATCATTGCGGGCCCTTGTCATTCGGAAGAAATAGCCTTGGAAAAAAGATCGTATCTGACCTTGGCGGGCAGTGGAGAAAAACAGCGCGAATGGATGGCTCAGGTATTGGCATGTCGGTATGTACGCACGTGCACCCTGCCTGATCTGGAAGGGGTAGAATACGCAGCGATTATGAAAAACATCATAGCGATAGCCTGCGGATTGGCCAGAGGTTTAAATTATGGAGACAACTTTCAGGCGGTGCTGGTATCGAATGCCATGCAGGAAATAAAATCATTTCTGAACGCCGTATGTCCCCAAAACAGGGATGTAGACGTAAGTGCCTACCTGGGCGACTTACTGGTTACTTGCTATTCGCCGTATAGCCGCAATCGTACACTTGGTTACATGGTGGGGAAAGGATACAGCGTGCGAGCCGCCATGTCGGAAATGAATATGATTGCGGAAGGATATTACGCCGTAAAATCGATGTATGAAATTGGCAAACAACTACAACTTTCGATGCCGATCACCAAAGCCGTTTATAATATTTTATATGAGCGTATCTCTCCTACGATGGAAATTAAAATTTTGGAAAACTCGATGAACTAAGTTCATTGCCATCACAATCGATCTCAATAAAAATGCCTTTGAACTTTACGCTCAAAGGCATTTTCCTTTATTATTGAAAGCAGGGAATTATTTGGCAGAAACCAAATATTCAGCGGTAGATTCTACAGTAGCTTTCATTGCTTTTTTACCTTTATTCCAGTTTGCAGGGCATACTTCGCCGTGCTCTTCGTTGTGAATCAACGCATCTACCATGCGAAGGGATTCTTCTATGTTTCTTCCCAATGGGAAATCGTTGATTACCAAATGACGCACTACACCAGCTTTGTCAATTAAGAAAGATCCACGGAACGCGATAGGGGCTCCATTGAATACCATCTCTCCTTTCTCGTTGAAATCAAAATCACCACCCAAAACACCGAAATTAGAGGCGATTGTTTTGGCAGTATCAGCTACCAACGGATAGGTAACACCTTCAATTCCTCCTTTGTTTAGAGGGGTGTTTAACCAAGCCAGGTGTGAATTTTCTGTATCCGTAGAACAACCTACCACAGCGCAATTACGGGCTTCAAATTCGGCCAATAGTTCCTGAAATTTCAACAATTCAGTGGGACAAACGAATGTGAAGTCTTTTGGATAAAAGAAGAACATTACATACTTCTTTCCCAAGTACTGATCTAATGAAAAATTTTCAACTACTTCTTTTCCGTTCAATACTGCAGGTGCAATAAATGAAGGAGCTTTTTTTCCTACTAGAGCCATATATGTTTAGAATTTATTTTGTTTACTTGCTTAATTCCACTTGCTGGCGCACATCTATTTTTTCGCCCAAAACCTGAAGGCGGATGTCGTGGATTTTAAAATTGCTTATTCGTTTGGATTCAAAATATTGTTCCAGCATTTTCACCAGCTCTTCATCTTCGTAATCGATGAGTTCTTCAGTATTGGTGCAGTACAAGTGATTGTGTGTATCGGTGTATCCATCGTAACGCGTAACACCATGATCGGATAATACTTTATCTGCCAATTTGGAATCCACAAACGTATCGAGAGTTTTGTATACAGTCGCTAAAGAAATACTGGGATTATTGCTGTGTATGTGCTCGTAAATCATTTCCGCAGTCGGATGATTGTTCATATTTACGAGTGCCTCATATATTACCACGCGCTGTGGAGTAGCCTTCAGATTTCTTTTCATCAGGCGTTCACGGGCTTCCTCAAAACTAATTTTTTGAACCACAACAATAAATTTTATCAGATAATAATAATTATCAACTAGTAATTACTATTACAAAAGTAGCACTTTGTTAATACAACTCAAACAGTAAAAATGTTTAATTTTAAACGGATATGTGTTTAACTTTAATGAGCTAGTAAACAACCATTTAAATGAAACTTGACGCATCGTATTGGCAAAACAGGTATTTGCAGCAAGATACTGGCTGGGACATTGGGCATGTATCGCCTCCTATAAAGGAAATTATCGATTCTCTATCCAACCGAGCGCTTCGCATTTTAATTCCAGGCTGCGGGAAAGGCTATGAAGTAGAGTACCTGCATCGTCAGGGCTTTACTCAGGTAATCGCCGCCGATTATGCAGAGGAAGCTAAAAGAGAATTTTTACTTCGTGTACCAGACTTTCCTGCCTCTCATTTTTGGGTGGAAGATTTCTTTTCCCTGGCAGGTACATTTGATATTATTCTGGAGCAAACTTTTTTCTGTGCCCTTGATCCATCGCTGCGCATGAGGTATGTAGCGCACATGGCAAAATTGCTAGCCGACGATGGCACCTTGACAGGTTTACTATTTAATGACTTTCAACAAGCACTGCAACCGCCCTTTGGCGGAAGTAAGGAGGAATATTTTGCATTATTTAAAAATTCGTTTGAAGAGGTTTCTTTGGAACCGTGCTTAAATTCCATCGCTCCAAGATCAGGGAGGGAATTGCTGCTGCGTTGCCGTAAAACAATAAAAAATACCTAACTTCGCCGACAGTCCAAATTAGGCTGTACTATCCACATGATTGAAATACCTAAGTTACATCATACCCAAAGTGGTAATTTTTTTTTAATAGCCGGGCCATGCGCCATTGAAGGCAGAGACATAGCATTCGAAATTGCGGAAGCACTCGTAAAGCTCAGTGATAAACATCAGGTTCCCCTAATCTTTAAAGGCTCTTATAAAAAAGCCAATCGCACCAAATTGGATTCTTTCACAGGGATCGGAGATGAAAAAGCCTTAGGAATTCTAAAAGAAATCGGAACCCATTTTTCTGTGCCAACGATTACCGATATTCACGAATCCCACGAAGCCGCGATCGCAGCCGCGTATGTGGATGTGCTGCAAATTCCTGCCTTCTTGTGCCGTCAAACGGATTTACTCGTGGCGGCAGCACAAACCGGAAAAGTAGTGAATGTAAAGAAGGGTCAGTTTTTATCGGGCGCTTCTATGAAATTTGCCGTGGAAAAAGTTCAATCTCTGCAGAACCCAAATGTAATGCTTACCGACAGAGGCAACTCATTCGGATACTCGGATCTGGTGGTTGATTACCGGAATCTGGTGGAGATGAAAGCTTTTGGCTGTCCGGTGGTGATGGATTGTACCCATAGTTTGCAACAGCCCAATCAAAGTTCTGGCGTAACCGGTGGAAAACCTGCTTTGATAGAAACCATTGCGAAAGCAGCCATCGCCGTTGGTGCCGATGGACTGTTTATGGAAACTCACCCCAGACCATCGGAAGCAAAATCCGATGCCGCCAATATGTTACCTTTAGAAAAATTAGATGGAATATTAGAGCGCCTGGTACGCATTCGCAAAGCACTTTAATAGATCTTTCTTTAATAAGATAATCTCGTATGAAAACGAAAGAAGAAATCGTTCGTGACTGGTTACCCAGGTATACCGGAACTCCATTGGAAGAATTCGGTCAATACATTCTGTTAACCAATTTCAGAAATTATGTAGACATGTTTGCCGAACAGTTTGGCACTACGGTAAAAGGCACGGACAAACCCATGCAAACCGCTACTGCCAATAATATTACCATCATCAATTTCGGCATGGGTAGTGCGGTAGCCGCTACCGTAATGGATTTGCTGTCGGCTATCAATCCGCAAGCTGTTTTATTTTTAGGTAAATGCGGTGGATTGAAGAAAACAAAAGTCGGCGATTTGATTTTACCTATTGCTGCTATTCGGGGAGAAGGAACCAGCGATGATTACATGCCCCCTGAAATACCGGCATTACCTTCTTTCCGTTTGCAACAGTCTGTATCGTATGTGATCAAAAAGAAAGAGCTGGATTACTGGACCGGAACCATCTATACAACGAACCGTAGGGTGTGGGAGCACGATGAAAAATTTAAAGAATACCTGCGCGATATCCGGACAATGGGCATTGACATGGAAACAGCTACCATTTTTATTGTAGGCTTTGCCAATGGAATCCCACATGGTGCACTCTTATTGGTTTCCGATAATCCAATGACTCCGGATGGCGTTAAAACTTCCAAAAGCGATGTTACCGTGACTCAGAAATATGTGGCTACGCATTTGCAAATCGGCATTGAATCCTTGCAAGAACTTGCCAATTCCGGCGACTCTGTAAAACACCTGATATTTGAATAAGCTTACGCAAACAAACATGAAAACAATAGGACCTAGCTTAACGAAATGGAAACAATATAGAAATACCATATTTGTATTGATTCTGGTGTTCGTGATGATGATCGTTGCTACATTTCTTTTCAACGCCAAAAATCAATCGATGATTATGATTGGTATTGTCAGTTATTTTGTAGTAGCTTTTTTAATGTTGATGCGAAAATTTGCAGAAAAAATTGTCATCGACAGTAAAGCGGTGCAAATACATACTTACAACCTTTTTGGCAGCAGTGTAATTTCCATTCCCGTCGATCAAGCAGAATTTGAACTCTATTCGAACATGCTCTCCAGTAAAAGCAAGGCTGGGATTTTGTTCTACCAGAAATCTATGTTCAAATTTTATCTTACCCTGAATCAACCGGGATGGACACCTGAATTAATTGAGGAAGCCAGAACCGCTTTAAGCCAATCCTCAATAAAAGAGAAGAAGAATACCAAATAAGCTTCCTTAGTTTCGGATCATAAAAGAAATCAAAATGAGCATGCTTGTTTTGATTTTTTCTTACCTAAAAAGATAACATTTATCAATACTTTATTACGCTAAAAACAAGTTCTATACTAGGTATAAAAGCGTATTTTTTTATTTTTACATTTACACAAAATATTACTATCCAAAATATTACAAAATTAACCCCATTTCACACCCTTAACTGATTTTATTTAAAAACGTTAGAATACTTACATAACAAGTATTCTAAAATGAATCGATTTTACCTACTTCTTCTTGCTTGCCCATTTGCCCTCCTGGCCCAAGAAGACAATATCAAAATCCGTTTTAATGGTTTTGGAGATTTTACCTTAGGACATACTTTTGGAAATCCAGTCGAATCTTTTTCTGATTCATTGTTACAAAATTTTGGTGAGGATCCTTATCCCAAAGGCGTCAACCAAGGCATCGGTGTACCGGGAATAGATTTTGTCAATACCGTCTTTCTTCATGAAAACATTACTGTTCAATCGGAAGTAAACCTTCAATCCCCCAGAGGGAAGTCCGGCGGCCCTGAATTAGACATTGAACGAATGTATATCGACTATAAAGTTTCGGATAAAATCGGTTTACAAGGTGGTCTGTTTTTTACTCCAATCGGATTTATCAATCGAAATTTGTATTCACGCGCCTGGTTAATGAATTCTGTGCACCTGTTCAGAATGGCTGAAGAAGAAGCCGGCTATATGCCCAACCACATGATCGGCATGAATGCTTACGGAACGTTTCAGATAAGTGAGAGTTTTGGGTTGAAATATATTGTTGGTGTCGGCAATTCCAGGGGGCATACCCCTGTTGAGAATCTCTATGGACGGTCTTTTGAAGGCTATCAGCTTACCGGATTGCTGGAAGGTATTGTGCAAGGGCCTAAAGATTTCCGCTTTGGCATCAGTGGTTTCTCGAATGAAATACCCAGTTTTAAAAATATTTCTTCCTATGGAATTTCAATATCGGATGTAGACAGCAACCGCACATTCATTCAGGAAAACGGCATAGTACCTTACCTTCATTATTCCGGAAAGCGTTTTGAGATTCTAGGAGAATACGTGTGGTCTATATATTCCGGTGGTGGTGAGCAAAAATCAGTAAACATGGCGGTAGCAGAAATCGCCTTTATTTCCAGCATCAAAGAAAAAAGATTTGCCCCCTATGTGCGCTACGACTTCATACGGATTCCGACCGGAGGCGGCCCTTATATTGGCCTGCGTGAATCAGGAGGAATTGTCAGCCGAGTGTATGAGCCGAATCTCAGCTCCATCATGACTGGTATTTGTTATGATTTGGCATCGTTTAACCGAATCAAGCTTGAATATGTGACACACTTTGTAGGTCCATATAAGCAACATGGCATTGTATTTCAAACAGCGTTTGGATTTTAATAAACTAAAACCAACAACACCTATGCGTAAACTGATAATCACTGCTGGACTGCTGATCATTTCGATTAGCATGAGTTCGTACCAGGGGCAAAACCTGGGCACCGAAATGGTAGTAATTGTAAATAATAGTAATCCCGTAAGCACTCTTACCTCTTCACAGGTAAAGCTAACGTACCTCCGGAAAATTAATAAACGCTGGAAAGAATTAAACAAAAATATTCTTCCGGTGGATCGAAAAAGTGATCAGGACCTGAGAAAAAGTTTCATCAAAGAAGTATTGCAAATGTCTCCGGAGGAATTAAGTCGATATTATACCGAGCGGGAATATCAGAATGCTGAGGCACCTCCGGTAAAATTAAACAGTGATGCGGAGGTAATCGCTTATGTTGAAAGCAATGTAGGGGCTATAGGCTATGTAAGCAAAGCCGCCGCCAATGCGAATGCCAACAAAGTAAAAGTGGTGTATGCCATTCAATAATTATTTCCGGCTTTCGATAGGTCTCTTCGCTGTTTTGCTCGGACTGCATTTTACCTGGAAGGAAAATGCCAATATCCTGCAAGTAGCGTTACGACTTAAACGAAGTGGGAAATTGGGAACCTTGAACTACGAGAGCAAAAAAATAAACGCGGATAAAGCGGCTCTCGGAAAGCTGTTGTTTTTTGACAAGCGACTTTCGCGCAACAATAACATTTCGTGTGCTACGTGTCATGTTCCTGAATTGGGGTTTTCGAACGGACAGGCAAGCTCGCAAGGAACCCATGGCAAAACACTAATCCGCCACGTGCCACATTTGTATAACCTGGCATGGCAACATAATTTCTTCTGGGATGGCAGAGCCGTTCACCTGGAAGATCAGTTAAAAGCAGTTATTGAATCTAAAGATGAGATGGATATGAGCCTGGAAGAGATTTCCGTGCGGCTTCAATCCGACAGTCAACTTACACAACACTTCCTTTCCCTATTTCCCGGCTCCGGGATTAATCCCAATAGTATCTCTCAATCACTATTGGAATTCGAGCGAAGCATCATGGCAGGTCCCTCCCGGTTTGATGCCTTTCTGGAGGGCGATAGCAGTGCCTTGCAAGCCTCAGAACAGCGAGGCCTGCTGCTATTCAGCGGCAAGGCAGGATGCATCAAATGCCATTCCGGTGCGCAATTTACCGATGGAATGTTTCACAACGTAGGTGTAATTACCGAGGACCTGGGGCGGCACCGGATCGATAAAATTGGGATGGCCAATGAGTTTGAATCAAGACCTTATCCATTTTTTTCTAATTATAAAGCATTTAAAACTCCCACTTTAAGAAACTTATCTTTCACCGCTCCGTATTTTCATAATGGATCCAAATCTGAATTGCAGGAGGTCATCCGGTTTTATAATCGCGGAGGAGATAATCCGGACCGCACCGGGGTTGCAAAAGAAATAAAACCTCTGCATCTTACCGACGAAGAGATGCATGATTTGGAGTCATTTTTAAGGAGTTTAAGCGCAGAAAAGCCCTAGTTGCCATTTCTACGCTATAAAAACCTTGATTTCAGAAGCATAATGATTTCTGTTTTTTTGTTATAACCGTAAATGCGATGAATTTTAACTGGACCCTAAGCAAAAAGCTTACGATTGGTTTTATTGCGATTTTTGTTGTATGCCTTCTTTCGGTAGGTGCCTGTTTGTTTATTATAACCAAAAGTAATTCCACAGACATTAAGATATCGGAGCAAACGTTGCCTACCGTGATGTTATACAAAGACCTGAACACGTTTTGTTCAGAACTCAAGCGACTCAATAATTCCTACATTTACACGCCTAATACTACCGATAAAACGGCACTTACCAATATTTTTACGAACGAATATGCTGATCTGAAATTAAGGGCAAAAGTATTGTATGACCAAAGCAACGATGCTGTATTCAACCAAAAATTAGACGCTACCTTTGCCAGCCTGGATGATTTAAAAGGGTATTCCGGCCGCATTACAAAAGCCTTGGCCCTGGATGAGGATTATGCCAACGATGCAAAAGTTGACGAGGCCTTGTTGGTGTACGAAAAGAAATTCTTACCGAAAAGCAAAGGAACTTCCGAACTTATCCAGAACAACTTAGTCTATTACACCGATCAACTGAAAACCATACAATCTAAAAAATCCGACGACTTCCTGATGGTGCTGATTGTAGTGGTCTCCTTTATTTCTATACTCATCTTCTTTGGATACTTCGGATTTCTATTTATTAAAAAGACAATCCTCGACCGCCTGATCAGCTTTAAAGACATTATTTACGACCTTAGCCAAGGAAGGATTGTTGACGTAGACCGCTCTTATCAGAGCGATGAAATTGGTGCCATGCAAAACAGCATAAAACAGTTGATAAACGGACTGAAGGACAACACCAACTTTGCCGTTGAAATTGGTAAAGGAAATTACGATGTAAAATTTCAGGCACTCGGAGAAGCAGATCAATTGGGCAATGCCTTGCTGGAAATGCGTAGCAACCTGAAAAAAAATGTGCAAGAAGAAGACAAAAGAGCCTGGGCCAATACTGGAATCGCCAAGTTTTCGGATATGTTGAGACAAAACTACCAGAACCTGGAAGAAATGAGCGATGTATTGCTAAAATTTCTGGTACAATACAGCAATTCCATGTTTGGTTGCATTTTCTTTGCAGAGAAAAACATGGAAGGCAGAACGGTACTGGTAATGCAATCGTGTTACGCCTCACAGCAAAAAAAGCATCTCATTAAAACCGTTGAAATCGGTGAAGGTTTGGTTGGCCAATGTTATGTTGAACGCGAATATATTTTCATGACCGAAATTCCTTCCAATTATATAAAAATCACATCCGGTTTAGGAAAAGCATTACCCAGTGCAGTCCTTATTATCCCCATCAAGTTTAACGATGAAGTACTGGGAATTATAGAGTTGGCTTCCTTTCAGGTATATAAAAACCATGAGGTAGAATTATTGTTGCAATTGTCTGAAAACTTTGCTTCATCCCTTTCTAACCTTACCATGAATATTAAAACCCGTCAGTTGTTGGATGAGTTGAAGCAACAGTCTAATGTGCTTAGGGAACAAGAAGAAGAAATGCGCCAAAACATGGAAGAGCTTACTGCTACCCAAGAAGAAATGGAACGTAAAACCCATGAATTGGAGCTAACCAAACAACAGCAAGAAGAGTTGATACAAAGTTTACAAGCACAACTAAAATCGATGCAAGCCTCATAGCAACATGGACCATACCTTGGGAGTGATATTGGCAGGAGGATTCAGCTCCCGTATGGGACAAGATAAAGCCTTGCTTATACATTCCTTTTATAAAATAAGTTGGCTCGAAAAACAATACAATCTGTTATCTACTTTTTTCCCTCAAGTTGTTGTTTCCAAAAGAAAAGAACAGAATTACTTTAACATTCTGCCTTCGGCTATGTACTTGTCGGATACGGCTGCGGTAGAAGGACCTTTGCGTGGAATTCTTACTGTACACCAGAAATTTCCTAAGATGCATTTATTTGTGGCTGCTGTTGATCTTCCTGGTTTAAATCCCTTGATTATATCCAAAATTATGAATCAATTCCGGAAAAATCCGGAAGCGGATGCCGTGGTATTTAAAGACCAGTATTTCGAGCCTTTATGCGGAGTTTACAAAAGCGATTTTCTTGCACGCCTTTGTAAGCAGTTTCAGAATCTTCAAGAAACAGAGGAAAACAAAACCTTTAGCTTGCAATACATTCTTGAAAATGCAAATACTTTATCGCTTCCTATTTCCGAAGAAGATTTACAAGCACTTCGCAATATCAACTCTCCCGATCAACTCTAAAACCGGGAATTTCTTTTCTTAGGCTACCCCACAAAAAAAAATCCCCCGGGATGTCCCAGGGAATCGGTGTCGACGTCATGCCGAACAGGTATCGATTATTCAATGATTTGACCATCGGTAAAGATGAGGCGCTCCGGATGCCATTCGGGTTTAATGAATTCGCGCTTAAGTCCGGTAGAAATCGAAGAAGATGAACTGGCTTCATTCAGATTTAATTTAATTACCTGAAGGAGGGTATCCCCCACTCCTATCCCTTCAAAGTTAGACAAGGTGAGACCTTTCACTTTTGATTGGAAAAGATCTACAAAGATCACATCTCCTTTAAAGGCTTTAATTGGCTTTTGACTGATGTTTATGAATGCAACTTTGTATGTCAGTGTATTTTTATCGATCGCAACTTCTGGCTTTTTCGCTTTAGCCTTGGATTTGGCTTTAGGTTCTTCCTCTTCAGGTAATACTTCCAATATTTCGTTTTCAATGATCGTTACCTTTAACGACTTAGATAAGTTTCTCAATTTATCGAGCGTATGAAGCTGAGCGTAATTTTTCTGCACTTTGTTTTTTTCAGCTTCAATGCGCTTTTGCTCATCTTCCTTGATCGCCTGATTCAGGATATCACGGTAAGTGGCATGGTATTCCAGAATATGGGATCCGATCAAACCATGCTCTACCATAAATTTGGCAAGCAAACGGGTTTGTGTGGAATCTAGTTTTTCCATTTCCACAATTCTTCTGTAATCGTCTTCTGCTGTATGTCTATGGTATTCCTTGTCCAGCGGATTACTGCAGGAACTCAAGAGGAATATCGAGAAGGTAGAAATGACAAGGATAAAAGAATGAAACTTCTTTATCATAATTAATTGGTTTTTAAAATAGCAGAAACAGATTTCTTGATGGAGTTACAAATCGCATCGATGGGTAGGTCATTTTCATCCTGTCCAAAAGGATCTTCAATTTCTTCGCCAATAGCTTCAAGTCCTACGAGGGCGTAGAAAATGATCATCACGATCAGAATACACCAATAGCCGAGGTCATGAATGAAACCGAATGGCAATATCAGAGTAAAGAAGAAAATGAATTTTTTAAGGTGTATGCTGTATGAGAATGGTACCGGCGAAGTACGGATGCGTTCGCAGGAACTGGTAATCTCAACGGCCATATCCATGTGCTTCATCAACTCCAGCAATTGAGGATCGGTAAATTTACCTTCCTTGTACAAGGCGTTAATGCGTTCTGAAATGGTGGCCACAATCTGGTTCGGCACATGATAAACGGTTTTCAGAAAATCGTTGTACCCGGGAATAACTTCGTAAAGTTCTTCGTAGACTACTTCGCCTCGCAAGTTTTCTTTCATTGCAAAAGCATGATTGGTAATCATCTTGGCGAAAAACTTTTTGTTCTCCATATCATTAGCCGGAAGAAAGGCATTGATTTTAATGGCGAAGTTTTTGGCGTTGGCTCCTAAATAACTCAGGAGCTTGCGACCTTCCCACCAGCGATCATAGGCCGTATTGGTTCTGAATACCAGAAGAAGACCCAAAACAATACCGAGTATGGAGAAAACGGTGGATGGTGCTTTAAAGTAAATATGAAAAACTTTGTCTTCCAGAAACTCGATGGCAAAGGTGTATACGCCCACCATTACCACACTATACATTAAGTTTCGAAGTGTTTTTGTTTTATGAAAATCAAAAATGACTGAAAACCAAAGCGGAGCGTTTTCTTTTTTGCCAAATTCGTCAAGCATACCTGCGCAGGAGAACGTTTATAGAACAATTTTCTTGATTTCTCCCTCAACGCAAAATTGATATATTTTTTTAAAATACAAAATCTATTTACAAGAATTTCAAGGGGTTGAGTATTACTTTAGGCTACCTTCAAGCTTCGAGCAAGCGGGCTACCTCTCCCAGCACAATAACGGCCGGAGAACCTATACCATGCTGGCGAACCAGCGGAAGGATTGAGTTTACGGTACCACCAATACAACGCTCCTGAGCCCAGGTGCCATCTTGAATAATGGCTACAGGAAGCTCCCCTTTACCGGCTTCCTGGTAAATGGCAATAATTTCAGGTAGTTTCGTCATCCCCATTAGCACTACTGCAGTGGTATTGGTTCGGGCCGCCAGGGCTACATCCTGCGAAAGCTGATGATCGCGGTTACTTCCCGTAAGCACCCAAACACTTTCATTAATACCTCTTCTCGTCAGAGGTATTCCTCGTAGTTCGGGCACCGAATAAAAGCTCGACAAGCCAGGGATTACTTGAGTTTGCACACCATGCTGGCGTGCAAACTCAATTTCTTCGTGTCCTCTTCCGAAAATATAGGGATCTCCGCCTTTCAGGCGCACCACATGTCCTTGAGAGAGAGCTTTATCTACAATTAATTGATTGATGTCTTCTTGCTTGAATTGACAAACGCCAACTTTCTTTCCTACGAAAATTTTCTCACAGGCTTCCTGGCAATGCTGCAACAAATCAGGGTGAGCGAGCGCATCGTACAATACTACATTGGCTTGCTGCAAGGCACGCACCCCTTTCAAGGTTATCAACTCAGGATCGCCAGGACCCGCGCCAACCAAGGTGAGCCGGGCTACCATCAGGAAATCAATACTTGTTGTTTACGGTATTCTTTTATCTTGCCAACAAAGTGACGGGCTTGCGCTACAAAAGCTTCGCTGAATGCCACACTTGGTTCTTGTTTATTGATCTGCAATACGAGGGATTCAAAACTACCTCCTTCGATTTGCACTTTGCCAGTTTTCACCAATTTCTCATCGAAATCGCGAATAATACCGATCTGAGTATTGCAATTCACTCCCTCTCCGGTAAGCAAGGCTTTTGCCCCGCATACCATGGTAGTATAAGCAGCATACGCTGCATCAGCAGTGCTGTTGCGGGCTAGCAGGCGCTCGGTCCAGGCTAGTTTATCTTCAGTCTCTGATATCAAGGTACCCACTAAATCCAACATCACACCGGCACATTCTCCTACTCCGACCTCTGTTACATAAGCATCCTGGTGGCCCCAATCTATATAGTCGGAAGCATCCAAGGTAGATACTTCGGCAAGTGGTTTGAGCAGTTTATAAAAATACATTTTGTCCTCAGCCGTTCTGCGACGGAAATAGGCATTGAAGTACTCCCCTTCCTGACCGTGCTGCTCGTAATCGGAAAGAATAACCCTGACCGCCTCTACACATCGTTTGCTCGGCAATTTAATTACCTTGTCTGCAATAGAACCTGTGCCATCTGGCTCCAAACCACCGCCCAACATCACCTGCATGGCAGGTAATACATGGGCCCCGTTCTTAATGGACATACCATGGAATCCAATGTTACCTATGGTGTGCTGCCCGCAGGCATTCATGCATCCACTGATCTTAATTTTAATATTTCGGTTGAATACTGTATCCGGAAATTCCTCCGTCAACATTTTTTCAATCGCTGCCGACAAACCTGTTGAGCTGCTGATACCTAAATTACAGGTATCCGTGCCCGGACAAGCTGTAATGTCGGCCATGCTGTCGAAGCCCGGTTCGGCCAAAGCCAATGCATCGAGTGCATTAAAGAGGGCAGGCAATTCCTGTTCTTCCACAAATTTTAACAACCAACCTTGATTGACGGTAATTCGAATATCCTCGGAAGCAAATTTTTTCACTACCTGCGCAAATGCTCTGGCATTGTCGGATGCCAGGTCGCCCAGGTGCTGTTTTACATACACTCCAAAGAAACCTGCTTGCTTTTGCTCAAAAACATTGGTCTTTTTCCAACGTTCGTACTTAGCTGGATGAATAGGCTTTTCAACAAGTAAAGAAGACTTGTGTGCCGGAACAATTTCCTCAACAGGTGTATATTCAAACGATTGTGTTTTTATTCCTTTGCGCTCTTCTTCTACCAACTTCATGAACGCTTCAAGACCTATGCCATGCACCAGGTATTTCAAGCGCGCTTTATTCCTTTTGCTGCGCTCTCCGTAGCGATCAAATACGCGAATAACGGCCTCAGTAAAAGGAATGATCTGGTTTTCTGCTAAAAACTCATACGCAGTAAATGCCATAAATGGCTGGGCTCCCAATCCTCCGGCAATTAATACCTTGAATCCACGCTTGCCATCTTGAATACGCGGAATAAATCCGAGGTCGTGAATAAACCCGAATGCGGTATCTTCTTCGCTGGAAGAAAAAGACATTTTAAACTTTCTTCCCATCTCCTGACAAATCGGATTGCGGAGAAAATATTCAAAATGCGCATGCGTATAAGGAGTTACGTCGAACGGTTCCTTAGGATCGATACCGGCGGTGCAAGACGCGGTGATGTTACGGACGGTATTTCCGCAAGCTTCACGCAACGTTACCCCTACTTCTTCCAAGTCTGCCCATACCTTCGGGGAGTTTTCCAATTTCACAAAGTGAATTTGTATATCCTGACGTGTGGTAAGATGCAAATTAGAAGATGCATACTTGTCGGAAATATCGGCGATTCGAATCAATTGATCGGGTGTAATTTTTCCGTAAGGAAGTTTAATCCGGATCATTTGAACACCCTCCTGACGCTGGCCGTAAACGCCACGTGCCAAGCGATAGGCCCGGAACTTTTCCGAATCAATTTCTTCACTTCTGAATGCTTTAATTTTCCCTTGCAGCTCTACGATATCTTCCTTGGATGCGGGATTAATCTTGTCAAGAAGCTCTGTAAAATTGATTTCCGTACCTACTTTTTCCATCTCAAACAATGTTAAAACTATCTATACATACTTAGTAGAGATTTATTTAAAAGAGGTAAAATGCTGTTAATTTGTCATTTTACATCTCTACTATTTCAAGCCAATAAAATTAGGCCTTATTTGGATTAATTCAAAACAAAAGCGGGAATTGATTACTTTTGTGCGTGCATTTTTTTTCACATACTTGTAAAATTCCTGGAAAAATCTGGAAGGTTTTGCTTCCTGTCGGTTCGCAGCAGGCTTGGGTGCAGTTTGAAACCCAGCAACAATTTGGTATTTGCCTGGTGGATGTATCAACAGGAACCATCCGAAATTCAATGTCTTTGCCAGAACAACTATTGATACTCGAAGGTGGTGATTCGGAATGGCTCATCTTTACACGGTTTCAACGCAGGGATTGGCCCATTTCCACGGGTCTACTGGCCTGGGAAAAAAGAACTCAAACCTGGCAAAAATTTGACAAAGCCCGTTTTCAAACGATGCTGCCAAATGGCTATTGCAGGGTGGCCTGGCAGGGAGAAGGAGAACTCGTGTTAAGGCTCCAGGATGGAAAAACGTTTGAAAATATTGAAGCTGCAACGCAGGAAGATCATCATTGGACCTATCATCCTCAAGATTCCTATTATTCGATGTTGTCAAAGCTGATCAGCACGAAAACCGGTTGGCAAGCGGAAGGTGCCATTGAATATTCGGAATGCGACCAATACCTCCTGCTGGCATTTCATTGCACAGAAGGTACAACCTTACGGCCTCATTACTTGTTACTATCCAGAAAAGGAGAAGTATGTTGGAAAGATGCCGGAAAACAGCAAGTGCATGCTCCTATCAATACACTCCTGCTCGCCAACGAGCAGGTATTAGTATTGCTAACAAACGACGATGAATTGATTAGTATTCCATGGAAAAAAATGTAGATGCCAATCCTTTGTTTCCGGTTTTTTTTAGAACTGACAAAGTGAAAATATTGATTGTAGGCGGAGGCGCAGTAGGCACTGAAAAAGTAAGTGCCATTCTAAAACACTGTCCGGATGCCAGAATAAGGGTGGTGGCACCAGAAATCAGAGAAGAAATTCTAGACTTGAAAAAAAAGCATGAAGGACTGGATTTGGTTTATAAGTTGTACGATCGCAGCGACCTGTTGTCTTTTAATCTGGTGATATCAGCCACTTGTTTTACAGAACTCAATGCACAGGTACAAAAAGATTGCAACGAGGCCAGCATTTTATGCAATATTGCCGACACTCCTGAACGTTGTGATTTTTACATGTGTTCGGTAGTTACCAAAGGAGATTTAAAAATCGCCATTTCAACCAATGGCAAATCCCCAACCATGGCCAAGCGCATACGGGAATGGATGGAAGATCTCCTGCCCGCTTCTCTTCAGCAAGTATTAGATAACTTGCATCAGCTGCGTGAAAAAATGAAAGGTGATTTCGAAAGTAAGGTACAGCAATTAGATGCGCTGACTGAAGTCATGAAAAAGCGTGATGAATAATTAAAATCATCACGCTCCTGCAGCGACTTATAGCAGATACAACCACGTGCTTATCGTTTCTTTTTCCCTGCTTGCATAAGTTCTTCAATTTCCTCGGAATCAAGCGGAATATCACGCATCAAATCCAATGGCTTACTTTTTGTAATCAGAAAATCGTTTTCCAAGCGTATACCCAAGCCTTCCTCTGGAATATAAATACCAGGCTCCACCGTTAGTACCATTCCTTCCTGAAACAGTTGATGTTTGCTTCCTACATCGTGCACATCCAGCCCCAGGTAATGAGAAACACCGTGCATAAAATATTTTCGATAAAGCGGTGCGCGTTTGTCTTGTTTCTTGATATCTGATTTACTGAGCAGTTTTAATTCCACCAGCTCCTTTTCTACCATGGCCGCTACTTCACGGTTATATTCTTCAAATGAATTTCCTGGAACTAATAATTCTGAAGCTTTTTTCAGGATTCTATGTACCGCCTGGTAAACATTTCTTTGTCGTTTGCTAAAGGTTCCTGACACAGGAATACACCGGGTAAGATCGGAAGCATAATTGGCATACTCGGCACCAAAATCCATAAGGATAACCTCGCCTTCCTGACATTTTTTATTGTTGGTAGTATAATGCAAAACGCAAGCATTGGCGCCGCTGGCAATAATGGAAGCATAGGCTGGGCCACGGGATCGATGTATTAAAAATTCATGCAGTATTTCCGCTTCAATTTCGAATTCCCAAATACCTGGTTCCACAAAATCCAATACTCTGCGAAAGGCTTTCTCGGTAATTTGGCAGGCTTGCTGCATCAAATCAATTTCATATACCGACTTAATGGTTCTTAACTCAGAAAGTATGGGGGCAGAACGTTCCAACCGATGCAAGGGATACTGTTGCTTAAACGAATGCACATAGCGGTCATCGCGGGTTTGCACGACTCTGTCGGCTCTGCCATGTTCGTTGGAATTGAGGTATATATGTTCACACTCAAAAATTAGCTGGGGTAAAATTGAATCCAACTGTGAAGTCCAGTAAATGGTTTCAATGCCTGATCGTTTGCTGGCTTCCTCTTTACTCAGCTTTTGCCCTTCCCAAATAGCTATATGATCGTTGGTTTCCCGAATGAATAACAGCTCACGATGCTTTTCATTCTTTGCATCCGGGAACAACACCAACACGGTTTCTTCCTGGTCGATACCACTCAGGTAAAACATATCGCTGTTTTGTTTAAACGGCATCACCCCATCGGCATTCGTAGGCATGGTATCATTGGAATGAAATATAGCAAGTGAAGAGGATTTCATCCGGGAGGAAAAACGTCTCCGGTTTCCGATGAATAAATTTTTAGGGATTGACGAATAACGCATGTGACAGAATTGAAATTTTAGCTATATTACTAAAAGTTATGAAAAAATGGATTTGTCTTTTTTGTATTTTAGTAGTGCATGTTAGTTCCTTGTACGGACAATCATTGTATTGGATCGTATTTCGCGACAAAGCAACTACCCCTTTTGATATCAGAAGCATTTTAAGCGCCGAAGCTATTGCCAACCGGAACGCTCATGGAAGAATACCTGGAAACACTGCGCTCCATGGGCATTGCACCCAGGGTAAGCTCCCGTTGGATCAATGCTGCTTCCGTTTCCGCTGACCCGTTTCAATTGGCTCAAATCAAGAACCTGCCTTTTGTTCAACAAGTGGTTGCAATTCGAAGCACCCAGCATTTGAGTTCGCAACACATCATGGTAAATTCTAACCAGTACCACCTTGCCATGCTGCAAATGGGCATTAGAACGTTTCTAAAAGATTCCCTTACTGGAAAAGGAGTCACGGTGGGCATTATAGATGCAGGATTTTACGATGCTAAAAATTCTCGATTCCTAAAGCATATTTTCAACGAGTATAAAATTTTAGGGCAACGTGATTTCATAGACACCGATCGTTCAGACCTTATTGAAGAAAAGAAAACCAGTTCGGATACGCATGGCAAAACCGTATTGGAAATGATTGCCGGATTTAACGAAAGTTCTGGAGAACAGCTTGGCATGGCTCCTAATGCCCGCTTTTATCTGGCCCGCACGGAACATGGTGACCGCGAATACCGCGGGGAAGAAGAAATGTGGGTGCAGGCTCTGGAATGGATGGACAGCCAGGGAGTACGCCTGATCAATACCTCTTTAGGATATGCCATCAAAATGGATAACCCGGAAGAAAATTATCAGTTGGAAGATATGAATGGAAAAACTACCATCATTGCCAAAGCCGCTCAAATTGCTACAACAGAAAAGGGAATTTTCCTGGTGGTTTCCGCAGGAAATGAAGGTAGCAACAATCTCTGGAATATCATTTCTTCCCCTGCTGATGCTGAAGGCGCACTTTCGGTTGGCGCTACCGAACCCGGTAATTGCATGCGCATTGATTACAGCAGCATCGGGCCTGAATTCAATCCCTTCTTAAAACCTAATGTGTCCTGCTACTCTCCCAATGGAACTTCCTTCTCGGCTCCGGCCGTTTGCGGTTTTGTAGCCTGTCTGATGCAAAAAGCACCACACCTCAATAATGTGGAATTAAAATCTATTCTTGAAAAAAGTAGTTCGCTTTATCCCATGGGCAATAACTATATTGGATATGGAATTCCGCAAGCCGACCGCGCTTTGGCCTTGCTGCAAAATCCCAACGCCCATGTAAGCGAGGTAACTACCGTGCAAGTGATGAGCGACCGTTACTTACTCCGTTTCAACAACAAAAGCAAAGGACAGGTGGTACTGTTTCATAAAAAAAATGCCCAGCATGTTATTTCCCAGCAAACGATGATGATTTCAAATAAAAAAATCAAAATCAAAAAACCACTGCAGGCGAAACAAAGTACGCTGGTGTTGCCCGACAAAAAAATCATCGAATTAATCTGGTAATATGCTTGCGTTTGATGCCAAAAGGGCATTTATGAATACATCGGGGCTTGGTAATTACAGCAGAACTCATTTGCTGTCTCTCCAGCATTTTTTCCCTTCTGAACCGTTGCTCCTCTTCAGTCCTAAAATTAAAATACCTTTTCTAAAGGCCAACGACAAGCAACGGATCCAATGCCCAACCGGTATTTTCCGAACACTTCCGGGAGCCTCGTATTGGCGTTCGTACCGCATTTCAGCCTTGGCAGAAGCAGCCGGTGCCAGCGTCTTTCATGGACTCAGCAACGAACTGCCACTCAACATCCACAAATTCCGGATGAAAAAAGTAGTTACCCTGCACGATTTAATTTTCATACACTACCCGCATTATTATAAAGCTTTCGACCGCGCCTTCTATTTAAAAAAGGTACAATATGCTTGCACGCACGCAGATGTAATTGTTGCCATCAGTGAGCAAACCAAAAAAGATCTAATCGAACGGTTGAATGTACCCGAAGAAAAAATAGAATTAGTATATCAGGATTGCCATACGCGTTTTCATTCACTTGCTCCCGAATCATCGGTTCAAGCAGTGAGGGAAAAATACGGTCTTACAGAGCCCTATATCCTTTCTGTTGGCACTCCTGAGGCCAGAAAAAAGCAACTGGCTTTATTGAAAGCTTTTACTAGGATTCGATGGGAAGGCATCCAACTGGTGCTGGTAGGAAGAAAAACAGCCTATCTGAAAATGCTTTTTCACTATATTCAGGAACACCACCTGGGTACCTCGGTGCGTATTCTGACGGATGTCCTTTCAGAGGAATTACCGGCGTTGTACCGTGGCGCCTTATGCAGCGCATACCTATCAGAATACGAAGGTTTTGGTCTACCCCTGGTGGAATCTCTAAACCAGGAAATTCCCGTACTTGCATCCAATCGATCTTGCCTGCCTGAAGCGGCAGGACCTGGAGCTTTGTATGTCAATCCTGAAACAGAAGCAGAAGTAGCTGATGGACTTAGTCAACTCCTGCAGAACGAAACCTTACGAAACCAACTGGGCGAAAAAGGAAAACAGCACGTACAAAAATTCAGAATTGAAAATAATCTTCCTTCCTGGAAAAAAATATATGAACTCTAAACGTTTGTTAAATATTATCTAAGTGCAATTCAATAGATAAGAACTCCTTAGTTGAGACCAGATCTCAATCTGAAAATTCTTCTTTGAAAAATATAGATTAATCTAAAGGGTTACTTCAATTTATTGATGGTATTTTCAGCATCAATAATTACATCGTCTTCTCCCACTGAGTCGAATGGGTGTTCCAGATGATCCTGTATATTATCCAGACTCACTAATATAAAACTGTACAAAATAGGCATCACGTATTCGAGATGGGCGGCATACGTGCGGAAAGTATTCGCAAAATAAGGTCCGTAAATAATTGGAAAAAGATAAATGAAAACCTTACTGTAAGCCCTCAAGGTAATGGGTGTACGGTACTGGTGAATGATTTTCATATTATCGAAAGCAATGATCAGTTTGCTTAGGTATTGATTAATCCTTGACACTTCGCCACTTTGAACACCATACTCTCTCAATTCAATGGTAAGCTTGGATAATTCTGAAAACTCCTGATAGATTTCCTCTTCTTTGGAAGCAAACTCTGCTTGATTTCTGGAATGAAAAAGTACTCTTGTTTTCTCAAGAATCTGAAACACTCGTTGCTTTAATCGCTCTGGAATATTTTGATTTTTATCCGTAGGCCAATCGCGCATGGCATAATACATGGCAACGGCATGACCATGAAAATCGGAAAGATGACGGAGTGCGTTCTCTCTTCTGTTAAAAGCTGAACCAATGGAAAATACTACGGGGAAAACAATTGCAATACCCACCAGCATATCCGGAAACTGAGCCGTTAGCTTTAACTGGAAGCAAATGTAACTAGAAAGAACAGATAAGGTTGTTACAATGAGCGTCTTGTAATTTATGATGGTAAAGACGCTTTTAAAAATTCGCATGTTCATGAAACTACGTTGATAACACCAAACCCTAGCTCATACGAATTTTTTCCGCAGTGGTTTTTAATTCCTCCTGAGTAGGGCTAAGTTTAGGTCTCGAAAAGTTAATATCTTGAACGGTTTGTAAAGGGATCAGATGCACGTGTGCATGGGGTACTTCCAATCCGATCACTGCTACGCCAATCTTTTTGCAGGGAACGGCCTTTTTAAGTTGCGTAGCAACTTGCTTGGCAAACACATGCAGTCCGGCAAGTTCCTGATCTTCCATGTCGAAAATATAATCGACTTCCTTTTTAGGAATCACCAGAGTATGACCTTCGGCCAAAGGACTTACATCCAGAAAAGCCAGGTAATGATCGTTTTCTGCAATTTTATGACAAGGAATTTCGCCTTTAATAATCCGGGAAAATATTGTAGACATAAGGAGGCTTACAAACTAATATCCAACACTTCCAATTCCAGTTTACCAGCAGGAATTTCAATAGTCGCTACTTCGCCTAATTTTTTCCCAAGCAACCCCTTTCCAATAGGTGACTTAACCGAAATTTTTCCAAGTTTCAAATCCGCCTCTTCTTCGGCAACCAGCATGTATTCGACTACAGCGTTGGTTTTCTTGTTCTTAAGCTTCACTTTAGAAAGAATAGAAACACTGGAAGTATCCAGGCTAGACATATCAATCAGACGGGCGTTTGAAAGCAGCTCTTCCAATTTTGAAATTTTCAGTTCGAGCAAGCCTTGAGCGTCTTTGGCGGCATCGTATTCGGCATTTTCACTCAGGTCACCCTTATCGCGTGCTTCGGCGATCTGACGGGCAATATCCGCACGTCCTCTGGTTTTTAGATCCTGAAGTTCATCTTTCAGTTTTTTCAGACCTTCTTCCGTGTAATACGTCAGTTTACTCATAGTTTTCTTATTTAAACCAGTATTCCAGATACTGGGCGATTTCGGATTACCACAATAAAAAAAACGGCTTTCTCAACCGTTTCTGCAAAGGTAATATTTTTTAAAGTAAAATCAAGCAGCGAAGCGGAAATGGGGTTAGCGAAAGCCAGATCCCTTTCCGATCTCACGGTGGTTAATTTCCACTTGCCAGGTATTCTTGAATAGCTTCCCTGATAGAATTGAAAATAAATTCAATGTTTTGTTCGTCTTGTTCCAGCAAGGTAACACGGAACCCGCGAAGATCGGAACAAAAGGATGAAATAGGAACAACGCAAATACCTTTAGCCCCGAGTAAGTAATATACAAAGCGCTTATCCAAATCCATGCCCGGCTGGCTCACCCATTCCTCCACCATGGCGCGCACCGATGGGTCTTCAATATGCAGTTTCTGTTTCGCATTCAACACACCGTCTTTAAATATAATTGTGTTGTAAAAGGCTCCATAGGTCTCGTTAAACCGCAGTTCCGGAACCTGACCCAACATGGAAGCAATTTTTTTACTGCGTTTTCCGATAATGGTATTCAACGCTTCGCGATATGGCTTAAAGCGCGCATCTCCCATGATCTTGGGGATGGCCAATTGAGGCAACGTGGTGGAACATACCTCAATCATTTTCGCATTCTCCAGCGCCGAACAAAATTTATTGAAGTCTTTATGTTTATCGCGGTTATAAAATTCCATCCATCCGCAACGCGAACCAGGCCAGGGCAATTCTTTTGAAATCCCTTTCATGGCAATACCTGGCACATCGCCAATGACTTCTGCCAGAGAATATGCCTTTGCCCCGTTGTACGTAATGTTTAGATAAATTTCATCGCTGATCAGCATCAGCTTAAATTCTTTGGCAATGGCTACAATACGCTGTAATGTTTCCAACGGATAAACCATGCCTGTTGGATTATCGGGGTTGATGATCAGAATACCAATAATGTTGGGATTGTACTTTACTTTATTGTACAATTCATCCAAATCCGGATACCAGTGGTTATCGGGGTCCAGGCGATAGGTAATGGGTTCGCTGTGAGCATGTGCCGCTTCGGCCGAGGAATGCGTGCTGTACGCAGGCGATGGACCGATGACACGGAGTCCGGTATTAATAAACTGATAAACTTTGGCAATGGCATCCCCCAACCCATTAAAAAAAAGAATGTCTTCCGGGGTAATTTGAACCCCTCCTTTTTCATTATTTAAGGCCGTGAGAAATTGCCGTGTTTCTAAAATTCCTTTGGTTGGACAATACCTGTAGGATTTTTCGTCCATGGCAAGTGAAGAAACTATCTCCCTCATCCAAAGCGGAATTTCATTCCCTTTCTGAACAGGGTCACCAATATTTTCCCAATAAATTTTCTTCCCGAGTTGTTGAATTTTATCCGCCTTTTTTACGATTTCGCGGATTTCATAACTCAGCTCTTTAGCACCTTCGCTTAATATTTTATGCCTCATTGCCTGAACGATAAGGACGCAAAAATAACAGATTAGGTGGATAATTCAACCGGCTTTTTTCAACGAAGTCATTCCTGCAGGCTGGCGCACCCGTCTCTGCTTCATGCGCTTGCAAGTATCCTGCTGAGGTAGTACCTTTCAGATGGGAATTAGATCGTTTTGAACGCCTAATCCTTCTTCAGGCCGGACAGTTTAGCCTTTTTTGCAAGTTTATGAGTAAAGTAACTGATAGTATCCAAAAAATTGCCCCAAGGGCTTGGGTGGAAATCTGCGATTTTTACCAACAAAAAATATTGTCTAATGGCAATGTATCTACTCCATTAGATCAACTTCCTTTTGAATTGGCCATGGGTGTGTATTACCGGTTTTTTATTGAAAATGCGCTGGAATGGGACCTCGGAAATATTCCTTACGAACATCTACAGGATACCTTGGTGGACGTATTTGATCATTATGAAAAATCACTTTCTCATTTTAGTTAAGCGCACATGTCAACTTGGAAGAGAATAAAAGAATTTTACCAACGCAATGAGAAATACATGATTGCAGAAATCCTCATGTATGCCACCATGATTATTGGTATCATTATTCTATTTTTGATTTTTTCGTAGGCTTGTCTTCAATGTGACCGAGCACCAAATAACTCCATCCATCAGGATCCGCTTTCGGACGCTTTTTCTGCTCCATTGCTTCCAGCACTTTGCGCTTAAAAGCCCAACAGGTCTGACGACGCAGCGATAATTTTTCCGAAAGTTCGTCGGCGGTTATTTCAGTTCTATTGCTGATAAGAAATACCATGTAAAACGCTTTTACGATAGGGAATTTCAGGCGATAAAACAACGTATTGGCCGTCGCCGATTCTATATAGCTGCATTTCGAACATCGGCGGGAATATGGTATTGGACCGTTGGAATAGTTCGTATTCTGGCACTTTTCGCAGCGATATCCTTTAGCCCATTTCATGTTCGATAAAAACTCCAAACAGGAATTTTCATCCGAATAAATATTCTGAAACTCTTCAAAGCTCACGATCTTTTGCATGACACGGGCTTTGCTCAAGTCTTTTACATTGGATTCCAGTTTAATGTTATCGGCGTGAAGCACTTCGTTCATCCGGCGGATTTCTTCATTGGCTGCTTCCAGCTCTAGTGTGCGTTCTTTTACCTTGGCCTCCAGCTCCTGATTCACTTTATCTTTGAGCGCCTCATTTTCCTTTAACTGCACAATAATTTCTTGTTGTAAGGATTCGTTTTTAATCAGTTGATTAATTTTCTCCCGCTGTTCCAGTTCTTTATCGCGCTTGAATGTATTCATGCGATCTGCCAAGGCCAAAGACAAGGTAATCACTTCCAGCACTACGGCAAAGTTGAGGGCATAAACCACTACGATGCTGCTGGTTTGAATAATCCCCAGGTTATTAAGCGAAGTCACCAGGAAGCCGATAAATACAAATGAAAAAGCGAGCACATAAAAACGAGCGGGCTTAAAACCAATATACCAGCCATAAATACCCGCCAGGTAGGCAATCAATAAGGCCATCACGTCCAATTGAGGGTCCATCAGAGAAGCCCGATCAAAAATCAGTCGCACCAAGAATATCCCCACCCGTATGGCTATTACCGTATATAGTATAATCCGGATTCTGGGAGATGTAAGCCGGGGCACCAAAAAGCTTTTGGCATACAACATAGCGGTAATAACTACGCACAACGCTGCGAATGGCCTTGTATAATTATTGATGGATGGGATGTTGGGCCATAAATACTGAAATGCCAGACCGCTGTCTACCAATAAATATACGGCCAGGCTGATTACATAAAAAACGTAGAAAATATAGGTGAAGTCTTTTAGCGTAAAAAACAAAAAGCTATTGAGCAGAATGATAATGATGAGGATGCCGTAAAAAATTCCAAAGAAATAATATTCCCCCAGCGCATAGTTAACAAACCTTTCAAAGGACCTGGCTACAAATATAAACCGAATAGAATCGTCGGATTTAACTCTCAGGTAACAAACCAAAGTTTGGGATTTAAAATCAGGAAGTAAAAATTCAAGGTTTTTATGTTGAAAGGTTTTGTTATTGAAGGTAAAGTTGTCTCCTGTTTTTAATTCGGAATACTGGCCTGTGGAATCGGGCAAAAAAATACTCAGACTATCAATTTTAAAATCGTATGCTTCGAGCAACCAGCTTTTATGGCGGGGAGATGCATCGTTTAAAGTAATTTTGATCCAATAGGCAGAGGCGGTATTGTCATTGCCCGCAATACTACTTTTTTTTCCCTGGTGCAATTGAAATTTGGAAGCAAACTCAGGAGCACTAACCTGTTTAATGTTCCAGACGGAATTTTTATCTTCCAGGATTTCAAAACTTGAAATAAAATATTCCTCATTCTCACCAAGAGTCTGAACAATACTTTGCTGTGCACTTAAAAAGTACGTCGACCACATTATAAAGAATAAAGTGAGCCCCCTACGGGAAGAGAGATGCCTCTTGCGTGCAGTCATATATGTCCGCTTTGTTACCAAGCCTGCCAAATTAACAAAAAAAAACCAAATTCCTTACAAAGGACCTAGCAGGTGCAAAAAACTTCCCGGTTTATACGTACTTGTTACCATCATTCCTCTTACCGAAAAAAAAACAACATAGCGCATTAAGCCTGTCTACTGCGATGGATTATATACCCGCTGATGATTTTCGTTTCATGAATAAAATTGAACCAATGGTTGCTTTCATTGTTTCTTACTCAAAGCTATTTCAAACAACTATGGACTAGGTGGTTCAAAGATTGGGATGGAGCGATCGTTTTCTACCGACAACTATCTTTTCTAGTAGACTATGGTAAACCTGCGACTTTACAAAATAGAGTATTTTAATGATTTACTTAAGACGTAGTTCATCATAAAACTGAAATCAAGCCTGAGAAAAACACCAGTATAGGTGAAAAATCATGGAAATTCGTAATTATTAGTCTTGTATATTTTTTTGGATTTAATTTTTATTTATTTTCGGCAGTAAGTACTTCTTCAAACTTTTTATAATAAATAATTATGTCACAAGATGCAGAAATAATCCTGGAAGGTAAAAGTTACAAATTCCCTATCGTTGTTGGATCAGAGGGAGAAAAGGCGATCGATATCGGTAAATTGAGGGATGTAACAGGCTATATTACCTTGGATACCGGCTATAAAAATACAGGAGCCACCAAGAGTGCCATTACCTTTTTGGACGGAGAGCAAGGCGTCTTGCGTTACCGGGGTTACCCTATTGAGGAACTGGCAGAAAAGGCATCTTTCCTGGAAGTATCCTATCTGCTGATCTATGGTGAATTGCCGACAGAAGCACAATTAGACGCGTTCAGAAAACGTATTACCCGTCATACCAACCTTCACGAAGACATTAAAAAAATATTTGATGGTTTCCCAAGTACGGCACACCCGATGGGAGTGCTTTCCTCGGTAGTGAGTGCATTAACTGCTTTCTATCCGGGAGCCATTAATCCCAATTCCAGCGACGACGAAGAAGATCTTACCGTAGTGCGTCTGATGGCAAAACTTCCCACCATTGCAGCATGGTCTTATCGCAATAGCAAAGGACAACCTCTCATGTATCCAAAAAATAAATATGGGTATGTGGAGAATTTTCTATACATGATGTTCGCTACTCCAAACGAAGATTATGAACTAGATCCAATCGTAGTAAGTGCGTTGAATAAATTACTTATACTTCATGCTGACCACGAGCAAAACTGCTCTACTTCCACGGTGCGTATTGTAGGTTCTGCCAAAGCCAGTTTATATTCGTCTGTTGCGGCCGGTATCAATGCGCTTTGGGGTCCGCTGCACGGTGGTGCCAACCAGGAGGTGATTGAAATGTTGGATGAAATTCAGGCTTCCGGCATCAGCACTAAAGAATACATCGAAAAGGTGAAAAACAAAACCGTACGTCTGATGGGCTTTGGTCACCGTGTTTATAAAAACTTTGACCCAAGAGCGAAGATTATCAAAAAAGCTTGTGATGATATTCTAAATAACCTGGGCGTTAAAGATCCCGTGCTTGAAATTGCCAAAGAACTGGAGCAAGCCGCCCTTAGTGATCCTTATTTCGTGGAGCGTAAATTGTATCCAAACGTTGATTTCTATTCGGGCATTATTTATAGAGCCCTTGGCTTGCAGACCGACCTGTTTACTGTAATGTTTGCGCTTGGTCGCCTGCCAGGCTGGATTGGCCAATGGAAGGAACTAAGAGATGCCAACGAACCTATCGGCCGACCTCGTCAGGTGTATACTGGTTACAACAACCGTCCTTACGTTGATATTCAGCAAAGAGGTTAATCTTGCTGCAGAAATATTCCCAAAAACTAAAAGAGGTCCAGCAGGGCCTCTTTTAGTTTACTCCTATTTACCAAGCCTTTCAAGGATTTAGTAAGGACGCATGCAAACTCTTGATGTAAAAGAATTACTCGAAACCTATTATCTCAAATTCAACCGGGTCGATTTTATTCCGGATGATCCTGTTTCCATACCGCATCGTTACAGTCTACAGCAAGACATAGAAATCATGGGGTTTATGGCCGCCATACTGGCTTGGGGACAACGTAAAACCATCCTTCAGAAATGCCTGGATTTAGATAACCGATTTTCAGGAAAACCATATGAATTCATCACGCAAGCCAGCGACCAGGATTTTAAAGCCTTATTAGGCTTTAAGCATCGAACGTTTAACGATACTGATCTTTTGTATTTTGTAGAGGCTTTGCGTGCGCTTTACCAGCAATACAATAGTTTAGAACTCGCATTTCTAGGCAAACCCGGGGATGCTACAGTAGAATCCGGACTCATTGCTTTCCGGGAGCGTTTTTTTTCATTACCGGAGGTTCCTTCGCGGACCACAAAGCACGTCAGCAGTCCGGCTAAAAACAGCGCTTGCAAGCGACTGGTCATGTATTTGAGATGGATGGTTAGAACCGACACGCACGGCGTTGATTTTGGTTTATGGAAAAAGATCCACTCCTCCCAATTGGTTTGCCCCTGCGATGTGCATGTAGAGCGGGTAGCGCGACGGTTGCAACTCATTCAACGAAAGCAGACCGATTGGCAAACTGCACTTGAACTAACCTCCAACCTCCGCGCTTTGGATCCTCTAGACCCTGTTAAATACGATTTTGCCTTGTTTGGGATGGGTATTGAAGAATCTGGATTTTCAATAAAACGAAAAAGATGACTTTGTTTTCACTCTCAGGCATAATAGAAACTTCTTAGATTTGAGATTTAAAAACTGAATCTTTAACTTGCGCGCCCCGTAAAAAATAAAAAAACGGTGCCATGAGCGCGCAAAAATATTACGAACAAACGGTATTGCCAATTGCCAAGTATTGGTTAAAGGAATTGGAATTTTATGGAGAAAATCAATTTCGTAAAGTCACTGAATCCTCTCCCTGGACCATTGGTCAAGTATATCAGCATGTGAGCGAGGATGTATTGCACTCAAATGCAAAGATTTTAGAAAATGTATTACAGGGCAAACACGAAAGTGTTGGTGGTAAAAACCTGAAAGGTTGGCTCGTCTTTTCCTTTTCTAATTTTCTTTGGTTTAAATTCAAATCAGAAGAAAATTATCAACCGGAACAACCGGAGAGCCTTACCAAAGCGAAGGATAAAATGTATCGCTACCTTAAGGAAATGCAGCGTTATGCAGTCCTAGTGGATAAAAACGCTGGTGTTACTGGCAAAATCAAACATCCTCATTTTGGATATTTAAATGCCTTGGAATGGTATAAAGTCACCCACTTGCATATGGTGCATCATCAGAAACAGAAGAACAAAATAGATCGCATATTAAGGCGCTCTCCAAAAGAATCATTCGGAGAAGACGTTGTGCAAGAAAACGAATAGCAAAAAAAATCCCGCCAAGGCGGGATTTTTTTTTCTATTCTGCAAATTATTCCTTTTTTGCTTTGGCTTTGGTAGCTTTCGCTTTGGGCTTTTCTTCGGTTGAATCTTCTTCTTTTTTCGCTTTCGCTTTGGCCTTTGGCTTTTCTTTTACTTCGCCTTCTTCCTGAACCAATGCCTCGGTGGCAGTTTCTTTCTTCTCTTCAATTACCAGAGCTTCAGGGAAGAACTTCACTAGAATTTCATACCAACTTACCAGTTTTTTAATGTCGCTGGCATATACTTTTTCTTCGTCGTAGTCAGGAAGCACTTTGCTTAAAAATGCTCTCAATTCAGCTTCTGAAGATTTGGTAGTTACGCCAAGTGACTCTCCGAACGTTGATTTTATGGTTACCAGAATTTCTTCCAAAGGCTTCGATGACTCTGCACCTGTGGTGTATATTGATATTTCTTTCAATATCGAAACTCTTTCGTTGGCATTGGCTACCAACTTACTTTTTTTCTCATCCAGTGTTTCAAGAATTACCCCATTGCGGGTAGGTTTTAAGATCCTGAACAATCCCCCTTTACCAGATACAGAGGCGATTTCTTTAAGCAATTCCATTGATTTTACTATTCGTGATTACAATTTGAAAATGACAGGTATATTGTCAGCGAAACGGTAGCCAGGAGCTCTGAAACGTAATAAATTAACAACTCTCAGGGCTTCTTCCCCGCATCCTCCTCCAATATTTTTTACCACTTTGGCTCCGGTAATTTTACCATCTGCTTCTATGTTTACGTGGATAATGCACTGTCCTTGAATACGATTGCGTTTGGCATTCATAGGGTATACTTTCTGTGCATCAATAAATTTATACATAGCTTCCTGTCCGCCCTCGTAATACTGAGCTGCGGCCACAGCAGTAGAAGGATTCTGAGCCCAAGCCGTAACCAAGGAAAAGAATAGTACTGCTAACATGGTTTGTAGTGATCTTTTCATACCTCTAAATTGTTTACTTTGTTTCCATCATTCCCATCTATTCTACTACATTTGAAACCTCAAGGTTCAAATTTAAACTTATTTTTTATTTATTAGAATCTTTCTTACCCCCATTTTTAAGCTCTTTATTGACCTCTTCGATATACTTAAGTAACTCATCTCTACCTATTTTATCTTCAGTGGAGGTGTAAAAAAGAGGTGGTAATTCTTCCCAATTTTTCAACAACTCTTTTTTGAAGCTCGCAATCATAGTGCCAGTTTTTGACTTTAATTTCAGGTCGGCTTTGGTAAATACAATTACAAAGGGGATTCCCTCTTCGCCCAACCATTCAATCAATTCCAAATCGCTGTCCTGTGGCTCTATTCTGGCATCCACCAAAACCATAACACAGGTAAGAGATTCGCGCTGCGAAAAATATTCAATCATCATCTGGCTGAATTCACCCCGTTCTTCTTTACTTCTGCGGGCATATCCATAACCTGGTAAATCGACCAGGTACCAGGATTCATTGATGAGAAAATAATTCAGCGTTCTGGTTTTTCCAGGTGTGGAAGAAACGTGAGCCAATTTACCATTATTGGTAAGCATATTGACGAGGGATGATTTACCCACATTTGATCTACCTATGAAAGCATATTCAGGCTTGCGATCCTTGGGACCTTGTGTATGATCCGGTACACTGCACACAAATGTGGCACTCGATACTTTGACAGGTTTAGCCATGTTGCTTTTTAGATTTTTTATACAATAACACAAAGGTAAGTAGCAGACCCGATGCGCTTATCCAGGACATCCACTTAGACCGATTTTTGGTGGCAAGCAGTCGAAGTAGCTCCTCTTTGTTTAATTTAACCAATCGTAAGCGCGCCACTCCGGCCAATTGAAGTTCTTTGCCTGGCGACAGCTCGGGAAGTTTGCCTTCGAACAATGCTGTATCCTTTTCCCAAAATACCTGAGCTGTTCCTTCTCCATGACGGGCGCTAATTACAAGTGCTTTTACCGGAAGGATTTCCTTTTCGTGGAAAGAAGGTATGCTCCAATACATAAAAAAGGAAGCCATCGTAAGGCATAAAAAAAAAGCCAAAGGTAAAAAGATGATCGGTCCTTTCATGGTTCAAATCTATTTATTTGGTATTTACGACATTCATAGCCATGGCTATTCCTGCACTCATCCAGGTCTCCAGGCCTTTAGCACATTTGTCAATGAGCAGGGGAAGGTCTTTCTGCTCTTCTGTTCCGAATTTACCAAGCACAAAATTGGATTGCTGACCTTTGGCAAAATTATTTCCTATTCCGAAACGTAAACGTGGAAACTGATCGCTCTGCAACAGCTCCTGTATGTTAGCGAGACCATTGTGACCACCATGCGATCCTTTGGCTCGCATGCGCAGGGCTCCAAATGGCAAAGCCAGGTCATCGGTAATCACCATGGTATTTTCCAGTGGCACCTGGTGTTCGCGCATCCAGTATTGAAAGGCCTTCCCGCTCAAATTCATATAGGTCGTAGGCTTCAGAACAAAAATTTTTCTCCCCTTCCATTTCACCTCGCTGGTGTACGCCAGGCGTCCTAAGGTAAAATTACCATCCAGCTTTTTAACAAATTCATCTACCACCATAAACCCAATATTATGTCGGGTTTGGTCGTATTCGGCACCAATATTTCCTAATCCACACACCAGGTAGTTCATATACACAATCCTATTTCCTGATTTTACAATTTATGTTTCTTACCAATTTATTCATTGGTATACGTCGATGCTGGTAAGCCCGCTCCATTGAATAGGCTGGCATTAAAATCATCTTGCATACCATATCTTACCAACACAGGCTTCGACACTTTTTTGCTGGAAAGCACCAGCAGGCCTTTCTGTAATTTGACAGTCGCCGGATAGAATTTTTTATCTGCTCCGGCAATTTCAAATCCTTTGGATGATTTCAAGTACCATCCTTCCGCATGTTGATAATTTAGTACCAATGTATTTTTTTTCGATGTTACCGAAATTACCGTTGGTCCATAGGCTGGAATAGACTTTCCATATTGATTCCGGAGCGCTAATGCAGCGGCTCTGTTTCCTATTTCAAATTTTTGGGGAGGATGCACATTATCGCTTCTACCCAAATCCAACGTTACCACCAGGCCCGAAGCTTTCGACGATTCTGCCACCAGGCGTTGCACATTTCGCAAGTAGCCACTGGCTCCATCCTGATTGTAGCGATACGGAGCAATTTGTACAATGTACATAGGTAGCTCTTCATTCCAGGCTCTGCGCCAGCTTTGCATCAAAGCCGGAAGCAAGGTTTTGTATTGCTCTGCTCTTCCTACATTGGTTTCGCCCTGGTACCAAATAATACCTCTGCAGGCATACGGCGCCAGAGGAGCTACCATGGCATTATAAATCGACCCGGGTACTTCATGGCTTCCCGATTGGGAAGAAGGTCGTTTTAAATAATCTAGCGAAGAGGCCGGATATAAATAAAATCGTCCATTCCGAAATTCGGCTACTGGTAAAAATTTCCATTCACCTTCCAGTCGAACATGTTTAAGCGTATCCTTTGTATGCATTATTTTCATGGCACCTTTATCCCAGATTCCGCCACCACCTTGATGATCAATGACACGAATTGCCAATACATTTTTTCCTTGTTTGAGAATGTTTTCCGGGATAGAATACCTGCGCGGTTTGTTCCATAAACCCGAAATTTCTGTAGCTCCAATAAGAGTTCCATTAAGAAATACTTGATCCATGTCGTCAATGCCTGGAAATGAAAAAACAGCAGTTCCTTTCCAGACCTGTTCCAGGGTAAATTCCTTTCTAAACCAAACGGCTCCATCAAATCCTGGAAGCCCGGCATTTTCCCAAGCTTGAGGAAGGTTCATGCGAAGCCAATCCTGATCGGTATAGTCAAATTCTTTACACTCTTTATCCTGAAGGTTAAGATTTTTGAAATCACCATAAGGCACTTGAACGGTAGTACGTGAGTACACAAAATCATCGAGTTTTGTTTGTTGCGTAGCCAAATCCGGATAAAGGCTTTTCCACTGAGCAAAATCAGACATGGCAGTGACTTCTTCCGGCGCTGTCCAGGATTCAGCAGAAGTGCCGCCCCAGGAGGTATGAATAATGCCTACCGGAACATTTAATTCTTTTAAAATTCGTTTAGCAAAAAAATAGGCTGTTGCACTAAAATACTGTTTTTCTTTTCCAATTGCCTTTTGCCATTTCCCTGAACAATTGCGGGCTTTGACAAATGAAAAGCCACGCTGTACAGTAAACATACGGATGGAATCGGAATGAAAAGATTGTATTTCCCGGTTGCCAAATTCAATCGTATCTCTGGGAGGCCAACCCACTAAGGGAATTTCCATATTGGATTGGCCTGAACAAATCCAAACTTCACCAAATAGAATATCCTGAATAAAAACGGACTCCCCTTCGTTGCTAATGCGCAGCGTTGCGATTTGTGCATGCATGGAAGCAGCCAATGTCAAACTCCAGTTACCTTCCTTGTCAACACGGGCTTTGTTGGGAGTATCCCACGAAGGCTCAATAAACACGGTAGATAAAGGCTTTCCTCTCCCCCATACCTGAAGGTTTTTGCCGCGCTGCAATACCATACCGGAAGAGAATATAGAAGGCAGTTCCAGGGCATTACCGGTAAACAATATTCCAGTTAGTAAAAAGAAAATTAAAATTTTGAAACGCATACTATGGGAGAAAAATATTTGAAAGTAATTATCCTTATTGATTCTGTAACAATTGCATTAGCTGTTCGGCAGCCCTGGGAACACCAAGGGTCGCAGGTTCTGCGAGGCATACCAGGGAACGTACCCCCGATATCAGTTCTGCTTTCGGATCAATGTACCACTTGGGAATCTCTTCGGATACATAATGTACAAGCGAAGCCGCCGGATAAACTTGCAAGGAAGTTCCTACCACCCAAAAGTAGTCGGCCTGAGATGCTAAGCCAATAGCCATATCAATCATGGGCACTGCTTCGCCAAACCACACTATATGAGGGCGTAATTGAGATCCCTTTTCACAACGATCCCCTTCTTTTAATTCCCAGCCGTCCATATCATACACCAGAGATGGATCCGCGGTACTTCGAGATTTGAAAAGTTCTCCGTGCAGATGCACTACATGACTGGATCCAGCCCGTTCATGCAAATTGTCCACATTTTGTGTTACTATGGTTACGTCTATCCATTCTTCCATAGCAGCCAGGAAGTGATGAGCTCCATTGGGTTTTGCTTCCAATGCGGCTTTGCGGCGAAGGTTATAAAACTCCAGCACCAGACTTCGGTTGCGTCTCCATCCATCGGGAGATGCTACGTCTTCAATTTTATGGCCTTCCCACAAGCCTCCTGCATCGCGAAAGGTAGCAATGCCACTTTCTGCACTAATGCCAGCCCCGGTTAATACCACTAACTTCTTTTTCATAGCTTGAAAGCCTTAACCATACAAGCTGCAAGTTAAAAAAAATCGGGAACGTTTTCGGGATTAAAAGTCTTATTAAAAAATTAGATATGACAGAGGAATTTATCAGCTACCTGTGGACGCATCAATATTTTTCCAAAGATCAACTATGCACCTCCGATGGCAAACCACTCCGTATACTCTTCCCGGGCATTCGAAACCACCATCAGGGTCCAGATTTTTTACATGCCCGCCTGATACTCGATCAGATGGAATGGTTCGGAAATATTGAAATTCATATCCGTGCTTCCGATTGGGAAAAACATCACCGGGGAGATGAGCGATACAATTCAACCATCCTCCATGTAGTATGGGAAGAAAACCAAATTATTCAACGTGCTGATGAAAGTGTGCTCCCATGTTTGTCGCTTCGATCCCGCACCGATTCTGCATTACTGGAGCAATGTCAGCAGCTACGTGTTTCGCCTGAAATTCCGGCTTGCCGGCCACATTGGCCGGGTGTAGAATCCATTTATTGGTCTCAAATGATGGAGCGATGTGCGGTGGAACGACTCGAACAAAAATCCCAACAAATTCAATCCAAGCTGCAGGAACATGCTTCCTGGGACGAACTGCTGTGGCATTTAGTGGCCCGGGCAATCATGCGGCAAGTAAACGCGTTACCCATGGAGCAATTACTGCATTCATTACCTTACAAATTATTATATAAATACCGACATCGAACCTCACAACTGGAAGCATTATTATTAGGACATGCTGGTTTGCTTGCAGCTCCGGTCCATAGTGCTTATGCCTGTTTTCTTGCCAAGGAATATGAATACCTTTCTGCCTTGCACCAGTTGCCTGCGGCTATGCGTCAATCTCAATGGAACTTTTTACGCACGCGCCCATCCAATTTCCCTTCTCTTCGACTGGTGCAACTGGCCCGGATACTTCCTACCTTGGAGGACGTCCGCTCTGTGCTGGAAGACAATCAGCGATTAGAAACCATAGGAACATTGCTGGCTCCACAGGCATCCTCCATCAACATGGATCCTTATCACTTTCTAGGCCTGGAGAAATGTTCATTGCAGATAGGACAAGATACGCTGCACACATTGTATATTAACGCGCTGGTGCCCTGGTTGGTGGCCAGATCTCAGTTTTTAAATACCCCGTCTTTGGCCGACCAAGCGTTGGACTTGCTCAGCCAATTGCCACCTGAGTCGAATAAAATTACACGAAGTTACGCATCACCCTATATCCCCATCACTAATGCACTGGATACTCAAGGGATTATTTGGTTGCATAACCAATACTGCCAAGGTAAAAAATGTTTATCTTGCCGTATTGGAAATAAAATTCTGAATGGAAAAATGGCAACACCTGTATAGTGCCTGCATCATGGGAATCCTGCTTTTACTATGGTACAAAGGAACAGGATACTTTACGCGCCTAGCTCTTGGTAATTATTATTACTTTTCGCTGCTGTTAAAAATTGGTTTCATGCTGATTATGCTGGTTATCCATCAGTTCTGGTATTCTCAAAATGATTACACCGCCGTTACTCAAGCATTTGAAGGCTTGAGCGGTCTGCTGTTGAATGATATTCGCACCTACTGGGAATGCTTATCCGGAATACAACACAAGCGATTAGATGACTTATTGATTTTTCAACGCGATGACCGCGCCTGGTATTTTTTGCGTGTTTTTCATCCTGTTTATGTTATTAGTGGCAACAATATCTGGACATCCAGCTTTTTTTTCACCTTAGTATTTCATTCCATTACCTTCGTCTTTGTAAATTTCCTTCATATTCGTTTTCACCTGAGAGCTTCCCTCTTAATGATTGCGTTTTTCCTGCTTCCAACCTATGGTTTCTGGTGTTCAGGATATTGGAAAGAACCAGTGGTTTTTTCCATGCTTTACGCCAGCATATTGCTTCTCCATGCATTTCGTCCTCAACCGTGGTGGAAGAATACAGGAATTGTATTGTTGGTTATCCTGCTTTGGTTTATCAGTACTCGGTTGAAATTTTATTTCGTAGCTCCTTTTCTTATTTTCTTTATTCCATACCTTACCACACGTTGGCTTTCCCAACGATATTCACTGAAACCCGCCTGGAAAGTCTTCTGCATGGCAATCTGCATGGCCTTTATGGTAGTAGTGGCGTCGCAATTACATTACACTCTTTCTTTATCGCAAGTTTCGAGATCTATCTGGATAAATCATTTCGTTATACATCTGGTTTCTTACAATCATGATTTTATTTTTGAAAATTTCGGACCTAGTTTTTATGAATTGCTATGTTCTATTCCGGAAGCATTGCAACACGGATTTCTGTCCCCCTTTCCTTCCCTATTGTATAATCCACTTATGGTAGTTTTTGGAATAGAATATGCCTTGTTGGGATCGTTATTTTTCATCTTGCTCTTTCAAAGACTGCGTTCTGGAAAAATTCCGGTGTATTGGTTAGAAACAAGTTGTCTAGTTCTTTTCATTTTCTTCTCACTTTGTTTGCTGGCACTGACTTGTCCAAATCCTGGCACCTTATCACGCTACAAAACATTGGTGCAGCCATTCTGGAGTATGCTGGTGCTGCATGCAATTCCCGATCGATATTACCAACAGTTGGAAACCATTTGGCTGAAAAGTCAGAATCGTTTTCTGAAAAATTTCAAGTGATAAAAACCACGCTTTACCTCATTCAAAATGAATGGGGATGTTGGGCAATACCAATCCTTTTTAGTAGTTTTAACTGGGTTTAGTCCTTAGAAGCGCAGTGTATTATGGAGCATTTCATGGCTCTGCGTTTCATGGCCTGTAATGCAATGCCGACACAGGAAATCATGGGAATTTCTTTTATTTTAATGGTTTCTGAGTTAATCGTTTTTCATTAGAAGAATTTTTATTGAAAAATACGGGTTTAATTCTATGGTTTCTTGAGCCTCAAATAAACAGGTAGTATGAATACAACACGTTGGATAATCAAATTTGCTCTGGGTCTGGCCCTACTTATTTTTCTTCCGGTATCCGAAACCTATGCACAGCAATTAAGTACCAAAAGTAAAAAAGCGATACGGTACTACCAGCAAGCTGATTTGTATCTAAGTTCCGCGTATCGCAGGTTTGAAGAAGCCAAAGAACTCTTATATAGTGCCATTCAGGAAGATCCGGAGTTTGTGGAAGCTTACCTGAAGCTTGCAAGCATCCATAAACTTTTTAACGATTCGGAAAAAGCCCGGAAAGCTTTACAGAAAGCAGCCGATTTAAAACCTTCGGATCCTGCATTGGCAGGCGCCTATTTGCTGTTGGCCGATTTGTACATGGAAAATTCCAGCTTTGACAAAGCTGCCGTGTATTACGAAAAAGTAATTCAGGTGCAAGTCAAGGATCAAACCATGTTGATGAAAGCCGAAAGCCGACTCAAATCAGCAAAATTTGCTGCTCAGGCCATCCAAAACCCGGTTCCAGTAAAGCCTAAAAAGATGGAAGCCTCCATCAATAATTTTCATGCACAGGGCTATCCAATTCTCACGGCCGACAATCAAACGATGCTTTTTTATGTGTTGCGGACGCCCGATAGCAAAGGCGATATTATGATCAGTCAAAAAAATACGTCGGGACAATGGGAACATGCGGTTTCACTTTCAGAGGCAATTAACAGCGATGCCGATGAAGGAGCTCCGACAATGTCTGCCGATGGACGGTCGGTGGTATTTGCAGCCTGTCAACGGCCTGGTTCAGTAGGAGGTTGCGACTTGTATATTTCCTACCGGGAAGGAGACGAATGGACCGCTCCGGAGAATCTTGGAAACCAGGTAAATTCCAGCGCCTGGGACTCCGAACCCAGCATCAGCGCCGATGGCAGAACCTTATACTTTTCCTCTGACCGACCTGTTGCAAAAGGCAGAAGAGACCGAAATATCTGGATGTCTCAAAAAGATGCCCAAGGTGCATGGAGCAAAGCCGTTGCCTTGGGAGCCCCCATCAATACACCTGGTGACGAGGTGTCTCCCTTTATTCATGCCAACAATCAAACCCTTTACTTTGCTTCTAACTTTCACCCTGGCATGGGAGGATACGATGTTTTCTATTCCCGAAAAAAAGATACTACCTGGAGTACTCCGGTAAACTTGGGATATCCTCTTAATACCACCGACAACGACGGCACCATTTTCATTACTACCGATGGTGCCACCGGTTATTATTCCGTTTTTGAAAGAAACGCCCGCTATAATTCAGCTTCTTTCATTTATGAATTTGAAATGCCTGAAACCTTGAAAGAAGAAAATAGATCTACATATTCCAAAGGCATCGTCACCGACAAAATAAGCAGCAAACCCTTGAAGGCAACAATAGAATTGATTGATCTGCAAAGCGCACAAGTTTCCCAATCCGTGCAATCGGATAAAGTATCTGGTAGTTATTTACTGGTGCTAACTCAAGGACAACAATATGTACTGCGTGTTTCGGCGGAAGGCTATTTGTTTGAAAGCCGCATGCTCGATTTTCGCTCTGTCGAAAAATTGGATCCCCTATCTTTGAATTTCCAACTTACTCCTGCCAAGAGCGGCGCCTCCATTGTACTTAATAATATCTTCTTCCAAAGCAATAGTGCTGAATTGCAAAAAGAATCTTTTGTAGAGTTGGATAAAATCGCCGACTTCCTATCGATGAATCCTACTTTACGGATAGAACTATCCGGACATACAGACGACATTGGCTCTGATGCAGAGAATCTGCTCTTGTCGGGAAAAAGAGCTACCACGGTGTATGATTACTTATTGAAAAAAGGAATTAAAGCAGAACGCTTAAAACATACAGGTCTTGGAGAAAGAAAACCCAAATATCCCAATAACAACGAGGCCAACCGGGCTTTGAACCGACGCATAGAGTTTAAGATTTTGTAATAGTCAAGTAGCCCGTTTTAATTCCTTATAATTAGGAAACATCAACTTAACCCTCTACTAACAATTAGATAATTTTTGCGCAGGATCTTTGGGAATGCGTAAGCAACATTTCCCATCCATAGCCAGTATCATATTCATATGCTTCACTGGAGTAGCTTTTTTACTGCACCTTGGATCGCAGGCTTTACTGGCCGATGAGCCAACCCGCGCCTTGGTAATGATGGAAATGAAACTCAGTGGAAATTTGCTGGTTCCTTCCATAAACGGCAACCCCTATTTGAACAAACCTCCTCTATTCAACTGGATTCTTTATGGGATCACGGAATTGGCGGGGTCCGAACATGAATTTTGGCTTCGTTTGCCATCGGTATTGTCATTCTTCCTGTTTGCTTTTCTGATTTATTTTTTTCTGAAAAAAGATCTGGGACATGAAATTGCTTTCGCGTGTTCGCTGGCTACCTTAGGCAGTTTGCGCCTTCTTTTCTACGAAAGTTTTCTTGGCCATATCGATCCTTTATTTTGTTGTGCCATTCTTACATTGTGGGGAACAACCCGTGCCTATTTGGCCAGTAGGATGAATACTTCCTACTTTTTCTACGCTTGGGTCATTACCCTCATCGCATTTTTTTTAAAAGGATTACCAGCCTTGGTATTTTTGTTTCATGCACAACTGTTTATTTTTTTTAAACCACCGTTGCGCCGACAACTTTTTTCTGCCCCCCAATGGCTGGGAGGGTTACTTTTTTTTATCATCACCGGAGCCTACTACTTGGCTTATTCTCAAAAAGCACCCTTGATGCCGCTGCTAACTGCCTTGCTGCATGAATCCAGCAAGCGAACCGTACTGGAAAATTCCTGGTGGATCTCCATCCGTCATCTATTCCTTTTCCCATTGGAATGCTTTATCAACTTTGCTCCCTGGACATTTCTTCTTATCGTCATTCCTGTAAAGGCTTGGAAAAAATTATGGGGCGAAGAAAAAATCCGGTTCTGGATTCAGTTTTGTTTTTTAAACAGCATCGTGTACTGGCTGTCACCCGAAACAAGACCTCGCTACATTATGATGTTTATTCCATTTATTCTATTGCCAGGCATCTATTATGGTATGAAGTGCCGGTGCAAAGCCAGCATTCAGGCTAATATCATCAAGACGATTGCCGGAATAATGATACTTGCGGGAATTGGGATGGTGGCGGCAGGACAATTGGGAACCTTGGTGAATGCAACCCTAAGCGCTTCCATTTTATTTCTTTTTGCAATTAGTTTGTTTGTTTACCTGCATAAGCGTTCAAACCCAATTCGCACCAATTTTCAATTATTGATATTGATTGGTTGCAGCTTGATGGTGATGCGAATATGCTTTGGAATTTCAATTCTGGCCACCCGATCCTTGAACGAACCATCGGCCTTGTATAAGAAAGAAGCAGAACGACTGGCTGAAAAGACGAAGGAACACCAACTTATAATTCACGCATATACCGTAGTGCCACACGATGAATTATTCTACCTGGAAAGATCGCGCAGAACAATAGTTACCATTACACATGCCGAGCCCCAAAAAGGAATATGCTATTTCACCTACAAAGCTGACACCAGTCGATTTCACTTACTCGACAGCATGAAAACCTCTTTTGAACAAGCCACAGTTTTTGCATGTCTGCTAAAATAATTTCTTTGCCCCCTTATCTGGTCTTCCTTTTTAAGATTTCCGTTTCCTGTGTATTGGTATTCATGGTACTTACTAAAATGGATTGGAAAGAATTATCGAGTATACAAGCAACCTCCTTATACCGGGTACTACCCGTTTCGGTGCTTGCGTATTTACTTTCTAAGTTTGCCTCCGCTGTTCGACAACACCAGTTATTATCGAAGGAAGGAATCAACATTTCGTACAAAGAAAATTTAAAAATTTACTGGCTGGGAATGTTTTACAACACTCTGTTGCCAGGAGGCGTTGGCGGCGATATGATAAAAGCTATTCAGCTGCACAAACTCAGTAAGGTTCCTCTGGTGCGCATTGCCAAAATTTTGTTGTTGGATCGTTTGTCGGGCATGGTGGTTCTGCTGAGTGCCATAGCCCTACTTGGATGGATTATTTTACCTCATATCGGAAACATTGGTGTATGGACTTGGTTAGCCTGTTTTCTTGCATGTTTTCCATTGATGCATGGCATTCATTATTATTTATCTCCCGTCAACAAGGCTGCTCAGTGGAAAGGTTGGCTGCTATCGGCAATGGTGCAGGGCATACAGGGCCTTATGTTTTTATACATTGTTTTCAACCTGGGAAATCATGAGGTTAGCATCGCACCATGCATGTTTATCTTTTTCCTTTCTTCGCTGGCAGCTTCTCTCCCCTTGAGTATAGGAGGCATTGGCGTAAGGGAATATATTTTCCTGGTGTTGGCATCGCATTATTCAATGCCGTCTTCCATACTGGTAAGTGGCTCCTTTATCTTTTACCTGAGCAGCCTGGCAGCCAGTTTACCTGGCGTTTTCTTTACCCGATTTACCAGCACAAAAAAAACAGGCACCTAAAATTTACGATTTGATTACCCAAAAGAAACAGTGGATGGAGAACTTTAGGACATGGAAATAAGAAGCGTTTCGATAATTGTGCCGGTGCATAATGAAGCCCATTCCTTGCGGAAATTATCAGAGAAAGTTCATGCAGTTCTTGACAATCAAACATATCGATATGAACTTATTTTTGTAAACGACGGAAGTAAAGACCGCAGCTGGGAAATCATTCAGGAGTTGAGTCAAAACAACCGTCGCATTAAGGGAATTGATTTGGCAGGAAATTACGGTCAAACGATGGCTTTGAGAGCTGGTATCGAGAAGGCTAAGGGCGATGTAGTGGTGGCCATGGACGGAGATTTACAACACGACCCTATCTATATTCCTCAATTCCTTCAGCTTATTGAAGAGGGATACGACATGGTAGGTGGATATAAAGAAACCGACTCCCGATCAACCTCCACCGCGTTGCTGTCTAAAATTGCTCATTGGTTGATCTGCCAACTAAGTGGGGTTCGATTAAAGTATTTCGGAGCCACGTTTAGAGCGTATCGAACCTATTTGCTTAAACAATCCCATTTAATGGGCGACTCTCACCGGTTCTTAGCAGCGTTACTCTCAAGAAAAGGAATACGGCAAACTGAAATTCCTATTCGCATTGAAGACCGGATTCATGGCAAAAGCAATTATTCCTGGAAGAAAATATTTATTATTTTACCGGATTTAATTTTTTTAAAGTTTATCGTATCCTTCATGAACAAACCATTCCGCTTGTTTGGAAGCATTGGAGCTGTTTCATTTCTTTCAGGTTTCTTCCTTTCAATTCTCCTTATAGGCTTATCATTGTTTTCTTCGGCTAATATTAAAGAAGAATACATTTCCGAATTTATTTTTTCACTCATCTCCATGACGCTTGGCGCCATCCTTTTATGTTTTGGTATTGTAGCGGAGATCGGAGTTCATACCTATTTTTTAAAATCCAACAGAAGTCCCTATTGTATCCGCGAACAAACAGGAATTTCCAAAAACAAAGTACGGATGTTGTCCAGCCATCCTGCATATCAGGAGGTACAAGGTGCGTAAGTTAATTGTAAATGCAGATGATTATGGCCTTTCTAATTCTGTCAATAAGGCCATTCTAAATTTATTGGAATCAGAAAGAATTTCCAGCACTACTGTCTTAGCTAATTACGCTTCGAGTCATGCTCTCCAGCAACTCCTGCCTTTTAAAAATCAAGCAGGTATTCATTTAAATCTGGTGGAAGGAAAACCCATTTGCGATCCCGATCTATTGCCATCTATCACAGAAAACGGATGTTTTATCGGTTCGAAAAAAATGCTGAAACGATTGATCTTACACCGCATTAACCCGGCAGAAGTAGCCATGGAGGTGAGAGCCCAAATTATAAAAGTAAAAGAGGCTGGATTTCCCATTACGCATGCCGATTCTCATCAGCATACTCATACCTTCCCACTTCTTTCATCAATAATTGCGGAGGAATTGAGCAGGTTTTCCATTCAGTATATTCGTTACTCAAAGCCAGATAACAGAGATAGTGCGCGTATGAAAATGCTATTTGGACTTCAACTATTTTTTTCTTCTACGCAAAAAAAATTTAAACGTCCTTCCGCTCTGTTAAGTGATTTTTCTATACCCAACTTTAATCCTCAACTACTGGAAAAAAAATTAAAAAAATATCCAGGTGTAGTGGAATTGATGTGTCACCCTTCTGTGGAGAACGACAGGAGCTATTTAAACAAAAAACGAGACTACGAATTTCTGCAATCGGACGACTGGTTGAACATATTAAAAACATCCAACAGATCGCTTATTCCATTTAATTTCTGATTATTTACTCCTTCTTAAGGAGTAAATAATGAAAACGAAATAATTTAATAGAATAATGGATTGGCATTGTTCGATTTTAATGCTACATTAATTGTAGATAATAGACTGGTAAGTACTTGTTGTATGCATGTTGATGACGTCTCATTTTTTTTAACCGGACATCGGGGAGCCAGGGGGTTGTTTCCGGAAAATTCAATTCCAGGTTTTTTGCATACTTTGGAGCATCCTGTTAATGCCATTGAACTGGATGTCATCATCAGCAAGGATAATCAGGTAGTGGTATCGCATGAACCATGGCTGCATCCGGAGTTTTGCCTGAATGAGAATGGCGAGCGCATTACTGAATCGGAGGCACTCTCCTACAATCTTTACCAGATGCCTTATCAAACGATGTTGCAATTTGATTGCGGCAGTGCATTGCATCCCAGATTTCCGATGCAAAAAAAAATTTCAGTACACAAACCGCTGCTTTCTGAAGTATTAGAACATTGTTTACCCAATCCTCGACAAGTGATTTGGGATATTGAAATAAAATCGGTACCAGCAGAATACGGAACATTTCAACCTTCTCCCGATGTATTCTGCGAATTGGTATTAAAAACCTTGAAGCCATTTCTTATTCCGAAGCAAATCTTAGTGCGATCTTTTGACTATGCCCCCTTGCAGTATTTACACAGGAATTATCCGGAACTTCCGTTGTGCCTGATTGTGGAAGATAACTTGGGCTGGGATCGTCACATCGAAACCTTAGGATTTATTCCTCAGGTTTACAGCCCTGATTTCACCTTGGTTTCAGAAACCTTACTTGAACAAGCACACGGTATGTCCTGCAAAGTAGTTCCCTGGACAGTCAATGAAACCAGTGATATGCTGCGCCTGATAGCGCTGGGTGTGGATGGACTCATCAGCGACTATCCGGATCGTTTTGCGCATCCGGTAATACTCAGTCGTCTTCACCGGTCGTATGAATTGTAAATAAAAAAACCAATTTTTTAGCCTGCTTATGATACTAGTGACACAACTGCTGATTGGCTTGATAGCTGCGGAACACTTCTACTTTTTATACTTCGAAATGTTTGCCTGGGAAACCATTGGAAAAAAAACATTCAAATCACTTCCAGCTCATTTGTTTGGCCCCACCAAGGGGCTGGCAGCCAATCAGGGATTATACAATGGTTTTCTGGCTGCAGGACTAATTTGGTCTTTGTGCATTTCCGATCCGGCCTGGTCAAAAAACATAGCTGTCTATTTTCTTGGTTGTGTAATCGTAGCAGGAGTATACGGCGCTTTTTCTGCAAGTAAAAAAATATTTTGGGTACAAGCAGCTCCTGCCTTGGTAACCTTGGCATTGGTGTCTTTTTATAGATAATGAAATAGAACCGGTGGCAAGGGATGTACAAAAAAGTCAACCGTGCGGGGATTTTTTTTGATCCACACTATTTTTCTACCTGTCTTGATCTTTTTCCATGCGACTAGAATTGTTCGCTCCTGGAGCAGATGGTTCAGGCATATTGTTATCGCTGCTTCCTGGAGTTTGTTGTACCATAGAACGTTTTTTTGCCATTGGCTCTCTATTCCGGTTTCGCCGACTCCATTTCTTTACCCAATATAAATAGACAACATACAATGATTCTCCATCGGTTTTTATAAAAAATAGTAAGTACAACACCATGGGGAGGCTGATACTTAAAACAGGTACATAATGTTGCCACGCTGTTGAAGGATCATATAATATTGCCATGACCAAGCCTGCGAGACTGCCCATGGCATGTGCTTCATGGCATATCCCATCGTTGCGCCGATATGATTTATAAATGGTGTAAACAATGTAAAGAAATCCATACAGCCAGGATGGCAATGGAATAATTCCCCATGCAACTATATCAACTTCGGGCATTAAAACTATTACAGCACTTACCAAACCCGCAACAGCCCCTGAAGCGCCTACAGCAGAATATTGAGGATACTTGCGATAGGTATAGTATACAAATGCAGAGGACGCCAACAGGCTAATAAAATAAATCAAAAGCATCCACCCTGGGCCGTAAGCATCCTCCAGCAAATACCCAAAAAGCACCAGGGCAATCATATTAAACAGCAGGTGTTGTTGCGATAGATGCACAAATCCGCATGTTATCATTCGGCGCAGTTGTCCCTCCTGAATAGCGCCAACCTCCAGCTTCCAAGCATTCATAAATGTCGTCCTGGTAAATCCCAGGTAACTGATCCATATATGTAGAATCATTAAGGCAACGGAGGCCATCTCAATTCAATAAAATTCCAACATCCGATAATTTCAAACGAATATCGCAATTATACTATTTCCAACCATAGCCAACAAAATAATCCAATAAATAGCTTACATAAATCAAGAAAACGAACTAGTAACAAAAAATTATTATACAATTTCGGAGGAAGCCATGAGAAAGGCGTACCTTCGTAGTATATTCATTTTATCCGGTAAATGGAACAGAGGAAAATTGCCGGACCTGCAGCATCTATTAGAATTTTGAATTATGAAAGCACGCTATTTCCTCCTCGGTTTATCTCTAACCATTGCCTGTTTTACGACCTCGCAGGCTCAGGTAAATGCCTATGCGAAAGTACAAAGCATCGCCGGAGCGATACTTCAGGTCACGCATGTGCATGAAAACGTTGGCACATTCGAAATCGGCCAAGAGGTGATTTTGTTGCAAATGCAGGATGGTTCTTTATCCAACACCAGCAACACCAGCAGTTTTGGCAACTTAGGCAGCATACAAAGTGCGGGTATGTATGAAATCGCCACGATATCCAATATCGTGGAATCAGGGGGAGTTCCGCAACTGATTGAACTTAGCCACACACCATCTCTTTCTTTTCACGCAGCAACTTCCTTGCAGCTCATTTCCTATCCAGTGCTGGGAAGCGGGAATTTCACTACAACTTCTGCCCTTACTGCATTGCCCTGGAATGGATTTATTGGCGGAGTGGTTGTCTTTCAGGTGCATGGGAAATTATTTCTCAACCATCCTGTGCATGCGGATCTGGCGGGCTTCAGAGGAGGAAATAAATCCGGCAACGATGGCAGCACCTGTATTTCTACTACCTATATCAGTCAAGGAGCTGCGCAGCATGGCGCCAAAGGTGAAGGTATTTTCCCGGGTGTTTACGGACATTCTACACACCCCTACGCGCATGGAAGAGCGCCAATTATCAATGGCGGTGGCGGTGGAAGTTCTCATAATTCCGGTGGTGGTGGTGGTGGAAATTTTTTACCCGGTGAAAATGGAGGCGACGGATGGAATTGCAGCAGTTCGTCGTTTGGATTAGGTGCGTATGATTTATCGGCCCAGGCCAGTACAAGCCGCTTGTTCATGGGCGGTGGCGGCGGAGGTGGCCAGGAAAACAACAGCCAGGGTTCCAATGGTGCCAACGGGGGAGGAATTGTGTGGATAAAAGCCGACAGCATTATCATTCAACAATGCCTGGCTACGATATCGGCCAAAGGTGGAAATGCCACCAATGCCACCTCGGATGGAGCCGGTGGTGCTGGTGGTGGTGGTTCCATCATCCTATGGACCCAAGGGATGCGAAAATCGAATGCTTGTGCCTATACCATTGATGCCAGTGGTGGAAGAGGTGGCAATGTAATTAGTTTGAGCGCTCACGGCGGCGGCGGCGGCGGTGGCGGAGGAATGGTGTATTCGCCTATGAGTGCGTTTCCTCCCGGCATACAAATCAATCAAAGTACCGGTCCCTCTGGACTGAATAATCTTCCTCTTTCTTCCTCGCTTATCGCATTCGAGGCAAGCTTAAACCATCCATGGGTATTTGTCCGTTGGAAAATTCTGGAGGATAAAGACGTAGAGCAATATGTGTGCTGGGGTTCTTCTGATGGAAAGGACTGGAAAAAAATAATGCATTCACAAGCCAAGGGCTCGGAGGGCTTGCAGGAATACTCCCAGGAATTTCTCTGGGAAAGCCGGATGGCATACCTGCGCTTGAGCATTGAAACCCGCTATGGACGAAGCTTTTCGGAGGTTGTGTCCTTGAACAGTTCCGAAAGTAATGACGCACTGCCGTATCCGAATCCGGCGGAAAGTTTTATAAAAGTACCTACCAGCTTTATACAGGGACGCTACCGAATTTCAAATCTCAACGGAAAGGAACTAATGGCTGCACCGCTCCTTTTAGACGAAGTGCCTGTGCAAGAGCTTCCTCCAGCTCTATATTTACTGGAGGTTTGGAGTGCCAGCGGTGAAGAACACAAGGTTTTTACTTTTCATAAAAACTAAGGTCTACAGCAGTTTTATTATACCTACTATTGATGCGTGTTCACCGCTTCTGCAATAGGTATAATCACTCCATAAGCGACTGGGAAAAGCGTTGTGGTATGAATCATGCTCTACTTTTTCAATAGAAATTCTTCTGTTGAAAACCGAAAATATAAATGGCTAGTGTACATCGATCTCTAAAACTTATTGGTATTTATCTGGTTGTTCAAGCAGCTTTTCTGAGTTGTGAACCAGGTCCGGCTGTAACGAAGCAAAGTGATTCGTTGGCAAAAGCCGAAGCGTTTGCATATGCTATACCGGCTACACTTCCCTTGCACCTGGATCGGATGGACTGGGAAAACGAATCTCGGATACCTATTGAAAAGGACGCCCGCGCCATAATCAACGCTGAAGTGCAGACCTATTGGCATCCTTTCAACCTTGAAGGACTTCCCGTTTCCGATAGCTATTTTAATACCCTTTGCATCAAAGATTCGAATCTTTTGATGTTTCTGGTCTTGTTACAAAATCCGGTAACCAGTGAAATCATTGGCAAGGTCATTTTTTTTGATGCTTCCCAAAAAAGAAGTGCTGCTCCTTCCTTTGACTTCAAGTGCTATGCAATGTATGAAAAGGTGGATGGTAAGTTGGTAAGCTCTTCGTTGAAGAAGACGTTGGGCATTCTTGATCCAGAAATTAGATCTTGCGATTTTAATGCCGATGGGAAACCTGATTTCCATTTCAAGAGGCTCCTGCACAACGGAACGTATAATGCCTTGCTCAGCACTATTATCACCCTAAAGGACAACACGCTGGATACCCTGTATTTCTGCGAGCAACCGTTGGGCCCATGGTCGGAGAAAAAAGATTGTTTTTGACCGTTTATTGGTTTTGAAAAACCCATACACAAAGGAAAGCTATTTTTGATAAATAGCAGGGCTGGCATCACGGTGCTAGGAAAACAAAGGTTTGATTTTGTAAAACCACACCGCTCGAATGGAAATCCACATGTGAGCAAGGACAGTAGGCAGCCATCCGAAATGGCTCGAAAGCACGCTGAATCGATCGCGCAGCGACTGTTTCAACCGTTTATCAGAAAGTCCGCCTTTTAAATACCTGGAAATTATAACCGGAGCCTGGTATACCCTGGTGGATTTTTTCAGAGACGCGATGATCCAATCAATGTCGGCACAATAGGGATGCGCTATATCAAAAGCTGGAGCGAGACTGCTACGAATTAAAATCGACTGATGACAAACCACCATTCCAAATCGAAAATCGGTCCAGCGCATTTGCGCAGGCAATCGATGCGGTGTACATTGACTTCGGGTGCCTAATTCCTTTCCCTGCTCATCAATCATCATGGTTTCCCCATAAAGGATATCAGCATCAGCAGGAGCTTGCATGAATATTTTTTCCAGGACGGTAGATGAAAAAAAAGTATCCCCGGCATTCATAAAGAGAATGTATTCTCCCTTTGCCATGGCAAGTCCTTTGTTCATAGCATCGTAAAGACCCTTGTCGGGTTCGCTGATCCAACGGGTAATTCGGGAGGCATTACTATGAATCAACTCCAGTGTGCCGTCGGTAGAATTACCGTCTATTACCAGGTACTCGTAAGAAGTAAACGTTTGAGAAAAAATACTGTCGAAGGTTGCAGGCAGCCATGCGGCTCCGTTGTATACCACCGTAACGATTGATACCTTGACGGCCATTGGAAATTATTTGATTTTGGCAGCCGGGCTACCTACGTATGTTCCGGGTTCGGTGATGTCCTTAATAACCGTGGCACCGGCTCCAATAACGACGTTGGAGCACACAGAAATATTATTAATCAATTTGGATCCAACGCCCATGAATACATTGTCGCCCACTTTGCATTGTCCGGAAACCACAGCACAAGGAGCAAAGTGACAATGACTGCCTACTACGGCCTCGTGCTCAATAATGGCACCGTTGTTTACAATGTTGTTGTCGCCAATTACAGAATCGGGGCCGATAAGGGTAAAATTAGCAATAAAATTTCCATGCCCCAGTTTGGCATTGATGCCAATATGCGAAGAATTGGAAACTACATTAGTAAAGCCAAATTTGGCGTATTTGTCAAATACCCGTTTGCGTGTTTTGTTATCGCCAATGGCAATAATGACGCGACCTTCTATGTGATCCTTGGTTTCATTGATGACCGGATGTCCGAGAATTTTTTTCCCCGGAGAAGCGGTAATATCTACGAATACTACCGATGATTTTGGCTCAGACTGAAGGAAAGTATCCGCGACACTTTTGGAATGACCTCCTGCTCCTACGATAACAAGTTTTTTAGAACTCATAAAAAAAGTATTTAATCTTCCGGCAAAACAAAAATCCTCAAAAATATAGGTTTATGTATATATTTACGGAAGAAAAACAGAAACGACTGTAATAATAGTGTATTTTTATTTCAAAATTAAAAGTATAAGCATCGCATGAAAAATAATTTCTGGAAAAAGCTGATGCCACATGCCATCGCTTGTTCCATTTTTTTGGTTATTACCTCTCTGTACCATTTCCCCGCCCTGTCAGGGCGTAAGCTCGTGCAGAATGACGTGGTTCAGTCTGCAGGCAACCTGCAGGAAGCTACGGAGTATAAGAAAAAAGGCGAAGCAATACTTTGGTCGAATTCCATGTTTAGTGGAATGCCTGTATGGCGCGGTACCGATAACAACGTATTCAAAACCATCCATTATACGTTGTTCACGTTGATGCACCCGGCTATCGTCATGACCTTCCTGGCGTTCCTGGGTTTTTATGTTATGATGCTACCTATGCGAGCTACGCCTCTGGTGGCCTTTTTAACTAGTTCAGCTTTTGCGTTATCCTCATTTAATATTGTTAGTATAGAAGCCGGACACATCAACAAAGTGCTGGACATGGCTCTGATGGCCCCTGTTCTCGGTGGTATGTTTTTGGTATACAAAAAGAAATACTGGGAAGGGGCTTTGGTTACGCTAATCTTCCTGGGTCTTCATATTTACTACGCGCACTATCAGATCAGTTATTACCTCATTATTCTTATCGGCTTTTATTTTATTTCAGAGCTAATCTTCCGGATTCTGAGAAAAGATCTTTCGAGCTTTGTAAAAGGCTCCCTCATTTTAGCCGGTGTCGCCTTGTTGGCCGTTGCCCCCAACCTCACCAAAATCTATACGAATTACGTATACAGCAAAAGCACTACCCGCGGTGGTTCGGAACTTACCGAACGTCAGAAGAAAAACGATGCGGGAGGTTTGGATAAAGAATACGCTTTATCCTGGTCGAATGGTGTGGATGAGGTGCTGACCATATATGTTCCGTATTTGTATGGAGGCTCCTCGAATGAAAACATTGGAAAAAACAGTGCGCTTGGGAAAGTGTTGCGGAACTATGATCCGGAAACTGCCAAGCAATTTGTCGCCAATGCTCCCCTCTATTACGGGCCTCAACCTTTTACTTCGGGGCCGGTTTATTTCGGCGCCATCATCGTATTTTTATTCTTCCTGGGCTTAGTCATAGTCGATCATCCTGCCAAATGGTGGATTTTGGGTGCTAGTGTATTTTCTTTATTTATGTCGATGGGCAAACATTTTCCTGCTCTTACGAATATCCTGTTTGACTTTTTCCCGCTGTACAACAAATTCCGTTCGGTAACGATGGCCATGTGTATTGCCATGGTTACCTTCCCATTGCTGGGTGGATTGGCCCTGCTGAAAATTATGCGTGGTGAAGTGGAAGAACGCAAGCTGATGATGGGATTGGGCGCAGCACTCGCCGGCTGTTTGTTAATTGTGGTGTATGCCATTAGCGTGCCCGACGGCAGAGGGTATCCGGTGGTGACCGTAGGTGCCAATCAAACCTTAAAACAAATTGCCGATAGCACCGGCATCGCTGAGCAAACCTTGGTTGGACTTAATCCTTCGTTGTCCAAAGGCATTCGTCCGGGAATGGAAATTGAAGTACCGCCTATGAATTATCCGGTGGAAATTTTAGAAGCCTTAACCGAAGACCGCTTGAATCTGGCCAGCAGCGACGCTTTCCGTTCGTTTTTATTTTCATTACTGGCGGCCGGCCTGATTTGGGCCATTCATAAAAAGTGGTTACAAACGAATTATTCGTTGGCCGCTCTTTGCTTTCTGGTATTGGTGGATTTATTTTTCATTGATAAACGATACCTGGGTTCGGATGATTTTAAGCCGGCCAAATACATGGAAAAGGTATTTGCCACGACAGCTGCCGATGATTACATTTTGAAAGATACCAGTTATTACCGTGTGCTGAATACGGCGAAAAACCCATTCAACGATGCTACGACCTCGTATCACCATCATTCGGTGGGTGGCTATAGTGCTATTAAACTGGGGCGCTACCAGGAGCTTATTGAATACCACATTCAACGCAATAACATTGCGGTGTTAAACATGCTGAATACAAAGTATGTGATTATGCAGGACCAGAAAACCGGACAGGTGATGCCTCAACGCAACCCTGGAGCACTGGGGAATGCCTGGCTGGTGCGCGATGTGAAGATGGTAGAAAACGCTGATGCGGAAATTGCCGAACTGAGCAACCTTAATCCGGCGAACACTGTAATTGTAGACAAGCGTTTTGAAAATCAACTGAAAAATGTTTCGCTTGAATTTGACAGTACGGCCTCCATCCGGTTTTTAAGTTATCATCCCGACCGCTTGCGTTACGAATCCAATGCTGCCCGGGCTCAGGTAGCCGTGTTTTCTGAAATTTACTATCAACCGGGCTGGAACGCTTACGTGGACGGAGTTTTGACAGATCACTTCCGGTGCAACTATGTATTGAGAGGGATGGTGCTGCCGGCCGGTAAGCATACCATTGAATTTAAATTTGAACCTGCGCACTATTTTACTACTGAAAAAGTGGTGCTGGCAGCCTCTGTATTGGTCGTGCTGGCGGTTGCTTTCTTCTTGTTCCAGTATTACCGGAACCTTAAAAAGGAAGTGGCATAAGTTTGTTAAAATTCAATTAATAGTTATTTTTACAGACATTAAAGAGTTTTACCTTAAAAAAATTACAAATGGAAGAAAATATTCCCTCCTCACGGGAGCAGAAAAAAGGAAGCAACAAAGGTTTGCTCATTGCCTTCATTGCCATTCTTTTCCTGATAAACTGTGTTCAATTCTTTCTTTATTTTAGAGGAGAACAAAAAATTGAAGAGCAATCGCTCATTATTGATGCAAACAAAAAGAGAATTGATTCTCTTACCACAGAGTTGGATAAAGCGATTGCTGATTTGAAAATCAAACAAGAAGAAATTGCTAAGCTGGGCGGAGATACTACGCGCATGGGCGAATTGATTCGTAAGCTGGAAGAAGACAAGCGCATGGCGGTAGCTTCTGCTGGTTCCTGGCAAACCAAATACAACAAAATCAAAGATAATATTGATGCTGCCAACCGTTTAAAAGACGATGCAGAACGTGAAGTGGAACGCTTGAAGATTTTGCTGGCGCAACAAGACACTATTATCACCAATCAAAAGCAAACGATTGTGCTAAGGGAGGACTCTATTCTTAAGTTAACTTCGGTACAAAAGGTGTTGCAGGATAAGGTTGCCATTGCTTCGGAACTTAAAGCGGAGTCCTTCAAACTTTCTGCCTTCAACGCCAAAGGCAAAGAAGATCCGGAAACACCATTCAAAGCTAAAAGAACTGATAAAATTAAGGTATCGTTTAACCTGGCCGAAAATAAGGTTGCGGATAAAGGTGGTCGTGATATTTACATGCGATTGATTGAACCAGGTGGGGCAGCTTTGTTTGATCTGGCGAATGGCGGCGGAAGCTTTGTAAATGCCGATGGAAAAGAAATTTTCTTTACCATGAAGCAAAACATTCTGTTTGAAAACAAAGGCCAGAAAGTATCTTTTGAGTACAAAAAAGGTGCTCCGTACAAAGTAGGCAAGCATACCATTGAAGTTTGGTGTGAAGGCCGGATGATTGGAACAGGGACTTTTGAAATAAAATAAATCCGTTGAATCCAATAAAAAAGGCCGGTGTTTAACCGGCCTTTTTTATTGCTCTAACCCACCATGGATCTTTAAACCCGCTTTTCTCCATAGACGTGCATGAGGTAGAAAGCGCATGGATCTGCGTTCCATGGCGGTTACTCCCGAGATAGAAAACCATGAGCTTCGAAAAGATATTCTTCTGTTCGATTGCTTCTGAACCTTAATTTTTAAAATCGTTCCTCCCTCATGGAAGTTCTTTGGCGAATGGGGTTCGAGGAGGCCTCCGGCCCGGATAGAGTGGAAAGCCCGCGGCAGGCGACTTCGATTGCGGACCGCCATTGGCGCGGCCTTGAAGCGATAGCCGAATAAGCCGGCCAAATCCTTTTAATCCGGATTAAACTCTAATTTCTCCCTACAAATTCTTGGCTTATTCCCCGAAATGGTTGTTCTTCTTCCCCAGAGATTTGAGGGTTGAAACCTTATCCTAATAACAAATATCTAATCCTTGGAGGGTTAACCGGCTTTTCTTCCTAGAAGAATTTCTATGGAGAAATTTGGGTTAAACGCCCCAATAGTGGAATAGAGTCAAATTCTATTATTGAAAAAAGGCGGTATAATAGGAAGTCCTGCGTTAGTATGCCAGCAGAGCTTCTGCCTGACGGTGGAGGTATTCCAGGTGTTTGGGGTTGAGGAGTTGCCCCTCCTGCAGTGCTTTGTCGATGCCTTGGAAGCGCACTTTCTGCGACAAAACCTGTGCCCCGAGGTAGTGCAATACGTCGGTAAAATGACTAAGTGCCAAGGCAGCCCCTAAATCGCCGGAGGATATACCCACGAGGGCTGTTTTTTTATTTTTAAAGCTGGAAGGATAATCGAAGCCATCTACGAAGGCCTTGAGCACACCGGGGAAAGATCCGTTGTATTCGGGGATAATAAACACCAGTTTATCGCAGGACCGTACCTGCTGTATGAACTCGTTGAATACGGGATTTTTGCCATTGTTGGTGTACAAAGCGGAAACCGTAAAATCGGAAGGCAAACGCGACAGATCGATTAACTGGCTGGGCTGATTTTTTTCCTGCAAGACGCGCTGATAGAGCGCGCTCAACTGCAGACTGCGTGATTGTGGGCGGTTGGTTCCTGCGATAATTCCGATCATACTACTATTACTTTCCATACAAATATGAACAAAAAAAGGTGATCTTAGTTCGCGCCTGGGGTAACATTACGGTTCCCCCTTATCCTTTCTTTGAGGGAACCGTATAATATCTTTTGATATTAGAAATAAAGTTCTTTAAATTAGCATTTTGCAACGAAGGGATATGAGTTCGAATACCATACGCATTGAGAAAACCACTCAATCAAAAATAGGAAGTACCGATTTTTCCAACCTTGAATTTGGAGCTGTTTATTCTGACCACATGTTTGTGGTAGATTTTAAAAATAAAACCTGGGAAAACCCAAAGATTACGCCGTTTCAAAATCTAACCATGTCGCCCGCCTGTTCTGTATTGCACTACGGACAAACGGTGTTTGAAGGGATGAAAGCATTTCGCGCAGACAATGGCGATATTTTAATTTTCAGACCGGAGGCGCACTGGAAACGTTTGAACCAATCGTGCAAGCGTTTGTGTATGCCGGAGGTTCCCCTGGAACTGTTTATGGAGGGGCTTACCGAATTGGTGAAATTGGACAATCAATGGATTCCTTCGCTGGAAGGTTGCTCGATGTACATTCGTCCGTTCATGTATGCATCCGATGAATTTATCGGAGTAAAACCTTCTTCCACTTATAAATTTATTATTTTCACTTCGCCGGTATCAGGCTACTACAAAGGCTCTGTAAAGGTGATCGTGGAAACGGAATTTGTACGCGCTGCGGAAGGCGGAATCGGGTATGCCAAAACCGGTGGAAATTATGCAGCGTCTTTGCTTCCGGCAAAGCAAGCGCTGGAAAAAGGATACCATCAGTTGCTATGGACCGACAGCAAAGAGCATAGTTATTTTGAAGAAAGCGGTACCATGAACCTGATGTTTGTGGTGAACGATACTATTTTAACACCTCCCCTGAGTTCGTCGATATTGGCTGGTGTTACGCGCGATTCCATTTTAACGCTTGCCAACGATCTGGGATACAAAATTGAAGAACGCCGTATCAGTGTAGCTGAAATTGTAGAAGCACTCGAAAACAAAAAATTGCAAGATGCTTTTGGTACAGGAACTGCTGCGACCATTACACACATTTCACAAATTCACTGCAATGGCAAAGACTACGAATTGCCTGCCATCAATACCCGTAAAATCAGCAACGCGTTGAATGATGCCTTGATGAACATCAAACTGGGTAAAGCCGAAGATAAGTTTGGATGGAATTTTAGAATAAAAAAATAAATGCGCAGAGCTGCACCCCGGTGCAGCTTTTTTTTGATCAAAGCAATCCTCCGGTTACCTCAATTGATGTGAAGCCCATGAAAAACCTGATGTATTTAAATCGCTACTTCTGGCGATACAAATGGCTTTTGATGGCTGGTGTGGTATGGATTATTTTAAACAACTGGTTTCTGATCAAGCGGGGTCCGTTGGTGCGAGAAGGTACCAATGAAATCGTCCGGTTTCTGAAAGACGACGGCTACGACAGGAGTTTGTTTTTACAGGCTACCCTGGAGTTAAGTTTGTACATTGTAGGCGCCTCGGTCATTGCAGGCGTATGTTTGTATTTTCAGCGCAAATCGTTGATAGGAATGTCGCGCCATATTGAATATGACTTAAAGAACGACATCTATCGCCACTACCAGAAATTGCCTCTTCGATTTTACAAAAAGAATAATACAGGAGATCTGATGAACCGGATTTCGGAAGATGTAGGCCATGTGCGGCAATACCTGGGACCAAGTCTTATGTACGGCATCAACATGGTAGTATTGTTCAGCATTGCCATTCATTATATGTGGCAGGTGAGTCCGGTGCTTACCTTGAGCACGCTGTCTCCCCTGCCCTTGCTGGTAGCAGCGATTTATCTGGTGCACGCCCGGGTGAACCGGCAATCGGAAGCCATTCAAAAAAGTCAGTCGCGCCTGGCCACGATGGTACAGGAAATTTTTTCGGGAATACGAATTGTAAAAGCTTTTGCAAAAGAAACACATATACAAACTACATTTTCGTCGGAATCTGATCAGTACCGCAAAGAATCTATAAAACTTAGCAGCATACAAGCCTTCTTTTTTCCGGTCATTATGTTTTTAATCGGCATGAGCACGGTATTGCTGGTGGGCGTTGGTGGCTACCTGATCATAGAAGGAAAAGACAATTTAAGTTTGGGCCATATAACAGAATTTTTGATTTACCTGAACATGCTGAGTTGGCCGGTAGCCTCATTGGGCTACATCAGCAGTTTGATACAACGTGCAGAAGTTTCGCAAAAACGCATCAACGAATTTTTGTTTGAGAAAAATGAAGTTCTATCGGGATCTGCAGTGGTGCAGGATTGGGATGGATCGGTATCGTTTGAGGATGTTTCCTTCCAATATCCTGACACAGGCATACAGGCCTTAAAAGGTGTTCGTTTTCATTTGGCGGGCTCTCATACCCTTGCCATAGTAGGGAATACCGGGTCGGGGAAAAGCACAGTAGCTGCCTTGATTGGACGACAGTACGATGCGCAGGAAGGAAACATTCGTATTGGAAAAGAGTCTATCAAAAATATGCAGACGCAAGATCTCCGGAGGCAGATGGGTTTTGTACCGCAGGATGTTTTTTTATTTTCGGACACTATTGAAAACAATATTCGTTTTGGCAACGAGCAGGCAAGCGAATCGGAAATACGGGAGGCGGCTCGATTGGCAGATCTAGACAGTACGATTACTCATTTCCCGGAGGGTTATAAAACCATCTTAGGCGAACGTGGCATTACCTTATCGGGTGGGCAGAAGCAACGCTTGTCCATAGCCCGTGCGCTGGTAAGGCGTCCGAAACTACTGGTGCTCGATGACTGCCTGTCGGCGGTGGATACGCATACGGAGCACACAATCTTGAGCAATCTTCAGGCAATGAAAGGACATACCTGTATCATAATTTCGCACCGCTTGTCGTCGGTAAAACTTGCCGATTACATTTTGTTTCTGGACCAGGGTAGAATTACCGAGCAAGGTACGCACGAGGCGCTGATGGATTTAAATGGTCAATACAAAGCATTGTATCAAAAACAAATGGAAGAAGAAAAATAAGTATTTCTGCAGTTTCCTATTGCTGGCAAATAGCTTGTTGCATTTCATTTTTAGTATTTATGAAAACACGTTCCCTTCATTATTTCGGTGGAGTATTTTTATTCGTATTCGTCAGCCTGCATTTGATCAACCATGCGGCATCTTTATGGGGCTCGGAATCGCATATTGCGCTGATGGCAACGTTGCGCCATTTTTACCGGCACCCGGTGCTGGAAGCTTTGCTAGGCATGGCGCTCATAAGCCAAGGGATATCTGGCATACGTTTATGGCGGAACCTACGCGGCACCACCATGGAATTCTTTCAACGGATGCAAGTTTGGTCTGGACTTTACCTACTTTTTTTTCTGGTGATTCATACCAGCGCTGTATTGGGCGGAAGGTGGCTGTTGGGATTGGATACTAATTTTTATTTCGGAGTAGCTGGAATCAATACCTTTCCCTTGAATTTGTTTTTTATTCCTTATTATGGATTGGCAGTCATGAGTTTTTTTGCGCATCTGGCCGGCATTCATTATAAAAAAATGAAAACACCATTGCTGGGCTTGCCTGTGGAAGCTCAGAGCTGGGGCATCCTGCTGGTTGGAATCGTAATCACAGGTTTGCTTTTTGCTGGTTTTACGGATTATTTTAGTGGCATTGATATTCCAACTCCCTATCAGTTGCCGCCGAAAATATAAACAGGTAGGATTATGGGGAGCTGCACGGAGGTACAGCAGGCGTTTCGTTGTTCCGGTATAAACATTTCTCTCACAAGGAATTATCCATAATTTGATTTATCGAAAAGGATGTTACTGTTTCTGGGTAAAAAACACTATCTTTGCACTCCGATTTTGTAAAGACCATTGTACTGGTACCAAAACTGATTTGTAATGGAAATTTTATTAGAAAAGAAAGACAGCACCAATGCGCGACTGAAGGTAAACCTGAAAGAAGCTGATTACCAACCTAAGATTAAAGAGAAGCTGAAGGAATACGGAAAAAAGGCCAACATGAAAGGATTCCGTCCTGGCAAAGTACCGGCTTCCCTGATCAGCAAAATGTATGGTAAGAGCATTTTGGTAGACGAAATCAATAATCTCTTATACGAATCTGTAAATAAATACATCAAAGATAATTCCCTTGACATCGTTGGCGATCCCATGCCAGTTTCTGACGAGGGTAAAAATATTGACTGGGACAACCAGAAGGACTTTGAATTCAGCTATGAACTTGGTTTGGTTCCTGAATTTGCCGTTGAAATTTCCGATAAAGTAAGCGTTACCCAATACTCGATTAAAGCAGACGAGAAAGTGGTTGAAGAAACCATTACAAACCTGCGCAATCAGTACGGTGAAATGCAGGATGCTGAAGCGGTTTCTGAAGGCGACTACGTAAAGGGTGATTTGAAAGAGAAGGACAGCGATTTTAAAGCGGATACCCTGGTACCAATGAATCGCGTTTCGGCTAAAGAAGCTCCTAAATTTTTAGGTAAAAAAGTTGGGGATACCATTGAATTCGTAATTAACGAAGCATTTGAAGACCCTGCTTACATTCGCTATGTAACAGGTTTGGATGAAGAAAAATCCGCTGAGAAAGTTGGCAAAACGTTCCAGTTCACCATTACGAATATTCGTCACGCACACCAGGCCGAATTGAACCAGGAATTTTTTGATAAAATTTTCGGTAAAGATCAAGTAAGCACTTTGGAAGAATTTAAAACCAAATTGGCTGAAACGGTATCCGAAAATTATGTTAGAGAAAGCACCAATAAATTGGAAACCGATATTATCGATCGTCTGACGGGTGCTACCGACATTGATCTTCCTAAAGACTTTCTTAAGAAATGGTTGAAGGCCACCAATGAGAAGGTAACGGACGAAGTTCTGGAGAAAGAATTTGATTTGTATGTAAAAGAGTTGAAGTGGACTCTAATCAAAAATAAAATTGCTAAATCGGACGATGTAAAAATCGAGTACGAGGAAGTAATGGATAAAACACGTCAGATGTTCATGGCTCAGTTCGGTATGTCTACCGTAGCGGAAGAAATGAAAGAGACGATGGATAAAGTGGCCGATAATTACCTGAAAGATCAGAATGGTAAAAATTACATGCGTATGTTGGAATCTGTTTTCAACGACAAAGTATTGAATCTGATCCGCACCAAAATTACGATTCAAACGAAAGAAGTAAGCGTGGAAGAATTCAAAAATCTTGCTTAATTCCTTCTAAAAGAATCCGACCTATAAAATAAAAAATCCCGCACATGCGGGATTTTTTATTTTATAGAAAAAGCGAACTCTGCGAGGAATACTTCCTGGATGTTCGTTTAGTCGAAAAGATTGAAAGTTTCGCCAGGATAAATTTTAGGAGCAATTTGTATGCACTCCGGATAGTCGTACGCGACCGAATTTACCACTTTGTGGGCCTGATAAAAGCTCATTTTTTCGGGGTCGTATGGCTTTACTATAGCTTGTAACTGGGCATCACTGGCCTTGTCGTTTAACCAAAGCTTTTCGCTTTCCTGATTTAATATAAGCGGCATACGATCGTGTACCTCAGCCACCAGTTTATTGGCATCAACGGTTACAATGGTATACGTATTGATAATTTCGCCATTCGGATTTTCCCAGGAATCCCACAGGCCCGCCATGGAAAACACATCATCGCTGGCAAGCATGATGCGGTAAGGCACTTTATTCTTCCCTACCTTTTTCCATTCAAAAAATCCATCGGAAGGAATAAGACAGCGTTGGGAACGCACCACATGTTTAAATGGAGCTTTGGTAAATATGGTTTCGCCGCGGGCATTGAACAAATGAAGGGAATTATTTTCATCCAACGACCAACTGGGAATTAAGCCCCATTTAAAAAAAGAAAACTCATCGGGACGACGGTTGGTAATAACTACTGTCTGTTGGGTAGGTGCAATATTGTATCGTGGTTTCCAGGGTTCATTCATCTGGATCCCATAGCGTTTCATTAGTACGTCCGAACTTTTGGCCAGGGAATATCGGGTACACATGGTTCTATTGGTTTGAAGTAAAAGTAATGATTCATCCGGTCATTATCAACCTTGTTTTTTGAAATGAGAGGCTAATGCAGAAGAAGCGCCTGCAATATCAGGAATGACACAATTGTCTGTTCGCCTTCAGAGGGGTATTACCGGAAGAAAATGGAATTCTGAAATATAAAACGGGAAAGGACAAGATCCGAAACCCCAGCGTGGAAGATCTGGGGGGAAAAGCGAAAAATTATTTCACAAAAAGGCCTATATTCACGGATCAAAACCCCAAGGGCATTGCCCGATTGAATGCAAGGAAACACGTATGTTAAGCATCGAAAAAAAAAACCGGAACTTTCTAAAGCCAGATTTCTCCATTACTACCTGGGATACGCTGGTTCCTTATTTAGAAGATCTTAAAAACAGAAAACTAAATTCTGGAGACGATTTGTTAAAATGGTTTCACGACCGCTCTGAACTCGAGTCGTTGTTGGAAGAAGATCTTGGTTGGCGTTACATCCGCATGACCGGAGATACCGCAAAAAAGGAATACACCGAACGCTATCAATATTTTATCACAGAAATACAGCCTAAACTGGCTCCATACTCCAATGCTTTTGATGAGAAAGTATTGCGTTCTGTATTTCTGAAAGAGATGAAACGACCTGGCTATTCCATCGCCATTCGAGGCATCGAAAAGGAATTCAAGATCTTCCGGGAGAAAAATATTCCGGTAATAACAGAAACAGATCAGTTGGCGCAGCAGTTTGGTGCCATCAGTGGAGCCATGTCTGTAACAATCGATGGCAAAGAGCTCACCATGCAACAGGCTTCCGATTACATGCAATCGCCCGATAGAAGCATTCGGGAAAGTGCTTATAAAAAAATACAGGAACGCCGTCAGAAAGACAAAAATACCCTCGACGATTTATTTTCACGATTGGTTTATTTGAGGAATAAAATTGCCGTACAGGCAGATTTCAAAAATTACCGTGATTATATGTTTACGGCCATGGGCCGCTTTGATTACAGTCCGGCCGATTGCATGGCTTTTCACACAGCGGTACAGGAAGAAGTGGTTCCATTGATGAATGAACTTGCCCAGGAACGGAGAAATGCGTTGAAAGTAGAGCAACTTAAACCCTGGGATCTTTCGATCAATTATTTCGGCACTACTCCCTTGAAACCTTTTCAGAATGGAGCGGATCTGGTTGATAAAACCATACGTTGTTTCGGTCGCATTGATGCTCAGTTGGCGGAATGTATCGAAACCATGAAACAAATGGGGCACCTTGACCTAGAAAGTCGCAAAGGAAAAGCTCCCGGAGGATATAATTACCCCTTGGATGAAATTGGCATACCCTTTATTTTCATGAATGCGACCAGTACCTTGCGCGACCTGGTTACCATGGTGCATGAAGGTGGACATGCCTTTCATTCGGTGCTCTCCAAGGACCTCGAACTTAATGTTTTCAAACATCCACCTTCCGAAGTGGCTGAGTTGGCTTCCATGTCCATGGAATTAATGAGCATGGAATACTGGGATATTTTCTTCCCTGATAAAAAAGATTTGATCCGAGCCAAATTGGAACATTTGGAAGGCATTGTGCAAACACTGCCGTGGGTAGCAACGATCGACTGTTTCCAGCACGCTTTGTACGAGCGTCCGGAGCATTCCACGGAGGATCGAAAAAAAATCTGGAATGAGGTATATCAGCGCTTCGCCAGTGCTGAAGTCAATTGGACCGGACAGGAAAAGTACCGGAATTATATGTGGCAGAAACAACTTCATTTGTTCGAAGTACCGTTTTATTACATTGAATATGGCATGGCACAATTGGGTGCAATTGCTGTATGGAAAAATTTCAAAGAAAATCCACAGAAAGGATTTGCCCAGTACAAAGAAGCGTTAAAACTTGGCTACACGAAATCGATACCGGAAGTGTACCAGGCTGCAGGCATACGATTCGACTTTTCAAGATCGTACATCCGGGAACTTATGCAATTTGTACGCACCGAAATGGAAGACTTAAAAAAGAAATCACAAACCAAAAAATAATTTCTTATGAAATCGCATGTGCTCGTATTCCCTTTATTGATCATGATGGTATTGTGTAGCTGTGAGGAAAAAAAGAAACCGGTGGCCAATACAGATTCTCTGCAAACGAGTTTGAAAGCGCTTCGGGACAGCACCGACAAAGCCTGGCAATTAATGATACAATCGGACGACCAAAAAATTGCCGACATGAAACGCTTGCTCTTGGAAATTTCGTACTGCAAGGAATACAACGCCATGCGCCAGGATTCTCTGGTAAAGGCTGTGGATGCCCTGGCCAGCACTCGCTACAAACAAAGCAGCATGACTGATGAGCAAATTAATTCCTACGATGACTTAACGAATCGTTTGATATTGGCACTAAAAAGTCATGCCCTGGCAACACCGGAACTTAGCTCACATACCATTGCCGGGCAATTATACAACGATATTGCCAAGGCCGATAACGATGTAGTGCAATACAGAGCGCTATACGATCGCTTTGCATTTCAGTATAACGGCTTTATCGAACAAAACAAAGAGGCATTAGGAAAAGACAGTATGCCCGCCACGTTACCTGTTTTTTCGATACAAATAGCTCAATAATTCAATTATTCATGACCCTATAAACTATGCAACTAACGGCTAAACTAATTCAGGTTCTTGCGCTTCAAACTGGTTCAGGACGCAATGGAGAATGGAAAAAACAAGATATCATTGTCGAAACGGAAGGACAGTATCCTAAAAAAGTATGTATTTCCATTTGGGGCGATAAAATTAATTCAGGACAATTGAAAGTTGGCAATATGTTAAAAATTGATTTTGATGTAGAAAGCCGCGAATATAATGGAAAGTGGTACACCGACGTAAAGGCTTGGAAAATTGATGTAGCGGGAGGAACTACCGGCACAAGTGAACACACGCTGCCGGATGATTCCATGGATGGCATGACGTTCACTGCTGAGGGTGGCGATGATTTGCCATTCTAATCCTGTTAATGTATGACGATTGATTAAGAGAAGCGTCCACACTTATATAATCGAATTTCTAGGTAGAAATTCGATTGTGGAAAATAACCCGATCAGTCTCCATTGAAATTTCACCAATAAAAAAGACTCCTTGGAAATGACCAAGGAGTCTTTTTTATTGGCTCTGAGCAATTGCTTTATTCGATTACAATTCTGCGAAGGTATTGGGTTCCATTTTGTTCCAGCATTAACATGTACACACCCGGTGCATACTGTTCTATGGAAATTGGTACTCCGGATCCTTGTTGTCCTCTTCCCATTTCTTTGCCCTGCGCTGAGAATAATTGCCAGCGATAGGATTGCTTATTAGGCATCACTACACTCAACTGAGCATCTGCGGGGATTGGACTTACTTCAATGCCGGCTTCTTCCGCTGAAATCAAATCGGTAGTACAATTACCTGTACTGGATACTGAAAGTGTTTTTGCAGGAGTGGAAGTACAATTGGCGGAATTGTTTTCAACCACCGATATGGTGCCATTGCTGGATCCGAATTGCACATTCACCGAGGCAGCCGTTGCCGCATTGGTGATAGATGCTCCTGCCGGTAAGGTCCAGGTGTATGTGGAACCAGTAGAGCCTGTCACCGAATACGCGCGTGTTTCATTGTTGCAGAACGTAGCACTACCGGTAATGTTGGACGTTGCATACGGTTGATTATCGACCAGCAAATTATCAATAAAATACGTGCCTGAAGTGGCGGTGCCTGGAGTAAACATCAATACCAAACGGTTCACCGCAGTACCAGCCGTGTTGGCATCGGGTATGCTGATACGTGTAAAGTAGAGTGTTTCCCATTCATTTACTCTTGTGGTAGTGGCGCGGTACGTAGTATGCCTACCTGTTGGATAATTGGAAGGAGTAGCCGTGGCTGAATTCTCCAGGGTAATTTCTACATTTCGCCCAGCTGCATTAGAATATACATCTAAGGCAAACCGTTTAACGCCATTTTTAAATAAATCAGCGTTTCCTAATCCTGGATTCTCCAAAATCAATACATCGTAAGCCTCCGAAGCATTCCGGTCGTACCTACCGCAAGTACTCGACGTATTCTGAGCTTGAGCAGTATTAGGATTATTTACTTTTGTATTGAAAACTCCGTTAATAAAACCATAACTGTTGAATCGATTGTTTTCAAAATCTTCCAGAACTTGCCCGCAATGCGTGGGCTGAACATTGGTAGGAAGGCTGAAATTACCTGTACCGCAATTAAGTGTTTTGGTCAAGCTAACGGTTCCGTTAGAGGTACCCCAATTCACAGAAATAGCATTTGTTCCTTGACCGCTGGCAATTGTTCCACCCGTTACATTCCAGGCATACGTAGCACCTGCATTGGCTGTGCTGCTGTAGGTAGAGGTTTCGTTTCTTAAAATAGCGGAGTTTCCAGAAATGGCATTGGCAAACGCACCATTAGAAATATCGGTGTATACACGCACATAATCCACTTGCATGGTTCTAGTCCAGTTTGTGTTACCATTGATTATAGCAGATGTAGTAGGATTACCCGGGTACCAACCTCCTACGGCTACGTTGAGAATCAAATAAAAATTTCTGTCCCAGGGCCATGTTACGGCGTTATTGGAAGCTGGATTTAAAGAATTTGGATTTTGGGTTTCCGTTTTGTACAAATTTCCGTCTACAAACCATTTGATTACACCTGGCGTCCATTCCACAGTAAACACGTGGAAATTTTGAGTGAAGTTACCAGAAGACAACGTATAAGGTGTACCATCCCATTGATTTTGTGGCCAAGAGGAACCATAATGTAGCGTTCCATCCACGTGATTCGTTTGGTCACCACGAAATTCCATGACGTCTATTTCACCGCTGGTTGGCCATCCACCATAGGAGTTATCGCGCGGCAACATCCAGAATGCCGGCCATACACCTGTACCTCCTGGAAGCAGAATTCGAGCTTCCATTTTTCCATAAAGCCAGCTATGCTTGCCGCGTGTATGGATGCGGCCTGAAGTAAAATCAGAAATGTTAGAATTGTTGTAGTTTGGAGCATAACGTGCCGTAATATTCAACATTCCGCCTGAAACACTCACATTATTACTATTGCTTGTATAAAATTGTTTTTCGCCGTTTCCCCAACCGCACATATTTTGACTAATCTGGCAACCGTTCCCTGTCTCGTAACTCCATTTGTTCATGTCCAGGGCTGTCCCATCAAAATTATCTTCCCATACCTGTTCCCAACATTGAGACCAAGCGGATTGGCTTCCTAAAGTAAGAAGCACCAGAAAAAAGCTTACGTGTAGTGATTTCATAGTTCCCAACGATTTTAAAATTCCCTTTCAGACTCCAGTGCAATTTTTTCTGCCTATCATCTTATACGAATAAATAGACGAAAAGAACTAGTTTCGCAATTCCGTACAAGAAAATCTATTGAAATTTCATTTCTTTTGTAGATCTTGTACAGGGCAATATTCTGGTTAAATAGCAATTTTAAAATTGATAATGAGGGAGTTAGAATATTATTTTCGTTTTTTATTTCTTTTCAGCCGCATACCATTCTACGTATGTATTTTAATTTCAACATGGGCATTAGGACAGCATTTTTCGATCGCCTCGTATAATGTGGAAAACCTTATGGACACCCTCGACAATCCGCATACCAACGACAACGATTTTCTTCCTACCTCCAAAAATCAATGGAATACTCAGCGTTACTTCACCAAAGTGCAACACCTTGCCGAAGCCATTTCGATGATTGATCAGGGAAAAGCGCCCCATGTGCTGGGCTTAATGGAAGTAGAAAACAGAAAGGTGCTGGAAGATCTGGTACAAAATAAAACCTTACAATCTTATCAATATCAGATTGTACATGCTGATTCCAAAGATGAAAGAGGCATTGATGTCGCTTTTTTGTATCAAAAAAACTTTTTTAAACTGCTTGCCTGGAAAACCATCAATGCTTCCCTGGAAAAACTTCCTACACACACACGGGATATCTTATTGGTCAAGGGCATTGTGTATTCGGATACCATGATGTTTGTGGTAAATCATTGGCCTTCCCGGCGAGGTGGCAAGGATCAAACCGAACACAAACGAATTACCATGGCACTGTTGGTGCGAGAAGTATTGGATTCTTTGCAGCAACGTGGAGAAAATATTCCGGTAACCATACTGGGAGATTTTAACGACGAACCAACGGACAAAAGTTTGCGTGAGGTACTGCTGAGTAAAGGCAACTGGGACGATAGTTGTAATGAGTGTGTGTACAATCCTTTTGAATCATTGCATTTAGCTGGCAAAGGTTCTTACAAATACGAGCAGGATTGGAATATGCTAGATCAGATATTGCTAAGTAATGGGTGGCGGAACAGACGTTGGAAATTACAGGAAGCCTCTATTTTTCATCCTGCCAAGCTGCACTACCAGCGCGACTTACACCAAGGTCCCTTTAAAACGTTTCATAAAGGAAAATACAAAGGTGGTTACAGCGATCATTTCCCGGTGTACATCCGAGTTAATTACCTGGGTATTCGAAAAAAGAATGAATAATAATGGATATTGTAATTAAATTACTGAACTGGAATATCAACTAATTCCGATTGTTTTCCAGATATCCAAGGGTACAGCTTCGTAAGAGAGAAGATTTTCCAAATCCTTTAAGAATCTCCTATCTTTGGGCAAATGTTTGGTATGCATCAGCGACAACTTTTTTTACAGCATATGGCCCAAACCTCCCCGGCTCCAATGGCACTGGAGGTAGAAAGAGCGGAAGGTGTGTGGTTATATGACCGGCAAGGTAAACGTTACCTAGACCTCATTGCAGGCATTGGAGTAAGCAATGTTGGTCACCGGCATCCAAAGGTGCTGGCTGCAATTCAGCATCAATTAGACCGGTACTTGCATGTGATGGTGTATGGCGAATATGTGCTAAGTCCACAGGTTGCCTTGGCCAAAGCCATCGCCGAAACCTTGCCTGGAGGTCTGCACCAGGTATACCTGGTCAACTCTGGCTCTGAAGCCACAGAAGGAGCCATGAAATTAGCCAAACGTTTTACCGGCCGAACAGAATTAATTTCTTGTGCTCAGGCATATCACGGTTCTACACAAGGATCTTTATCCCTGATGGGCGATGAATATTTCAAACAAGCGTATCGCCCTTTACTCCCGAATACCCAACTAATCCGATACAACGACCATGCCTCCCTTGATTTCATTAGCAGCCAAACAGCGGCGGTATTTGTAGAGACCATTCAGGGTGAAGCTGGGCTGAGGGTGGCCAGCAAAGAATGGATGAAAGCTTTAAGAAAGCGATGCACCGATTGCGGTACCTTGCTGGTGCTGGATGAAATACAGGCAGGTTTCGGAAGAACAGGAACTTTCTGGGCATTTGAAGCCTATGAAATCATGCCCGATATCGTTCTGATGGCGAAAGGCATGGGAGGCGGCATGCCTATTGGCGCTTTTGCTGCTTCCGTCTCCATCATGCAATGCTTGAGTTATGAACCCGTGCTCGGACACATCACTACGTTTGGCGGGCATCCGGTGAGTGCGGCCGCAGCACTCGCTACCTTGCATCTTATAAAAGAACAACAACTTAATCTACAAGCATTGCGAATCGAACAGCAATTCCATAATGGATTGAAACACCCCAAGGTAATAGAACTGCGCAGTGCCGGAGCCATGATGGCACTCGAACTAGGATCCTGGGACCTCGTTCAAGCATGCATACAACTAGCGTTGGAAAAAGGGCTCATAACCGATTGGTTTTTATTTTGCAACACGGCTTTGCGGATTGCCCCTCCTTTAACTATGACAGAAGAAGAGGCCAACTGGGCCATACAAACTTTACTGGAATGTTTAGAGCAACTTCCCTCATGAAACCGTATGCGTTTTTGTGGTGGCCATTGCCTATCGCAGTGCTCTGTTTGCAACTGCTCATTCCTTTCCTAAATGAAATGGAATGGCTGGAACCAGCGTCCTCCGTAATCCAATGGTTACACATGGCTTCCCGGATTTTATTTTTGATAGTCCTCCTCTTGCAAACTTTTATAGTGGCGCATTTCAATGAAAAATCCATGCTGGTCGTGGCATTTACGTTAGCATTCCTCATTCAACTGTTTGTCTTTTGTTTCGATATTTTGAATTGGAATCAACCAAATTTTATTTTCACACTTTCGATATTCTTTCTCTTTTTACAACTCGGAAAATTATTCCTGATTTTGCAAGCGGAACAGCCGGTGTTGAGAAGATTCAATGTATTCATTACACTTGCCGAGTTGTTTCAATTTGTGTTTACGGTGGTAGTGGTCATGTTTTATGCCTATTCCCATGGATCAGAATACGAATCCTGGTTCCTGTACTGCATCGAATGGAGCAAGTACTTGAATATTCCGGTTACAATGTTATACGCGTTATATTTTTATTTAATACAAAAGCAATTGAACCACCTAACCACTGCCATTCCTATTCAACAACCTGAAGATTTCCTAAATGAAAATGAACTTGAATAAACATTCCCTTGGATACACCAAAGGGCCCTATTTTGCTATTGTGCCTGGAGTTTTAATTGCATTGACTATTGCTATTTCCTATTTTTCCTTTGGCCTGAATGATAATTCTGAAGAATCCGGACGACTGGCCAACATTGCTTACTTAAGACTTGGCTTAAGTTTTACGTATCTGTTAGCCAATGCATTTATAGCACTGGTGATTTTCGAATACAAAGAAATAAAAAGTTTAATTTATTTGCATATCGGTTATGCCATGATGGTATTGTGGGAATTAAACGATGAAGTCAACAATATCCAACAGGAATCGGCTCTTCCCTTCCTTTTTTTCTTAACGTCTTCGGTAATGGACATCATGACAATGGTATATGCCGGACAAATACAGAACCAAGGATTGCGAAATATTTTCCGGCCTTTTGCCATAAGTGTAGTCGTGGCTAAAATAATTGGTATAGCAGCCGAATTTGTTTTATCATTAGAAGGATTGGAAGTACTGCAGCTGCTGTCTTCTACGGCAATTCATGTGCTGTTGATGTATTTTTTCTGGAAATTGCCTTCGGTTCCATTGGATCCGGATACCGATGCTCCCAGAGAAGACGGGGATCTGCTGCACAAAAGCGACCTGGAAGATTAGTACCACATCAATACTAGGAGTAACTTCTGCGCCTGCCAGGAATCCGTCGGGCCATCGATCTATTGGAATCATGAAAATAACACTCTTGCAAGTAGGCAAAACGGAAGAAAGCTATTTATTGGAAGGCATTGCTATCTACGAAACTCGCCTTAAGAAATACGTCCATTTCCAAACGATACAAGTGCCTGCCAGCAAGCTAAGCGGCAGTCAGAAAAACACCGATGTCATAAAGAAAAAAGAAGGGGAAGAAATTCTATCCAAGGTACAGCCCTCAGATTTCTTCATGTTACTGGATGAAAGAGGTAAAAAATATTCTTCGAGAGAGTTTGCTCAATTTTTACAACAAGAAAATAATAAAGCCACCAAACACATTGTATTTTGCATTGGTGGGGCCTATGGATTTTCTCCGGAAGTATACCAGCGTGCCAATGCCATGGTATCGCTGAGTCAGTTTACATTTCCGCATCAATTGGTTCGCTTGATTTTTGCAGAGCAATTATACCGAGTGCACACAATTTTAAAAAATGAACCTTATCATCACGATTAAGATGATAAGAAGAGGCATGGCTGCATTATTCTTCAATGATTCTTACTTCGGTACGACGGTTTTTGGATTTTCCATATTCCGAAGCATTGGGTGCTACCGGAGCCTTTTCACCATAGCCTTTGGCCAGTAATCGGTCTGAACTAATTCCCTTTTTCACCAGGTAATCACGAATGGCGTCCGCCCTGCGCTGCGACAAACGCATGTTGTCGTCGTCATTCCCCGAATTATCGGTGTGACCGGCGATTTCTGCCTTCATCCGAGGATTTTTTTTGAACGACTCATATAGTTTCTCCAGAGTAGGAATTGCTTCCTTTTTTATTTCATATTTATTTACGTCAAAGTAGAGGTGATTGAGGGTAAATCCTCGCACATAAAATGTTACTACTTGAATCTGCAAATATTGAGTATATTCATATCCACCCTCTCCTACCGGAATTTCTCGTTCAAAATGAAACAGCTTGCCAAATTTTCGCACAGAGATCGAATATTTTTTTCCTTCAGGCAACAATACCTCCACCATTCCGTCAATATTGGCCTTTCCATCCAGTTGAACAGTTCGGTCGTCTGACTCTACATGCACCAGTGCTCCCTCTTCCGGAATTTTCTTAGTGTCGGTGACTATCAGTTTTACCAGCGATTCTGTTTCGGTAGCCGTTAATTCCTCACCATGATGATGGTGAAACAGATGATGGGTATGCTGAGCGACGGCGCCATTCATTAGAAAATAAATAAACACTATGATTAAAATTCTCTGCATACCTTAGACATGTGTAAATTCATACGCATAAGTACCTATTCGCGTTTCAATGGAGAGGTACTTTTCTTTGATTTATTACCATTTAAATCCTCATTAAAAAAGTCAATACACTATCATTCAAACCCTTACAATCATTCCATCAATCTATCATTCAATCATTCTATCATTCAATCAATCTATCAATCAATAAACATATCTTTGTTGTAATTCAGGAAAAGTTATTGCATTCGATTTAATTATGAAAATAGGCTTACTTTCCGATACGCATTCTTTTTGGGATGAAAAAATAGAAAAGTACTTGGGGGAATGCGATGAATGGTGGCATGCCGGTGATTTCGGTCACCTGGAAAATCTCGCGGACATTCAAAGGGAAAAAAAACTAATAGGGGTATATGGCAATATTGACGACGCATCCATACGAAATGAGTTTCCGGAAAATCAGGTATTGATGCGGGAAGGTCTTAAGATTCTCATCACACATATCGCAGGCAGTCCGGGTAAATACCCTGCCAGGGTTAAGAAATTAATTTTAGATGAAAAACCGAATGTATTGGTGTGTGGACATTCGCATATTTTGCGTGTTGTGCACGACCCCGGGCATAACTTGTTATACCTCAATCCGGGAGCTGCCGGGCATGAAGGTTTTCACAAAATCAGGACGTTGTTGCGCTTCGAAATAATAGATGGCAAAATTGAGCACCTCCAGGCCATTGAATTAGGCAAGCGAGGAAAGCTAAACTGAAAAGTTGACGAAAATAGTACCTGTTTTACACATTGTTTGTTATTTCTTTTCGCTCCGTGTATATTTGTTTTTAATACTATCACTTAAAACGTTCTTTGCATGCTTAATCGCAGAATGCTCCGGGTAAAAGCGCTACAATCCTTATATTCCTATTATCAGGGTCAAGCCGCTAACGTAGAACTAGGAGCAGATTTAATCGCTGAAATCTTTTCTCCTGATCTTAATTCTATGGAAGTTCAGGACCATGTAAAACTAAAAGCGCAACGCGAAGAAGCTACAATCATTTACAAAAAAGCAGCCGAATCAGGGAATTCACCTGATTTCGGAACCTCCGATAAAATAATTGCTAACGCCGTATACAAAGCCCTCGACCATTTTAAGAGCTTAATGGAAAAGGACCGTAAACAAGTGCGTAAACATTTACAGGAAGATATACAAAAACTTTCCTGGGATTATCTCATGCTTCTTAAATTTTTGCTCGATGTATCCGAACAAGTGATGATCGATGAGCAGGAAAACATGAGTAAGTTATTAAGTCCTAAATCTTCGCCTCCCAAATACCTAAAGTTACATACGAATAAAATCATTGAGAAACTGCGCATCAACGAATCCTTTTTAAACCGGTGTGGCAGAGAGCATGTTGGTTGGGAAAAGCAGGTAATCCGTTCTTTCTTCAAAGAAATACTAAAAAAAGACGACGAATACATCCGGTATCAGGAATTAAAAGAAGCCAGCTGGGACGACGATAGAGCCATTCTGATGCATATCATGAAAGACTTGATGCTGAAAAAAGAGTCGGTGATCATGCACCTGGAGGAATCGGATTTAAATTGGAATGAAAACAGCGTTATTGCCAAAGGCGTTGCTTCCAAGGCTTTAAAATTGTTTGATGAAAGTTACCAGGAAAAATCCCCTCTGCCTGAAATTGCCTTGAATTGGGATGAAGACCGTGAATTTTACATGGATCTTTTTGAAGAAACACTCAAGCGCGATAAAGAACTTGAAGGCTACGTAATGAGTAAAATAAAAAACTGGGAAATGGACAGGCTGGCCATGACCGACCGTATTTTATTGAAACTCGCTGCCGCCGAAATGATCCGGTTCCCTAGCATTCCGGTTAAAGTAACCATCAACGAATTTATTGAGATATCGAAATCGTATTCTACACCTAATTCTAAACAATTTGTAAATGGTATCCTGGATGCCTTGTCGGCTGAACTAAGCAGCCAGGGAATTGTTAAGAAGAGTGGTCGCGGATTAATAGATAACAAATAAATCAACCTTTCCCGTAGTGCTTGTTTTTCCTGCGGAGAATGTTCTTGGTTCTTAGATCCATGGCTTGTAGTTTTGGGCATTGAAGGACGGACTTACAAATTTAGAGTTGTTTAATCGCGTTGGAAACCTTTAACCTACTTACATATTTTCCAATGGTTGGAATTCAACTTAAATATAGAAAAAAGCATATCGGGCAGGGTTTTGAACTTTGATTCGGAAATTTTACCTTTGCCTCTGTACCGTAATGATTCATTAACACTATGAAAATTAACTTTTTAGCCATTGTTATGCTGTGTGCAGCCTTATCTTCCTGCGACAGTAAAGGTTCAGAAAAATCGAGTTCGGATACCAGCGTAGTGGTTCCTGCTGCCGAGGAAACGGCTGGAGAAGAATCTAAGAAGCCTCTGGAGCTAACGAGCATTGAGTTTCTCGAAAAAGAACATGATTTCGGAACGATCAACGAAGGAGAAAAGGCCATTCATGTTTTTAAATTTAAAAATACAGGATCTAATCCACTGGTCATTTCCGACGCACGTCCGGGTTGTGGATGCACCGTACCAACCTTCACTAAAGACCCGGTAGCGCCAGGTGAGACCGGTGAAATTAAAGTTGAATTTGACAGTAATGGCAAAAGCGGACAAAGTACTAAAAAAGTAACGGTGATCTCCAATACAGAACCTGGTTCAAACGAAATTTCTTTCAAAGTAAACGTGTTGAAAAAAATTGACGGGCCTTACAAACAACAACAATAATTTAACTAACGCACAATAATGAATACAATGTTACCGCTGCTACAAGCAGCACAGCAAGGCGGCTCCCAATGGTTTACCTTGGTATTATTTGGTGGTATGTTTGTGGTGATGTATTTTTTCATGATACGACCTCAGCAGAAAAAAGCCAAAGAAGCCAAAAACTTCCGCGAGAACATCAAGAAGGGAGATGAGGTAGTAACGATTGGTGGCCTTCACGGAAAAGTACACAGTGTAAAAGACAACGGAACCATTGTATTGGAAGCTGATCCTGGGGTACGCCTTACCTTTTCACTGGAAAGTATTTCCGCAGAATCCACAAAAAAAATAATGGAGACTGAACTTAAAAAATCCTAAATGAAAAAAGTAGTCCGGCTACTTGGAATTAAAAGAAGTGACTGGTTGCCTATAGCCTCGTGCTTGCTGGCGGCAGTCACTTTTTGGTTTTTTGTTTCCATGAACGATGATTACAGCATCGAAGTTTCTCATCCCCTGGAAGTAAAATACGATCCGGATTTATATGTACCCATCAGTGCACCTCCCAAAGAAGTGCGATTTAGCACCACGGCCTCCGGTTGGGATTTACTGCAAAAAACCAGCTTTATAAACAGCAGCCCGATCGAAATTAGTCTTGACGAATTCAAAAAAAGAAGGTACCTAAGTTCCTCTCGACTCAAGCCAATCGTTGAAAGACAAATGCGTGGGATAAAAATTAACTATATACAGGAGGATACCATTTGGGTCAACTTCGAAAAAAAAAGAAATCAAAAAATTAAAGTACGTTTACAGGTTTCTAATTACCTGGCGGAGGGAGTAGAACTAGATGGTCCAGTCATCATAAATCCTTCTGAAGTAGATATCATTGGCCCCGGTTCTTTAATTCGCAAGGCTCCACTGCTGCTGGATCTGAGTCTGCCTCACCGAAACATATCGGGCACTTACCAGGAAGACATTGAATTGCATAGTGAAATGGAAGGCTTAAGTTTTAAGCCGGAGGAAGTACATGTATCCTTTAAAACCATTCTTCTTGAATCCCAATCCGATCAATTTCAAATTACAAAAGTGAATTTCCCTAAAAGGAAAAATATTAAACTTTCTGAATCTCAGGTTACGCTTACACTGTACTACCGTGAAGGGGATAAAGAAAAAGCAAAAGCCTTCAAACCTCAGGTAATGGCTGACTTTAATCAATTGAACGAACAGAAAAAAACCATCAAACTTCAATTAAAAAATACACCGGATTGGTTGAGAAGCGCGAAGATAGAACCTTCTTATGTTCAAATACGGTATGGAGAATAAGCCCCTTATAATCGGATTGACGGGCGGTATCGGTGCTGGTAAATCAACCGTTCGCAGATATTTTGAGCGCATACATCAAATTCCCAGTTACGATGCCGACACCAGGGCTAAATGGTTGATCAACCATCTGGAACCACTCAAAACACAATTGATTGAGCTGTTTGGCCAGGAAGCTTATACCCATGGAACATGGACTCCTTCCGTGGTAAGCCCTAAAATCATGGCCAATCCAGAGTTAACCAAGCAACTCAATGGCCTGGTTCATCCATGCGTAAAAACGGATTTTGCACAATGGCATGCACAACAAAATGCCCCTTATGTAATCAAAGAAGCCGCACTTTTGATTGAAGCTGGAACCTACCAGGAATGCGATCGGTTGGCGGTGGTCACGGCGATGGAATCTACCCGGATTCAACGAATTTTGAATCGTGATCCTCAACGGAGCATTTCTGAAATAAAAAATATACTTGCCCGGCAACTTCCCGAATCAGAAAAATTAAAACTTGCCAACGATATTATTTACAACGAAGAACAACAAGCCTTGATTCCTCAATTAGAAAAACTTCATCGCATCTGGCTTTCACTTTCCCTTCCCCATTAGATTTTTTAGATGTAAGATTTTATCGTTCCGATAAAATCTTTAAAAGCAACTACCTTGCATTTCCATTTTGCTAAAAATACAGTAAGCTTTTTGTGCTTCAGGCAGTTTAAAACGTTACCACTTGCGTAAATACAATTCTATTCAAACTTATACGCCTTGTCAGTAGTAAAAGAAAATTGAAGACACTATCTTTAAAAAAAAATTGAAGTGTTCAATGAACTTTTATGTGTAACAAAATGTTACATAATTGAAATAAAAAATGAGTGATTGATAATTGAAAATCTAAATCAACACTGTATATTTGTTTCGACATTTGGAATACACGAGGTTAATGCCTCTAATGATATTTAAGATTCCATAGCTGGTTGAGAGATCTGGGGGAAACATAGTGCGAAGCCCTTCGTACTTCCCCCAGTTTTTTTTTGTACCAATCCTTGTTTTTAATAGGTTGTAAATTCAAGTCCGTCATTGTATTTTTACCTTCTATCATAAAAAGAAATTACTAGATGACTGAGTTGAGCAAAACCTATAGTCCTTCAGAAATTGAAGAGAAATGGTACCGCTATTGGATGGAACATCAATTTTTTTCCTCAAGTCCAAATCCATCTAAAGAGAAATTCAGTGTCGTCATTCCTCCTCCCAATGTTACGGGAGTATTGCACATGGGCCATATGCTCAACAATACGATTCAGGATGTATTGGTGCGCCGTGCACGTATGCAAGGAAAAGAAGCCTGTTGGGTACCTGGTACCGACCACGCCTCTATTGCTACGGAGGCCAAAGTAGTGGCTTTACTCCGGGAAAAAGGAATTAAAAAAAGTGATATTAGCCGTGAGGCATTTCTTGCCCATGCCTGGGATTGGAAAGAAAAATATGGTGGCATCATATTATCCCAATTAAAAAAACTAGGGGCTTCGGTAGATTGGAACCGTACGCGCTTCACCATGGAAGACAGTCTTTCGGAATCGGTGCTGAAAGTGTTTGTAGATATGTACCAGAAAGGCTACATATACCGCGGACTGCGCATGGTAAACTGGGACCCGCAAGGCAAAACGGCCTTGTCTGACGAAGAGGTAATTTACAAAGAGGTTAATTCCAAATTGTACCATCTTCGTTATTTAATAGTGGACGGTAACAAACCTGAAACTACCACGGCTAAGTCAAATTACCTGACTATTGCCACTACACGTCCAGAAACTATTCTTGGAGATACAGCCATCTGTGTGCATCCGGAAGATGAGCGCTACCAGCATCTCATTGGAAAACACGTGCTCGTTCCTATTATTGAACGCATGATTCCTATCATTGCGGATGAATACGTAGAAAAAGACTTTGGTACCGGATGCTTGAAAGTAACACCAGCCCACGATATAAACGACCATGAACTGGGCAAAAAGCACAACCTGGTTACCATCGACATCATGCACGACGATGGGCTGTTTAATTTCAGGGCATTACATTTTGAAGGGAAAGACCGCTTTGAAGTGCGCAAAGAAATTGTTCGCTATCTCGAAAACCTGGGTCATTTAGCAAAGGTAGAAGAAATTAAAAACAACGTTGGCTATTCCGAACGCACCAACGCAGTAATAGAACCACGGCTGTCTAAACAATGGTTTGTCGACATGAAAAAATTCATGAAAGCAAATCCAGAAGTGTTGGACGCCGTAATGCAAGACGAAATCCGAATATATCCGGAGAAGTTTAAAAACACTTACCGGCATTGGATCGATAACATTAAAGATTGGTGCATCTCCCGCCAGTTGTGGTGGGGACACCAGATTCCTGCCTGGTATGCGCCCAATGGAGATTTTGCTGTGGCCGAATCGGAAGAGCAGGCTTACCAGCAATTGCTTGCAAAAAATCCGGGCTTGCAACGTTCTGAGCTTCGCAGAGACGAAGATGTGCTCGATACCTGGTATTCCTCATGGCTTTGGCCAATCACCGTATTCGACGGCTTAACCAAACCTGACAATCCGGATATCAAGTATTATTACCCCACTGATGTGCTCGTTACAGCGCCGGAAATTTTATTTTTCTGGGTGGCTCGCATGATCATGGCAGGATATGAATACCAGAAAAAATTACCGTTCAAAGATGTATACCTGCATGGTATTGTGCGCGACAAAGAAGGACGTAAAATGTCTAAATCGCTGGGCAATTCTCCTGACCCCATTGACCTGATGAATAAATACAGTACCGATGGGGTGAGGTTTGGAATGCTGGTGAGTGCGCCTGCTGGAAACGATATTCTGTACGATGACAAATACTGCGAACAAGGTCGGAATTTTAACAATAAGCTCTGGAACGCCTTGCGTTTGATCAAAGGTTGGAAACAGGATACTTCGCTTGCGCCTTCCGATGCGCAGCAGCAAGCAATTGCCTGGTTTGGCAATCGCTTGAATCAAGTAGCGGTGGACCTCGAAACTCAATTTGCCGATTATCGTCTTTCTGAGGCCCTGATGTCGGTCTACAAGCTGATCTGGGATGATTTCTGCGCGAGTTACCTGGAAATGATTAAGCCAGGCTTTGAACAACCCATCGATGCCCATACGTATGAAATTACCCTCTCCTACTTCGAAACGATGGTAACACTTCTGCATCCATTTATGCCTTTTATTACGGAGGAAATTTGGATGTCCTTGAAAGAACGAACGAAAGGAGAAAGCATCTGTGTGGCCGCCTGGCCTCATGCAGGCGCATTCAATGACAAACTTATTACGAATGGATTCCGGGCATTGGAAGTAGTAACCGAAATCAGAAATTATCGCCAAAGCAAGCAGTTGAGTCCCAAAGGACCTTTGGTACTAAGCGTTCACGCGCAGGACTTAGGTCCTTATATTCAATTTTCATCGGTTATACAAAAGCTGGCGAACCTGAGTGCTCTGCATCCCGGACAAAAACCGGAAACTCCCGTTACATTCGTGCTTCAGTCGGATGAATTCTACATTCCTGCGCCGGAATCGGTAGATACAGAGAAGGAAATAGAAAACCTGCAAAAAGAATTAGAATACATCAAAGGATTTTTGAAATCCGTAAATGCCAAACTCTCCAATGAGAAGTTTGTTTCGGGCGCTCCGGCAGCCGTGGTAGACATGGAAAAAAAGAAAAAAGCAGACGCTGAATCTAAAATCATCACCTTGGAACAAAGTTTGGAGAGTCTTCTCAAAAACTAATGTGCCGCCTACCTATGGTAGGCGCACTCCGATTTTTTTAGTATACTTGTAAACACTGATATCAAAACAGGATATGAAATTACCGATTATAGGCCTTTTAGTAATTTTTATGCTTTCATGGGGAAATAATGCCCTGGCGCAAAATCCCAAACAATCGAAGAAGTATAAAGTAAAAAAAGAAAAGAAGAGAGATCCGTACACGCCCGTTTATCATGATAAAGATTCCGATGGAGATGGTGTACCCGATGGAAGAGATGAATGCATACATACTCCCAAAGGAGAGCCCGTAACACCTTTTGGATGTCCGTTCGATACTGATTTCGATGGCGTTTATGATTACGAAGATTTGTGTAAAACCGAAAAAGGTCCTAAAGATAACAAAGGCTGCCCTTGGGGAGACCGCGATCAGGACGGTATCAAAGATAATGAAGACCTTTGTCCGGATGTATTTGGCGTAGCTAAATTCAAAGGGTGTCCTGACTCAGATGGAGATGGGATCCAGGATAAAGACGATAAGTGTCCGAAAGAACCCGGTATTGAAAAATACCAGGGCTGTCCTCCACCATTCATTGATACTGATAAAGATGGTATTGATGATTACCACGATGTATGCGTAAAAGTACCTGGTGTCAAATCCAACAAAGGGTGTCCTGAAATTAAAAAAGTAGATCAGGATGCCGTTTCCATGGCTTTCAAAAACTTACTGTTTGAGACCAACAAAGACGTTATTGTAGAATCTTCTTTTGCCTCATTAGATGCGTTAGCCAAAATGCTTCGCAACAATCCAAAATACAACTTGTACCTGGAAGGCCACACCGACAGCGAAGGGAACGATGAAGCCAACATGGATTTATCGAAACGTCGTTCCGCTTCCGTAAAAAAATACCTGGTAGCCAAAGGAATTAAACCTGAACGCATCACCACAGACGGATTTGGAGAAACAAGACCTGTAGATTCCAACGATACCGAAAATGGTCGACGCAACAACCGCCGTGTGGAGATGACCATTATCCAACAATAAAAAAACAATCATGCTGAACAAAAAAGTCCCGCTATAGGCGGGACTTTTTCGTTCAGCACCTATATTTTCAATAAACCAAAACAATTCACATCCAAACATTATAGATTATTTTTAAATAAAATTAAAGTTATCATAACGTTAATAATCTTAACCTATGGTTAACATTCGGGAAACATTGCTCAACTTGCAGCATCATATCCGTTAACAATGAAAGCAAACGTATTATCCTTGACATTACTATGCCTGATTGCGGCATCCGGCCTTCAGGCTCAGAGTGAATCCAAAGCGCCAATCGTATCTTTTAAACGAGGCTTGGGCATCACTCCTCCCGATAGCAGTTTTTCCATAAACTTCCGGTTCCGTATTCAAAATAGAGCCGTTTATAACACCGTTTCTGAAGATGATTTTTCTGCGGAAGATATAGAGGCACGCGTTCGAAGATTGCGCATGCGCATAGAAGGTTTTATGCTGAATCCAAAACTCACTTACATGATTCAACTTTCCTTTTCCAGAGGGGATATGGACTGGTCGGTGCGCGATAACAGCTCTATTAATAACAGTCCCAATGTAGTGCGCGACGCGGCCATGTACTATCGTCCCACTAAAAGTCTTCAATTGATTTTCGGACAAACCAAATTGCCTGGAAACCGCCAGCGTGTAGTTTCTTCCGGAGATCAACAATTTCTGGATCGCTCTATTGTGAATGCCACCTTTAACATCGACCGTGATTTTGGACTTCATGTCAACTACTTCAATAAAATTGGGAAGTTCCACTACCAAATCAAAAGTGCTATTTCCAGCGGAGAAGGACGCAACGCGAATATTTCATCTGCAGGACTAGCTTATACGAGTCGATTGGAATTGCTACCCTTGGGTGAATTTACCAACAAAGGTGATTACTTTGAAGGGGATTTAGAAAGAGAACCAAAACCTAAAATCTCATTAGCAGGTGGATTGTGTTATAATGAAAGAGCAGTACGCACTGGAGGTCAACTAGGAAATGATCTGGGAAATCCGGCAAACATGACCACCTTCATTTATGACGGTCTGATTAAATATAAAGGGATTGCTATTTATGCTGAATATATGGAGAGAAGAGTAGATTATCCTGTAACCACTGTTAGTGGAAGCAATCGAATTGCAACAAACGGCTCTGGAACCAATATTCAGGCAAGTTATATTTTCAAGAATAATGTCGAACTTGCAGCAAGATATGCGGAAGTCACACCTGGATATAAAACAAAACCCTTTACCGATCGTACCAAGGTATACGCCTTGAATGTTACTAAATATCTGAAAGCACATAGAGTAAAATTGCAAGGATATTTAGGTTATAATCAAACCTATCGGTATTCAACTTCAAAACATCGCAATTTCTGGACCTTAGGCGCTCAGTTTGAACTTGGAATATAAAAGAAGCACTTTTTCCTTCCCCTAAGGAAAAAGAAGTATTTAAATTCGAAACTTTAAGAAAAGGAATAACAGGACATGTACTGGTTTCTGTTATTCCTTTTTTTATTCCTGCTCAAAGTCCAACAAATTGTCAAAGGATTCTTCTTGTAAAAAAAAATCTTCCTCCCTTCTTGTCGGCAGCGCTTTGTGATAAACATGGGAAGAAAAATCGCGCACACCTTGCAATGCTTCCATTTTTTTAAGTTTTACCAGAAACAAAATACCGATACCTGGAAGTAACCAACAAAAAACTAAAAATATCCAGTGCTTGGAATGTGTTTTTTCAGGTAAGTTATAATAGAGAACGGTACCTAAAACTGCCGCGTTCAGGTACACCATTATAATAATTAATAGCGCATCTTCCATCTCGATTACAAGTTAAATTCCTAATAAGTAACAGTGGCTCTTCTCCTCTATAGAGATTTTAAACCTACAAGGATTAGAATTTCGTAAAACTAGATAAGGTTGTAATTCTCGAATCCTGGGAGGTTGGAATAAATACAACCATTTCGGAAAATAGAGCCATTAACAATATCCTATTCACAGGTTCTAGCCATTAAATACTATAGGAAGATAAATATCAGTGCTTCTATTATCAAGCCTCCCAGCAAATGCTAACAAAGAATTAATATTACACCGTTTATGATAAAGATTTGATAATACCACAATAATCACTGCTACAAGGACAACCAACACGAGTGTAGGCATGCATAGTCAACAACCAAGGACTGCTCCAAAATCAGAAAGGGCTTATTACCGTTTACTCGACGAATTCAACCATTCAATAATTAAATGAATAGGTCATTGTAGTGGATATAAAATAAGTTTTACATTTAGATAAAATTTCTGCCCACCAACCACTTTATAAAAAAAAAGTATGATGTCCATTCAAAAGACAACATTGGTATTGCTTTGTATTTGGGGGATAGGGATTTTCTCTTGTAATAAAAAATCACCAGAGAGCCAAGATCCTCTTCCTTCAGCCCTACCCTCCCACACCTTTCGCGACGAACGAGACCAGCGAATATATCCGTATGTTGCCATAGGGAAGCAAGTTTGGATGGCTACTGATCTTTCGTACCGTCCGTCCAGTGGTTCGTACTGCTTTGACAATAATCCGTTGAACTGTGATTCGGTCAGTGTGCTGTACGACTATGAAACAGCCATTACTGCATGTCCGGCGGGATGGCATCTTCCCCACGACTCGGAGTGGCAAACCTTAGAAAAGTTCATAGGCTTTAGCGATGCCGATACAGCTATCGCAGGCGGTACTCGAGGGGATGCATCCAGTCTTAAATCGGGAGGCTCTGCAGGTTTTAATATGTCCGTGTATTCCGGATACTATACTGGAACCAACTACTTCAGCAAAGGAAAAGCTCAATACTATTGGTCAAAAGCGAGCCGATGCCGAAAATTTGATAAAAATTCGAACGGAATTTTTCGCTTTACAAGTTTTAGCCTGCCCGAAACCAAGCGAATGTGTGTGCGCTGCATACAGAATTGATTTTTTACATGAATCCTCCTTTTATGAAATCCTATCTCATCAAAACGATGTTGGTCTTGTTTACCAGTGCAGCCTGGTGTAACGTAGTGGTAACTGCGGCAGAAACAAGCACAATAACCAACCCTCAATTCATAGGGATGAGTGAATTATGCCGCGACACATTGTACGAGCTGCGAATTACAGAAAGTAATGCAGGAGATTTTAACGACGTAAATCAAGGCACTTACACCATTCAATTACCAACTGGATTTGTTTTTGCCAATACCAACAATCATTCTCCCACCATTACGGTAAGTACGATAAGCGGCACTGCTCCTACCACGTTTACGTTGAACATTGGACCAGTTCCCAACAACAGCAACACCTATACGTTTCAATACACGCTTGCTGGCAGTGCAAATGGTATTAGTGAAATTAAAATCAGCAAGCTCACGATACGCTGCAACCTCGCCAAAGCATCGGGAGAAATTGCTGGCGGTAGTTCTACCATGGAAGGCAATTCCTTAAACGAACAACCGCATGGATACTTATCAAATACACCACCCTTGCTCATGAATTCAACGATATTATGCGAAGGCAGTGAGGTAAGGCTAGAGAGTGTGCTAAAAAAGAATAATGCTACTTATAAATACTGGAGGAAAGTAATCGAAGTACAAACGACCAATTATGAGCTGAAAAGCAACCAGACTCGCGCCGATTATACCTATGAAATTGGACCGCATGACAAAACATTTTATATCGAAATCATTTATGCCAATACCAGTTGCACCCTTGCCACCGAAGAGAAAACGCTTGTCGTAGATAATCGTATTGAATCAAATACGATCACCTCCACCAATCAAAATTTATGCAATGCCAATAATGGAAATAACCCAAGTCCTATTATTGGCAGCATAGCCACGGGTTCGCATCCGGTAGTATATACCTGGCAATATTCCTTTACTACTGACACCTGGTTCGATCTTCCTAATTCTAACACGAGCATCTATGATCCTCCTGGAATTAGCCAGATTACTTATTACAGGAGGAAAGCGGTAAGTGGATCCATTTGCGACGAAAGCTATTCCGATACCATTGAAATTATACCTGGAATTATTGACAATACAATCAGCACAACCAAACAGAATTATTGTATTGATGGAAACACAGTCGTTTTTGAATTGATTTCAGGAAGCATTGCAACCGGACAAAATACTATTCAATACCAATGGCAAATAAAAAATGGAAACACATACGTAAACATTCCGGGTGCTACTGAAAGGGATTACCGGCCACTTCAATTAACCAGTACACAGACCTACCGGCGAAGAGCCAGCTCTGGAAATTGCCCAAACGTTAGCAATGAAATAATCATTACTGTAAATAGCAACCTGGACTTAACCGATAAGAATCCAGGCAATCCATATATTTTCGAACGCAGTGATTCCGACAAAAAAGACTTGTCAAATCTGGTAAACATTCCAGCTAATTATGTTTCGTTGGTATTTACACTACCATCCTATCCTGGCGCGATTAGCGATCAAAAAATGTTTACCACCTCTGCCGTTCCCCCGGGAGAATATAAATTTGAATACGTACTTACCAACGCAGGCGGATGCGTGCGAACCGGAGTTTTTCCAAAGTTGAACAACAACCAAACAGAAAAATACATCACCGTTCGAGACCCTTCGTATATTCCTGTATTTTTTAGCACCAATCAAGGGTATCCCGTTTGTGAAAATGGAGCTTCGTTTGGCTTTTCATTAAATCTTAGCGGCCCACTGTATTCAACAGAAACGACTAATGGTGCATTAACTATCAGAAAAGAGCAACTGTTTACCAAAATCTCTGTCCTGGAAAAAAATCAGGAGCTTGTTTTATACAACAATGCTCAAGGAAAAAAAACTCACACAGACAATATTCAACCACAAAATCACAACAACTTTTCAATACCCTTTGAAGTCATTATTGCAGAGCGCACCACCACCCTACTTGCTGGTACCAATCAAGAATTAAGTTCTAGTGATAGGTTCTTTACAGAAAGATGGTCCATTCCGGTAGTACCCCGGCGCAATCCGATGTTAACAGGATTGCCCAATCCAATAGACGAGATACATTATATTTGTTCTGCCTCTCTCGATACTATAACACTCGTGCCTAATCAAGCAGATGGTGACTTTATTTTTAAAATTGTTAATGGTCCATCCATCCCCTCCAGTCTGATAAAAAAAGATGGTTACAATTTTAAGTTTGTACCCAGAAGCTTGTTTGATTCCCTTCAACAGAATTTGGATGTAGTCTTATCCATAAACTACAAAGTTCCGGGAAGTGGAAATTTTAATTTTTGCCCGGATGAAGTAAATTATATAGTTCGATTTCAGGAACCCTATGACGTAAGTTTTGAAGAGATCGACGACATTCATTGCCAGGATGTCCCTGTTCGATTGTTGACACGCGTGCCAAGTATTCCAGCCACGTTTTCTTTTCAATGGTTTTGGGGCGATGGAAGCATTCAAAGCAACACTTCCAGTTCAAGTGAATTCAGTCATCAGTACGCCCTTCCTGGTGAATATAAGGTGCGTTTAAAAACTTCTATTCCAGAAAATGTATCGGGAGCATTGTGCCATGCTGATTTTCAAAAAACCATTACAGTATCGGCAAAACCGAAAGCCAGCTTCGATGTTTTTAATAATATTAAAGGAGAAGAAGCCAGGATTAAAAGCACTTCCCAAATAGGTACCAGCGGCACTTCGTTTTCAGATCCCATTCAATGGTATGTTTGGCGAATCAACGGTGTATGGGAGGAGGATTCTCTCAGTAAAGAAATCAAGCCAGTCATCGAACAATCCGGAATGGTAGAAATTATACATTATGTGGTAGCGACCAAAGGTTGCTCCGATACTGTGCGACGCGCCATTCCTTGGTTTTCTGTTTTTCCGGTCAGCAGTCAGCAAAAAGGATACAACGAATCCTTTGATTCCGCTTCTCCCGAAAGTTGGTTTCACAGCGGACAGTACTACCATACTGAAGACCAGCATAAAAGTAGTTGGCAATTAGGAAATCAATATTTCAAAAATGGAACTGGTAATTTTTGGTCCACCACCGGCAATTCCTCATCGGTTCCAGCCGATAGAAATAAAAATGAGGGATATTCCAGGTATTTCAACGATGAACAGTCCTATGTGGAATCACCCTGCTTTGATCTGGAAAAATTTAGCGCACCGGTACTCAGCATCAAGCAAAGGTATCATGCCGATCTTTTTTTCGATGGCGCGAACATACAATATACTTTTTGTGATTCGGCATTCCTGAATGAAAAATGGTATAATCTCGGAAGTTATGAAGGTGGTTTGGAATGGTACAATGCGTTTGCTATCGTGAGTAAACCCGGTGATTTAATTGAAGGATGGTCGGGAAGTTCAGATGAATGGAAATTAAGTGCTCATTCCCTAGGTTCTGCCAAAAGCATGATGGAACAAAATCCCTCACGCAAATATGTGCGATTCCGAATCAACTTCGGATCTAACGGAGACAACAAACCTGGAAATCTTTTTGATGGATTTGCATTCGATGATTTTGTTATTGATAACATCAATAGAAATGTATTGATCGAAAGTTTTGTTTCAGAAAAAAAACAAGACAGTCTGCAATCAATTGCTGGAAATTCTCAATCGATAGTGATCAAGCATTATGTATGGCAGGAAGCAGAGGATATGGATGGTGAAGGCGATTTACCTTATCAATTTAATAAAGCAGACGGTCCGGTTCGCTCGCTTTTTTATGGAGTAGACACGTTACCCAAATCCATTATGGATGGCATCGAACGTAAGGACGAATACTTTTCGAATTGGGGTACCCAAACCTTTGAACGCAGGCGCCTGTTGGTTTCTCCCTTTGAATTGGAAATAGGATCAGTAAGCATCGAAAACGGAACCTTAATCATTCCTGCCATGGTGCGACAATTAAAAAATATCGCTGACAAAAAGCCGTATGCACTCATGTTTGCTATTGTCAATCGGCGAGATTCCTCCTTAATTAAACTTTTACCTAACGCAGCGGGAATCCGCATACGTCCGGAAGATTGGACGGGGGCGCAAGTTAGCCTTCCGGCCTATCGCTGGAAGCCAATTCTTGGATTAGATTATTCTGAAGGCATACAAATCATTGCTTATCTCCAAGACGAAAGCTCAAAAGAAATACTACAAGCCGTGCAGAAATCGTTGCCTTATTCGGAACTGAATGGACTGCAGCCAGCTTCAGATCCATCGATCACACAAGGCTTGCAGCGCCGTACGTGGACTCAGTTACCCCCCGTGCAATTGTTTCCCAATCCCGTTTTGCAACAACTCTCGCTTGAATTTTCCTGGAACGCTCCGGAAACCATCCACTATACCATTCAAAGCTACCAAGGCATACAGGTCTTGCAGGGACAACTTCCGGAAGGAAGTTTACACTGCCGGGTGCCTGTTCAGGAATTACCTCCCGGATTTTACAACATCACCTTGCGCACCTCCGGCGATAGCCAAACCATTAATTTTATAAAGCAATGAAACATCCATTCTCCTCTGTTTCCATTATTACCATGTTGTGGCTCACAGCAGGTTTAACTTTTTCCTGTAATAAGAATAAACCAAAACCAGGAAAGGCGGAAGTGTTTATTAAATTTTTCGGAACGGCTGTAACCAGCTATGGCTATGCACTGGAAGACACCGGAGATGGTTATCTACTGGTGGGTTCTTCCATACAGGATGGGCGTTTGGATAAGGACGTGCTGGTAGTGAACACCGATTACTTTGGGAACAGGCGATGGCAACATCATATCGGTGGCAGCAGGAATGAAATTGCCCGCGATGTGATGATAAGCGCTGAAGGTAGCATTTTTATCGCCGGATCTAAGCAACAGGAGCATTCCGATTCATCTGACTTTTATGTGATCCAACTCAGCAGAGACGGTTTAATTCAACGAGAGTTTGTATATGGTGAAAAAAAACATTCAGAAGAAGGATATTCCATTCAATTACTTTCCAACGACACGCTGGTAGTTGCCGGCACTGTTCAAAAGGATGACGAGCAAGATATGTGTGTTTGGAAAGTGAAAGGATCCGATATAGTCTGGAAAAGAACCGTAGGAATTCTAGGGGAGAAAGAAGATTTAAATCAGGTCATTGAAGGCCAATCTCAGGAGTTATATTGGTGCGGTACAGCCTACAGAGAATCGGGGCCATCGGTGGATGCCAACATTCGAATCATTAAATCAGATGCAAACGGTCATATGATATGGCAATATGAATATGGAAAATTTGATGGCATTCATCAATGTGGCAAACAGATTATGTTCGCTCAGGATGGTTATTTATATGTCGTAGGAAGTCAGGGAGCACTGGGAAAACCAGAGGAACATCTTTGGTTTTTAAAAATAAATCAGAATGGCCGGATGGAATGGAGCAAACTTCCGGCGGGTGCAGGAACCGGAGGTACTTGCCTGGATCAATCACAGGACGGAGGGTTTATTCTGGCCGGATACAAATCCTTAGCGTTCTCCAATCCAAACCCCAACGAAAACAATTCAAATTTCTTATTGGTAAAATTGAATGCAGAGGGCGATACAGAATGGTACAAAGATTTAGGAGGCTCACGCCACGACGAGGCTACCAGTGTAATCGCTGCCAACAACGGTGGATATTTAATGCTGGGAATGGCCGATTTATACGACAACCGCAACGGAGTATTTGCCTTGATAAAAACCAACTCCAAAGGGGAAATGAATGAATCTGAAAAATAATTCTCAATCACTGTCTGACTTTACCCATGCTAAAGCATCTTCCAGATTTTCAAAGGCCTTGGTATTCATACCCGTTACCATGTTTACTGCTTTCTCAAGATAAACGGAAATGAATTTCTTGAATCCTGCCTTCTCTGTATTGATGCCAGCAACTTTAAACGAGGGATTTTTTACTTGTTTCTTTAATTCAGGAAGCCAGGTCATTACCAGCCAACTTCTCATTTCCATATTAGAACCCTTACTGCGACGCTGGTCAGCGACCATTCCTGCACAATCGTGGTGAAGAATGCATTCTAAAAACTTCCCAAACATCGTCTTGTATTCTTCAAAAGAAAAGGATCCGATGATATCGAGGTAAGAGCAACCTGCTTCAGGTACGAAATAAATTTCGCAATATCGCTCAGAAAAAAAAAGGTGTTTTTCCATACCTGTTGCCGGAGAACAAAGTATACATTAAAACATCTAACCCGATCGGTCATTTTCTTGCATAAGAAAAGCCAGAGGCAAACCGTACATTTAAAATTATTCTACCAGTGAGGCGAAGCTAATACGAATCTACCAACTGTATGGTGATCGGATGTTTAATCAAATCTTCAAATATTTTTACCGTATCCTGCATGTCTTCATCCGCTTCCTCCGAAAACCAAATCAATTGCAGATCCACATCTTTCTGCACCAACGTAACCAATTGATTCAATAAAGATAAGAGGTATTTGGCACTAGCCGTATTAAAATACTTTAATCGGATAGTAAGCAAGGTAGGGTTGGATGGCTGTTGAGCATATTCTGATAGCCAATTTTCCATTTGTTTATAAATGGGTTTAGGATCTTCATCACAAGAAATTCCCGAAATACTAAAGATTCCCGAAGTCTGAAAAGAAACCTGCAAGGACTTTGGGCCAGAAAAAGGTATTTCTAATGACTGCATAGACATTCCAACTTAAAAATCAACCAGTTACAAGTATGGTATATATGGGATTAGTACGTGATTTTTGAAATTCGGTTATGTAAAGGAGCTATAAATCCACTTAAAAAAAGAGGAAATAAGCACCTCGGGAAAAAACGGTGGAAAGAAACCTTAGTCTGGGCTGGGAATTAGCCTCGAAAATCAGTTTAATCCACGTAAATTGCGATCTGTTTACATGGGTATATGAATTACGTTTCTGCCGAGGGGCTTTCCAAATCATTTCACGAGAAGTGGCTTTTTAAAAATATAAATTTTGGTATCAACCGGGGCCAGCGGATAGCCCTGGTGGGGCACAACGGATCGGGTAAATCCACGTTGATGAAAATCATAGCAGGAAAACTAAATCCAGACGAAGGGAAAGTTGCAGTGCAAAAAGACATCCGGATTTCATTTCTGGACCAGGAGCCACAATTTCAATCAGCATTAGTGAAAGATGCCTTGTTTGATTCGGGCAGCGACATGATGAAGGCTGTGCAGGAATATGAACATGCGCTGGAAAATCCGGAAGACGAAAAGAAACTTACCGCAGCTATTGAGCGCATGGAAGCTTTGCAGGCCTGGGATTATGAGCAGCGTGTAAAGCAAATCATTAGCTTTCTTGCTATCGGAGGATTGGAACAGGAAGTTAGCACACTTTCAGGAGGACAGCGGAAACGACTCGCCCTGGCGCGCATTCTGATCGAAAACCCCGATCTCATTATTCTCGATGAACCTACCAACCATCTAGATCTGGAAACCATCGAATGGCTCGAAAATATATTAAGCGCCCAACAAACTACTTTGCTATTGGTCACACACGACCGGTATTTTCTGGACAACGTTTGTACGGAAATTATTGAACTCGACCGTGGAGAACTCTTTTATTACAAAGGGAATTACAGTTATTTCCTGGAAAAGAAATTCGAACGGGAGCAAATGCAGCAAGCTTCAGTGGAGAAAGCACGCAACCTGATGAAAAAAGAATTGGAATGGATGCGCAAACAGCCTAAGGCACGCGGTACCAAAGCCAAATACAGGGTAGATGCGTTTTACGACTTAAAAGAAAAAGCTCAAGGAAAAGAAGAACGGGCCAACCTGGAACTGTCGATGCAACAAACCCGGCAGGGAAATAAAATTCTGGAGATTAATGCCATCGAACATGCTTTTGAGCAAAAAACGATTCTACAACCCTTTTCTTATGTATTTAAAAAGAAAGACCGGGTTGGCATCATCGGAAAAAATGGCGCAGGCAAATCTACTCTTCTGAATATCCTCACGGGAAAACTCACGCCTAGTGCAGGCAGCGTGGTAAAAGGAGAAACCACGGTGTTCGGTTATTACCATCAGATGGGAATGACGTTTAAAGAAGATGCTCGAGTAATCGATATTGTAAAGGAAATGGCGGAATATATTACTATGGCCGACGGTTCGGTCGTATCAGTTTCCAAATTCCTGGAACTCTTCCTATTCCCCCCTGTGCAGCAATATACTCCGGTGCATAAGCTCAGTGGTGGTGAACGCAAGCGTCTGCAATTGCTCTGCGTACTCATTAAGAATCCCAACTTCCTGATTCTGGACGAACCAACCAATGATTTCGATCTAGACACACTCAATGTGTTGGAAGATTTTCTTGAAAATTTTGCGGGATGTTTGTTGATCGTATCGCACGACCGGTACTTTATGGATAAACTGGTCGATCACTTGTTTGTATTTGAAGAAGCAGGAAAGTTGCGGGACTTCTATGGAAACTACACCGACTACCGCGAAATGAAAGCCCAGGAGGACGAAACCGAAGTGCAGCTGAGCAAAGCAAACCCCTCCGTTCCTGTGGCTGTGAAATCAGAAAATACGGCCAGTGTTTCTACCAACACGGTCACCAGAAAAAAATCTTTTAAAGAGAAAAAAGAACTGGAAGATCTGGAAAAATTACTTCCTGCCTTGGAAAAGGAGAAGGCAGTATTGGTGGAAAAATTAAATCAAGGCGGCTCTTACCAGGAAATAGAAGCCTGGTCGGCTTCTATTCAACAATTGAGTAATGAAATCGACGAGAAGACCATGAGATGGTTAGAATTGAATGATTAAGAAACGAACACATGGCAAGACCCAATTTTAATAGCAACGGTGCATCCAAAGAAGATTTACCCAAAATAAAAATCACCAAAGAAAGTCTAAAAAGTAGCACCTGGATTTTCCAATACATAAAGCCTTACCGGTATAGTTTTATTGCAGGATTGGCCATGATATCTTTATCTGGGCTTACCACCATGGCTTTCCCCTATTTGCTCAAAGAACTACTTAACAGTGTTGAGCAGCAAAAAAACGGTGATGCCATGCACTATACACCCGGAGAAATTGTAATAGCCATGCTTCTGGTCCTCACCGTACAGGTAATATTTTCGTATTTCAGAATTTATCTTTTTTCTAAAGTGGGAGAAAATGCCGTGGCTGATTTACGCAAGCATATTTACGCGCATTTGATGAAAATGCCGGTAGAGTTTTTTGCTAAAAACAGAGTAGGTGAATTATCCAGCAGAGTAAGTGCCGATGTATCGCAGATTCAGGATGCCGTTTCAACTGTGCTGGCTGAAATTCTGAGAGGAATTGTAATCTTATGTATTGGCACTTTTCTTATTTTCTATTTATCATCCAAGCTGGCGCTGCTGATGTTGTCGGTGGTACCTGTAGTGGTAATTGTTGCGGTTGCATTCAGCAGACGCATACGCAAACGTTCTAAGGAAGCGCAGGATAAACTTGCCGAATCAGGCACCATTGTACAAGAAACCTTGCAGGGAATAAGCAATGTAAAATCCTTTACGAATGAATACTATGAAGTAAATCGCTACAATCATTTTATACAGGATGTGGTAACCCTTGCCATCAAAAATGCAGGACTCAGAGGTTTATTTGTTTCCACCATCATCTTCGTTATGTTTACCACGGTAGCGGTTGGCGTATGGTACGGGGCGCAATTGATGCCCATCAAAGACTTATCTGTATTTGTCATCTACACCGCATTTGTAGGAGGCACCTTAGCTGGCTTTGCTGAATTATATGCCCAATTTCAACGCACCCTGGGTGCTACCCAGCGGGTGCGGGATATTTTAAATGAACCTACTGAGGCCATAGAAGCTTCGTCCATAGTGGTGGAGGCAGCAAATCAAATACAAGGAAAAGTTCGATTTAAAGAGCTTGAGTTTGCATATCCCTCCAGACCCGAAATGAAAATCCTGAAAGGACTTTCCTTGTCGGTGGAAGCGGGCCAACAACTCGCCATCGTAGGCAGCAGTGGTGCTGGCAAAAGCACCATTACCAACTTGATCCTTGGATTTTATGAAGTACAAAACGGAGAGGTATATATAGACGATCGCCCTATTCAATCATTTCCGTTACAACAACTGAGAGCACAAATTGCATATGTGCCACAGGATATTTTCTTGTTCGGAGGAAGCATCTTGGAAAACATCGCCTACGGAAAACCAGGAGCTACCTTGGAAGAAATTCAGGAAGCTGCCGTGAAAGCCTATGCACATGACTTCATTTCTTCTTTTCCCGAAGGATACCAAACCTTGGTAGGAGAAAGAGGAATTAAGCTTTCCGGAGGACAACGCCAACGTATTGCCATCGCCAGGGCAATTCTGAAAAATCCACGCATCCTATTGCTGGACGAAGCGACCAGCGCCCTCGATAGTGAATCGGAATTATTGGTGCAAAAAGCCTTGGATGCCTTGATGAAAAATAGAACCTCCATTGTTATTGCACATCGCCTTTCCACTATACGCCATGCGGGTCAAATTGTGGTGCTAGAAAATGGACGTGTGGCTGAAATTGGGACCCATGATGAACTCCTTCGTATTCCTGGTGGTAGCTATCAATCGTTGTATTCCAAACAGTCAGAACCTAGCCTGCAACAGGAGCATTAAGTGGCTACTTTCGCTAACATCCGATTGTAAGTGAATTCTCAATCGATCCACCAACAATCGGATGTTAGATAGAATAGGGTTCTAAGGATTCGTACGTGGAAGTTTTATCGCATATACACCGGAACTTGTTTTAACATTCAGGATGTACATTCCATTAGCTAAACCGGATAGGGGATAGTGTTGCTCTACCCAATCGCGGCCAGTGAAATCATCGGATAAAATTAGTTTGCCATCGCTGCTCAGCAATTGCAGAGAGGCGCTCCCATTATCTAGCAACAAACCAATATCCAATCCGGAGGAACTCAGCAAGGCCACAATTTCTTGATTTCCGGAGGAAATGCTCCGAATGTTTGAATACGAGGTTTTCCCATCCCAATCTTCCTGTTTTATGCGATAATACAGTATCGCCGCCTCAGGCAACGCTCTGTCGATCCATTCATAACCATGTAAGCCAATGCTGGTGCCTGCTCCGGAAAGGGTGGCAATGGATTCAAAATGAATTCCATCCACACTACGCATAATTGAAAATTGTTTATTATTTGTTTCACTCAACGTATACCATTGCAAGCGGGCACTCTGAGCATCCAAACGCTTTGCGGTAAATTCAAGCCACTCTACTGGCAGTGGAGCCGAACACGTAGAAAACGGACTGGTACTATTGGCGGCATTGGTCTGCGTAGCTGAGACTGCCGCCGCTTCTCCAACGCTTAAACCTAAGCTATGTGTAAAGGTCCAATTCCCGGATCCGTCAACCACCGTGGTACCAATAAATGTCTCTCCTTCGCAATCACACCAGGTTCCAGCATCTACCGTGGTATTGCGGTAAATATGAACGGTAAAACCAGGATCGCCTGTACCTGTAATATCATTTGCCAATGAACTTACAATCACCGGGGCTGCTACATTATCATTACCAGCGCCGTTGCGTTCAATGCCTCGCTGTTCGTTGCAATAAATTTTATTATAGGTAATCAAATTACGATGAGAAGAATTATATACAAAAACACCCGGACCGCCATCAAAAAAACCTGGTACATTTTTATTATAGGCAATAATATTTCTGTTTGCTAAAGAACCTCCGATGATATTGTCAAAATTAGGCCCTGCAGAACCAATATTGATTCCCCAATCTTCATTACCCAACTGTAAGGTTCCCGATTTATCGGTACCAACATAATTACCAATGATCTGATTGTTGGTGGCATTCCTCAGATAGATGCCTTCGTTTAAATTGGCTGAGCAAATATTTCCTTCGTGTAAACCACTCCCTCCAACGATATTTCCACTCGATTCATTTAAAGAGATTCCAGCCCAGTAATTGGGCTTGGCAATGGTACCGGTGGAATCGACGCCACAATAGTTCCCCAACATAATATTGTTGTCAGGTCCTTCCACACGTATTCCATCCCCTTGAAGCGCAGCATATCCATTTCCTGAACACACATTTCGTTCAGCAAAAGTGCTGCCTCCGACGGTAATATTACTGCTGGCACCGAGTAAATAAATGCCACTAAAATCATTACCGATCATGGTTGTTCCATCTGCGCCAAGACCAACAAAATTGGCCCGGACAAACCCGTTGGCCGAAGAGCCCGTAACGACTATTCCGTTATCGTTGGCACACACAATGTTTCTATGGGCAAAAGTACTCCCTCCTACCGTCACCTGGTTTGAATTTTCAACGACGATTCCTATCCCTGCATTTCCTCGTGCCAACAAGCCCGTTCCATCAATACCCACATAATTCCCAGACACAACAGTATTATCCGAATTCAGAATAAACAATCCCGCTGCATTGTTGGACGAAATATAATTGCGTTCTGTGGCGGTAGTTCCACCCACATAACTGTCTTCCGTATTGATTAACTCTATGCCACGCTGTCCATTGCCAATTGGAGTGCTTAGGTCTGTTCCCAGCCCTATTACATTGCCGCGTATGTAGGCTTTGTCAGAAGTAGCTCCATTGATAGAAATTCCATGTAAATTATTTCCTGAAATAAAATTTCTCTCCGCGGCCAAACTCCCTCCTATTCGGGGATTACGACAGTTATCTATGTTAATGCCACTCAGTGCATTTCCTCTGTCTGTAATTCCTCCAATATCTAACCCTATAAAGTTACCTCGAATTCTCAGACTGTCGCAAGAGACCAAATTCATCCCAAATAATGTGTTGTTGGAAATATAATTTCCAGCCCCAGCTATACTGCCTCCAATCGTAGCACGCAGGCAATTGATTAACATAATTCCATGCTCTCCATTGGGAATAGCGGAAGTACCATCAAAGCCCAATCCTATTCGGTTAGAGGAAATAATTAATCGTTGTGAATTGATGGCAAAAATGCCGTGAAAGGTATTACTGCCTATAATGTTGGATTGAATGATCAGGTCATGAGAATTTCCATTCGCTTCGATTCCAAACGTAGCATTGCCTAAAGCTGCATTCCCCGAAATAAGTGTACCGATCAAATTAAATCGAATAATCGTTGCTTGTGCATTGTCATTAAAAATACCACGTTGTCCATTTCCGGAAATCAGATTGTATTCCAGTATATTATTATTGGAAGCGCCAAGTACCATAATACCATTTTGTGCATTAGGAAGTGCTGCTGTACCAGTTTTGTTGGTGCCAATTAAATTTCCTCGTACTATGTTGTTGCTGGAGTTCGCTTGAAAACGAATGCCCTGTTCATTACAACCAGAAATCAAATTGGGTTGCCCAAGGACCAATCCTCCAATTAAATTTCCGTTTGAATTATCCAATTCAATTCCATTCCAAAGTATTGGGGTGGCCGCTGCCGCTGTTCCTGCCGCATTGGTACCAATCTGATTGCCTTGAATAATATGGTTTGAGGAATTCCAAAGGTATAAGCCCCTGTTAGCACCTGAAAGTATGATACCTTGTATGGTAGATCCGGTCGATCCTGCTGCTAGTGTGAAACCATTGATACAACTCGCAACCACATTTATGGAAGGTGTACCGGGTGCGCTGCTAGGTTCAGAATAGCCATCAATACTAATAGGATCTGTGATATTGGGCAAGCAAGAAGCGAGGGTAATGGTAGTGGCTGCACCAAAATTAAACGTGATAACATCAAGCCCAACATTGCCGTTCGCCAAGGTAATTGCTTCCCGGAGAGTCCCAGGACCTGCATCTAATGCACTCGTAACAGGATAGGTTGCCGCCAAGCTGACACTTGAGATTAATAAGATAAATAAGCGCTTCATATGGTCCATATTTACGAAGAATACCTATTCTGGTTGAGAGGTAACAGCATAATGCTCAGTAAAATGTAGTTTTCTAGCGTATAGAAAACATAGGAGGTAAGAATAATTTCGCTTACTAAACTATAATTTAAACTTAATATACTGATTACTAGACTATATTAAAAAAAAACACACCATTACACAACAATAACTACTACTAAACAGTACAAACACCCGAAATCATGTTACGTAAATGTTTTTAGAATTAAAATTCTTACAATTTCAATTCTAACGAATGTCTTTTAAACGAAATATTAATGTTTTTTAACTTCTATTTTTGATTCTCAAATTGGGTATTTATGCTGATTTACTTGGATTTCGAAAAATTCTTGGGTTTACTTGAATACTAAACTTAAAAATCATGCGAATACTAATTCTAATTCTTCTATCTCCGGTTGTTCTCTGGTCTCAGGAATGGAAGCTACAATGGAGCGACGAGTTTAACGGAACAGAATTAAATCTTCAGCACTGGAATTATGAAATAGGAAATGGAGAGGGCGGCTGGGGTACCGGGCAAATTGATTATTGTACCGACCGACCCGAAAATGTTCGGGTTCATAAAGGATTCCTCAAATTAGGAATCAATAAAGAAGATATCAGTGGTTTTCACTACACAGCTGGTCGCATTAATACCAGAAACAAGATTACGGCAAAATATGGACGTATTGAAGCTCGAATTAAAATTCCTGCAGGAAGAGGGATAGGCGCCGCCTTTTGGATGTTACCCCAAGATGAAAAATTTGGTTGGTGGCCTCGCAGCGGCGAAATTGATATTCTTGAAATCAACGGACATGAAATCCACCGTAATTATGGAACTGTGCATTATATGCTTTCCGGCCAGCGCAAATACACCGGACATGATATTATAGTACCTAATGATCTTAGTAAAGAATTTCATGTGTACGCCATTGAATGGGATGAAAAAATAATCAAATGGTTTCTTGACGATTCTTTGTACCATACATTTCCTATAGCTGAACCAATTGATGAAAGAACTCCTTTTAATGAGCGCTTTTATTTTATCTTAAGTACAGGGGTTGGCAGTGATTTCTCTGGTAAAATAATTGAAGACAAACTTCTGCCCCAAACCATGGAGGTTGATTATTTGCGGGTATATAAAAAAGTAGTACATCCTGAAATCCAGATGGCTATTGGCTCTGAAGATGGAAAAAGCCTGGAATTACATTTTAATGAACAAATAAAACCCACCGCCGATTTTTCTAAAATAAAATTTATTGGACAAGAAAATGCGGTTGTTTCGGTACAAAATAAATACAGGGAAAATAATGTATTGGTGCTTCAATTGGCCAAGGTATTAAATTCCAAAGACTTCATGGTAGCGTTGGGTGCAGGCGCTGTCACTACCCTCGACCAGATTCCAAACAAAGACCTCGCTGCGTTTACCGTCATTAACCTGGTGTCGGGATCAAATCCGCATTGGCTGGGAGCCCTGACCATGTCCGACGCATATACCTTAGAAGTAAGCGGTAGTAAAAAATTCACCTCCGATCCCTCCATTTCAAAGATTGAGGTTTTACAAAACGGCAAACGCGTTGGCTGCACCATTTCTGTAGATTCTTTGCGTCCTAGCAAACTTCTCATTAAAGCTGGAATCCCCTTTATGAAAGGCGACTCTCTTCAACTTTCTATTCCTGCCAATACCTGCAAGAGCAACGATGGCATATTCTATCCTTCCGCCATGGTAAGGGTAAATAATTCCCTTCCGTTTAAATCCATACTGCCTGGACGTATTGAAGCTGAAAATTACCTAAGACAAAGCGGTGTACAAAAAGAAGAGTGCCATGATGTAAGTAAAGGACAAAATCTGGGGTATATCGACGATAAAGACAATTTCGATTACCAGGTGTATGTGCAAGAGGACGGAGAGTATGAGATAAGTGTTCGTGCCGCTGTGATGAATTACAATGCCATCCTCGAATTTAAAATAGCAGAGCAATCCATTCAAATACCTTTAGTACAAACCTTTGGTTGGCAAATCTGGAAAGATTCTCCAGGTGGAAAAATATCCTTAAAAAAAGGTGTCTATACCTTGCGCTGCAATTCCATCAACGGAGGTTTTAATCTCAATTACCTTCAGCTTACGAAATTATAAACTTTGTCAATCAAATGTCAGTACACCTAAAAATGAAATGCAATAAAATGATAATCAAAACTTTAAATTGTTTCTTAGATGATAAATCCGATCCAAAGCAGGTCCTGAGTAAAGCAAAAAAATGATGTCCGGCAAGTGTCAAAATTTTCATTTACTAAACAAAACTGTATAATCCTTAACATTCACGAATAAGAAAATTTTTATGATCAAAAAGTTAATAGTTGCTTCACTGCTCTTTCAATTCCTAGCAACATTTGCCCAGGATAATGAAAAACGTATAGATGAAATTCTCAAGCAAATGACGCTGGAGGAAAAGGTTGGACAAATGACTCAGGTTACTCTGGATGTAATAAGTAAGGGACAACCTTTCGACGAGAAGAAAAAACAAGAAATTAATGAAGCCGGTTTGAAAGAGGCGATACACACCTATAAAATAGGCTCCATCCTGAATACAGGAACGCATACCTTGACTCGTGATGAATGGTATACCATAATTGGGAAAATTCATCAGGAGAATAAGACTTCCCGGTTAAAAATTCCGGTGCTGTATGGTATCGACGCCATCCACGGTGCCAATTATACTGTGGGTGCTACGCTGTTTCCTCAGGAGCTCGCATTGGCCGCTACCTGGCAACCTGCCTATGCCGAAAAAATGGGACAAATTACAGCCTATGAGGTACGTGCCTCCGCCATACCTTGGAATTTTTCTCCTGTACTGGACCTGGGCAGACAACCATTATGGTCGCGCTTTTTTGAGACCTTTGGCGAAGACCAATACTTAGCCACGCAAATGGGAAATGCAGCGGTGTTAGGCTACCAAGGGACGAATATGGGGCATCCGGAGCGTGTAGCAGCATGCCTGAAACATTATGTAGGATACAGCAATAGCAAATCCGGAAAAGACCGCACTCCTATTCAAATGTCGGAGCGCGAACTTCGCGAATTATACTTGCAGACCTTTAAATCCGCCATTGAAAAAGGAGCCATGACGGTCATGATAAACTCTTCTGAAATCAATGGAACGCCGGTACATGCTTCGCACCGCATTCTTACACAAATCCTGAAAGATGAATTAAAGTTCAAAGGTTTTGCAGTTACAGACTGGGAAGACATTATTATGCTTCATACCGTGCACAGAGTGGCCGCTACTGAAAAAGAAGCCGTAAAAATTGCCGTAAACGCAGGGGTAGACATGAGTATGGTACCTTTGAATTATAGCTTTTTCAAACACCTGGTAGAATTGGTAAACGAAGGGCAAGTTCCTATGTCGAGAATCGACGATGCCGTGCGCAGAATCTTGCGTGTAAAATTACAGTTAGGGCTTTTCACTAAAACACACGAGGAAAAATCTTACTACACTAAATTTGGATCTGCTGAATTCGCTAACGCCAGCTATCAGGCTGCATTAGAATGCGTAACCCTATGTAAAAATCAAAACAATATTTTACCTCTGAAAAAAGGCAAAAAAATATTGGTGACTGGAGTAGGTGGAAATACGCTAAACTGTTTGAATGGAGCCTGGACACATACCTGGCAAGGAGTTGACTCTACCTACAATACCAAAGGAAAGAAGACTATTTTCCAGGCCATGCAGGAATTGGGAGGAAAAGAAAATGTGTTCTTCGTGCAAGGAACCTCCTTTGATAAAGATGTGAATATTGCCAAAGCTGTTGAAAAAGCTAAAGAAGTAGACTACATCGTATTGTGCCTAGGAGAAATTCCAGCAACTGAAAAAGTGGGTGATATCGAAGACCTCAGCTATCCTGCTGCACAACTCAACTTAGCCAAAGCGCTTGCGGCAGCCGGAAAACCTGTTATAACCATTTTGCTAAGCTCAAGACCACGTCTATTTACTGAAGTAGAACCCATGTTCAGCGCTGTGATCAATGCTTACTGGCCTGGAGACGAAGGAGGAAGAGCACTGGCAGCTACTCTGTATGGCGATAATAATCCATCTGGGAAACTTCCGTACACCTATCCTAAATACTCTGGCTCTTTGGTAACCTATGACCATAAACTTTCAGAAAAAAGAGACAAAGATTTTGGATTCAATGCGTTTAACCCTCTTTATGAATTTGGACATGGTTTAAGCTATACAAGTTTCGAATACACAGCAATGAGTGTTAGCAAAAACCTCCTTAAAGGAAATGAAAAAATACAGGTAAGTATACAAGTGAAAAATACCGGTGCGGTAGAAGGTAAAGAAGTTGTTCAACTTTATTACAGAGATCAATTTGCCAGCATCACTCCTTCTGTTAAAAAATTAGTTCGATTTGAAAAAATTAGCCTGAAGCCTGGAGAAACTAAAACCGTACGTTTTGAAATCGAGGCCAAAGACCTGGCATTTGTCGGAGCGGATCTAAAATGGATCACCGAACCAGGTAAATTTGATCTGATGATCGGAAAATCAAGTATTGAAATTTCGTACGAAGAATAATAGGTTTTACGCCGGGGTCTCAGGCCCCGGCATAACTTTCATCCCGATGCGTCTACTTCTTCTACTATTTTGCTTTAACCTCGCCTTGGCTCAGGAATTGATTCAGCTCAAGCCTGATGTTCAATTTGTTGAAATCAAAGAAGGAAAATATAAGATTTGGGTTGACAGCAGCAATCAGGCTACCATTGATCAGGTTAGAAAAAAAACGTTTGCAGAACTTCCTCTCTTCAACAAAAATCCTGAATATAGTTACTGGCTGCACTGCCGCATTCTTTCAGAAAAAAATCTTAACTGGGTCCTTGAAATCCTCGATTCCAGACAGCAAGAACTAGAAATTTATGTGATTGACTCCACGAATGTTTTTGTTGAAAAGCTTGGACAACGAATTCCATTTAAGCAGAGGAGTTATGGTCACAAAAATTTCATTATTGACTTACCTCACCAAGGTAACACGCAGGAAATTTATATCAAGTTCAAATCACCCTTTGTAATTTCCATGCTGAGTAAAATCAGACGCCATCATGAATTTACCTCGTACGCGCTTAATGAATATTATTTTCTAGGTTTCTTTTACGGATTGCTTTGCATCATAATTCTTTATAATTCCTTTCTCTTCTTATTTGTTAAAGAACGTATCTACTTATACTACGCTGGATTCGTGTTGGCTTGGGCCTTTCACTCACTCAGCGACGACGGGATCGGTAATCAATACCTTTGGACGGATTTTTATTGGGTTTCCGCCTTTGGACAGCTCATTTCAAGACCCTTATTCGTCTTCTTTCTAATCATCTATTCTATTGAATTCTTATCCCTGAAAGAACGATATCCAGGAGCTACCAAGCTCATCTATTTAATTTACGCAGCCTACTTGGTAATAAGCAGCATGGATTTCTTCTGGCTGCACATGCCTCATGTCATGAACACCATGTTTATCATTCCATTGCTGATTATTTTCTATTACGCAGTAAAAATATTCAAAGATGGATTCCGCCCCTCACGATTCTTTATCATAGGAAACTCTTTTGTATTGTTGGGTTTGGCACTTCGTATTTTAAAAGATACCGATGTCTTGGAACATATTTCAGCCTCCGTGAGCCTCATGGTATTCGGTATTTACAGCCAGAACATGGGAGTATTTTTGGAAATCCTGGTGATGACTATAGCCCTGGCCGACCGCTTGAGGTATTTAAAACGTAAAGACGAAGAAGCTCAAAATATTATCATTGAACAGCTCAAAGAAAACGAACAACTCAGTCAGAAAGTTAACAGAGAGCTCGAACAGAAAGTAAATGAGCGTACCGTTCAATTGCAGGAAGCGAAAAAAGTGGTAGAAGAAGCCAATGAAAAATTAAAAGCACAGGCCGACGAAATTCAACGCATGAATGCATTGCTCGATCTCGACAATCATAAACTTAAGAAGAAAGTACAAGAAGTGACGGAAGCTCGTGTAAAATTCAAGGACGTCAGTTACGAAGAATTTTCCAACATTTTCCCAAACGACCTTGCCTGCCAGCGATACCTGGAGGAAATAAAATGGAGTAAAGGCTATCACTGTAAAAAATGCAACAACAGTAAATTCAGCGAAGGGGTAAAAAAATTCTCCCGAAGATGCACCAAATGTGGATACAACGAATCCATTACTGCTTATACCTTGCTCCATAAATGTAAATTCCCCCTCCCGAAAGCGATGTACATTCTGATGAAAGTATTTCGATACGGAGAAAAAAATAGCCTCAACGAAATGTCTGAACAATTACAATTGAGAAAAAGTACGGTTTGGGCCTTCAAGGAAAAAGTATTAGAGGCCATGAAAAGCCAGAAAAGTAAAAGTAATAACTTTGATGACAACCTTGCCCAGCTTATACTCAGCAGTAAAGTAGAAGACTAGCGTCTTAAAGCCCAATCTTCGGAATTGGGCTTTTTTTTTATCTTTGCAGCATGAAACAGGATGTTTACTTACCCTTTGAGCAATTAGTATTTCCCTCGACCGCATGTTTCTTAACGGGGAAACCCTTAGGGGAATCGGATTCTATGTATTCTGTTTTTCCCGAATGGTTGAGAAAAAGGTATGAACTGGATGGAAAAACTTTTTCTATGTTGCTCGATGGGACACGCGTAAAGTACGAAGACTTTCTGCTTCCTTGTTCCGACGAGGTATTAAATCGCCTGATAGCTCTTGACGAGGAAATGGAGCGTGCCTTTTCAAAAGGCTACGAAGCAGTGGCTGCATTACCACGCACTACCTTGTTCTATTGGATGGCTAAAACGGTTTATGGAATTTTATTTCATGATTTTCAACTCGCCATTCAGCATCAATCCAAACGCCAGGATAGATTTACACTTTCTAATTATTTAAAGCGTAGATTTTCAACGTTACATGGGATGATGCAAGGTATGCTTGGCATGGTGGATATCGCAAACATCCCTTTCTCCATGGCAGTCTTTAAAGTCCGATACTCCAAAGATGTTTTTAATTACCGCGACGAAACCAATAATCTTAATTGCTCTCTCAGCATGAACGACTTTGGAATTGTAGCTTGCTTACAAGACCATGGCATCAATGAGTCAATGCAGAAAGTGCTTATCGAAAAAATTGGTTCCACGACCTTGCATCCTGCTCAATTCGAAGAAATTTGCAGCCGCTTTATTTACTCCAACTATTTGCTTCGCTCCTATCCTACCTACGAATATGTCGAGCAAAATAAAAAAGTAGTGCTGGAACTTAGCGAAGCCAACTGGCCCCCAGGTTTCCAACCCTGGAACGATGAAATGTTTGCACAGGTGTTAGCTACCTATTGGAAGCCTTGGGGAATTCCGATGTCGCAAATTCATCAGCCACCCAATCCTCCCATTAGTTTTTTGTATAAAGAAACATCCGAGGATTTAGTGGCATTTGAAGAGATCGCTCTTCCTTATTAATTTATAAAAAGTAAATCCATGAGAGCAATGGGAAAATGTAAAAAACGGATTGACTGGAATAGCTTCCATTAAAATCCCCATCGGAGGTAGATTCCAAGCACTATGAGAGCTAGCAATGCAGCAAAAAAATAAATGCGTTTCTGATGTGCATTCAACTCCGGACGGTTGTAGGCAAATAATAAACTTTTTATCTGCTCCAGTGGAGGAGGCACATCCATGAAACTGATGGCTACTATCAGCACTAGTGAGAATACAAACAGCACAACTGTAAAATTATAAATATTAAACATTGCGATAGACTGAAGCCAGGAACCTGTTTCCCAAAATTCAGCCCCTTTGAATGTGATATAAAATTTAGTTAACCCAATTATAAAACCAAGTATCAAAGCCCAGGTGGCCGCACGTGCGGTGGCCCGTTCCCAAAAGATTCCCATAAGATATACCGCCACAATGGGTGGTGTAAAATAGGTTAATGAGGATGTAATAACATGCGGTACATCGGCATGAAAAGCATTCATCATCACCATCCAAATCATTGAAAATATTGCTACCACAATGGTGGCAATTTTCCCCACATTGGTAATCATAAAATCGTTGGCATCTGGAAAAATTTTCTTATAAAAATCAAATGTAAACAAGGTGGAGCATGCATTAAAAGAGGCTGACAACGTAATCATGGCCGTTCCTACGGTAGCGGCTACCACCAGGCCTTTCAGCATATCCGGAATAAGTGTGGAAATCATAGACGCGTATAAGGTCTGTCCTTCGTATTGAGGGGCTACTGTAAATAAATAAATGCCTGGCAGGATGGTAAGGGGGAATACAAGTAATTTTAAATACCCATGTAACAAGGCCCCGGACTGAAAATGATATTCCGACTTACTAGCGAAATAACTTTGTACAATTGTTTGATTGATGCAATGAAACCAAATTCCCAGAATGGGTAATCCAAACACTACACCCGGCCATGTATATAGCTCACCCGCTACCGGAGGCCTAAACAGCGTAAAATAATGTGGAGGATATTCTGCCGATACACTTCCATATGCCTTCAATACAAATACTGTAAACAACAGGGTACCGCAGAGTATTACAAATCCAATCAAAACGCTGGTCATAATAATAGTGCGCTGTCCCCCTACGATGGAATAAACACCGCAAAACATTATCATGAGTATGCTGGTAGTATAAATATCGATTCCAAAAAACTGATGTATGACCAGATGCAACGCTACCAGAATGGCCGATATACGCGCCACAATGGACATGAGGATTAATAAAAAGCTAGTAATGTATCCTACCACCCGATTGTATCGCATTTCCACATATTGACTGGTCGTGTAAAAATTATTGTGATGGTACACGCGACCAAAAACAAGGGCAAGAAAAATACAACAGAGAATACCCGTGAGTTCTGCATTAAAGGCCGCTATGCCTAACTTCGCGGTTTTGGTAGTAAAGCTGAATAACGAATTGGTGGAGGTATTGGACAAGAAGGCAATAAAACCTACCATGTACCAGGGATAATGATGAAAGGATACGAAATACTCCGACAATGAAATCTTACCTTTTGAATAATAAAAGGCCGCTATGCAGCAGATTGCAAAGAACGAAACCAGCGTAACGACACTAAAAGTATTCAACATGAATGTAGTACTATTATCAACATCATACTTCCCCTAGGGCTATTATACTGAATTAGGAGATAAACGTTTCAAATAGTGACTCATTAAAAGAATTATATAATAATCTGATAGACTGATCATTAAACGAACTTTTCAAAGATTGCAAAACAAAATGTAGGAGTTATCACAGAAGGAACACCGTTGCCTTTAAAAACCTTGAGAAGCACCTCAACGAAATACCGCCCTAGGTTGCCTATTCTTCAAAATTCAAATCCTTGCCAAAAGTTTCCTCTAAAAAATACAAGGCCACTAAGGAAACCACAAAACAACAGGCACCAATGGCATATGCCCCGGCGACGTCAGACTCAAGAAGTCCGGAAAAGTAAACAAACCCCGTATTAATTAAGACAAAGGCTCCTCGCACAAAATTTGGGGCAGTGGTAGCGACGGTGGCTCTAATATTGGTACCGAACTGTTCTGCCGCAATGGTTACGAATACAGCCCAATAACCACAGGTAAAGCCCAAGGCTCCACAAATCCAATAAAATCCAGATAAACTTAAGTAAGGCAAACTAACCAGATACACGACAGAACCTACCATCATCATTGCCAGAAATACCAACACAGCCTTTTTCCGGCTACCCAATACTTGGCTCAACAGGCCACTGGCAAGGTCTCCGAAGGTAAGTCCGATATAACCTACCATCACCAGATACGATTGCATCACGGGCCCATTTTCAATCGTGTGATGAATACGAAAAAATTTTGTTCCATACATGATCAGCAAACCTATCGAAAACCAGATAGGTACACCGATCAAAATACACTTCATGTATTTTGAAAAGACCGGCCACGAAGAAAACAACGAAAGGAAATTTCCGCGCTCCACTTTTTTCTCTTTTAATTTAGAAAAAATACCGGATTCAAAAACGGAGATCCGAAGCAACAACAGGGCCAATCCTAGCACGCCGCCGATGATGTAAGTGGTTTTCCAATCGAACATAACAGAGGCAAGTGCTGCCACAATAGCACCGGTAACGCCAATGGAAGCGACCAGCATCGTTCCATAGCCGCGTGTTTCTTTGGGCATTATTTCAGCCACCAAGGTAATGCCTACCCCTAACTCCCCTGCCAGGCCAAAGCCTGCTACAAATCGCCAAAACGAATACGCCTCGATACTGCCAATAAATCCATTGGCAATATTGGCTAACGAATATGTAATGATAGAGGCAAACAAAACCGATAACCGGCCTTTTTTATCGCCCAGTATCCCCCAAAAAATTCCACCTAACAGCATACCCACCATTTGATAATTATGCAATGTCATGCCAACCGTATCCACCTGTGTTCCGGTAAATCCAAGATCGTTGAGGCTTTTGATTCGAACCATACTAAAGAGGACCAAGTCGTATACATCCACAAAATATCCCAGTGCAGCTACAATTACTGCGGTGTTGAAGATTCCATTTTGTTTGGAAAACAAGGACGATGTAGAGGAGGTATTCATACGAATTGGGTACAAAATATAAGGTTAACAGGCAAATGCTTCTTCTCACAAGCTAGGTTCTCCCCGAAAAATAAAAACTCCGAAAACAAGAACCATCGGTGCCTATCTGATATGGAAGATTTGCACACAGGAGATCAATTCAAACAACTATTTGTCCTGAACCAAGGTTTAATAAGTGCCGAAGATATAAAAAAACGATTATATTGAATAATTTTGTCTTCATGAAGGTTGCAGTCTATACCCTTGGCATTTATATTTATTCAGGTCTGATGCGCTTGGCAGCATCCTTTCATCGCAAGGCTGCGTGGATGGTATCAGGAAGAAAAAATACCTTGGGTCAATTGCTTGCTTTCAGAAACACCAATCCATCCCCGGTGCTATGGTTCCACTGCGCTTCCCTCGGCGAATTTGAGCAAGGCAGGCCTGTGATGGAAGCCCTGCGAAAAGCCTATCCCAAGCATGCCTTAGTTGTCAGCTTTTTTTCACCCAGTGGATTTGAAATTCGAAAAAATTATCCGGGTGCAGATTTTATCTGTTACCTTCCTTTTGATATTCCTGCCCAAGCCAATGCGTTTGTAAATATACTTCGACCAAGTCTGGCCATTTTTGTGAAATATGAATTTTGGTACCATCACCTTCACGCGTTGAAACGTGCCCAAGTGCCATTGTTATTAATCTCTGCCAACTTCCGAAAGGAGCAGATTTTTTTCCGTTGGTATGGCACTTTCTTTCGTTCTTTATTGACCCATTTCAACTTTATATTTGTTCAGAATAAAGCTTCAGCGGAGTGTCTTCAAATTGCTGGCATAGGACATCATTCCATCAGTGGCGATACCCGATTTGACAGAGTGCTGGCGCAACGAAATATGCCGGCAGAATTAAACTTGCTACTTTCCTTTTGTCAGAACAAACGCATCATCATTTTGGGAAGCGCATGGGAAGAAGACTTCCAATTGTTCGAACCCCTACTGAACGATCATGATGATTCCATCAAGTACATTATTGCCCCTCATGAAATTCATGAAACCCAACTTTCATCCTGGCAAAAACGAATTCCGTATCCAACGCTCCGATATTCACAAGCCAATGAAAACAACGTGCGCCATGTGCGTTGCTTATTCATTGATAGTATTGGCCTGCTGTCCTCGTTGTATCGTGTTGCTCATTTTGCGCACATTGGGGGTGCCTTCGGGAAAGGGCTCCATAATACCCTGGAAGCAGCCACCTTTGGAATGCCCATTAGCTTTGGACCCCGCATACAAAAATTTCCGGAAGCTTACCTGCTAATAGAAGAAGGCATTGGGAGATGCATTCAACAGGAACAGGAACTTCGTGCGTACCTGGCCGAAGCGCTCGAGCCTGGGTACAATCAGAGAATTAAACATCACAGTCAGAAATGGGTGGAACAACAAGCCGGAGCCACCCAATCCATCGTGCAGTATATTCAACAAAACATTCTTACATCTTGAAAGGAATCATTACCAAATCTACCGGATCCTGGTACGACATTGCAGGCGAAGATCAAAAAAAATACCTGGGAAGGCTCCGTGGTAAATTTAAAATCAAAGATCTTAAGGTAACGAATCCTATTGCCGTCGGGGATAAAGTGGCTTTTGAACCGGAGCCTAACCTTGAAACCGTAAGCATCACTGAAATATTTCCCAGAGAAAATTATATCATCCGGAAGTCGTCGCATAAAACCAATCAAGGACATTTAATCGCCAGCAACATCGACCAATCTTTGCTGGTGGTTACCCTCTCATCTCCCAAAACCTCCAATGGATTTATTGACCGCTTTTTAATTTCCTGCGAAGCGTTTCGCATTCCAGCGATTCTTGCATTCAACAAATGCGATGTATATGATGAAGAAGAACAAGAGCTGACAGAAGCGTGGATGGATTTATACCGTCAACTTGGTTATACTTGCCTGAGTGTTTCGGCGGTGCGAGGCGACCGCATGGAACAGTTGCGCGCTTTATTGGAAAATAAAACCACCTTGATCTCCGGTCATTCCGGAGTAGGTAAATCAAGTTTACTCAATGCCTTGCTACCTTCCATTCAACAAAAGACATCCGAAATTTCTGCCTTTTCAGACAAAGGAGTACATACTACTACCTTTGCCGAAATGTTTGACCTCAATGATTCTACTCATGTGATTGACACCCCAGGAATTAAAGAACTCGGTATTTTTGATATTGGAGAAGCTGAAATCAGTCATTACTTTCCTGAAATGCGAGCCTTGCTGGGGCAATGTAAATTTCACAATTGTACACACGTGCACGAGCCCAAATGCGCGGTACTGGAAGCGGTAAAAGATGGACGTATTTCCGAAATACGGTACGAAAGCTATCTAAGTATTTTAGCCAACGAAGACAATCGCCATTAACACCGCTTACATTCATTTCAACCATGTATTCCTAAGCCGCATGCAGCTTAGGAATGCTGGCAAGTACAGCATTCAAAGCTTTCCCTAATTCCTTGTTCTATCTATTGAATTTCACAAGCCCAATTTTCTCCATTGAAATTCTTCCACGCTGAAACGAACAACAACCTAAAAAAGCTCTGAAGGCATTAGATCACGATGCTATTTCATTGTACATACCTCATTTCAATTCCAGGTTATCCGCTACAAACCTTCCGTCCTGATTCATTTTGTTAGTTCTGAACATTACTGAATAAAACCGGATAATGTTTTTATAAAAAAAGAGGGATAAAGTATTTCTACTTACATCCCTCTATTCAATCACGTACTCAAACTATTTAAAATTGCAACCTCACGTTCGGTGTTGTTCAACCCTCATTTTCCCAAACAGAATATTGGAGAGCCCAAGATTTTGTTAGTCGGGATAACCGGCCATGGATCTTCGATCCATGGCCGGTTCAAGATTCGTTGGCTTAAAAGATTAATACGTTCGACTACTCTACCTTCACTGATTTCTTTGTTAATCGTAATTTTAAATTACCCGACATCAAATACAGTACAGGTATTAAAATCAAGGTAAGGAAGGTAGCAAAACCAAGTCCGAATATCATTGTCCACGACAAAGGCCCCCAGAAGGCTACGTTATCACCTCCAAAGAATATATGAGGGTTTAATTCCGTAAACAGGGTTACGAAATCAATATTCAAGCCTACGGCCAATGGTACCAATCCGAGAATAGTGGCAGTAGCGGTAAGAATTACAGGGGTCATACGCGTTCTGCCAGCTTCCACAATGGCATCGTAATACGTGGCACCTTCGTGTAGCTTTATGTCAGCAAATTCCACCAGCAATATCCCGTTCCGGACGGCAATACCCGCAAGCGCAACGATACCAATTCCTGTCATGATGATGGACATATCCATTTTGAAGATGGCAAAGCCCAACAATACCCCGATCACACTAAATACAATCTGAAGAAGAATGATAAGGGTTCTGGATATGGAATTGAACTGAAGGATCAAGATAGCGATGATCAATCCGATCGAAGTTAGCATGGCTCCCCCCAGGAATGCGCCGGTCTCCGCTTGCTCTTCCTGTTCTCCGGTAAACTTGATCGTAATGCCGGTAGGTGTATTGAAACCAGTCATCGCTGATTTTAAATCGCCTACTACATTGTTCGCATTAAAACCACCCAATACATTCGAAGAAATCGTAATCATACGCTTCTGATTTTTGCGGTTAATCCCCCCGTAGGTTTGAGTTATTTCAAAGTTAGCCAACGATGAAACCGGCACCTGACGCAGCATTCCCTGCATATTCATATCACGGTACGTTATCTTGAGGTTGTTCAATGCCTCAATGTCGTTGCGTTGCTCAAACTGATAACGTAGTTGAATGGGATATTCGTCATTGTTTTCACGATATTTCGAAATCTCTTTTCCAAAAACTGCATTACGAATTTCCATGGCAATCTGAGCGGTAGAAATTCCCTCTGAATTGGCCTTGTCGCGATTGATGGTAAAGGTAACCTCCGGCTTATTTTTTACAAGGTCTGATTTCAATTCTTCTACCCCTTCTACCCCTGAATTATTCAGGAATTGGATCAGGTTTTCCGAAGTAGTAATCATCTCTTCAAAATTATCACCGGTGATTTCAATATTAACGGGTTTACCCGTTGGAGGACCACCTTGTTCTTGTTCTACAGTGATTTGAGCGCCAGGTATGCCTTTCACCGCTTCACGAATTTTATTTAGGTATTCTTTAGTTGATTCTCCATTCCGTTTGGCGAATTCCACAAAGGCTACTGTGACGCGTCCTTTATGTGGAGAAGAAGTAAAATCAAATTGATTGGGATCTCCAGCACCCGCTCCAACATTGGCAATTACGGAAGATACGATTGGATTGTCTTTCCCATCTCCCTCTCCTACTACCTTCATAATTCTATTTTCAACTATGGTGGTGATAGAATCGGTATATTCCTGGTCTGTACCAATTGGCAACTGAATAAACGTATAAATAAAATTAGGGTCGCTGGATGGGAAAAACACCACATTAGGAGTGCGTATACCAAAGAGCACGATGGAAAATACGAACAATACAAATGTACCACCCACCACAAGAAACTTATGCGCTAATGCACCTTTCAAAATACCTACGTACCAGGAAACAACACCAGGCCATAATTTTTCCTGAAATTTCTGAATAACACCATCCAGGAAAAAGCGATGAGCCAACACCAACAGGTATAAGGTAAGGAAGAAATTACCCCAGCCAAAGCCCATTAAATATCCCAACACAACGATGACAACAGCAATGATGGAAAAGCGAATAAAGCCTTTGGTCATTTTCGGTCCATGGGCTCCTTCGTGTTCGCTCATAAAATCAACGGCAAATACCGGGTTGATGATGTAAGCCACGAGCAAAGAAGCCAGCAAGGTCACAATCAAAGTAACGGGAAGGAAGAACATGAATTCACCGATCACTCCGTCCCAGAACGCTAATGGAATAAAGGGTGCCAGGGTAGTCATGGTTCCGGAGAACACGGGTAAAAACACCTCACCGCAAGCTTGTTTAGCGGCTTCTTTGATAGGTAATTTACCGTTGCCGAAAATACGGTGGGTATTTTCAATTACCACAATAGCGTCATCCACCACAATTCCCAGTGCCAATAAAAAGGCGAAGAGCACAATCATGTTGAGGGAGAAATCGATGCCGTCCATAACGAAGAAGGCAATGCACATGGATAAGGGCACTGATAATCCTACGAACATGGCATTGGTAGCTCCCATGAAAAACATCAGGATTACTGTTACCAGAATAAATCCAATGATGATGGTATTGATCAAGTCGTGCAAGGTAACACGAGTGTTGTTGGATTGATCCCCTGTGATGGTTACTTTTAAATCTTTCGGAAATTTATCCTTACGGTATTCTTCTATCAACGCGTTAATCTTATCCGAAGCGGCGATCAGGTTTTCTCCACCACGTTTTACTACGTTCAGCGTGATTACATTGTCACCGTTCAAGCGTGCAAATGATTCCTTCTCTTTAATGGTATCAACGATGCTTGCAATGTCACGCAGGTATACTTGCCCTCCACTGTTGGTTCGAATAATAAGGTCACCGATCTGGGTCACTCGTTTAAACTCACCATTTACCTGTATAGAACGTTTCAGTTCATTCATGCGGATTTCTCCACCGGAAATGGTCATGTTTTCGTAGGCTACTGCGCGTTCGATATCGCCCATGGTAACATTAGCCTCTTCCATGCGCAATTTGTCCACGTTGATTTGGATTTCACGTTTCTCATCGCCTGCCATGTCCACACGACGAATTTCTTTCATGGCTTCAATTTTATCCTGAAGTTCGTCGGCATATTGCTTGATAAGTTTCAGATCGTAAGGCCCGGAAAGGTTGATGTTCATGATAGGGAATTGCGATGCATCCAGTTCGATTACCTGAGGATCTTCGAGAAGGTCTTTCGGTAAATCTTTTTTGGCATTGTCCACCGCATCCTTTACCCGCTGACGGGCATCCTTCATTTTTACATCGGTGTTAAACTCTACGATAACACTGGAATATCCTTGTACGGAGTTACTGGTTACTTTCTTTACTCCTTCAATGGATTTCATTTGCTTCTCCAGGTGCTTACTTACCAGGTTCTCCACATCGGTAGGTGAAGTTCCCGGATAAATAGTACTCACGATTAGCTGAGGAAAAGCAACTTCCGGAAACTGTTCTTTCGGTAGTTTTTTGTAGATCACTAGACCTACCAACATAAGTACGGCGGTAAATACGTAGATGGTGGTGCGGTTGTCTATGGACCAACTGGAAATTTTAAATTCTTTCATATCCGTTTTTGTTTAGAATTATTGACCAGAATTAAAATTTAATATTCTGGCCATCCACTACATCCTGATATCCTACCGTGATGATTTTATCGCCTTCTTTCAGACCTTCCAGTATTTCTACATCTGTTTTATAGATGCTCCCTAATTTTACAGCTTTACGACGGGCCACGCCATTTTCAGCCACAAACAAATAAGTTCCGGCTTTATCGCGTTGCACCACGTTGAGAGGTGCAACAAAAGCTCTGGCCACTGAATAATCCTGAATTTTTAAATAAGTAATCATGTTCGCCTTCAGGTTATTGGTGTTGCCTGGCAATTTGGCTTCTACCACAAACGAACGGCTGGCCGGGTTAATGATATCTCCGATGCTGGTTATATAACTTTCTCTCGTTTGGTTCAGGTCAGGAAATTCCAACACCACTTTGTTGCCTTTCTTTACTTTTGAGATATGACCTTCTGCTACATCTCCTCTAACTTTCAGGTTAGACGTATTGATGATTCGGCAAATAGGAGCGCCTGGTCCGGCCAATTCGCCAACCTTAGGATAAATATCATCGATGGTGCCATCAACAGTAGCTACTACGCGAGTCATTTCCTGTTGTTCCTGCAATTGAGCCAATTGTTTCTCTAAGCTTTCTTTATTTGTTTTTGCTTGGAGGAACTGAATTTCTGAACCAATCTTTTGATCCCAAAGGGCTTTTTGCTTGTTGTAAGCAATGGTTGCTAAATCCAGATTCGTTTGTAATTGTGCGATACCTTTAACAATCAAATCATCTTCGATAACTGCCAATACCTGTCCTGCCCGAACCTGATCGCCACGATTGACATTTATGCGCAGAATCGTACCGCTAGCTTTTGAAGAAATTAAGACATTTTTATCGGCTTCAATTTTACCCTGGATTTCGAGGTAATGCGCGAAGGGACGAATGGCTACATCCTGCACAGACACCAACTTCTTCTTGGCATCCTGGGCACCAGAGTCGCCTTCCAGCTTTCTTACCTGTGCTTCCAGACTGTCAATCTCAGATTTTAAAGCGATGTAAGAATCTTTTTTTACTTTTAATTCTCCTTTGAGTTTTTCAAGGTCAGTACCAGAACTGCAAGCCGCCAGGAAAACCACAGAAGCCGCTGCAACAGATATATAGTGAAAAGTTTTCATACGTGTATAGATTGTGAGTTCGTTTTGATTATTCATTGTATAAAGTTCCTAGCGCTTTCTGATATTCAACATTAGCGATGGCTACATTGTATAAGGCAGTGAAGTAATTAGTCTCTGCTTCCTTCAGTGAAGTTTCGGCGTTGATAAGTTCGAGGTTGGTTCCAACACCTTGTTCCATTTTGATTTTGGAAACCCGTACTATTTCTCTGGCCAATTCCACATTCTTCTTTTCCGATTCTACTAAGTTCAAACTGTTTTTTAATTGAATTTCGGCATTGATGCTTTGAAACTTAGCAGCCTGCGTAAAGGCATCCAGATCGTTTTCTGTTTTCTTCATTTCAATTTTCAACTGCTGAACTTTGTAGTATTTACCCATGCTGGAGAAAATAGGCACGGAAAGACTCAATCCATAATTACCGTAAGGGAACCATTCGTTGGAAATTGTTTTGGCTACATCCAAATCTCCGCGTGTAACTCCCAAATTCCCGAATAAGGCCAGAGAGGGAAGATATCCGGCACGTTGGTTTTTCAGACTTAATTTTTCCAATTGCTGCTTGGTCTTCAGCAAGCTGTATTCCATACGTTGGGTAGGATCTACTTTTTTATTAGCGCTCGACTTTAATGCTTCGTTGCGAATATCCTCTATGCTTCCGCTTGGTTGCAGTGGTTTATTCACATCGTATCCCATCTGAAATTTCAACGCATAAATTCCCAGTTGAAGAAATGCTCTGGTATTTTCCTGGGAGCGAATCAGGTTGTTATATGCTACCTCGATGCGATCCAGGTCAACTTTTTCAATCAAGCCCTGCTGATGCATAGCCGTCATTTGCCTGCGCGTACTGTCGATTCTGCGAACATTGGCATCCAGCAATTTGGATTGCTCTTGAGTAATAATAACCATGTAGTAAGCTTTGGTAATATTTTCTGCTACCTGAATCTTACTCAATTTTGTATTCTTCTTCGATAGCTCCGCATAAGCGCGTGAAGCTTGTAATCCCACAATATAGGAACCGTTGAATAAAATTTGAGAACCAGAAAGATAGGCATCTCCCAGGGCTTTGGTCTGAAAAAAGTTGTCTTGAATAACCACCTCATCCATGTTGATGGGTGCACCTGGAGGCGCAAACAATGCAGCGGCAGCTGGTGGCATAAACATAGGCTTCAGCTTTGGATTTGTCATCAACATAGCCGATCCGCTGATCTGCGGAAGACCAATGGTGGTTGTTTCCTTAATTTTAGCCTCTGCAATGTATTCATCCAGGGTGGCATTTTTTACAGAAGCACTATTCTGTATGGCGAAGTCTATACATTGCTGTAAAGACATGATACTATCGCTCTGAGCCCTCAGGGCACTTAGCGGCAGCAACAGGCCGAGTACGATAACGGTTAGGGTTCTCATGTTCATGGTTTGGTATTAATCTTCTTCTTCAATTATTTCTTTGTACTTGTTAATTAATTTGTGGCCTTTTAAGGTTGAAATTCCAAACAAAAAATGCTCGAAAAATTCCACCTGTACTTTACTCATATTGAACTTACTAGGATTAAAGATGTCCTGATTGAATCCCATCTCTACTTGCTCAATGCGCATTCGGGTAAGGATCTCTACATCGATGTCTTTCCTGAAATACCCTCCCTTTATTCCCTCCAGCAAGGTTTCCCGTATTTCATTTACCAGGAAATTCCATTTGTATTCTTCAAAACACTTCCAGGCTTTGGGATGATATTTCTTCAAATCATAAATCAACGTAGGATTGATGTTGGATATTTGCTGCTTCATAAAATGAGAGCTTTTGATGAGCTCATCAATTACATTTTTCGATTCCCGCTTTAATTCCAACATCTGATTCATTTCTGCTTGCAGAAATGCCTTCATAAACTCCTGCACCAATTCCTCCTTATCAGAAAAATATTGATATATGGTCTTTTTAGAAATGGCTAACTGACGGCTGATGTCGTCCATGGAAATACTTTTTATCCCGAACCTCAAAAACAGTTCTCCAGACTTCATCAGGATTTCTTTGTATACTTCTTCTTTAGACATGCACAAAACTAAAGAAACTTTTAACACATCCAAAGTTTCCCAGGTTTAAATAGTAGAAACATTATTACATGTTTTGTAGTATTCAACCTATCATTTTACAGGCATGAAATTGGAAAAAAATTTAGTATTCCCAGCATAGAGGTGGCCTCAAAGCAGCTAAAATTAGACTTGACCCAGACAAATCAGGGAATAAAGCGGATGAGCTAAAAAAATCAAAATAGACTATTACGTGAAAAGACGTAATCAAAGCGAAAAGATCATGGAGACTAAGTAGTCAAAGGATGCATCGAATACCTAAAATATTACATGGAACCTTGCTTGACGATCGGCTCTTGTACCTCAAAGTAGGATAACTTCTTCCCATATACCAGGATATAAACATAGCAGCATAAGGGAATAATGAAGGCTATTTTATAACTGATGAAGGAATAATTTAATACATTAAACGGTATTACGGCGCCACCGACAATAAACATAATCAGGATAGCCGAACCATCGAGTGAGAATTTACCCAGGCCGTTTACACCCAAGGAAAATATACAGGGAAACAGCACAGAATTAAACAATCCTACCGCTACTACACAATAAATAGAGAAGGCTCCATACGTTATGATCGAGAGAAAAACCAACACACCTGCTACCGCCGCTGCCCAGGTAACCAATACCCGGGGGCTATACCGGAGAAGTAAATAAGCCCCCACAAATCGGCCTATCATAGCGCATCCCCAGTAATACTTTGACAAATCGTCGGTAAATGTTTCAATGTATTTGGCAAGTGCTACCTCTGCCCCTACATAGGCAAAAATGGCAAATGCTCCTAAGCGAAGCTGCGGAAAATGCAACACATGACGTTTCCGCAACGAAGTAATTTTATTCAACGGCTCCAGGTGCGAGGTAGGAATATCGGGAATATGGAAAATGGACATTACGAATGCAAAGAGCAACATAAATACTCCAATGTATAAATACGGAAGTTGAAGATTGGCAGAATCAATTTCAATAAGTTGCTGCACGGGTAAATTTTTGCGGATCTCTTCGGGCAAATTGGAAAAATATCGAATTACCGATAAGGCAAATACTGGTCCCAATAAAGTACCCAGTGAATTGAGGGCTTGCAGCAAGGTCAATCGGGAAGCGGCACTGCGTTTATCTCCCATCAGCACCACATATAAATTAGCCCCTACCTGCAAGGTAGTAATGCCTGCCGCTTGGATGAATAGGGCCGATAAAAATAAATAGTACTGCCGATGATCGATGGCAAAATAGATTAGGAAACACCCCAGGCACAACAACATCCAGCCGGTGATAATGCTTCTTTTATAGCCCACCCGCTCAATCAAACTACCCGATATGGAAGAAAAAACCAGGTAAGAAGAAAAAAAGGTGATGTCAATTAATGTTCCTACCGCATAATCGATGCTGAACAATTGCTTCAAATGTTCGCTGATAGCGAAATTCAACACAGTAATAAACCCCCAGAAAAAAAACAGTAGGGCAAAAATTGCCAGGCGCTTGAGTACGTCCTTGTCGGTATGGTCTAAACGATTCATTCAGCTTTGTCGACCCCTATGTTACATTTTTTGAAGGAAAAAACCTATTCTTCCGATAATAAATAGATACGAACATGAAGCGATTGAGTTGTTTCGGAAGAGGGGATTTGTGGCCAAACCATTTCACCGGAAGTAAGCTCTTGCTCGGATATTCCGGCACTCAATTCCAAGACTAAACACCTTCTTCCACTGCGACGAAGCAAGCGAAGTCCAGCAGGAAGCATGGAAATCTCTGCAAACCCTGTGAAAAAAGCAGCGTGGCGTTGCTTCCATCGATGAATGTCCTGGAAATCCTTATATCGTTCTCCTTCCAGATGGAGCATGAACGTTCGATCAAACATTGGTTCCCTCAGGCAAACATCGTGTGTACCCTGCCCCGCTAAACCTTGTTCAGTGCCGTAATACAACTGTACTACCGGACAAATAAAATGAAGCAAGGCATAGGCGTGAAGCACCGAACCCGCAGTCAATTGAGCGTGAATTCGCTTCTTCAGGACCTGGGCAACCTGATCGTGATTATCCAGAAATCCAATCAGTGAAGATTCGGGAAGTTGATGGCGTGCAAAAAAACGCTGCCGCTCCAGCAATAGTGCCCATAAATCAGAAGGGCTGCGTTCTCCGCTAAAAACAGAAGGCAATAAGAAATGTAAGGGAAAATCCAGTAAACGATCTAAGCCTCTCTGAATAACACCTCCAACCGGGCGGCATTTGCAATAGTGAGAAAATAGGGAATAACTTCCGATGGCTTCCCCAAAACAAATAAGGTTCGGATGCGAAGCAGATACCTGATTGCGCAGGGAATGACAAAACCAAGTTACAAATCCAGGAGACAAATGTTTGATGGTATCTATGCGAAAACCATCTGCTTTCGTTTGCTCAAGCCACCAGGTATAAATTGATAAAAGTTCTTTGCGCACCTGCCAGCCTTCCGGCGAAGCATCGGTTTTGAGTTTTTTTAATTCGAAAATATCACCTTCCCTGGTTTCCGGATAGTGGTCCCAATTTTTTATTCTTCCTTTACGCACAAAAAAATCTGGATTCCTGAGCGAATAAGGTCGAGGATAATGCTCCGAAGTCCAATCTTTCCAAGCCTTGGTATGTCCATCGTATTCCGGGTGCTCTTCGCTGTACTCCCATACTGAGGCGGTGTGGTTCAATACTATGTCCAGGTAGACCTTTATGCCAAGGGCATGGGCCTCCAGAACCAACAGCTGTAAGTCTTGCAAAGAACCCAACCGGGGATCGACCTGGTAAAAATCCTGAATGGCATATCCGTGGTACACATGTTCCGGATTTTCCATCACCGGACTCAGCCAGATGGCGGTACATCCCAGTCCTTGAATGTAGGGGAGCTGCCTTCGAATGCCTTGCAGCGTGCCGCCATTCCGTTGCATCAGTTCGTGCTGGCTTGGCCTGAGCACTTCTTCTGAAACAGAAAGATCGTTCCCTGAATGGAAACGATCGACCATCAAAAAATATATTGTTTCGGTATACACAACAGAAGGCACGAACGATCAATTAGCTTCCAAAAGCAAATCTGTTTTTAAAAGTTGTCAACTCCGATTTTAAATCTGTATCAACCATGGGGAAATATTTGCCCAATTTTCCGGAGCGTGCAATATTTAAATCATTCATTTGTAAATGTTGATTGATAAATATGTATTCCATTTCCGGATACAACTCCTTCAATACATCAATAAGATCAAGTACTTCAATGTTTTTATCGGCCAGGTTGTAAATGCCCGAAGGAGCTTCGGAAAGTCTTAATTCTTTGAGACAGGCAACCACTTTTTCCAAATGTATAAAAGGTCTCACTTGTTTTCCGGATCCATGAATCTGAATCTTTCCGTTGAAATGAGCATCAAACATAAACCTGTTAATGACACTGTCGAATCGTATGCTGGTACCATATCCATATACCTTGGCCATGCGGAGTACGTAGGCATTCATTTTAGAGAACAGGCGCTCTACATGCCCTTCGCCCCTGAATTTAGAAATGCTATAATGATTGCCCGGATCCGGCGTAGTAGTTTCGTCGGCTTCCTTGCTAGACTTCCCATATACAGTAGCACAACTGGTATAAATGAAACGTCGAATTTGTTTACGCTCTTCTACTGCATAAATAAGTTCGGCTGTACCCCAGTGGTTAATTTGTTCGTAGATATGAGCATCGATATTGGAAAATGGTTTGGAAACCTTGGCAGCCAGGTGATAAACAACGTCGATACCATCGAGGGCTTTTCTCAACTTTCGGGAATCCAGCAACTCGCCCTGAATGAAACTAACTTTTCCGTTGGTTATCTTATGGCTGAGTGAGGTAAAGAAATTATAATTCTCACGGCTTAAATTGTCGTATACTACAATTTTTTTTACATCCTCGCAAAGCGATAGTTGGAACACTAATTCGGCCCCGATGTAACCGGCACCACCTGTAACTAAAACATTCATATCCTTAAAAATAGAAGAGGTCTCCCTCTTGATTGTCTTTATTTTTTGACCAATTCGGTATTGAGACCGCACTCTGTTTTTTTCAATCCAAACCAGCGGCCTTCCCGTTCATTCCATTCCGGATCGTATTTGCGCGTACACGGTTCACAGCCAATGCTCAAGTATCCCTTCTCTTCCAAGGGATGTTTGGGAAGATTATGCTCTTTGGCATACAAGTAAATCATTTTACTATTCCAATCAAGCATTGGGTGAAAACGAATTACACCGTGCGGAGCTTTCTCTTCCAGTTTAAATTCTTTCCGAACAGCACTTTGATCGGCACGCACTCCGTTAATCCAAACATCGTGCTCGGCAAGCACTGGATCTAGGGGCTGCACTTTGTTCAGATGGCAACAGTAATCCGGATCTGATGTAAACAACAACCTGCCCTGTTCGTCTTTTTGCATCATGCGAGGCACTGAGGCTACTGTCTCACGCATGTTGAGCCCTAGCATCTCTGCAACTTGATCTTTGAACGCTACTGTTTCTGGAAAATGATATCCGGTGTTAATGAAGTATACCGGAATGTTCCGATCGATGGTGCTGAGAATATGCAACAAGGGAATGCTGTGTGATTGAAAGGAAGAGGTAGTAAAAAGCTTTAAGCCTTTCGCCTGGTAGCCTTCAATCTGTTTTCTGATATCGTCAACGTTCATGCGTGCTTCAATTTATTTGCTAACACATTCCACCAGTAGGAAAGTTCGTTAGGTTTGGGATCTTTCGTGCTTTGAAGAAGTTTTTATGCTACTCCTGCGAAAGGGGCAAAATACAACATTTGAATCTTTTTTGGAAGTTTCGGTGAACTTTTGAGGTATCCGGGTGGTTCTACCTTTGAAATTTAGTATCTTTAAGATTCGGGTTTATAAAACCTGACGAATACATGAAAGTTGCCGTATATAGAAAAGAACATTTTAACGCTGCGCACCGCCTGTACAACCAGGCTTGGGACGATGCCAAGAATCAAGAAGTCTTTGGACTTTGCAACAATCCCAATTTTCACGGACACAACTACGAGCTTGTGATACGCGTTTGCGGAGAAATTGATCCGGACACTGGATACGTCATCGACATGAAATATTTAAGTCAGGTAGTAAAAGAAAAAGTGCTCAAGCGATTTGATCACAAAAATCTGAATCTGGATACTCAAGAATTCAAACACCTGAACCCAACCGCTGAAAACATTGCGGTGGTTATTTGGGATTTGTTACGAAAGGAATTGCGTGAGGACCTGGATTTAAAAATTTACTTGTATGAAACCGAAAGAAACTATGTCGAATACCCTGTCCAATAATTTTATGCTGGTGGATGAATTTGGAGACGAACACGTAGGTTCCTCAATAGAGACGCCTCTTCGAGAGGATGCTTTTGATCTGGACGACGACACAAAAATGGAGTTGATACAAAAGCATTTCCGTGAAATAATGCTTATCCTGGGCCTTGACCTGAATGACGACAGTTTGAAAGGTACGCCACAGCGTGTCGCCAAAATGTATATCAAAGAGGTGTTCAGCGGACTGGATCCTAAAAACAAACCGGAGATAAAATTATTCGACAATAAATACAAATACAAAGAAATGTTGGTGGAGAAGAACATTACGTTTCACTCTTACTGCGAGCACCACTTTGTACCAATTGTCGGAAAAGCACACGTAGCCTACATCAGCGGTGGCAAAGTAATCGGACTGTCCAAACTTAACCGAGTAGTTCAATATTTTGCCAAACGTCCCCAGGTGCAGGAACGCATGACCATGCAAATTGGAAACGAGTTGAAGGAAATTTTACAAACGGAGGATGTAGCTGTCATCATTGATGCGGTGCATATGTGTGTGGCCTCCAGAGGAGTGAAAGATGTGAACAGTAGTACCGTTACTTCTTTTTATTCAGGCAAATTCCAGGATCCCAATACGCGCGCTGAGCTTTTCAAGTATATCGAGTAGTATCTGAAAAGTTTTTTCCAGTAATTCTAAAACACCTTTCAAAAAGGTGTTTTTTTATGGTCTTTTTACTGGAATAAAAATTTCTTCCTCTGAATCGGGGTCATTGTTTTTGTAGCGGTCATCCAAGCGTTCAAAATGAGGGCGCGGATCAAGTTCAAAGCCAGAGTCTGGCAACCAGGTTTCAAAGATGTATCGGTAAATGGATGAATCGTTGGAACTCCCTTTATATGAAAATACAGCATACAATCCCTGCGGAATTAACAGAGCCTGCATTCCATCTGGCATTCTTTCCCAGTCTGACACTTCTGCCGTGGCCCATTTGGTAAAATATCGATGGGGTTGAAAATCCTGAAAATACTCCGGACCATATTGCTGCACTGAAAATAAATGCTGCCCAAGCCTAGACTGGATTTCGCTTCTCCGAGGCATAAAGGATTGCCAAAGGGCAGCCGTCTTGTTGTTGGTAAGACTTGTCTGGGTAGTGAGGCCTACCAGCTTAATCTCCTGCACCATTTGGAATTTGGGTTCGATCAATTTCATTAGGAGAAAAGGATAAGAAAATGGGGCCAATCAATGATCAATGCCATTATTCTTCATTAGGCAGACGATGAACAATTCGTGCATCTAAATCAAGAGCCACCAGTGCCCCTGCTTCTTTTTTTGATTTATATACGCAACCATTATCAATACTGAGCTTACCTTGTATCGACAAAGATTCTAATCCACTTAACATTTCAGAATACGGAATAGGTGTATGTCCGTGTATAACGGGCTTATGCGATAGTTTATCCAACTGCGGAATAAATTTACGGATCCAAAGCATGGCTTCAGTATCTTCTGTAAAAGGATCTTGTTCCATATTAAAACCAGCATGCACCAACCAATAATCGGGTAGTTCAAGAAAAAAACGGGTAGAGCGGATCCATTGCAAATGTACCTCCGGGATTTTTTCGGGTACTGTAATATTGTAGCTATGCAAGGTGTCGAGTCCTCCGTTTCGCAGCCACACATCCATCATATATGGATCACCATCCAATCCCTTCAGCAAAAGCTGTTCGTGATTACCACGCAGGCACGTAAACGAAAATCCGAGGGCTTGGTACTCCAAAATCAAGTCTATAACCTTGCAGGAGTCGGGGCCACGGTCGATATAATCGCCCAGCAAATATACTTCGTCCACTTTTTCAAGTTCTAATCGAAGCAGCAGGTTTTTAAATGTTTTAAAACAACCGTGTATATCTGAAATGGCAAATCTTCTGTTCATGTTTACTTGAAGAAGGAAAATGGTTGACGCATAGCGCTGCGGTAGAAACTATAACCAATACGGAGAAAAATAAAGGTATCAATAGCGATGCGTCCAGGTCCTTCCCCTCCTATTTAATTCATTTCAAAAATATACGTATTAAAAAAACGAACTTAAAAAAGATGTTCATTTTATTACATAGTGTCAATTTTTTCTTTTCAAAATACTAGATTGCTTTCCCAAACCCCAACATACGACAATGAAAAAAATCAAACTCCTCGTGGGATGTATGATGCTGATGGCATATACATTCTATGCACAACCTCTGAGTGTGGATGTACAACTGTCTGCCGGAAGTACACTGATGCAGGTAAACGATGAAGCTACCTCCAACAGCAATGGCCTGGATTCGAGAGGCTACCTCCGAGATCCTTCGGATGGTGAAACGGGTAAACAAAAAGACGGTATGGCTTTGAGCGCCGGCGTATATGTTCAGTATGAACTAAAAAAGGGCATTGGAATATTCTCCGGTCTACATATTTTAGGAGCTGATTTTAGTTTGTTTAACCGCGATGGTAATTATAGGGGCACCTCTACCTATGCTCTCTCCTATTTGCAAATTCCTATCGGCGTATCGTATTTAAGTCCTGAAATAACAAGGCATTTAAAATTATATGGCCGGCTTGGAGCGAGTTTCGATCTTAAACTACAGGAAAAATTAAAAGGAGGCGATGGCGCACATTATTGGAATTTAGCCACCAACAACAGCAATGCCGATCCAACCCGGGGTCGCAATGGCAATGGAGAGTCGGTGGATTTATTTGCCCCTGTAAATGCCGGAATTCTATTTTCGGTAGGTGCAGAATACAAGTTGGCCGACCAGTTGCGTCCTTTCCTGGGCTTCAGCATCAATCAAGGAGTAAGCAATTTGTTTAACTCCCAACTCTTGCACAACGATGTCAACAAAACTCCAGTCACAGAAAATTTAAGTTTACGCCTGGCCACCTTTGGCATCGACCTGGGGCTGCGCTTTTAACTAGGTACCTAAGACCATATGGGGCAGGACTTCCTTCGGGTGGTCCTGCTTTTTTTTGACGGAAACCTCAGTGGTTTGGTCAGATTCATGTTTTTGATTACATTTACCCGACTTACCTCATTTGTAGTATTTTATGTCAAGACTTTTACTGGTAGCTTTTTTCTTTGCCTGTTTGCTTGGTTCCGCCCAACAAGTGAAATTACCTGTATCGATGGATGATTTTATTGAATATGCACCATCGGTTTCTCCGGACGGAAAATATTTGGTCTTTCAATCCAACAGAACCGGCATGTATGGTTTGTATGAATGCGAACTTAAGGCTGATGGACAATGGTCGGAAGCTCGTTCCTTGGATAAACTGAACGATTGGAGCAAGCCGCAGCGGCTTATTGGCGGACCTTGCTACAGTGCTGATGGAAACAGCTTGTATTTTTGCGCGTTGAAAGATGGTGGCTACGGAGAAATGGATATTTACGTTGCTACGAAAAAAAACAATCAGTGGACGAATCCAGAAAATCTTGGTTCGAGAATAAATTCAGAACATATCGAAACATTTCCCTCCATTTCGGCAGACCAGAAAACTTTATTTTTTTCACGTACATTACTTGGAGACACCAGCCGTTGTCCGAAATTAATGAAATCAGAGAAAGACGAGAACGGTCGTTGGAAAGATGCCGTTGAGGTAAATGCAACAGAGTCGTGCGCCAAAACTCCGCGCTTGCTTTACGACCAGAATTATTTATTGCTTTCCGGAAAATCAGCTGGAAGCTTTGATATTGTTCGCTTAAAATTATCGAACGGGCAATATCAGGAAGCGATGCCCATGAAATTCGCCAATCAGTCGACACAGCAGGAAACGGGCGCCAGCTTGTCGAAGCGTGAAGATATGCTGGTGTTTGCCTCGAACGGAGACTTGTTTTTCCATCCCATACCCAACGAGTACCGTATGCACGGAAAAGTATGGAACGGAACTGTTATCGATAAAGAAAATAAGAAAGGTATACCTGCACTTTTATATGTAATCGATACCCTGGCTAAAGACACGGTATATAGAGTGAAAGCCAACGATCAAGGCAAATACAGTTTGAACCTGCCCCCGTTTTCAGGGATCAAAGTATTGGTAAAAGCTGAAAAATATTATTCCTATCAGGAAACGGTAGCCATTTCAGAAGCCGATCCTTTTGAACTGGTGACCAGAACCATTGAATTAAAGCCTTACAAACGTGAAGTGATTTTTAAAGTATCGGATTCCGAAAGCAATAAATCGCTGAAAGTAAAAATAAAAGTGACCAATATCGATACCAAAGAGGAGTCGATCATCGATGCGGAAGGCAGTCGCGATGGGCAATATGCCATTAACCTGAGAGAGGGAAATAAATACAATATTGAAATCAGCAGCATCGAAGGCTATGCTTTTGTGAACCAAACGATCGATGTACCGACCCAATCGGAGAATATAGTGGCGAATAACAGCGTGGCCTTAAATACGGAAAAAATTTCTATGCCGGTGGATATTAAGCTGCAGCCATTAAAGGATAACACCAAACTGGAATTGAAAGACATTTACTTTGAATCGAATAGCGCTGCTTTATCAGACTCTTCATACAAAGAATTGGCTCGTGTAATAGACTTAATGAAAGTTAACAAAAGTGCGAAGATAGAAATTTCGGCCCATACCGATGACTTAGGCACTGACGAATACAACAATACCTTATCGCAAAAGCGTGCCCAGGAAATCGTAAAATACCTGGTTTCAAAAGGTGTTTCTTCGAGCAAACTGGTGGCTAAAGGGTATGGAAAAACCAAGCCCAAAGTGGCGAATACTAGCGATGAAAACAGGGCGATCAACCGCCGTGTGGAAATGAAAATTCTGGATATTAAATAAGCTTCAACTTTTCTCAAAATAGAAAGCACCTGTGGCAACACAGGTGCTTTCTATTTTGAGGGTATCCCCTTCAGTGCCTACTCGAAAATGACTTCTTGTGCCTCTAGTTTTACTATAGTAAATAAAACTTTATTACCTCCGATTCTATAAAATCAATACGAGATTTTTAACTCGAAATTTTCTTCGCAGGAATGCAATGGGCATTTCTTACTAACAGGATTCATTGGACAACATTCGTAACCTTTGGTTTTGGTTTCTACTTCATTTTGATGAATGCTGTTGGTTTATATATTTATCTAAAAGTGCAGGCAAAAGTTTTTTCTCTGCAATAAAGGGGATACCGAAAGTCCTTTCCGAATAGATTGACTGAATGGTATTCATAACTTTTGCTTCGGCGTTGGCGCGACTTTTAAGCAAGGGATCCAAAATGCCCTCAAGCATGGAAAGACTTTGGTTAATTAACCAGGCATAGGGTTTTATGCCGGCTCTTTTTAAATCGTCTTGTAAGGTACCTGCTTCGCGCATTGGAGTTGTTTCGGGCAAGGTTACCAGAATTATTTTTGACAATGCAGGATCCTGCAAAGACATGTAGGGTGTGCGAAGCTTACCAGCACTGGTACTATTTCTCATTATATCTCGATGGTAACTTCCGGCGGTGTCTAAGAGCAATAGCGTATGCCCTGTAGGTGCGGTATCCATTACCACAAACTTTCTTTTGGACATACTGATGGCTTTTGAAAAAGCATGGAAGACGGCAACTTCTTCCGTACAAGGAGATTTTAAATCTTCAAGTATTAACTTTTTCGCTTCTTCGGATTGACCTTGGCCTTTATGTTCTAAAATTTTTTCTATATACCGCTGTGTTTCTACTTTGGGATCAATGCGTTCTACTGTTAATGTTGCGGGCAGCTCGCCCAGTTGTTCAATAAAATCCTGAATATGTGCGGCAGGGTCGGTTGTAGACAGAAGCACGTCCATTCCCTTTTTGGCAAGCATAACCGCTATAACCGTTGCGGCAATAGTTTTGCCTACGCCTCCTTTGCCCATTGTCATTATTAATCCGTTTTGTTTATGATCGCAAAGTTCATCAACGAGTTGATCTATTCCCTTTATTGCCTGGGATGAAGTCACCGATTCTAGTACCTGACGTTGGGTAATTGAACGTTGAAGTTGAGGATTAAACAGAGAACGGAGTTTTTGAATTCCCAAAATATTATAGGGTAAGAGCGGAAAGGTTTTTACTGGTAATGCTTGTAAATTGTGGGGAATGGTATGGAGTTGTTCGTTGGCCATTGCTTCCATTTTTATAGCGAGTAGGTCATCCTTGGCAATAGCTTTAAACACCCCGTTTATATACAAAAATTGGTTGCTCATGCCGAGTTCGTACAATTCAGTGCTTGTTCGCGAGGCTTCTTTTAAGGAGGCTTTGTCGGCCCTCGATACAATATAAAAACTGGTTAACGATGCATCCTTTAGTCTTTTTACAACGGTCTGGTATCTTTCCCTTCCACTTTTAAGAGCAGAGGTAGGTCCCAGGCAAGAAGCTCCTTCAGGATTTTCTTCGGTAAAGCTCGACCAGGCGGCAGGCAGTTCCAACAGTCGCAAGGTATGACCTGTGGGAGCGGTATCGAAAATAATAACATCAAACTTTTCTCCTTCTGTTTCGCCTGAAACAAAACGGGAAAATTCATCAAACGATGCAATTTCAGTGGTACAAGCACCCGATAGATCTTCTCTTATTTTTTGTATTTCTTCTTTCGTTGCAATTCCTGCCAGTGGCTGAGTGACTCTATTCCGGTATTCTTCTGCTGAATTTTCGGGGTTGATATTGATCGCATACAAATTACTAATTCCTGCTACTGGATTGATGTTTTCGTTTACAGGACTTTCCAATACATCTTTTAAATTTGAGGCGGGGTCGGTACTTACAAGCAAAACAACTTTTCCTGCATCGGCCATTTCGATTGCGGTGGCGCATGCCAGTGATGTTTTTCCTACTCCACCTTTACCAGTAAAAAACAAATAAATGGTTTGGGGATTTGTCATATTTCAATGTTGGTTGAATGAATTATCTATTGGTGTAGCATTGCCGAAGTACGATGCGCCGATAGCAGCTTAGCGCTTCGAAATCCACCAAGGTTAAGTGCGCACTATACCATGTATAATGCTAAACAGTACTTCTTTCCTAGTAGTTCGTAATCGGAAAAGTATCTTTGTATTTTTTAAAAAGCAAGATGCATTTTTTGTGCAGAACTACCGTGGAGAGTGGTGATTTTCTAACCGATTGCCTGGATGGAATATTTTTCGGGTAGTTGGAGGGGCTAAAAAAAGTCTCGATGGTCAGCAATGCTTTCCTGGAAAGCGGGATTTCTATTGAGAAAAGTCGGGTGAATGATACCCTACCTTGGTTTGCTGATTTTTTTTTGTATGAGTAGGAATGCTTGGTCTGCCCTACTTCTCTTTCCTGGGTATTATGTATGCAGTTTAAAACGAAAAAGAGTCTGACGTAATTCTTTGCCCGACTCTTTTCGTTATTGAATTTTTAGCGGCCTGGATGGAGTGGAAAGCCCGTGGCGCGGGAAGCGCCACGGCTTGAAGGGACAGCCAGATAAGCCGCCCAAATCCTTTAGAAAATATTACCAATCGTTGCCAGGTGTAGGTGCAGCAACGTTGGCCATTTTATTTTTGATGCTTTCGATTAATTTGTCGGTTTGATCCATCACAGAACGCTTGATGGTTCCCCACCCGGCCAGGGTAAGGGTGTGCTTGCCGCATTCGGGCAGAGTACCTTCTAATTTTCCGCCGCTTGCTTTATCGCCGCTGTGCACAAAATTGGTGATGGTGTAACGATATTTTCCATCTTTTACCTGTATGGTCACCAAAAAATCTACCACGCCGGAATGTTGTATTCCTGGCTGAGGTGCGGGATAGCTCACTTTGAATTGTCCTTTGTATTGATAGGTGCCATTGGCGGCATCGTCTTTTACCGTATTTTTTCCGGAGATGCCCAAGTTTTTGGCCAGTTGGTAGAGCTCATCTTTTGTTTTTCCGGGCAGCTCAATTTTTTCCTGAAAGGTAATTCGCTTGGTAGCGGTATCGATGGGAAAGGTTTTGGTTTGCGCTGAAGCCATCCACGTTGACAGCAGCAATGCCAGACTTACAAATACAATTTTCATAACTTTTATTTGATACGTTTACGTTTTATTAAATCGCCGCACCACACACCTGAACGGCTATTCTTGCATGCATAGCTAAACAGCGCATTCATTGGTAAACCAAGTACGCTGCTGCCAATTTATACCTGACAAATATAATTCCAAATATACACGTAAGCTTGCTTATTTAGGAACGTTTGAATAGAGTATCGTGTCTATTTTTTGTTGGCCAGTTGTCCACATGCGGCGTCAATGTCCTTGCCGCGGCTCTTGCGCACATTTACTACCAGTCCTTTCGATTCAAGAAAGTGTTTGAATTTGGCGAGCCGGTCTTCGGTGGTATTGATGAATTGAGCCTCTTGGATAGGATTGTATTCGATGATGTTGATTTTGCAGGGAAACCGTTTGGAGAACAAATACAATTCTTTGGCGTCTTCGAGGCCATCGTTGAACTGATTAAAAACGATGTATTCGAGGGTAATTTTATTTCCTGTTTTCTGATAAAAGTGTTGCAATGCCGAAGCCAAGGCATCGAGTGAATTGGATTCGTTGATGGGCATTATCTCGTTGCGCTTTTGATCGTTGGCGGCATGAAGCGAGAGGGCGAGATTGAACTTTACTTCATCGTCGCCTAGTTTTTGTATCATTTTGGCGATGCCCGCGGTGGAAACAGTAATGCGTTTGGGCGACATGCCTAAGCCTTCGGGAGAACAGATCTTAGTCACCGACTCAAGGGTATTCTGATAATTGAGCAGGGGCTCGCCCATGCCCATGTATACGATGTTGGTGAGTGGGGTTTGGTAATGCAGTTCGGCTTGCTGTCGCAACAATACCACCTGATCGTAAATTTCTGCTGCCTCGAGGTTGCGCTTGCGCTCCATGTAGCCGGTAGCGCAAAATTTGCAAGTAAGAGAGCAGCCAACCTGGGAGCTGATGCAGGCAGTCATCCGATCGTCGGCAGGTATTAAAACACCTTCGACTAAAAATCCTTCATGCAATTGGAAAGAGGATTTGATGGTGCCATCCTGGCTGACTTGCTTTTTATGAACTTTTACTGATTTAATATCAAAATGAGCCTGAAGCAAGTCTCTCATTTTTTGACTCAGGTTGGACATTTGTTGAAAATCAACACAAGATTTTTTCCACAACCATTCTTCAATTTGCTTGGCCCTGAATGCAGGCTCTCCGTGCGCCTGTAAAAAGGCGACCAGGTCTTCCCGTTTGGTTTTTCGAATATCTTTTCTCGCTTCCGACATGATAACAAAGGTACGATTTTGTTCGTTGAATAGTAGTACCTGAATCAAATACCTTCGGTGCGAGCGCGAACCTGAATAAAATAGGGAATCACCGTGGTTTGGGTACCAAAGTTAACATAAAAGTAAAACCCTTATCGTTTTTTTGAAAGCGGAAAAATTTATGACAGGTATTCCTTGTGCAGGAGCGCTTCAATTCAAAAAAAATGATAACTTTGTATTACTTAACAAGTTGTGAAGAAAGTAAAAAACTATAAAGGCTGGCTTAGTGCCTTACTCCTGGTGACTTGGATGGCCCATGCACAAGTAGATTCTTCGTCCTTCCGGGAGGAAGACGATACTGTGCCACCAGACAGCGTTTTGCAGGCAGATAAAGTCTTGGAAGGCGACACCATTGTGGAGGAAGTAGCCATTGAAAATCCGGATAGCTCTGCGCTGGTTCCCAAAGACAGTGTGGCGGCAATTCCTGAAGACGTAGATCCGGATGCGGCGCTCATCCAGGAGCGTTTGAAAAATCTCCAAAACAACGTAGCCCTTACTTACAACAAGCGTGTAAAAGGTTTTATCGATTACTTCACCATACGCAACCGCAACTACCTGCTGGTGATGGAGCGAAGAAAGCACCAGTATTTCCCCATCTTTGAAGCGATCCTGAAAAAAAACGGACTGCCGGATGAAATCAAATATTTATCGGTAGTAGAATCAGGGCTTAATCCCTTTGCTGTTTCACCGGTAGGGGCCGCCGGATTGTGGCAGTTTATGCCGGGTACAGGAAGGGAAGTGGGTCTGATTGTTAACGAATACATCGACGAGCGCCTGGATCCTTACCGCGCAACCGAAGCAGCCTGTATCTATCTGTCGCGCTTGTATCGTTCTTTTGGAGACTGGGAGCTTGCCCTGGCTTCTTATAACTGCGGCCCGGGGGTGGTACGAAAAGCCATGCGTAAGTCAGGCCGAAATTCGTTTTACGGCATCTATGATTTTTTACCCCGTGAAACCAGAAGCTACGTGCCCCAATATACTTCCATTGCGTATGTAATGAATCACTTTCCCCATTACAATATGGTAGCGGATTCGCTGCAATACTTGCCGTTGACCGATACTGTATATTTCGACCAGTTAATCAACTTTCAGATTTTTTGTGAATCGTTGAATATTTGTTACGAAGACTTCTCACGTCTCAATCCAGCCTTGAGAACCAATATTCTTCCGGAGCACATGCGGTATCCGATACGCTTGCCGAAAGATAAAATGGTGGAGTACTGGGCCAGAAGATCGGAAATTAATTCCTGTTCGAACGTTCAAACAGAACCAGTAGAAGTCTTAACAACCAATAAACTCCGCTATCAGAAATCTTCGGGAACCACCGCTTCACATACCAATACTGCGTATCGTCAGAAAATCATTCATACGGTAAAGCGGGGAGATGTATTGGGCAAAATAGCCGGTAAATATGGTGTTAGCAGCGCTCAGATAAGAGCCTGGAATCATCTTAAAGGAAATACGATTAAACTAGGGCAGAAATTGGTAATTTACCGGGTTCGTTACGGCAGCAGCAGTTCAGGTACTTCCGTAGCGAAATCAAATTCCAATCCATCCTCCTCTGCGCCCAAGTATCATTATGTGCAGCCAGGCGATTCCCTATGGTCTATTTCTAAGAAGTATGGAGGAGTTTCGGTTGAAAAGATCAAAAAACTGAATAACCTCAAAGACAACAATATCAAGGTTGGACAAAAATTACAGCTCATATAGCAACTATTTTGGGGGTACCCGGTTAACTTTTTACCATTCCTGCAAGTCTAACAACAGAGCGATCTCTTTTTAAAGGAAGGATTCGTTCCATGTGAATAATGTTTTACTTAATTCATTTTCGTCCTACCCCCAATATTTTGGTATCAAAATTGATTAAAATGTTGGATCAAGAAAAATCACTATGAAAAATCTTATCTGCTTATTTTTACTGGTCTCCGGCAGCGTTGCGCTTTGGGCACAGACCGACTCTCTGGAAATGGAAATTCAGAAAAAGCAATTGGAAATCATGAAACAGGAACTGGATATGAAAAAACAGGAACTGGATATGAAAGTAGAAGAGCATAAATCTGATAAAGAAGAAAGGCTGGAGCGCAAGCAGGAAATGCGCGAAAATAAAAAAATCAAACAAGAACAGAAGGCTGAAATAGACGGATTGATGGAGTCGAATACGATCATCAGCATGAACCCTCTTTCCCTGTTTGTTGGAGGTTTCGAATTGGGAATTGAAAAACGCGTTAACAAAAAAGAAGGGCTCCGGTTTTCGGGGAGCTACTTTTATAATGAAGAAGTATGGTACTACAATACCGGGCGCGAACTACAGGGAGGAAAGTTAAATCTTCAGTACCGATTTTATCTAAAAAATAATAAACCAGGATTATTCGGTTTGTATGTAGGTCCTGAAGCCAGTGTAAAAACAATTCAATTTGATCAAACCGTTACATTCGTGAAGGATACCATTACTGATCCTTTTTGGGGATATGATACCTACATTTACAGCAGGAAAGACACCACCATGAAAGCTACGGCAGCTAGTTTAGGCATTGTATGCGGTGTGCAGGGTTTATTGTTCCGTCGCTTGACCTATGATTTTCATTTTGGGGCAAATGTATTACTGCCACTCAGCAGTTACGATAGCCAAGATGTTAGCTTGCCATTCGTAAATCCTTACGGCAGAGGATCACATCCTCGTTTCTCGTTTACCATCGGCGTACCTTTTTAAGTGTTTATCCTTTTTTTCAAAAAGCGGTGCTTCTCAATAAAAGCGCCGCTTTTTTTTTAGCCGTTTAAATCGGTCCTTTTTTGTTTCGAAAGTTTGTTTAAAAAAGCCATTGAACAAGTTTAGGGTGTTTATGCTGCTGTATTTTTGTTGGCCCTTTGGATTTCCTATCTTGCGAGATGTTTTTGAAACTACTGCCTTCTTCATTGCACTTCCGGAATACTATTGCGCTGGCCATACCTGTTGCATTAAGCCAAATCGGACATATGGTAGTTGGGGTAGTAGACACGATCATGGCTGGCCGCTTTGGCAAAGAGGCCGTTGCTGCAGCCTCGCTGGCAGGAAGTATCTTCTTTCCCTTTTTGCTTTTTCTCCTTGGGCTTGGCTATGGGCTAACGGCGCGCGTAGCTAACGAAGTTGGAGCCAAACGGAAAATTCTTCTCCCTCAACTGTTAAAAGAAAGCTTTGTGCTGAATGTAAGTCTTGGGGCACTTTTTTCGCTGGTCATGATTGTACTATCGTATCAATTGCATCGCTTTGGCCAACCTCCTGAAATTTGCGATAGTGGCGGGGCATTTCTCAGGATCTTAAGCCTGGGAATGATTCCGATCATGAGCTTTCATACGCTCAAACAATTTGCAGAAGGTATGGGGCAAACACGTTATGCCACGCTTATCAGTGTGAGTTCTAACATTGCCAACATAGCTTTAATCTGGGTTTTTACTGTTCACTTAAACAGCGGATTGAACGGCATTGCCTGGGCTACCTTACTTGCCCGCTTGTTTATGCCAATAGGGATGTTTTACTTTTTATACCGCGACCGTCAATTTCACAGGATACTGTTATTTGTTTTTTTTAAAACGCACGGAGCTTCTCTCTGGAAATCATTACTGGTAAGCTCTACGCCGATCGGCTTGCAAATGGTAATTGAAACGGCAGCGTTTAGTTTTGCTTCCATCATGGCTGGATGGATCAATACCTCCTCGGTGGCTGCTCATCAGATTGCCTTGATCATGGCAGGATTTACCTTTATGGCATGCACCGGCATCTCAGCCGCAGCTACAGTTACCGTGGGGCAAAGCTGGGGTGCCGGAAACCTGCACGATGTAAGAGAATACGGAAAGGCCGCCTTGCTGCTGTCTGTCCTTTATATGCTTGGCTGTGCGGCCTTTTTTATTTTGTTCCGCTGGCAATTGCCTCAACTATTCATAGCCGATCCTGAAGTCATTGCATTGGTAGCTTCTCTTCTGCTAGTGGCAGCCATGTTTCAACTCTCAGACGGCATACAAGTGGTAGCCATGGGTGCCTTGCGCGGCATTGGTGATGTGCGTTGGCCATCCTTGCTGGTTTTTATAGGCCATTGGATGATTGGCCTGCCCTTGGGCTATGGCATTGGAATCGCACTACAAAAGGGCGTCATTGGAATTTGGATTGGACTTCTGGCAGGCATTATCTTTGTGTCGCTATCCTTATTGATGCGTTTTTTACGAAAATCAAATACTAAAAAAGTTCATTCCATTTTGAATACGTAGGGCTATGGGCACAGTGAAAGCGAAAAGTCTGGACGCACTCATCATCATCGGTGACCGGGTATTGGTGAAACCAAAATCCTCCTCCGACCAAACAGCCAGCGGATTGTATCTTCCTCCTGGGGTGCAAGAAAAAGAAAAAACCCAGCAAGGGTATGTTATGAAAGTCGGACCGGGTTATGCATTTCCCAACGTGGTGGAAAGCGATGAGGTTTGGAAAAAGGAAGAACGTGTAAAATATGTACCCTTGCAAGCCAAGGTGGGTGATCTTGCGGTGTATATGATGAGAGATGCCATAGAAATTGAATATGGTGCCGAAAAATACCTGATCGTTCCTCATAACTCGATTTTAATGTTGGTTCGGGATGATGGCATGTTTGACGACTAAAAATCTCCTATTGAGTAGGTAAAAAGCACCCTATAAGGGGAAATTAAGAGCTTTTCCCTGGGAATCAGACTCTTCGGTTGTTGATAAATTTAGTTTTCATTTTTGTTTAAGTAATAATTTTATCTATATTTGCAACCTGAAAGTAAAGAGTATACGAAACATCAAAAGCGGAAATACAATGTATTTGTCAAAAGAAAAAAAAGCTGAAATTTTCAAGAATCAAGGTTCACAGAAGACTGCTAAAGATACTGGTTCTACAGAATCTCAGGTAGCTTTGTTTACCTACCGCGTAAATTACCTGACTGAGCACTTGAAAACTCATCCAAAAGATTTTGGAACTCGTTTAGGTTTATTGAAATTGGTTGGTAAGAGAAAGCGTTTGCTGGATCACCTGCAATCTACCGACATCGAGCGTTACAGAAAAGTGCTCGCTGAAAACAATCTAAGAAAATAATAAGAAAGCAAAACATAAAGTAAAGAGGGGGTTCGCAAGGATTCCCTCTTTTACGTATTTTCTTAGTCTTAATTAGAATATATTTTTAATACCTTTCCAGTCTGCGAAAGGTTAAAACCTACGATACAATGCTTCCAACAGTAGTTACTAAAAAAATTACGCTGGATGATGGGCGTGAAATCATCATCGAAACAGGAAAACTGGCCAAGCAAGCCGACGGTTCTGCCGTGGTAAAAATGGGCGACACCATGCTGTTGGCCACCGTTGTTTCCAACCCTGAAGTGCGCGAGGGCATTGATTTTATGCCGCTTTCCGTAGACTATCAGGAAAAATTTGCTGCTGCGGGTAAAATCCCAGGCGGCTTTCTTCGTCGCGAAGGAAAATTATCGGACCATGAAGTATTGATCTCCCGTCTGGTGGATCGTGCAATGCGTCCCCTCTTCCCCGATGATTTCCACGGCGACACTCAGGTGAATATCTTTTTGATTTCTGCCGATAACAATATCCTACCAGATGCGCTTGCTGCATTAGCTGCCTGCGCTGCCATTTCAGTATCGGATATTCCTTTCAACGGTCCAATCTCTGAAGTTCGCGTTATCAGTATCAACGGCCAATACATCATTAACCCAAGTCCTGCCCAAATGGAAAAAGCGGAGCTTGATCTGATGGTAGGCGCTTCGATGGACAACATCCTGATGGTAGAGGGTGAAATGAAAGAAGTTTCTGAAGAATTAATGTTGGGCGCCTTGAAAGCAGCACACGATGCCATCAAGAAACATTGCCAGGTATTGAAAGAGTTGGAAGCTGCGGTAGGTAAAACCGTAAAAAGAACTTACAACCACGAAGTGAACAAGCCCGAACTGAAAGCTAAAATTAAAACTGAGTTATATCAGAAAGCTTATGACGTGGCTCGTCGCCTGAATGCCAATAAAAAGGAAAGAGGCAAAGGATTCAAAGAAGTTTTGGAGGCGTTTGTGGCCAACTATCCTGCAGAGTTGTTGGAGGAGGATTTGCCACTTATCAAACGCTATTACCACGATATTGAAAAAGAAGCGGTTCGTAACATGGTGCTCGACGAGCGTGTACGCCTGGACGGCCGTAAGCTGGATGAAATCAGACCAATTTGGACGGAAGTAGGATACCTGCCTGCAGCGCATGGTTCCGCTATTTTCACACGTGGGGAAACTCAATCTCTTACCACCGTGACGTTGGGTACCAAGCTGGACGAACAAATGATTGACAGCGCCATGTTTGAAGGCTCCAACAAATTCATGTTGCACTACAACTTCCCTGGCTTTAGCACCGGTGAAGTGAAGCCAAACCGCGGTCCTGGTCGTCGTGAAGTGGGACATGGAAATCTTGCCTTCAGAGCTCTTAAAATGGTGATGCCGGAAGATAAAGACAATGCTTATACTGTTCGTGTCGTATCCGACATTCTGGAATCCAATGGATCTTCTTCCATGGCGACCGTTTGCGCAGGTACCCTGGCGCTCATGGATGCAGGTGTTAGAATTTCAAGTCCGGTGAGCGGTATTGCCATGGGATTGATTTCCGATGCAAGCACCGGTAAATGGGCCGTACTTTCCGATATTCTGGGTGATGAAGATCACTTGGGAGATATGGACTTTAAAGTTACAGGTACCGAAAAAGGTATTACAGCCTGTCAGATGGACATGAAAGTGGAAGGTCTTTCCTATGATGTGCTTTCCCAGGCTTTAAATCAAGCAAAGGCTGGAAGGTTGCACATATTGAATGAAATGAAGAAAAGCCTTGCTGAGCCTCGTGCTGACTTCAAACCAAATGCTCCTCGCATTATCAATGTTCGTATACCGAAAGAGTTGATAGGCGCGGTAATCGGGCCCGGCGGAAAAGTGGTGCAGGAAATTCAGCGTGTAACCGGTGCAACCATCGTTATTGAAGAAATTGAGGATGCCGGAATGGTGAACATTTATGGCAAGGATAAAGAAATACTTGACAAAGCATACAACTGGGTAAAAGGCATTGTGCAATTGCCGGAAGTGGGTGAAGTGTACACTGGAAAAGTGAAATCTATTCAACCTTTTGGCGCGTTTGTAGAATTCCTTCCTAATAAGGATGGCTTGTTGCATATCTCCGAAATTAAGTGGGAACGACTGGAAACGATGGAGGGTGTACTTGAAATCGGCGAGGAAGTAAAGGTTAAGTTGATTGAAGTCGACAAAAAAACCGGTAAATTCCGTCTTTCCAGGAAAGCTTTGTTGCCTAAACCTGAAAAGCAGGAAAGCAAAGCCTAACAACCAGGAATTCAATAATCTGATAATACCACTGGAATTTCGCATAAAATAAATAAATTTGCGAAATTCCAAACTTTATTGGAGTCGTTTTCGTTTTTCACAGAGTTATAGATTTTTAAAATCGGATGAGACAGCTAAAAATAAGCAAACAGATTACCAACCGTGAGAGCCAGTCTTTAGACAAGTACTTGCAGGAAATCGGTAAGGTGGATCTGTTGACGCCGGATGAAGAAGTGGAGTTGGCAAAGCGTATCCGGGAAGGCGACCAGCAGGCATTGGAAAAATTGACCAAAGCCAACCTCCGTTTCGTAGTTTCCGTGGCGAAGCAGTATCAAAACCAGGGTCTTTCCCTGGGTGACCTGATCAACGAGGGCAACCTGGGTTTGATCAAAGCTGCCCAGCGTTTTGATGAAACCCGTGGATTTAAATTCATCTCTTACGCTGTATGGTGGATTCGCCAGTCGATTCTACAAGCATTGGCGGAACAAAGTCGCATTGTACGTTTACCCTTGAACCGGGTAGGTTCTTTGAATAAGATTTCCAAAACTTTTTCTGAACTGGAACAAAAATACGAGCGCGAGCCATCGCCGGATGAGCTTGCAGAAGTGTTGGATGTTACCACAGCTGAAGTAGTAGATACCCTTAAAATTTCTGGTCGCCATGTTTCCATGGACGCTCCTTTCGTACAAGGCGAGGAGAACAGTCTCCTGGATGTATTAGAGAACGATAGTGAAGTTTCCCCTGATCAGGGCTTAATTAGTGACTCCCTGCGCAGAGAGGTGCAGAGAGCCCTTTCTACCCTTACTCAGCGTGAAGCCGACGTAATTACCCTTTATTTCGGCTTAAACGGCGAGCATGCCATGACGCTGGAAGAAATCGGTGAAAAGTTTAATCTTACCCGCGAGCGTGTGCGTCAGATTAAAGAGAAAGCGATTCGTCGTCTTCGTCATACTTCAAGAAGCAAAGCTCTAAAACCATACTTAGGATAGTTTAATCCAGAGTTTCTGATACCAATAAAAAATCCCGCCGAAGCGGGATTTTTTATTATGGGTAAACGCATATTCTATAACTAGCAACAACTTTCTGAATTCTCTTTTATCAATCGTTGCAATCGATTATAAAAAAAGTTAGGCTTTAGATGAATTCCATCAAAATAAATACACGGCTCTTTTTGCGTGAGGGATAGAGTGGAAAGCCTGGAGGCGTGGCGGCGCTTATAACGCCTCCAAGGGCTTGCAACGATAGCCCGACCCGTGTGGCGCCTAAAGCGCCGCATGGGACACGCCCAAAATAAAGCATACCTTGAAAACTAAACTAAGGCAACGCAGTGGTTAGTAATTTAACAACATGACCAACGGATATTAATATCTAAGAAATTGAAGCTAAACCAACTCCACCTTTTTACCAGGATCTTTCAGTGTTATTCATCCTAAACTTTTACCAATCGGAAATCAATCTCTCGATCTACGTACTTCCATTCTTCTGTCGCTCTCAACGAAGCAACTAGTTCTTCGAATTTATCTGAGTCTTCAGGCGCATATTCAAACCACGTTAAAAAATCAAATGGTTGTCCGATATCCCGGCAATGATACAGCCTGCGGGCTATGGCAGGCAAAAACTTTAAACCAGTTTCCGTGTGGTGTGACTGGGCTTCAAAAATTTTTCGTCTTTCATCCTGTGCCATATTCCACCAGGATTCCGATTTTCTAATCGGGATAAGTGCCGCGCAGGTTGCAAATGAACGTCCCAAATCAGGCTGCACGGAATTTAATTTTTCGCGTTCTGCCTTTTCAGCATAGCGAACATTGCTGGTAAAGCCCGTCAGTTTCCAAACCCCGGTAGTCAAGGTATTGGTTGCATTCGGTAGAATACTCAGGTATGCTACTGTTTCAATTGCCTGACCGGATACTGCAGCCATGCTGATCACTTTCCAGTCACCCGTGTCTCCTCCGACAAAATCAAATGTGTTTGTGGTCATGCGCTTTCTGATTTAATTTCAATTAACAACTTTATCGAACCAAATTTACCCTTGTGAAACAAGACGTGCATTTGAGAATGAATCTAAAATTAATAGGCAATCATCTCAAACTTTAAACGATGGGTTTCAGAATCAATATTTAACCGCAGTTAGACAGTAGTAAAATTACTACGAGTCGAAATCTCTTTATCAGAGCGTGTTTCCTCGAATTTTCTCATAGAAATTCTGGTTTGTATTCCTTACTCTTAAATTCTTGCGGGAACTCGCTCTGATGGTGAGCTTTCGGCTCTCGTTACAATCCCTACTTTCTAATTGCGGTTTAACCACTGATTTCTCAATAGAAGAATTTCTATTGAGAAATCAGTGGTTATTATATTAGTAGAATGAATTTAATGACCTGATCTAGCCAGGAATTGAACCAAAGAAAAATTTACTTATAGAATTTGAATTCAGTATAGCGGTTATACCCTTAATTCCGCATGCATCTTTTCTAAGATGCTTAGATGTTGAAATGAATTTAATAAACTGAAAATAATATCACAATAATTCTACTGCTTTTTATGAAGCAATCGAAACCATTTTCGAATAGCATCAAAAAAATATCCCGCAAAAGCGAGATATTTTTAAATTATTAAAGTTCTAATTAAAAACGACCACTAAAATCATTGGCTTCAGAAGGAATCAAAAACAAGTTTTTTTTCGAAGTCCATGATTTTTCTATGTCTGGATAACGGCGATGGATTTAGCGCAATACTTGCACCCATCCTTTATAATCTCTATTTCCGCAACCCGTTTTCAAGTAATAAAAATATACGCCATCGTTCGCATCGTCCGCCTTCCAGGTATTGGCATAGCTCTTATCCTTATATACAAATTGTCCCCAACGATTCGTCACTTCCAGGTAGGACCCAGGCAAGATGGATTGATCAGTACGGTCTTTCAATTCAAAATAGTCATTCTTACCATCGCCATTCGGAGTAATTAAATTAGGTATTACCAATTCCTGATCGCCAACCGTGAAGAGGCTTGCAGTATCTTTAAACATGCAGCCAAGGTTTTGGTTATCGATGACCGTCAGATAAATTTCTACCTGTCCGGCGCCCGGAGTAAATTGTTGATCGGTGGAAGTGGTGGTCAGGTTAATAGAATTGTCTGAACTTGCCCAAACATACGTATAATTCCCTGATCCGGCAGAAGTAATTTGTGCTCTCATTTCTCTTGGCGCTCCAACACATTGCGTATCGGAAGGTGCCGCGATGCTGGCTTCCAGCGAAGAAGGTCCTACAGTAATAACCAGGGTATCGTGGGCTTCGTAACCGCAAGAACCCTCCGTAGACCATACCAATTTATTGATGCCCGCAATCAAGCCGCTAACGGTAGGATTCGGAATGCTAGTGGATGGAGAAAATACGACTCCACTCAAACCTGGTGCTGACCAAGTTCCACTCACTGAATTCGCACCCAACGTTAGTTCTGTAACACAGGATGGAAAATCGTTGCCGGCGATGGCTGGTGGTCCATTGGGAACTTGCATGGTAATGGCTTTGGTAACCTCAGTGCTGCAATTCGTGGTCGTGTTGGTTTCAATCAAGGTGAGGATTCCAGAGGCTGTAATGGCAGCAGTAATACTGTTTCCACTGCCCTGAATGGTTGCTGATGATGCTGGTGCAAACGACCAGGCAAATGAATTACCGCTGGCGGCTGTGCTGTATGTACTGTCGGCACTTTGACATATCGTAGCCCCTCCCACAATCGATGGTGTAGGATTTTCATTCAACGTAAAATCCACGGAAGCACATAGGGAGTTGGGACAATAGGCACTTTCTGCAAACACATAATAAGTACTGGAAACTGCAGGCATGCTCAACGACAAGCTGGTTCCTTCCCCCAGAATGCTTCCATTGCATGCACCCAGGGCCCAGCGCAAACGCTCTCCACCATTATTAGTAGCAGAAAGTTGTAAGGTGCCGGAAGCGCCTCGGCAAGCAGAGGGCGTATTGATGCTTATTGAGGAAGGGAGCACGGGCAAGGTGTGAATAAATAAAGTATCCATTACACATTGCGTTGGCCCGCATTGAGCAGAAGTACTGCGAACGAATATAAGCAGCGTATCGTTGGTGAACTGAGCTGAAGTAAGCACTGCCGGATTCGCATTACCCAATGAAGTTCCGGTTCCACAATTTCCAAGAAACCATTCCATGTTGTCGCTGGAAGCAAGTCCGCCAGCAGTTAAGGTGATGTTTCCTGGAAAATCCGAACAAATGTGACGATCGGTACTCAGGTTGATTCCAGTAAGCGGTGTAGCTTGCGGATGAATGGTATAGGTAGTGGAAGCGCAGTTGGTATTACCACAGTACAGGCTTTCGTAGCGAACAAAATATGCAGTGGTATTGGCAGGAATCGCCTGACTTAATCCATTTCCATTTCCAAGCAACGTGCCTGTGCCACCGCAGGCTCCGGAATACCAGCGCAATACGGCGCCATTCGCTACTCCGCCATTGGCCTGTAGCGTAAAGTTTCCAGTAGTACCTTCACAAGATGGACCAACACCATTGATCGAAGTTGGCTCTGAAGGTGCCTGATGAATAACGATCGAGTCTCGAATGCAATCGGAAGGAGGACACGCTCCGTTGGCTCCGGAGCGAACGTAATATACGGTGGTGGAAGATGGCGCACTAGACAAGGTTAACGTTGCTCCTGTACCAATAATGGTTCCTGTCAAACAGCCCCCAACCAGCCATTCATAATTCTGTCCTCCGCTGGCTACCATCGAAATACTGCCGGTAAATGTTTCGCAAACATTGCGCTCGCCACCATTCACAACTATACTGGTTGGTATAGGATGTGAAAGACATGCTACATAACAAGTACTGAATTCGGATGTATTGTGAGGTGTTGAACTGTTGCCTGAAGATGCCGTTGCCGTATATATGGTTCCAGCCGTCGGTGTAAAGGTAGAACCGCTGGCTAAAGTAGTCACATACGTTTTACCTTGTAATTTATCGCTGGTCGGATTCGATCCGCAATCGTTGCAACCATCCAAGGTGAACACTTCAATAAATGTTCCGGCAGCGGCAGATACTTGAATATCGCCGGATGGCAGAATGGTTAGAGTAGGCCTTGCGATTCCATTATTTGATCCATTGCTTAGCACAATGCCTCGCAGCGCGTTACAGAAAATTTCATTCTGACGGATCGCATTCTGCAACGAAGTGGCTCCATCTATCACCACCCCGTTGGCCCCATTATGGCCAATGAAATTTTTTTCGGCGGCACTTAATCCTCCTATAAAATTATCAACGCTACCACCATTTACATTGGAGGTAATGTAAATTCCGGAAGTAGTGTTGCCAATGGGAAGATTACCACTCACCCCTCCTACTCCAATGTAATTGCCTTGAATAAGAGTGTTGTCGCAATTCGCCATATAAATACCCGGATCGCCATTTCCTGAGAATACATTTCGTTGCGTAGCAACAGAACCTCCTATGATCGTATTGTTGGAATTGGTAGAAGAATATCCGGCCTGGCGGTTGGGAATCGCGGCGGTAGCAGTACTATTCACTCCCACCAGATTGCTTCGCACTGTAAGGTTGTTGGAATTGGTTACGGAAATTCCATTGCCAAACGTATTTCCATTGCCAGAAACCAGGTTACCAATAATTTGTACAAAATGAGAATTATTCCAAGCCTCGATGCCGTGCGTACCATTCGCTACAGCAGCGGTACCTGCCAGGTTAGTTCCTACCAGATTTCCTGTGATGACAGTATATGGACTTGCTTCACTCTGGATTCCGAGAGTATTGTTTCCCGAAACAAGATTGCGTTCTCCTGCAGCAAGTCCTCCTATTATATTAGCCTCTAGAGCCGAAGAGGCATTTACGTTCATGATTGATACCCCAATATTATTAGGCAAAGAAGCTGTTCCAGCCAGGTTCGTTCCAATCAGATTTCCTCGTACAATATTGGAAAAAGAACCAGCGCCGACTATACGAATTCCATAATTCGTATTACGCGAGATGACATTTCCTCCATTGGCTTCTCCAAGGGTATTTCCGGATGAACCATTCTCCAATACTATTCCCGAGTTTAAATTGGGTCTGGAATTACCCAGTACATCCAAGCCTACATAATTATTGATCACAAAATTATTGTCACCATTATTCATGTATACGCCGTTTTGTAAGTTGCCAGAAATGATATTGCGTTGATTAGCTCCGCTTCCTCCGATGCGGTTTCCGGAACATCCATCCTGAATTAATACACCATACGAATTGGTAGATAGCAATGGAGTTGTGCCATCGGGTTGCAATCCAATGATATTGTTGTATACAAAATTATTATTCCCAAAACCACCGTTTCCTTCTCGGAATATAATTCCAGGAGCTCCCGCGTTACCCGATATCGTGTTTCCTTCGCCGGTATTATCTCTCCCGATATAATTGCCCGTGGAATTCCATTGCACACAAACTCCTCCTTGGGTGTTGGGAGCAATGGCGGTGCCTGCTGCGTTGGTTCCAATATAATTTCCTCGAATAAAATTAGACTGACAATTGTTCTGAATAAAAATTCCAAAACGATTATTGCTAATGATGTTGCGCAAACCGTTGCCGCCGACAAAGATATTTCGAACGAATCCGAATAGGCTGATTCCATCCTGGTAATTTCCGATACCAGCGGTTCCATTAGCGCCTATTCCAATGTAATTATTCTGAACAAAATTATTTTCATTGTTACCCAGCACGTTGGTTTGAAATTGCACACCATGCCCGGGATAGTTAGCGTCCGCGGCAAATCCGCGCTGACCATTTCCACCAATTACATTTCTATGATTTGCGGTAGCACCACCAATGGTGTTATTTTCACAGGCATTGGTATTCCAGGCTACCAGCTTAATGCCTGTATAAAAATTACCAAGGGCCGCAGAAGTTGCATTTCCTGAATTATCGGTACCAACGTAATTACCGGCAATCGACATATTGGAACAATCTTCAGCGTAAATACCACACATGTTATACCAATCGTACTGCGTTGGTAAACTTGTACCATTGGGTACTGCAGGATTTCCATTGGCGGAAATGATGTTTCGTTCCGCTGCAGTAGTTCCTCCAATAGTAAGTCCATTCGATGTTCTGGCTCTAATTCCTACACAAAAATTTCCAAGAGGAACATTTCCATTTGCGTCGGTTCCAATTTTATTGTTTCGAATAATAGCATTATGGGAGTTTTGACGGATCTCTATACCCGCTCCATAGTTATAAGAAACGACAGAATTGAGGATTTGAACATTTTGAGTCTGTTGTACATCGATGCCGTGATGGTTTTGAGCCTCGTTCAATCCATTGCCTAAACCTGCATTTCCAGCTGCATTGGTTCCTACATAAGCATTGGAAATCACAATTCCATTGCCGGCCTGAAAAACGTAAATGCCAGTCCGGTTGCATCCTGACACAACCACGCGAGTAGTTTGATCCAAAGTGGTTGTACTTCCAATACGAAAATTCGTAACTCCGTTTCTTAGAAAGATACCGTACTCTGTAATAGTATTTCCGGTTTTGGTATTTCCATCGGCACTTATGCCAAACCAACAATTTTCAATGACATTACCAGCTAAATTGTTGTTAACGACAATTCCGTTTTGATAATTCTGAAAAATTAAGCCTCGAAGTGTAACACGGGCTCCGTTTAGCTCCACCGCATTGCCTGTTCCGTTTCCTCTCAGCACTACAATGGGATTTCCTGCCCAGCCAGCTTGAGTACTGGCATCTATCGTTAGGTCTCCCCCATATAGATTAAACATTCCATTGGTAATGTTTATCGTGTGGGGCGCAGCTCCACCTAAATTAAATTGTATAGTATTGGCTCCGCCCAAGTTCATGGCAAGGCGAACACACTTGCGTAATGTATTGCTTCCATCCGCCAACGTATAAACCGCCATGTTATCCGCATCACCGATATTATCTACCACAAAAGTCGCAGCCCATGAGCTGTGAAAAACAATTACCATTGCCAGCGATACCCATTGAAATGCTTTTTTCATAGTGCTTTGGTTTAATGTCTTAACACAAAAATACAATATTTTAAGAGTAAAACATTATTTACATGTCGAAAATAGCCTAAAACTAATATAAAATAAAATTAAATCGCTTTTATTAGTAATCTTAACAAATATAATCCTACCGGAAATTACCAATAACAAGAATCGGAAATGGTACTAAAGAGATAAAAAAACTGGTAACGAAAGTAAGCTACCGAAACGAAAAAGTATTGATATTAAGGAACTTATATAGATGACAATAAAAAAGGCACGTCTAAATTAGACGTGCCTTTTAATAACTGTATTCATCAATTTTATTAAATATCCAAAATTGTAAATTCTACCCTTCGGTTTTTAGCTTTGTTTTGAGGGGTAGTATTCGGAACCACAGGTTTATTTTGGCCATATCCTTTTGCTGAAATCCTATCGTCGGAAATGCCCTGACGTTTTATATAATCCGCCACGGCATTGGCCCTATTTTGTGATAAGATCTGGTTTTTATCAGGCTTACCAACATTATCCGTATGCCCACCAATTTCAATTTTTACTTCAGGGTATTCATTCAAGAAGGAAACCACTTTATCCAACTCAATGAAAGACTCTGGTTTCAGAATAGCCTTTCCGGTTTCAAAAAACACATTGTTCAATTTCACAGAAGAACCAACCTCCAAAGGAGCCAGGTAAAGATCTTTATAGATTTTAACAGGTGTTGTTTCCATGCTAAGGTCTACATTTTCATACGAAGGAAAATATTTATTCGCCGAAGCATTGATTACATATTTCTGTCCGATAGGAATTTCGATGGAATATTCTGCGGTTTCCCGGTTAATTTTAGCATTGCCTTTCTCAACATCGTTCACCTTTACATCGTAATCCACTTTGGAAGACATGGGTTTGTTGGTTTTCTTATTGATGATTTTACCTGTCACCACAGCCAACATACGAATTTCTTCCGCCATGAGGTCTTTCTTATATTCCTGGTAATCGTCTACATTTTTCAGATCCAGGTACTGCACGATTGGATTATATTTATCAGCAAGTACTTGCAGAGAATACGATTTCCCATGAGGAATCTTTGCCGTATAAGTCATGTTGTTGTAATCCAGTTCAACCGAATCTACGATCACTCCATCAACAGCCAATTTAGGCCTGGAGCTGGCAGGTAATACACCATTGGTTTTCTTGTTCAAGAATCGACCTTGCACCAGCACGTAAGGCACAGGAGTTACGTTCAAATTCAAATTAGTTTTCATATACTCACGGCGGGTACTTACATCCACATATTCCGGAGTAGAAACAAATTTATCCGCAACCGCTGCAATGGAATAGCGGCGGCCCAGTGGCAAGCGAATGGCATAAGAAGCCGAATCCGGATTTATGACTGCGGTGTCTATAACCTTCCCGTCTGCCGAAATCACAAATTTGTATTTCGATTGAAGAGGTGCATTTTTAGTTTTGTTGAAAACAATACCGGAGACATCAACAAATGGATTTTCTTCGAATACTTTTACACGGTAAATATCGGACTTGGTGCTGGTATTTCGATCAGAACAAAAGTAAGCCCAACTTCCTTTTTTATTCAGGTGATAATAGGAATCCCAGGCAGTAGAATTGAGCGAATCGCTCATCATGACAGGGTCAGTCCACTTTACGATTTCTCTTTTGATATTTTTTTCAGGGGCCTCCCCTGCTACTTTGCGCACGCGCATTATGTCGTTAAATCCGTCACGGTTATTGTCGGCAGAAAAAAACATATATTGTTTATCTACCGTTAGAAAAGGTGCTTCTACCGATCCATAATCGTTGATATGAGGAATAGGTTTGGGTTTGGTATATTTTCCATTTTTCTTCCGTGCAGAAATATACATATCCAATATTTCACCTTCCCATTTTTTAGCAAAGCAGGTCACCAAATATTCTTCATCTTCACTGAGATATGCATTAGAAAACAACCCTCTGTTTTTTCTGGATAAAGCAGGTACTTTCAGTCGCTTGGGTTTAGACCAGGCGCTATCACCTTCCTTGGTCACCACAGACAGGCCTCTTTTAATCCAACGGGCTTTTTTCCCTTTAAATTCTCCATTTACTAAATAATGAGTTCCATTGGATGAAATAGAAAATAAGTTATTGTATCTGGCCGTATTAAAAGGTCGGGGCATACGCTTGGCAATGGACCAGGAAGAGTCAGGCTGCAAGGTACTGTACCAAATATCCGACGTATTATGATCCCCAAGAAAATTTTCAGGGTGGTTCAGACGTGAAAAATACAAGGTTTTCCCGTCGGGAGAAATGAGCGGGTTTAATTCGCTGTATTCTGTATTCACCGCCTGCTCCAAACGTTGCGGTGTAAAGTTATCCTGGGCCTTCAAGGATATGCTAACGAGCATGCACCAGGAAAAAAATAATATAATATGCTTCATGACCGATGTAATTGTTTTTGGTCTAACTATTGAATTCTTATTCATTATGAGATGGTGCTTCAGGATTTCTCACCTTCACAAATACCAGGTTCATCCCTGCGCGAAGATTAAAAAAGTTCGCGTTGAATGGATTAGCCAAAGCCAATACATTGTCGCTTACCAGGTAGAACTGAAATGGACCTGGTTTAAATAGGAATCCAATACCCAGATTGTTGTAGCTTTTGCGTAAGGCTGAATAAGAAACCATCAAGTTAATGACTCTTCCCAGGCGCTGATGCAGCCCTGCAGAAATGGCAGGACGGATGCCTTGATTAAACTCAGAAAAGAAGGTTCCGGAAAGCTGCGTACTTCTGCCCAATTTATACTGTGCGCTTAGATACAACTGAGGATATAACCTGGTTCTATAAGAATTTTCCGATCGTACCGGTTCAAATCTTTTTTCCAGTGTATCTACAATTTTATCGAGTTCGATGGCACTATTGCCAAGATTTTGTACATCGATTCCATTAAAATTATAGGAACCATCAATTTTATAATTGACCGCATGGCTTCTCCAGTTGATATACCCCAGGTTGTTTAAGGCCGCAGTGAAGGATGTTCTTTTATTTAGCAAGTAGGTTACACCCAAATCCATTGCCAATCCTGTGTTTTTGTTATTCCAGAAATATTTCTGGGCAGCATCCGTTTCGAACTTTTCTATCTTATCTGCCATAGTGGAATCGTAGTTACGGGAATCCGTGTTGAAAAAACTATTGGTATTGATCACAAAATCGGCATCAATTTGTTGCTGATAATATTCCCCATTTACAGAATATCTTTTCTTCCCGTCTGGCATATAAATATTGTCCTGGCCCATTAGGAATTTACCACGAACTCCATATCGGAACTTGCTTCCATCTTTCGCTCTCATGATACCAATCGCGTACTCGGTATAATTCATGGCATTCAGCGAAACATTATCAAAGTTGGCCTCATTACCAATATAACTGGCATTCCCAGTGTGCAGGTTTAAAAAATCCTTGGTGTAGTTAAATCGTACGTCGAACTTTTGAGTAGCGTTCAACGTGATAAACCACCAGCGATGCCTGAAACGCAAACTGAATAAATCTACTTGCTGATGTGTGTACAGATAATTTTTATTCTTATCCAATTTTGACATCAACTTATCGAAATTGTAGATAGTAGAATCTGATTTATTAAGATTGGCTTTTAAATCGTTCAATCGGAATGACGAATTACCCAACGAGGTATACACGCTGGAAATAATTGGAAGGCCAATGCTGATTTTAAATTCCGGCATAGCCGTCGGATTGATATAGGATGCCTGCACCAGATTGTTCATGTGGAACAAGGTAAGTTCCTGCTGTGCATGGGCCATCCAGAAACATAGACTCAAAAGGGAGCCGAGTACAATTTTTTTCATTTCTGAATCAAAAAATTAGAAGGAAACAATATTATTTAAATCGATATCCGATTTTACGCGGCCCTTGGCACGCACACCAACAAAATAGGTAAAGTCTAGCACGTTATATCCGGATGGAATTCCAGCTACCCCAGTATTGAGGGTTAGCTGTAAAACTACTTTGCGATTGCGTGCCAGCAGATTGTATCGTGCGGTATCAATCGTAATCGAGAAATTATTCACGGATGGACTTGCCGCTGATCCAGCCCCAATCGTCCAGGGACCTCCATCAGGCAAACTGTCTTTGCGATTGCCAAGTGAATCCAGAAAAACCATTTTAAAGGTACCACCGTTGGTATATCGATTTTCGGTCCGGGTTTTAAATTGAACTTCGTCTATAATAAATTCAGAAGTATCGGTTTGCTTGGGCAAATCAATGAAGGCCGTATCCGCAATGGTAAAGGTTACATTAGAAACCTGACCGATCGGATTATAGAAGGTATAATCCAATCTTTGTGTGATGGCAGCCACTGCAATTTCCTCGTTCAATTCAATTCTTTTGATCGACTTGAATTCATCCAGATCATCTTTAAAGCAGGACGCCAGCAGCATACTCAGAAAGAGGCCTCCTCCCAGCAACAATAATTTCTTGTTCAGCATGTATCAATAGTATGTTAAAATGAACAATAAGGTGTTCGGTTATTTGTTAGCAAGTAACTATTTTTCAATGAAAAAGCAAATTCAAACCTTTATATAGGTTCGTTTTGGACTGTGAGATCCCCCCATATTTTTCTTGAAACGAATCAGCCCTTCGTTCGGAACCCCACCTACGGTTCCAATACCATAATCGAGTATGCCAATTGATTGTTCCTGGCAATACAAGTACATTCCTTCTTTTAGCAAGGCCATAGGACTTAAATTCAAATAACGGTGGTCGTCGGCGGGAAGAAAAAAATAAAGAATATCTGAACGTACACGCACCCCTACCGCCACGGCAAGGACTTCCTCCATCAGGTGTACTGAAAATAAGGTATATCGTTGAGGAGCCAGGATGGGCAAACTCAAAAATGCTTCTCTGGCCATCGAGATCGGGAATCCCTTTCGCTGGCGGCACTGCACTATAAGATCGAAAGCCTTTTCCCAGGAAACTTCATTTACTTTAAACTGCACACCATATAAACGCGCCTTTCGTAATCTGCGGATTTCTGAATCATGCAACAAAGAGTCAAAAGGTGCCAGGGTAGACACATGATAATTTTGCTCTTCAACCGATACCTGAAAACCAAGTCGCAACAGCAACTGATGCATCAGGTCGGCCTCTTCAGCACTTCGGTAGCATTCCGGAGGCAAGGTGATTTGCAAGCGCTTCCCCGAAAAGGTATCCAGGAAGCTACTCACCAATTCAATCCATTCTTTCAGCCCCCCGCCATCCGGACCACCAAAAGGTGCCTGAAAGCCGCTTTGTACCACATGCTCCTGCTCTACTACCGGCATCCATGCCTTTGCATGCGCTCCCTGTGGCACTACCAACCAGCGCCAACGCCAGGCCTGCGGATAATCGGGCTGGGTAAACCAGAAAGGTTCAAATACAGGTTTAAAAAGCGAATTTTTGTCAGCTAATGACATGGTGTATACACATTGGAAGGTGATCCTTTAGGGCAAATTAATCGAATTTTACGTCAAAACTGAAATTTTGTCACATTTGAACACATGGCACAGTCTTCGTTAAGGGTTGAGCAAGTTAAACGTTGAAAAAACCTTTCAGTGATTATGTCATCCGTAAAAGTAAAACCATTGGCAGACAGAGTGCTGGTGCAACCTGCTGCCGCAGAAGAAAAAACTGCTTCTGGCATTATCATTCCTGATACCGCTAAGGAAAAACCTCAGAAAGGCACCGTAGTAGCCGCTGGTCCAGGTAAAAAAGATGAGCCTGTAACTGTAAAAGTGGGCGATGTGGTGCTGTATGGCAAATATGCCGGTACCGAAATCTCTGTAGAGGGAAAAGAATATCTTATCATGAGAGAATCCGACATTTTTGCGATTCTTTAATTTTGTTGTGTAATCATTTAAATCTTGTTCTAATCTAATCATGGCAAAGAATATCTATTTTGATAATGATGCCAGAGATCAACTAAAAAAAGGTGTTGATGCTTTGGCCAACGCTGTAAAAGTGACTCTGGGTCCAAAAGGTCGTAATGTTATCCTGGACAAAAAATTCGGTTCTCCTGCCATCACCAAAGACGGTGTTACGGTAGCAAAAGATATCGAATTGAAAGAGCCTATCGAAAACATGGGCGCTCAATTGGTAAAAGAAGTAGCTTCCAAAACTGCCGACAGCGCTGGGGATGGTACTACTACCGCTACCGTGCTCGCTCAGGCTATATTCAATGCTGGAATTAAAAACGTTGCCGCGGGTGCCAATCCTATGGACCTGAAACGTGGTATCGATAAAGCAGTTCAGGCAGTGGTGGCTGAATTGAAAAAAGTATCTAAAAAAATCTCTTCCTCTCAGGAAATTGCTCAAGTAGCTACCATTTCTGCTAACAACGACAGTGCTATCGGTAAAATGATTGCCGATGCAATGGATAAAGTTGGTAAAGATGGTGTGATCACCGTAGAAGAGGCTAAAGGAACTGAAACGGAAGTTAAAACCGTAGAAGGTATGCAGTTCGATCGCGGATACTTATCTCCGTATTTCGTTACCAATACCGATAAAATGGAAGCAGAACTGGATCATCCATACATTTTGATCTACGACAAAAAAGTTTCTTCCATGAAAGAATTGCTTCCTGTATTGGAGCAAGTAGCCCAAACTGGAAAACCATTGGTAATTGTTGCCGAAGATGTAGATGGCGAAGCCCTTGCTACATTGGTGGTAAACAAAATCCGTGGTGCTTTGCGCGTAGCTGCTGTGAAAGCTCCAGGTTTTGGAGATCGCAGAAAAGCCATGCTGGAAGATATCGCGATCCTAACCGGCGGTACTGTTATTTCGGAAGAAGGCGGATACAAGCTGGAAAATGCCACCCTGGAATTCCTTGGAACTGCTGAAAAAATCAACATCGACAAGGATAATACTACCATCGTAAACGGTCGTGGTAAAAAAGAAAACATCCAGGCGCGCATTGCTCAAATCAAAGCGCAAATCGAAAACACCACTTCTGACTACGATAAAGAAAAGTTACAAGAGCGTCTTGCTAAACTTTCTGGCGGCGTAGCCATCCTATACGTAGGTGCTGCTACTGAAGTAGAAATGAAAGAGAAAAAAGATCGCGTTGACGATGCGCTTCACGCTACCCGTGCGGCTGTAGAAGAAGGAATCATCCCTGGTGGTGGAGTTGCCCTGATTCGTACTTCCGCGGTTTTGGATGCTCTGAAACTGGAAAATGAAGACCAGAATACAGGTGTTCAAATCATACGCACCGCCATCGAAGCTCCACTTCGCACCATCGTGCAGAACGCTGGCGGAGAAGGATCTGTTATTGTAAACAAAGTGCGTGAAGGAAAAGATGACTACGGTTACAATGCCCGCGAAGACAAATTCGAAAACTTGTTTGCCGCTGGTATCATCGACCCAACGAAAGTGACTCGCCTTGCACTGGAGAACGCGGCGTCTATTTCTGGCTTGTTGTTAACTACCTCTTGTGTAGTGGCTGACATCCCTGAAGAGAAACCTGCTACACCTCCAATGGGTGGTGGCATGGGTGGAATGATGTAAGACTTCGTTCACTCTTACTTATAAAGAAGGCTTTTCTAAATGAAAAGCCTTCTTTTTTTTATACCATTCTTATTCATCATTTTGTACTTTACCGAACTATAACTGCCTTTTTCTTTAAATTTGTTATCTCAAACTGGACTATAGTAAATTATATTTTTTCTTAAAAACACTGAATTTTAACCTGCCAATGCGTATTTATACTCATTCTACGGTGTAATAATTACCTGTATTATCCGTAAAAAGCCTTAATTCAATTTTTTCAATACTAATTACAGAAGCATAACTTTGAGTTAGCAATAGTTCATCATTAAGATTCTGGTTCATGATAGCAGGTTTACGTACGAGTACTTCACAGTGGGTGTATGAGCATTACTTGGTGTATCTTCATCTTTGCATTGCCGATGCCGATTGTTTGATTTGTGAAGAAGAGTTCGAGTCTATACGCAAAGCTGCATTGCCTGCTTTAGACATTCAACGGGCCAAAAGTTTAATCAAAGAAGTACATACACACTACCTGTACCAGGAAGAAAGAGAGCGCAGAGACAGCATCGTTTCGTTGGCACCCCGTTTTTTAAGAACTGAATCGGTGCGCAACCGCGTGCTTAATCAATTAGAAACTACCGCTAATAAAAACAGTGAAAGTGAAGAGCAGATGATGTTGAATTACATTCGTAAAACAATACATCTTCTGAACTGATTATAGTTTTAAATTTTGTTGTTTATCCTTGCATAGAAGAGGCCGGTTTTTCCGGCCTTTTTTTATTCACATCGCTTTTATGAATAGAAACACCCGAATAAAAAACTAAGGGCAATCTTCAAGGTAGTTTATAGCGTGCCCCTGCGCTTCGCTTGGGTCGGGCCATCATTGCAAGTCCTCGTGGTGCCTAAGGCTCCACTGTGGGCTTTCCATTCTGTCCCTCACGCAAGGTGCTTTTCATCCAACAGGGAAGTTTTCCTTGCAAATCCATCAGCATAAAATCCCCCCTCATTTCTATTTTCGGCAACCCCGAAAGCTTCTCTTCCGTTTAAATGAGCATGAATGAGGTACGCTGGAACGTAGATGCTGGTCATCACAGTCTGATGATCATCAATGAAAACATAGTACTGTTTAGCAATTACCCGGAAACGGAAGGAATCAACTTCCCTATCAAAGACTTCAAAAAGGGATTGCATCACGATCGTATTTCTACGATTTTTGGCAACGACGTTTTGCAGGAAATGCTCGACTTTATTAACCGATAATATCCCACCATTCCATTTGTCCGAAACACATCACCCAGCTTTAACGGGCTTTTCTCAATAGAAACGAAGCGCACTATGGAGAAAGCTCATGGATCGTAGATCCATGGCCGGTAATCCCGACATAGAAAATCATGGGCTTAGAAAAGAAATTATTCTAATCGATTCCTTCTGAAGCCCTTGATTTTAGTAGTCGTTTTTCAATAGAAGAATTTCTATTGAAAAATTAGGGTTTAACCGATTTCCTTCCTATTCCTTGCAAGCCTATTCACTTTTACGAACCAAGTGATCTCCTTTCCAATAGTATTGACCTGATTTACGATGATTGGATAATCCTTCTACGCCAGGGCATTGGGCATCTCCTTTTGAACCGGATGTATCCATCCAATCTGCCACATACACAATAGAATCCTTCACGGATAGATGCCTTGTGTGTACACAATCGAATCGACCTTGCCCATGATGGTTGCGGTCTCCAAAAGATGTCATTCCCACCGCGGTTAATTCATGAAAGATAACTCGCAGCAAATGTTCTTCATCCCGCCAAATTAATACGGTGTTCGTCACCTCTTCATACCCTCCATTTCCTTGACTTCGCAATGTGTACTGTGCTTTATACAATTCACCTTTACCAACACTATTTACAAGCTCTACCACAGAACGGAGGCCTACTTGTTGAGCCCCACCTTCCAGCAAGGGGAAGTGCTGATAAAACAGTTCAACGTTCAAGGTATCGGTCAATACTTCCTCATGCGCTTCTTCTTCCGGATATCCGGTTGCACTGGCAAAGATTGTAAAGTAAGCGGTTAAATAATCTAGCACTACCTCAGCATTGCCTGCCACCTTTGATTGAAGTAAGCATTGCTCCCATTGTATTTGTTCATCCATAGGATGGTCGATGGAGGATTCAATACCTTGCGGTGGTGGGGGCTGATTAGGGGTATCTGCCACGATGGAAGGGGACTGTTTATCTCTTTGAACATCCGAACAGGAGGAAAGAATAAGCAATCCTTTAATTGTAAGTACGAATAATAGAGGCTGCATGCGATCAACATAATTCCGGCTCGGAAACCACAAGGATTGTACCTTCCTACGATAATTGTCAGATTATTGATTTAACGGAAGAATATCCATTTAGCAAATCAGGCAACTTAGGCATTGACGGTTGCCTGCACAATGCCAAGGGCGGATGCCCACCCTGCCACATCTTGTTTGCTAAGGGCAGCAGCCATCAACGATGGAAAATGATTCGGGGTACAGGCAAACACCGATACTCCCTGACCAGCAAAAAAGGAGGCGTTGGCATGATCGTAAGAGGGAGCGCCTTCGTCGTTCAATGCCAGCAACACAATAATCTGAACGCCGGCAGCGACCAATTGAGTTACTGTTTTTTTCATTTCCAATTCCTGTCCACCTTCAAACAAATCACTTATCAGGACCAACACCGTATCGGCAGGACGTTCTACAACTTGCTCGCAATACCGCAAGGCACGCGCAATATCGGTACCTCCTCCCAATTGCACGCCAAACAACAACTCCACCGGATCATTGAGCTGTTCTGTTAAATCTGCGACTTCGGTATCAAACACCACCATGCGGGTATGCAAGGCTGGAATGGAAGCCAATACCGCTCCAAAAATGCCGGCATAAACCACCGAAGTCCCCATGGATCCACTCTGGTCGATGCACAATACGACCTCTTTCAGTGACTTTCTCTTTCTGCCATATCCAATGCGAGTTTCAGGAATTACGGTATGGTATTCCGGTTGGTAATGTTTTAGATTTTTAAGTATGGTGGAATGCCAATCCATTTCTGTCATGCGTGGTCTTCGGTTGCGAGTACTGCGATGCAGACTCCCTTGCACGGCTTGTTGCGTAGGCGCTTGCAATGCATCCATCAATTCTTGCACCACACGCTGTACCACCCTGCGGGCGGTAGCCTTTGTCTTCTCCGGAATTAATTTTCCCAATGACATCAGGTTGGCCACCAGGTGTACATCGGGCACTACCGATTCGAGCATTTCGGGCTCGGTAAGCATACTGGTAAGTTGCAAACGTTTTAAGGCATCCTGCTGCAATACTTTTACAACAGACGCCGGAAAATACTCACGGATATCTCCGAGCCAACGAGCCACATTGGGAGACGAAGGGCCCAGGCCTCCCTTTCTGTCTCCTGCATTATACAAGGCTTCCAACGTTTTATCAAGGTGACTGTCGATGCCACTTAAGGCCGCAGGAAATTCTTCCCGCACTTCCGCCCCCAATACCAACCTCCATTTGCGTTCCAATTCATCCATACTGTGCTGGCTATTGCTTATTTCCAGAATTTATGCGTTTCTGAGGAATCGGTTTTTACTGAACTTTAAAAAACTGAGACTCCAATTCATACACTCTATTTTCCACGACCAAATCGGGCTCTTTTACTTCCTTATATTCAACCAAGGTAAAACCTGCTTGCTTCACTAATTCTGTTACCTCAGCAGCTTCAAATAACCGGAAATTATATTGCGTGACAGGCAACTTTTCCATCACTCTCTTACTTCTATTAGCAATGGTAAATGTTGCATCAGGCAATAATATCTTTTTGATTGATGTAAGCACCAACAATGGATTTTCCCAAAAATACATGGTGTTTACGGTGAAGATATTGGAAAAGGTGGGCTCCTTCCAGGGCAATTCTTCTACGCTGCCCGCCATGAAATGAGCCTGCCCGGAGGCTACCTGTGTTTGGTTCAAGCGGATCGACTCTTCCACCATCAGCGCTGAATAGTCGTAACCGGTATAGAATATACCTGGCGCTTGTTGCAATACGGTGGGAACAAAATAGCCATTCCCCATGCCAATTTCCAAGACCCGGTCATTCTCTTTCAAGCCTAGAAAATCGATGGCATCCAGATTCATTTTCCGGTTGTTTATATTCATCCATTCGGCTATTGCTATGCCCGCATCACCCTGGGGTTTTCTTAATTGGGCTGCCCGATGTTTAACAATCTCTTCTTCGTTCATAGAGTTACGATGTAATTGGTAAAAGTATTTGTGATAGCACCGGCAATAGGCATATCGCCCGTTCTTCCTGAATTGAATATTCAGCCCTTGGCAGCGTGTTGGTGCCGCCCCCTGCACCAAGCTGCGCTTTGCGGGCAAGCATGCGACGCTCTGCCACACTAAACCCTGCAAATGTTCTCCGTAATAAAGGTACTATGCTTTGGAACTGTTCCCAGCTAAGTCTATTCATCCAGGAATGTACCAATAACCAAAGGCTTTCTTCGTATAACAACGTGGCAGAGCTGCCTTTTAAAAAACTCTCCAGCCACCAGGCTGCCCGCATCGGTTCTACTGATGAAGAAAGTGCACGAAGAAAATATTGTTCCAATTTCCCATTCTCCAATTGGTGAGCATCCATCAATAATTTGGTAGCCAAGCCGGAGAGCAACGGCTGCACTTGTATATCATCGCACAGTACTAGCAAAGTGCTATGCCAGGAAGACCAATAGTTTTCCTGTTGAAGTATTTGCAATCCCTGGTCGGTTTGCCTCATTAACTCACAAAGTTGTTGGGCTGCGTCTTCATCTAAGGAAGCAGCGGCCGAAGGAAGGCCAATACAACTGCGGGTAAACAAGCCATCCATAATTACTGAAACCAACTGCGTATCAGTTTTTCGCACATCGCCGTATCGACGCACCTGAATCAAGGGGATGAATGCCCTCAATAAATCCTGTACATCGCGGCTGCCTGCTGCTGCCTTTTCCAGTTGTTCGCTGGCAATCACAAATGCCTCTGGCAATTCCGCAGGCAAACATGCCAACAGTAAGTTGGTGAGTTGAGGCAAGCTAGGACCTTTTATTACCTGATGTTTCAGGAACGCGGCTGCCGCTTCTTCCACGGTATTTCCCCAGATAGCATTTTCAACCAGACGTATCATCATTTCCGGATTCCACTCCAGGTTCCAGGCTTCTTTAAAAGTTCCCTTCCCTTCCAGGTCAGAAAGGGTAGCCCAGTCTAAGCCTAATACCTGCAGGCGATGCAGAAAAACACTCTTCTGCAGATCGTAGGCTTCGCGCAGATCTAATACTAAGGTATGTGGTTCCTGCTTGGGCTTTAACCTCAGTTTTTTTTGACACGCTTCAAAGTCGCGCTGCAAGGGAGTTTGCGGAGCTCCTTCAGGAATTTCACCCAATTGATTCCCTACCCATAAATCGCGTTCTATCAATTGCAAGGGCAACGCTTCTCCCATGCACATGACCGATTGAATCGCCTCTTTGAATTCTTTTAACCCCGGTTGACTCAAGCCCCGCAAGGATGCCAAGGCGGAAGACAATCGCACTGTTTCCTGCACATGAGCAGTGGATACATCCATACGATGCGTTCTAAATATCTGAGCGGTCTTTACCAGCCAGTGTATCCCTTCCCGGTCATTGTGATTCCATACATGCTCATACCAACCAGGCGATTTAATGCCGGCACCATAACCACTTTCTAATCCAAGGCGTTCGTTCGTCCAAGGTATCCAGGTGGCTTCTACTGCGGCTTTAGGGAGCTTTTTCATCAAGGCCTCATCGGACTTAGCCGGTGGCCTGTTTTGTAAGGCCGGCACATGCCAGGCTCCGCATACCACCACGATGCACTGATAATCTTCGTCTTCCGCTTTCCGAATGGCTTTGCGCATAAACGCTTCCCGCAACAAATCTTCCTCATCTTCTGCCTCGTCTGCACGCAAGGCCGCCATTGCCTCGGCAATGGCCTCAAATGCCTCCAGGGCTCCATGCCTGCGCTCCACCAGTTGCTCCCACCATTCATCCTCATCATCAAACCCATCCAGCGAGGCCAAATAATCCAAGGGATGCTGATGTCCGCACCTGGCTGATGTATTCTTTCCTTCCGAAACAACGATGCGCTCTTCTTCGGGCTGCAAGGCTCGTCCAAACTTATATGCAAGAGGCAAATCGATAAACCGCACGGGAATATTTTTTTGCAAAGCATAGTGCATCGCCTGCCATTCCGGTGAAAAAACAGTAAATGGATAAAAAACTGCGTGGCGTGTATCCTGAGGCACATACATCAACATGGCCACAGGAGGCTTCATCTGCGCATGCAATACCCAAGGCAACAGGCGTTCTCCTTCCGGAGGACCCTCCACCAGTACTATGTCAGGTTGCAGTTGCTCCATCGCCGACAACAAGTGCCGTGCTGATCCTGGACCGTGATGACGTATGCCTAAATAATACGTTGCCAATCGTTCACTACTTTAAATGAAGTTAGATTCCCCCCAAGGCAAGCTTAGGCTTGCTGATCGCGACAAGCGCGGTATATATCTTTCCAACCATCCCGCTGTTTTAATACCGTTTCCAGGTATTCCTGCCACACCAGTTTATCCTGCACAGGATCTTTCACCACTGCACCTAAAATTCCGGAAGCAATATCGGAGGCGGTAAGTTGTCCGTCGCCGAAATGATGCGCCAAAGCCAGACCGCTGTTCATGACTGAGATCGCCTCTGCCGTGCTTAAACTGCCACTGGGCGATTTGATTTTACTCTTGCCGTCTAAGGTTAGCCCTTGTCGCAGCTCACGAAAAATGGTAACTACTCGTTTGATATCTTCGGCAATTGGTTTTTCTACCGGCAACTCCATAGATTTACCAAAGCTGTGTACACGTTGTTCCACAATATCCATTTCTTCTTCCAGCGTAGCAGGTAAGGGTAAGATCACGGTATTGAAACGTCGCTTCAGGGCACTGGACAATTCGTTGACTCCTTTATCCCGGTTGTTGGCAGTAGCAATCAGGTTAAATCCGGCTATGGCTTGCACTTCGGTATTTAATTCCGGAACAGGCAATGTTTTTTCGGAAAGAATGGTAATGAGTGAATCTTGCACATCCGAACCAATGCGGGTTAATTCTTCCAAACGAACTATTTTACCAAGGCGCATGGCACGCATTACCGGAGTTTCTACGAGGGCTTCGGGTACCGGTCCGGAGGCCAGCAAGCGTGCGTAATTCCATCCGTAGCGAATGGCTTCTTCACCCGTACCGGCAGTTCCTTGCACCAGCAGCGTAGAGTCGCCGGAGATGGCCGCTGCCAGATGTTCCGACACCCAGGATTTGGCCGTTCCAGGCAGCCCATACAACAGCAAAGCCCGGTCTGTGGTGAGGGTGGCCACCGCGATCTCGATCAAACGGCGGCTACCAATATACTTAGGAGAAATTTCAACCCCATTAGACAGCTTCCCTCCCATGAGGTACTGCACCACTGCCTGTGGCGAAAGTTTCCATTGTGCAGGCTTACGCCCCTGATCGGCATGCTGCAATGCTTCCAGCTCGCTGGCAAACTGTACTTCCGCATGTTGTCGTAAAACGCTCATGGTATTTCGAGGTTAGAATACACCGGAACCTCCGGTTAGTTTATCGTTTGTAATAAAATACTAAAGAAGATTTTGCCAGTGTATTGGCATTTAAATAATACCCAACTGTGGCAGGACTAGCTTTACCATCCAAGCCCAATTTATCTACGCTCAAAGCGTACACGGTAATGATGTATTGATGAAAGCCGTGACCGGGAGGTGGGCAAGGACCGCCAAATCCAGCCATACCAAAATCGGTAATACCCTGAATGGCTCCTGGAGGTAGCAAATTCTTTGCTGGATCCCCTGCTCCTTCTTTTAGTTCTGTTACTTGTGCAGGCAAGTCAAACAACACCCAATGCCACCATCCGCTTCCAGTGGGCGCATCCGGATCGTACATGGTTATGGCGAAGCTTTTAGTTCCGGCGGGAACATTTTTCCAACTTAATTGAGGCGACATATTTTCACCTGAACAGCCAAAGCCTTTAAACTCCTGACGGGTTGTGCCTTGTCCGCCAACGCTATTGCTGCTTAACGTAAAGGTGGCGCTTGTGTTTTGAGCCATACCCATTGCCACCAGCAACAGACACGCGATTCTAAAAATAGTTTTCATAGGTTTGATATAGTTTGAATTTGTTTTTTACGTTCCATCACAGACATCATTTGAGTTGCACGGGTAGCAAAGTAGGCCCGTTCGTACCGACGCATGTCCGTGTCTTGTACTTTCGATTGTAAGTATGCATAAAAATGATCAGGCATGCGCAACGCCAGCATTCCATATTCTGCGATACTGATGGAATAGGGTGATTTTTCGAGCCATGCCAAAACCTCTTGCATCAATTCTGCAGGCCACAGCTGTATGTCTGCATCGCGTTGCAGAAGGTATACCAATACACTGCGTTTATTGCTTTCGTCGGCATGCCTCCATTGTATAAAGCATTCATGCAAAGTTAGAAGATCAAACAAATCAGGAAACTTTCCAGGAAAGGCTTTTGAAAGCACCACAGCCGCATGCTTGCTTTCAAACAATACCGCAGCCGTGACCATGGCATGTGCCAGTCCTACTGTTTCTTTTTCTTTGCGAAGAGATTGTACCACCTCCTCCAGCGACCATGAACTATGTTGCTCCCACCATTCAGGGGGAACCCAGCAACATAGCTGCTCCATCCAATATACGTGGTCTGCTTTGCCCTTTTCAGAACTTATCTTTTGTAATCCCGAACGAAATACCTCCTCGTCCTGCAATTCAAAAGACTTTATCCGTATCCTTTTTTGTTTTTGCAATGTTAGGTCTCGTGTTTCAGAAAATTCAAGACCTTGTGACAAGTTTTCTGCATACCGCTTTACCAATGTGCTGGTAGGAATCATGCGCAACAAGGCATATGCGGTATCGCGTACTTTCACGCTTTTATCTTGAAGTTGCTGCTCTAAAAATGGGATATCACTTTCCCGAAGAGTATCCGAAAGAACATCCAGCAGTTCACTGCGCATGGCTGCCGGCTCCGTATTAAAAGCTGTCAATAATAATTGCAACGCTTCATCCGGTTTTTCCTCTCGCAACTGTTTTATAAACCTAAGTCGCTGTTCTTTAGTTCCCGTCTTCCAATCTTCTTCCGACACACTTTCTGAACGAATCAGCATCGACCACTCTGCATTCAGAGAGGCCAGCCATTTTCCGCGCTCACCGCACACTTCCAAAAAACGTTGTCTCCAGGGCTCTCGCTCCATAATGGCCATAGACAGCAAGGCAGGCACCTGCTGCGGCGGCGCCAATTGTCCGGAGGCATGCAGGGTTTGTATCAGAAAATACAATAAGGGCTTTTCTTCCTGTTGGTTTCCCAGCAACGAAAGCAAGGATGAAAAAGAAGCGGAGGCATAGGACTTGGACTCCTGGGGCGCCATAAATGGCTCTTCATTGGAAATAGAAAATGTTATGCCGGCCTCTGCGTAAGCAAAGTAAGAAGCACAGCATTTTATAAAAAAATCTTCCCTGTCATCGGCAGGTAACTGTTGCAAAAGCGCACGCAGTCCTCCAGGATATTGATCAATGGAAGGGAGGTAGCGACTAGTGCCCAATTGCACCGTTTTTAAAATTTCTTCTTCTGTAGGATTTCCTGTTTGCATGCTTTCCAATCCTTAGGTCCAACAAGAAATTATTTCGGAAGTATTCCATACAGATTCCAGCCTCCATTGTCCCTGAATAAAAAGCACCAGGGCATTCATGCTCGCTCCTCCACTCCAGGCAAGAACTTTCCAGCACTCTTCCGGATCGTTGCAAAGTGGTAATATTCGATTTCCTGCATCTCGTACATGCCATTTTTTCTGTATTCTTATCAACTGTACTTCTTTCAGGAGAAGGGGAATTCTATTGGTAAATGGAAACACTGCCATTTGCTGTGCTATTTGTCCGGCGGCATCTTCCAGATCGCTTAGGCCTGCCGGTGAAAAGAAAGACGTTGGTGTGTAAGGTTCTTTTATTAATGCTCTTAAGGGCATCAGCGAAGAGTAATAACACAACTCAGCATTTATAGCCATGCCGGGTACGAGGGAATGCAACGGTCGTTGTGCTCCAAAATAAAAGTTTAATACCAACGCCATCCGGGCTTTATTTCTGCCATACAGCCAGATATATTCAGCGTTCATCTCCTGCTGTTCTTCCATTCTGCGAGCCATTACCAACCATTCGTCGCGGTGTGCTTCCCCCGTCAGCACATCCTCCTTACTGGTATTCCAGCCTATGAGCTGCCGCACCTCTTGCCGGAATAAAGGACTTTGTTGATCCTCTTTCAAAAAGCTTTCGGTAATCAAGTATATTTTCGACAAGTGCTTGCTAAGTTGTAGCGGCCAGCGGTCTTCAAATACATTTACCTCGCCCACCTGCCGCATCATGGCTGCTAGCCCGGGAGCTTTCGCATCTACCAGTCGGGCGGCCATGTTTTCATGAAAACTCCCTGCTTGTGACGGAAGATGCATCATGCCAGTGCGCATCAAATCGGCGATCCATTGACGGAGCTCCAGTATACCATCCCGCACACTTCGCTCGCGGGCCTCGCTTCGCTTAGTGGAAGCGTCGGAGGTATTTTTACTTTTTTCAGTCGGATTTTTTTCTGCAGGCGCTTGTTCCTTTTGTCTCCGCTTCTGAATCCATTCCGAAACAACGGATGGCATTTCTTGTGACGAAAATTGATTGGGCTGACGAACCCATAACAGAATTAAAGCAATACCATGCTTGCAAGGGAATTTCCGACTGGGGCAAGTACATTGAAACGCCCATTGCTGCACGTCTACACGGGTAAAGTACGGATCTTTGCCTGAGCCCTGACAATACCCCCAGATCGCTTCGGTATGTTTAGCCAGGCCTTTCCATTTAGAAAGCACGGCAAGAGCAGTACCTGCTTTAGCGGAAGCGGCGTCGGGAGCCAGTTGTCTTACGTGATCTTCAGTTATCATGCTCAATACCCGATTTTAGTAAATTATTGGCATACTTAAAACTCCACTCCTTCTAATGACGGCTTACTTTTCCACAGCATTCACAGCTGCCATGTCACAAATTATGTCACGGCGGAACATGGATACTCATTATCCTCAACGAAGGAGCCGTGTATTACAGACAGGTCTCTAACAATACTGCGGTGGCTGCACCAAACATAAAAATAAGCAGCCTGTTCCCTTTGAATGAATGATCGGAAGGACTGGCTTCAAAAAAAATAGTAGTTGAAATAAACAGAAAATTTCCAGCGACCGTCGCAAATAAATAGTACATATATTCCGACTGAATAAGCCCACTGGTGTTCATCCACTCGCTAACCCAAACACCCAATGGGGAACATAGCGCGTATGCTATTAAAGCCAGCATGGCTTTTCTCTTTTTACCCAAATGATGCACCAGTACCGAAGCCAGGGCGAAAGATTCTGGAATTTTATGCAACAATAAGCCAAACATTAAACCGTGTGAATGCTCGTGTTGAGAGGCATGTTCCGGATGCACCAGCAAGGTACCTTCTAAAAAAGAATGCACACAAAGCGCCAGGAAAATCGACATGGGAAAATGATGGTCATGGTGATGCAAATGAATGTGCCCATGCTCCACTCCGGTGCTGAAAAAATCAAGCGCAAGCTGCATAAAGAAGCCGATTAATACAAAAACAGCCGCCGCCGTATAGCGTTCGTTTTCATGAAAAATTTCGGGAAAAATATGAACAACCGTAATTGCAAAGAGGTAAGCACCACTGAAAGATAACACTGATTTAAACTTCGCCTTGTCGAAAGTAGGAAACAGAAACAAGGCTGCTCCAGCTGCGAAAGTAATGAGAAATAATACTACAAAATTAGTCCACATACATTTGATATACCCCCAGCTTAGAGACTAGCTCTTGCGGGCAATGAAAATACACCTTGGCGACAAGTCCTTGTCATAAGCTTCGAGCGTATAGGAACCAAAACAGGCCTGAACTGTACAACCAAAATCTCTCAGATATTGTTCCAATTCATGATCGAATAATACTTTTACCCGCTCCTGGAAATGGAAGGTTTTATCCTGATCCTGTATTTGAATACGTTTTACCAGGACCCCATTCTCCACCATTCGGGTGATCGAAAAATGCACGCCCGATAATTCTTTTTCTTCTTTAGGCACCAGACTCGCCAGCACGCGGCGTACATTCATGAAATCCATGACAAAAAATCCACCGGGTTTTATGGCCTGAACCAACTGCCCTAAGGAGTTTTTATTTTCTTCTTCGGAATCAAAATACCCGAAACTTGTAAACAGATTTAAAACTGCGTCGAATGATTCTTTGAAACGGATAGAACGCATATCGCCTACTTCAAAATGTAAGCCAGTAGCGCTGCGTTTCTGAGCTTCTGCAATACTCTCGGGAGCCAGGTCCATTCCGGTCACCTGGTATCCGAGGGCATGCAAATAAATACTGTGCCTGCCTTTTCCACAGGGAATATCAGCGAGCAATGATCCGGTTGGCAACTTCAAATGCGTTGTCAGCGCTTTTATAAAGCGCTCCGCCTCCTGCTCATCCCTATGCTGGTAGAGCAGGTGATAATAAGGGGAATCAAACCAGGAACTAAACCAATCCGACATGGGGGACCTTACTTAGCCTGGTATAGGTAAAACATATACTTTTTATACTGCTGAAAATTGGCACCGTTACGCTGTCCCTGAAAATGCTTGCGTTCCATTTTATCCAATTTCTTCTGATACTTCCAACGTATGAATTTTGCAACCCACGCGAAACGATCTTCCAATAAAAGAAACAACAATTTATAAATCGGATGCAGCACCTCCATGGATAGTTTATTTACCAAATCGATGGTTGGCGCCGTTTCTTTCGTGATATCTTGTTCTTTAAGAATGCTAACCGGATATTTTTTCTGAACCTCCAGAAAACGCTGAAAGTCGTGTCCGCCACCCAACATGGATTTATTTTCAGGATCTGTTTTAAAGAAATCACAGACCATGATATGCCCTTGTGGGTTCAGGTATTTCAGTGAGTTAGAAAACGAAGCATCCATATCGATGTACTGAAAACTTTCACTGAACAACACCATGTCGTACTTTTTGTCGGTTTTCAGATCTTCGTATTTGCAATTAAAAATTTCACTTCTTCCTGCCAGCAACGTGCGTGCATGATCGGTAAGAATGGTGCCCGGGCTCACACAGTCTACCTGGTAGCCTCTATCACTAAGTTCCTTGGCAAACCTGCCGGAACCACATCCCACATCCAGGATTGTCTTTACCTGAGAAGGAATATGTTGAATAAGGAAATCGGCATAGTTTTGCTGAGCTTTGGCAAGATTTTGTACTTCTGTCGCCAAGCCATTGTTAAATAAACCGTAATGAAGGTATTCTGTATTTAAAAAATATTTGAATAACAACAGGCCAATTTCTAGCCCAACTTCTTTAGAATCAACTTTTCTATTCTTCTTTGACATAAGGTTAGTTCTTTCTACGATGCGATTTAGCAAGATTTTATGCTATTGGCAAATAAAACCTTCAGGGATTAAAACAGGATTATTCTTTATACAGCTCTTTCAAGGTTTGATTGCCCTTTTTGGGCAGGGATAACCAAACAGAACCTGTCTTGCGGCTTTCCCAGCGTTTCTTCACCAGCAGATACGTCGACGATTCCAATGGCAAACATTCTGCCTTATTCAAAACATCTTCAATGTTCTCCAGGTAATACGATACCCAGGCTTCCAATTGTGCCTTCTCCACGTCAGGCTTTTTAATGTACCAATACAAGACTCTTGAAAACGGCTTGTATTGTGTATTCTGAATGGTTTCTTCAGACAATGCAATGGCTCCTTTTCCATTCGTGGAAACCTGATCGTCTATTTTCAGAATTTTAATCTTAGTCTTTGCTGCCAAATAACTTGAGTACCGCACCACTCCCAATGCGTATTTCTTTTTCCCTACCCAATTTGCCAACAATTCACCATCGTACTCTTTGGTGTAATCATCGCGCAGTTTCAGGTCCGTTCCAAGTTGAGAAGCCATAAATGCATAGTCGGAGGATGATTTTCCGGAAGCATACAACAAGATGGGTTCTTTAGGCCATTGGCTGCGAATCTGATTCCAATGGGTGATCTTATCTTTGCCTTGCAATCCCCAAATTTTCTTCAACTCTTCTACGGTAATATCGGCCGCCCAGGTATTTTCTGCATTAACAATAAATGCCAGGGATTCATACGCAACCGGCAATTCAATGTATTCCACTTTATTGGCTTTGCAAAGACTGTCTTCCTGGAATGAAATAGGGCGCACTGCCTGCACTACATCTAAATACCCTCCTGTAAAATCCTTCATCGCAGACCCTGTTCCGTAATCATCCAGATGCACTACTTTATCCGGATGTTCGTCGTTATAAGATTCTAACACTAATTCAGTGGCCCTGAGCATAGATCTGGTACCATCGATGGAAACAGCCGGTATCACTGGCTCGGCATAAGACTTTTTCTCTGAATCTCGTTCTGTTAAATCACTGAATAAATGAACGAGGGCATGAAGGGAATTAGAATGCTCGTTGGGAGTGGATACTGAAACATCCGTAGCAAATGCTTTTCGTTTTTTACCCTTTCCTGTAATCTCAACAAGTCCCGAATATTTTTGTGCAAGGAACCAATCAGGGTCAGACACTCCTTCTTCGGCAGATTTGATACTGCTTAAAATTTGTTTTACATCGGCTACAAAAGCAAAAGAGTTTTTCCGCATCAGATTTGCGTACTGGCGGCTTACTGGCTTGCGTTTGGACTTCCCAATCAGAATATTTAGTTGTTCTTCTGAATTACAAATATATACTGCTTTCTTACGAATAACCACATACAAGGTGAATGGCATACTTCCTGGAAAAGGTCCAGCAGAATAATATTGATATTTACTGTTGTATTGAAGAAGTCCTTTCTTTTTAAAAATGCTAAAAAACTTTTTGTTGCTTGCAGCATCGGAAGTAGCATACATCCACACAAATTCCGGAATTGCCTGCTGACGCGTTTTTACTACTGGCACCAGAGAATAACTGGAATCGTATTCATAGGTAGTATAGGAAATTTCCTTTTGGCTAATGCCAGTGCAAGCCGCCAGCATTTCTCCATTCATTACTTTTGAAATAGCCTTTTCATCAATCAACAAAAAGAAAAGATCCATGATCTCATCGGCAATATCATTGGTATAAGGCAAAATCCTCAGATAATCTTTCCAAATTTCTGGCATTTCATTTAAGAGAGCTCTCGTACTCATTGCTGAAGAAACAAAACCAAGAAGTTGATCGCCTTTTACGTTGCGGATCAAGCGACGATCCAAACGAGCGTTGTAGATGCGATGATAGCGATTGGCCACGCGTTTATCCAAGTACGTTTTGGATGAAACCTTGATTTGATTTTCCCCGAAAATAAGGGTTGTTACCAGAAAATTATTCTCATTAAATACCGGAGAATTTACCGGCATAGCATATTGATAAAAATAGGAACCCAGGGATTTTTTTAACACTTTGAGAAAATAATCCTTTTCCATTCCTATCCACAAAACCATATCAGCATGAGGATGCAAGTGTTTGGCAAATCGCGGATTCTGCAAGATGGAAGCAGAATTTTCTCCCGCCAATATTTTTTGTGCCTGCACCATGGATTGGCGTAAGGATAGATGATCGTGAAATTCAAAATACGGTTCGTTGTTAGCTTCTTCACTGGGTACATCAATTAATGAGTAGCCGGGGGCTAATTCTTCGTAGTAAAATGGGTCGTAATCATCGTCCTCGTCTTCATCGGCGATGTAGGCAATGGTATCGGTATCGTTAAACCTGGGAGCCCGTGGAGGCAAGGCCATTGTATCTACAAAAATATCCGCCGGAGCTTCATCGTAGGAAACAGCTGTATCAAACGGAGCAGCATAAGTGTAATCATCGTCGGATGCCCTCATTTCATCCTCTACCTCGGACGTAACGAAAACACCCATCTTGTCGTTCCACATGAGCACATCCCGATATCCTTCAACATAATAATTACCATATACATCCGTCCGTATGCTGTCGTTCTTATCATGAAACTTTTTGAATTTTTCCTTATCTGAAACAGAAAAAACAAAACAACTTAAGGTGGCAGTGTCGGTATGTTCTATAAAAAACACCGACTGCTTATTCCATTCAAAACCGATATCCATATTCAAAAAGGCTAAGGAATCGGGGTCTTTGGTTTCCTTAATTAGTTTTTGAATAAATGGAATCTGATGTATATCCTTTAAGGACATTTTAGATTCCATTCGATGGGCGTTTATGGTAAGAACCGTAGATACATTTTTTAAAGGTACCCGGTTTAAAAACCCTTGCGCCAAGCTGGCTAAGCTGAGCCCAAGGAAAAAGATACCTAGTACGGTAATGCGTGCTTTCATGGTTGTAGTTGGACTTTGTTGGAAATGGAATTGGTTTTCTTCAGACAGGAAGCGGCACTGGTTTTAATCATAACCGCAGTGCCAGAGGGCGCCATCGTTGCTAATCGGTTGCTGCAATGCAAAATACGTTTCTGAAATTTTGTCACAGAAATGAACATACCTTTCTCCAATACATTGCGCTCCGACTCTCTTAATTTCTGATATTCCAGAGTAGTAAAATAATCAGCATTCCGGATGTATTCCTGTTTGGCAGGAAGGTAAGTAAAGTGAGGATGTTTGAGCAGTACATACTTTTCCAATTTAAAATGACGGCTTAATTTATCAATCACTTTATTCAATGCATCCACATGGGTGAAATGACACTTAAATACAAAGATGAAATTTTTATAATCCTGATCGATGCTCACCTGTGAAATGCCTGGACTTTGCATGGCGATGTTTTTAGCTTCTTCAAGCTTGGCGATGATATCGTCTTGTTTCGGCACTTTTTTCCCGTGAAGTGTATCCAACAGCATCAGGGAAGCAATTTTCCCTTTGCTCTGACTTAAATTCACCGTGATAGAGATACGTCCTGAACCGGTAGGATCCAAGGTAAGATCTTCGATCACTTCAAAACAACCACTCAACAGCAACACTACCGGGAGCAGGAATATTCGCACTATGACTGTATTCTGGATCAATGGTATACCTATGGATGCTGAGAGGGTCCGGAAATTCACAGACCTCCTGAAAGCCCTTCCTGTAAAAGTAAATGAAAAAAAGCGAAACACATATTTCTCCACTTACTTTCTACGTTTCAGTCAAAAAAAAACGCAAAGGTGACAATTCCTTCGCGTTTCTTATTCGATAATGCGGCAATCGGCTTATAGCAGTTCATTGGCAAGATTCGCCAATTCCGATCGTTCACCTTTTTGAAGGGTAATGTGCGCATACAAGGAATTGCCTTGCAGGCGGTCGATCATATAGGACAACCCATTGGATTGAGAATCCAAATACGGCGTATCGATTTGATAAACATCCCCGGTAAAAATAATTTTAGTCCCCTCTCCTGCCCTAGAAATAATGGTCTTCACTTCATGCGGAGTAAGGTTCTGGGCTTCGTCAATAATGAAGCAAATATTCGAAAGACTGCGACCTCGTATATAGGCTAAAGGTGTGATCACAAGCTTTTCTTTATTGATCATTTCAGTGATGCGTTGATAATCCTGATCAGTTTCACTAAACTGGTGCTGTATAAATTTCAGGTTATCGAATAAAGGTTCCATGTATGGATTCACTTTAGACTTCACATCTCCTGGTAAATACCCAATATCTTTATTACTGAGGGGTACAATTGGTCTGGCCAGGTAAATTTGTTTATACTCACGCCGCTGTTCGAGAGTGGCGGCAAGCGCGATAAGGGTTTTCCCTGTACCCGCTACTCCTTGAATGGAAACCAGCCGAACGTTGGGATTCATGATGGCATGAATGGCAAACGTTTGTTCGGCATTCCGTGGCTTGATGCCATAAACGGTGCGCTTTTCCACATGATCCAATCGATCTTCCTGAGGATTGTAATAACACAGTACTGAATTCTTAACACTCTTCAGGATGTAATATTGATTATTACGCACTTCATTTTTAGGAATTACAGATGCGCTGGTAAAACCTTGCTCGTATATGGCGTTGATGACTTCCTGTTTCAGATTTTCAATAACCGTTGCACCAGTGTATAGATTATCAACGTCTTTTATTTTACCCGTATTATAATCTTCAGCGGGCAGATTCAAGGACTTCGCTTTGAGACGAAGGTTTATATCCTTCGTTACCAAAATAACTTTAGAATCCTTGCGCTCCTTTTGTAAAAAAAGGGCCGCATTAATTATTTTATGGTCGGCTTTATGATCATCGAAAATCTTTTCCGCATCAAGGGCTCCCACCCCATGGGTATTCATAATGACACGAAACTTTCCTTTTCCCTTACCAGGCAAGGGGATCCAGTTCTGCAGTTGGTTGTTACCACTTAATTCATCAAGAAACCGGATGAACTCACGGGCTTCGAAATTTTTAATATCGTTGCCTTTTTTAAAGTTATCCAGTTCTTCGAGAACGGTAATTGGAATGGCCACATCGTGTTCCTGAAAACTGTTTACCGAATTATGGTCATAAAGAATAACAGAGGTATCCAATACGAATACTTTCTTTTCTTTTTTTGCGGAGGATACTGCCTTGGCCATCGAAAAAATAGTTTGAGTTACCAGTTATTCTGAGCAAGTTTTATTAATGCCACTAAACCAAATATTAGAAAAAGCACGCCAATGGCTTTGTGTAATATAGAAAACACCCGGATAGAAAGAAAATTCCGGATCTTATTGGCAAAATAGGCTTTACTTACATCGATCAGAAATACCGTTATAATACATGAAACGAAGAAGACTGAAATGCGTTGCGGATCGTGCTGATAATTTTTAAGGGCTTTTTCTACCTGAAAAAACCAAAAGAAAAAAACAGAAGGGTTGATGGTATTAAGAAGAAACCCTTTGATGAAAAGATTTCGCTTTTTACCAGTAGATTTCCATTCGCTGCCAATTTCTAATTTTTCAGGGGTAGAACGCACCAGGTAATACAACCCGAATGCAATCAGAATCAATCCACCGGCTAGCGCGAGTACATTTTGAAACAACTCATCCTGAAATACGGCAGCTACGCCAAAGTAGGTTAATACGATGTAAAAAGAATCGCTGAACGCCACACCGGAAGCATATACTACACCCTTGGTAAATCCTTTGTGTATACTCACATGCAGGAGACCAAAAAAAACAGGTCCCAACAAAAAACTAAGAATCAGACCCCAGACAAGGCCTTCTAAAAGGGGATCTAGCATTCTTGCACGGTGGTGTTACGTTGATATTTTTTTAACAGGAATTTTTCCCAATCTTCCAACATGTTCTTTTTTAATACTCGAGGAAACTTATGTTGACCACCTACTTTGCCTTTGGTTTCCATGAATCCGTAAAATGCTTCGAGCGGTAATACGTAAACGAAGATTTCTTTCAAGGCTGCAATTCGCTCCGTTTTATAATCATCGTTGCATTCCTTCAGATAATGATCCAAGCGGTCTTTAATTTTTTCAGCATCCACAGGATTATCGCACGCCAGGAACCATTTATGTGCAAACATACTTTGGTAGTGTATTCCTGCCACCGCAAATTCCCGAATCTCAATGGAGAATTCAGAGGAAACTGCGCTTATGGCTTTGTTCATATTTTCTACCGAAAGGTGTTCGCCGCATAAACTCAGGTAGTGTTTCGTGCGTCCGGTAATGATGATTTCGCAACGCTCTTTATTGACAAACCGAATGACATCACCTATCAAATAACGCCAGGTACCAGCATTGGTGGAAAGAAGCAGGGCATATTCTTTTCCTTCTTCTACCTGATGGATCATATACGTTTGAGGGTTTACAACCAATTCCCCGTCGGCGTTAAAATTTTCATCGGTAAATGGAATGAATTCAAAGAAAATGCCATTATTAAGCACCATGCGCATGCCTGGTTGCTCCGGCATGGTTTGCAAGGCAATAAAGCCTTCGGAAGCCAGATAGGTTTCAATATAGGAAATAGGCCTACCGAGTAATTTCTGAAAACTGGCTTTGTAGGGTTCAAAAGAAACTCCTCCATGCACAAACACATGCAGGTTGGGCCAAACTTCGTGAATGTTAGAAACTTTGTTGTATTCGATCACGCGCTCCAGCATCAGCTGTATCCAGGCAGGCACGCCTACAACGAAGCCGATGTCCCAGTCCCTGGATTTTTGAGTTATCTCATCCAACTTCAAATTCCAGTCGCGCGTGCGAGCAATTTTTTTTCCTGGTTTATAAAAGGGTAAAAACCAACGGGGAATTTTGCTGGCTTGAATGCCACTCAAATCCCCTTCGTAATAATGATCGACTTTGTTTAAATCAATACTTCCTCCCAACATTAAAATTCCCTTTCCAAAAAGAGATTTAGGAAGTTTGTAATTGACCAGACTCAGCACCTGACGTAGGGAGGTTTTTTTGTTGGAGGAAATCATTTCCTTGGTGATAGGAATATGCTTGGTGCTGGCTTCTGAAGTTCCTGAACTTAGAGCAAAATATTTAACCATTCCAGGCCAGCAAACATCCTCCTCCCCTGCTTTGGTTTTATGCCACCATTCTTTGTATAACTCATTATAAGAAAATACAGGAACACGGCTTTTGTAAAACTCATAAAACTTCTCCATCTCATGACTGGAAAAGGATTTGAGAATTTCATTGAAATTATATTTTTTCCCAAACTGAGTAGACCTGGCTGCTTTGATCAGTTTTTTTAATTCTTTCCGCTGATATTCATAAGGACTTTTGCGGTCCTGCTCAATAAGATGGGTTAATTTTTCTTTACTCAACAACGATCCCAGTATCGGCATAGTGTGTATTTTCTCCTTACTTCTGTTTCTAGATTAGCTTTTTTATACAACTATTCCAACTCCATAGAAATAAAATAGAAGTTTTCAAAAGCATAATAATTCTGTTCTTATGACTTTAAATATAAGGGATTAATATTAAAATTGCATTGATCGAAAACGCTTTTTATGAGTATTTCCACTATTCTTTCCGAACTGACAAAAGAATTAGAGCCCTTTGGCGCCCGGCTGGTGGCTGTGAGCAAAACATATAGTGCGGCACATGTAGAAGAAGCCATGCAGGCAGGGCAACTTGATTTCGGTGAAAACAAAGTGCAGGAACTATGCGAAAAAGCCGAGCAATTGCCTTCGTCATTGCATTGGCATCAGATTGGGCATTTGCAATCGAATAAGGTAAAATACCTGGCCCCTTTTGTGCACCTGATCCATGCGGTAGACAGCTTGAAATTATTACAGGAAATAAACAAGCAAGCTTCCAAACAGGGACGGAGCATTGATTGCCTGCTGCAAATGCACATCGCCCAGGAAGAGACGAAATTTGGGTTGAATGAAGCCGAGGCCCTGGAGATTCTGAATGAGCAAACCCTCCGTCAATTGCCACATGTAAGACTGTGCGGGGTGATGGGAATGGCCTCTTTAACGGAGGATACTCAACAGGTGACGCGCGAGTTCAAAGGATTGAGAAGATTTTTTGAACGCTGTCAGCAATTGGAGACTGTAAAGAATAATTTTTCCATCGTTTCCATGGGAATGAGTGGCGACTATAAAATTGCCTTGCAAGAAGGTAGCACTATGGTTCGAATAGGAAGTCGAATCTTCGGTTCCCGCAAGTAGGTCGATCGTGCTAATTGGTTTTAAAGTAGCGTTTACACTCTTGAATTAATGAAGTGTATTCAGCTATAGCCTGTGTCACCTTATACCAGCGGTCCGCCTCTGCTTTATTTTTTTTATGGACATTTACACGGGCCATTCCTGCATAAGCAAAAGCCAGAAAGTCATTTTCGGGATTGCCCGATTTTTTAAAAAACTGTATGGATTCCTGGTATTTCTTTTCTGCTTGTACCAGGTCTTTTGTTCCTTTTTCAGCAATTAACCCTTCCAGCACCGAAGCCGTACCTTGGAAGAATGGTTTGGAAGATTTACGAATTACCGGCAGTTGATTCCTTGCTTCGTCCCACAAGCCTTTGGCCATGCAGGCTTCGGCATGTTTGATTCGGAAATACAGGTTTTGAGGATATTTTTCAACTAATAAACTGGTATAAGGATATGCCTGAACAGGCTTGTCTTCATACTTTAAATAGATATTGCTCAGGTGATAGCCACATTCCATCCTAGTAAAAATGGCATTGTGAAAGGTATAATCGAGATCCTTGAGCCCGCGGGCTTTATCACCACTCATAAAAAACACTGTAAAGGCCTTGAAGGCTGGTTTATTCTCCGGATACTGTACAATAAAGTAGTCGTACATCCCGGAAGGAAAATAAAACTCATTCAGTTTAGACTTCAGCTCCCGACCTTTTTTCAAGGTATAATATGCTTTCCGTGCTACAGAAAACGCAGCTGAATTATCGTTCATTTCTGCATAGAACAACACAAAATATGCTTCCGAAGATAACTTAAAAAAAACACCCTCCGGATCGTTGGGGTATTTTTGAACAATGGCATTGCTTAACTCCAAGGCCTTATTCAGGTGGGATTTCAGAACGGTAGCTCCTTGACTGAAATTTTCCTGAAAAATAATTTCCCAGTAGGAATTCAATCCCATAAGAAAGTGATACACTGGATGCGTGGGATACTTTTGCTGCAAAGGCGCATATTCCAGGCGTGCTTTTTCAAATTCAAAATTATAGGTATGATCCATCCCCTTTTTAATATGAGCGACCATATCTTTGTCCGCAAGAATTTGCTGCTGGGCAAACAAACCTGTGGTCACCACGATCCACCCAAGGAAAATTATACTTCTAACCATTCGTCAACACTAAAATCAATGCAATCACAGACAATACCAAGGCAGCTGGCAACCATTTGCCAGGCTTTTCTTTGAAAACAAAGATACCAGCCAATGCGTTCACTACAATAACCGCCATGTTTAAAACGGGGAACACCACGGCGCCGTTGTTGTTAAAAGCCTCCAGGGCTTGTAATAAAAACAAGATGGAAAGAAAATTGGGAATACCTAATACAAGGCCCGCCAGCCAGGTTTTTGTCTTTTTAAACTCCATCCATTTTTCAGGTAAACATACTAATACCAAGGCTCCGGTAAACGCAGAAGAGAAAAATGCGAAAACCGGAAACAAAGAAGACGCTTGGGCAGGAATGAACCAGGCATTAGAGATATTGATCAAAATATCCACGAGTGCTCCGCCCAGAAATACCGCCAAGGGTAAGACGATTCGTTGCCAGGAATTTCCCTTTTGTTCATTTTCTTCCTGAATGGAGGACAGTACGATGGCTGCCAAGCCTATCAGCAAGCCTATCCACAGTCCCATACCTACCGGATTTCCAGGTCTCAGGAGCAATACACTGACCAAAACGGGCAGTACCAGGGACGTTTTGTTGGCCAATGTTGCAACAGTCACACTTACTTTTTTAACGGTATACGACATTAAGAAGAAGGTAGGAAGAAAACAGGCACCGGTAGCGAGCGCCATCCACATCCAGGGTTTCCATTGACTTTGTGTACTAAGGAGTGTGAGGTTACCTGGGAACAGAAGTCCAGTAAGCACACAAACCCAGTAATTGATGACGATCACAGTAAAGTTATCGGTACCCCAACGCGCAAATACCCTGAATGCTACCAACAACCAGGCAGTAAAGAGCACTGCCAATAAAAGATAAAACATGTTTAAAAAAATATAGGCCTTTTACAAACTTAAAAAAGAATTATCATATTTTTGTAGCTATGGATTTTCCTAAAATACTTAATTTTCAAAAGATTGGTACCCGATCGGAAGGCTTTCTTTCGATTGTTAATCATGAAGTGAAAATCCCCTTCGACATAAAACGCGTCTATTGGCTCTACCAGGTGCCCGATGGCGTAATTCGTGGCGACCATGCCCACAAGGTATGCAAACAAGTGCTGGTGGCCATTCAAGGCAGTATTGTAGTGCGACTTGAAAATTTGATCGGTTGCCGGTATGAATACGAACTCGATCATCCTAATCAAGGACTAATTGTTCCAAATATGTATTGGAGTCGATTGGAGTTCAGTCCGGGAGCCATTTGCGTTAGCCTGGCATCCGAAGATTACGAGGAAACTGAGTATATTCGCGATTACGAAGAATTCCGGAAGTTGCGAGAGTAAGAGCATGCTCTACTGAACGCTGCGACAAAACAGATATCATCATGAAGGACCATTACACGGTGTTGGGGGTATCGCGATACGCTTCCGCAGAGGAAATTAAAAAAGCGTATAAAAAGCTAGCCAGGGATTTTCATCCGGACAGACATCCGGGAAATTCCTATTATGAAGAACAATTCAAACTTATCAACGAAGCGTATCATATCCTCTCAGATCCTTCGAAAAAAGAATCCTACGATTTTAAACTTTTATATCAGTCCAACCACCATCAGCCATCCAACCATTCTACCAGAGCTGAAGAAAAAACCTACACAACACCTCCCACTCCTAGTCCTGCACGAAAAAAAAACCGTTACAGCGATTATTGGTATACAGCATTCTTCTTCGTGGTGGTCATAGTTGCCGGAACAGCACTTTATATCGGTATGAATCGTTATACAGCAGGCATACACTTGGAAGAAGCCAAAACCCTACTCCTCCGAAATCAATGGAGGCAAGCCAATGTAAAGCTTACGGAAGCACTCACGTTTAACGATGCCTTACCGGAAGCCTATTTCCTTCGGGGCAAAATTTTCAATGTATACCTCCATAGAAATGCGCAAGCCTTGATGTTTCTGAATAAAGCGATTGAACTGAGTGATACTCTTTATCACGATGCGTATTTTTTGCGAGCCAAAGTGCGCATGGAAATCAAGGAATACAACGCAGCATCGGCCGACTTAGACCTGCTAAAATCCGCATCCAGTCAAACGGACAGTGTATATTGGTATAGCGGAGAATTACATTATTTTTTAAACAATTACGCACAAGCAGCAAGTGACTTACAAGTGTTTCTAACTAAACATCCGGAATGTGGAGATTGTCTTTCCAAAATTATTTATAGCCATTTACAAGTCCGTCACTATGCAGAAGCATCCCTGGCTTTTTCCAAGGCTATTCAACAAGGAGCTGACACCACCCTGGTTCCACCGTACCTGATGGCTCTGGCATTTATCGGGACACACGACAGTACCCGGGCCAATCAATTTATGCGACAGCTCAACCAAGCCGACGCCTTTGGTAAATCTGCTCAGGAACTTTTCCAGCAAGAATTTTCTCCCAACCCTTAATCTTTCCGAGATAATCCCTTTGACAGAATTGAAACATATTGTATTCTCATTTCTCAATATCCCTTTTTAAAAATATTGTATCTTGAAAATACTTTGCATCAGTAGCACTCAGCATTGCTGGTTATAAGGAAAGCACATAATCTTATGAAAAAGAATATTTTTTTTTGCATTGCCTTACTTGGCATTGTGTGGCTACTATCCGGATTCTTATTACAAGAACCCTGGAACGACACAGAGCCCGACTATATACCAGCCAATTTCGAAAAAATCGAAGAATTTGGTTTACGAAAAGACACATTCGATGTTGGTTTACATTTCCGAAATTTTCTGGCGCATTGTAAAAAACCTTATTACCAGAATCTCAGCACAGGTCTAAGTTATCGCGATGATGATGCGTTTGAAAAATACTATCAGGTCTATTGTGAAGATTCCCGCCAGGAAATTTCCGACCTGGGATATCTGATGAGAACCTATTTACTATTGTTTAATAAAAAAGATGATTTAGCCTGGATAGAATTTAAAAAAATACAAAACAGAACATTAGCTTATTACGATGGAGCCGCGGCAGTACTGCAGTCTTCTTCCGCAGAAGGCCTTTCCAATGTTGAATTATTAGAAAAGGAAATCAAAAAGCATCCGGAAAACCAGATTGCCATTAAACGATTGGCTAACCTATACTACGATACGAATGACTATGAAGGATTAGCCCATCTGTATCATGAATCAAGAAAAGAGGATTTGAAGCCATACCTCGACATCATCTATTTTTATACAGGAGAGATTTCTCAATATTTGGTAGAAATCTCGAAAAAATGCTGGCATTTCCAATGGACGTATGTAATGATTGCTTTCTTTTCTGTATTGCTCTGGCTGGGCTATTTATACCTGAGTAGCCGGAATGAGAAATTTCCTTGGATTCCGATGTTGAGTGCCTTTCTTATTGGTTTATTGTGTATCCCTTTGGTTTACATATTACATCATTCCTTAGAAATACTTTTTCATGTCAAACGCTCGAGCATCGGATCTCAATTTTTGTATTGTTATCTCAACATTAGTTTGGTAGAGGAAATAACAAAACTTATTCCGGTAGCCATGGTGTATTTACTTTTCAAAAATTCATTACGAACGCCATTATCCTGGATTCTCGTAGGCTGTAGCGCAGCCTTGTCCTTCGCCTTTCTGGAAAACAATTTGTATTTCGAATATTACCAACAGGATGTAATCTACCGGCGAACATTTTTATGCATTCCTTCGCATATGTTTTTTACATGCCTAAGCCTTTACGGATTATTTTCAGTATCCTATCCGAACCAAGCCTATTCATGGAAAAATGGTATCGTCTATTTTTTCCTGGGTGTTCTGGCCCATGGCACGTATGATGCGCTGCTCATGGTACCTGGTTTAAATAAGCTTTGGATTTTTTCTATCTTCCTCGCGTATTTTTTCGCCTTTGGTCTTCATCGGATTTTAAACGACGCCATCAATATTTCTCCTGCATTTCCGGGCAAGGTTTCCTATTTGAACGAATCACTGCAACGCTATTTCATGCTGGGCTTTTGTGGTTTGTGGTGTATTGAAATCTTGCTCAACAGCCTTCGATGGGGACATAGTACCTCCAGCGATATTGCCATTAAATCCTCTAGTGTATTTTTCCTTTTGTTACTTTTCTGGAAGGGTGGTATAACGAACTTTCAGGTAGTAAAAAATTTACGCACTCCCATCTTAAGCATCCCAGATCGATTTAAATTTCAATTTCTGATCGGCAAAAAATTGCAATTGGACATTGTGCAGCAAGGGCAATTGATTGGAAAAATCAACGGTTGCCAAAGTCATGCCCAAGTAAAGGTAAGTACTTCCGGAAATTTCATTGTATTGGATCCGATACCCGAATTTCCAACGTTCAAGCATTTTCTCCTGCAACCGATTACCGAATACCGCAAAGCGAAAGAGCGCTATGTAGGAGCGGCTTTGTACGCAACCACATCTGATGTGGCTCCTGAGGAAGGTGAACTTGAAAAAAAAGATTTGGCAAAATTAGGTTCCGCCCAGGTACGCATTGAAGGAGAACTGTATTCGTATACCGATTGGGCCAAATATGTTGGTACAGGTACCACCTTGCTCTTTCTTTTTGTTGGGCTGTTCGGCTTTTTTGTATATATGAATTTCCGTTCGGCGGTGCTTGGCTATGAATGGGCTTTTCCTTACCTGAAAGAAAAAAATCTTAGCATAGCAGGTCAAAATTTAGAATACAGTATTGGTCGTCGGGAGAATTATGCCAATGCCAGATTTGAAGAGATTAAAATTTATTATTACCTCCAATCCTATCCGCTGGTATTAGAGCGTATAGAATTGATTACTCCCACAACCCAACAAATGAAACGTGGGCTTCTTTATATGAAAGCGGCTTCCCTTTACCGAACAGGCAACATCCTGGCATCACAAAAAGTATTTGAATCATTATTGCAAGAAGATGTCACCAAGGTATCGGACAGTGTGCATTATTACCTTGCTGCCATACAGGTACGCACCCACCTTTGCAATCAGGCGCTGGCATCCCTGAACCAATTTGAAGTGCATCGCAGCCTTCCTTCCATCGGAAAAGTGGTATTACAAACAGAATGTGCGATACAATCTGGAGATTGCAACAAGGCGATAGCATTGTTGGAGCATTTGGAATTTCGATCTTTTGCTAAAGATGGGAAATTTTACCACCGAATGGGCAATTGTTATCTTCAACAAGGCGATACCGCCAAGGCTTGTTTGCAATGGCAAAAAGGGATTGAAAAAAAGTACGCGCCCAGTTTTGAGGAGCATGGCAGATGGTGTACTTCAAACTACGAATAGGTAGAAATAAAAAGGCCTTCCATTCGACTATACGGAAGGAAGACCTTTTATATCTGAAAGAGCTTTAGTACAATATCAGCAATATATTGATTATTGCTTCAGCAGTGGAATCCATTTTACTCTGCCCTGATACTCAAGTTTGGCAGCATAGTACCCTGCTGGCCATAATGCTGAAGAAATGGTGGTGGTGCCTGTAAATTCGTTTTGCACCAACTCCACTCCCAAACTATTCAGGATCGTGACTTGAATAGGAACAGAAGTTTCCAGAGTAAGAGCATTATCATGGAGTACAGGGTTGGGATAAAGTTTCACCGCCTCCAGTTCCGGACTTACTACCTGACTGGTCATGGCTTTTACATAGATATGTTTTTGAACTGAATCCACGCAGCCTCCGGCGGAGTTTGCCGTTAAGGTTATAGTGTAATCGCCTGGCAATGTATATTGAAAAACCGGATTAGCGGAGGTGAACGTATTTCCTTGGCCATCTTTCCATTCTACTGAAGTAAAAGAAGCACTCAGGTTGTTGGCATAAACCAATTGACCGAAATCCAAGCGAAGCGTATCGGCTGGGAAAATTTGAAAATTCGCTTTCAAAGGATCTTCAATAACCCGAAACATAGCCACTGCGGAGGCAAAGAGCGAGTCAATATTGACTACATATACCGTATCCGGAGAATGCACCTGTGAAAGAGTAAGACTTGAACCTGTAGCGATCGGAGTTGTAAATTCATCGTTGTCGTAATAGGCAAACAAGGTACCATTGGAAGGAGTAATGGTTATATCCAAGGTATCGGAAGGACAAATGTTTTCATTACTTACAACCGGCGTTGCTCCTGTTTTGATGGATTTGAAATACTGTCTGGCCAGGTCTGCCTCTTCGAGCATGAGATCTATTTCATCGCCGGCTACTAAGGCATAGGCTACTGTTGCAGACTGCCCTGGCCCTAGGTTGAGAATTTTTGCACCAATCACCTGAGACACATCGGTACCCAAACCTGAATAGCCGGCCTTCGGCCTAAGAATGCCATTTGCCAAGGTCGTATACTTTTCAAGCGTAGTAAAATCATCGTTAGGGTTTATGTTTCCTCCGGTTGAAGCAATGGAGTTATCCAATGAAAAACAGGAAGGTGCCTGACCGCTGAGCAATGTAATTCCACCCGATTTTCCAGGTCCAGCCAGGTCATACGTATATAAGGTTTTAGTTTCCTCATCCCAATCTCCTCTGTTTTTAGAATAATCATTTATATCCCAATCGGCAAATATGCCAACGAATAAGGAATCAAATGTTGTTGATGCATTCCTATTGGTTACTTTGTATTCCACTACTACAAAATCTTGCTGGCCCGGGCGCTTATTTGCATAGGCTTTCATCTCTACATGCACACCAATAATACTGGATGCCAACGAATCATTAAACGTTGCAACCGCTTCAATATCTTTGTTGGTGCTATATAAATACCTCATTCCATTTTCTTTCTTGAAATCCATATTGCCTAAGAAACTTCCGCCCCGAACACAATCTGAAACTTTGGTATTGCTCAAACCGATCATTAATCCACCGGAATATAAAAGCGAACTCCCTGACTTGTGGACAAAACCTTTTCCAATTGGAGAACTTAATTCATTTTCATACCCGATGCGTCCTGTGCCGAAGATTGTAGTGGCGATGTTATTCGTATCTAGGTCTACATAATTAGGATTGATGGGTAACTTGAATCCTTGAAAATCATAATAATTTTTGGAGGGGTCTCTAAAAAAGAAAACTAAATCCAAGTAATCCCCATTGTAAGAATTATTGATTTTGATTTTAAATTCATCTGCAACATTTGTTAAAGTTTGCAACGAGTCAATAAAACCTACCGATGAAAGGCTATCCAGTAAGGTAGCGCCTTGCAGAGCGATCATCCGTACTTCGAGGTTGTTGGCTTTGCTCAATAAATTCTGAAGATCCAGACGAATAGTAACAGTATCCCCTGAAAAAATGGAAGAACCAAATTTAGAACTGGCATTTACTTTTTTCAATCGAACGGAAGGGCTGTAAATGTTTAACAGAGCCTTTTCAACATCCAACATTCTTCCCATTTTGTATTTGCTATTTTGCCATGTTTCCGGAAAAGAATCGAGACAACTACCACTGACACGCAGCAGTTCCATCACTTGGATGGCTTTCATAGTGGGATAATGTGAGCGCACCAGCGCTGCGGCTCCTGCTACGACGGGTGAAGAAAAAGAGGTACCACCAAAGGGGCCGTAGTTGGCGCCAGCCAGCGTAGATCCTCCGCCTACGTGTGCCGAAATATCCACGTTAAACGAGTAGGTAACCCCTACATTACTTCCATTCGACGTACGCTTTTCAATTACTTGATTTCTGGCAGCGACATATTGAGTATCCAATCCAGAAACCGAAAGTACGTTGGTATAACTAGCCGGATAAAAATCTCCTTCTATTTCCGTATTACCTGCCGATCCGACCACGACTACATCTTTGTTGAGGACCGCATAATTGATTACATTCTGACTAGTCTGGGAAAAAGCTCCCATTCCACCCCAGGAAAGGTTGATAACCTTGGCTCCGTGATCTGCAGCGTATATAATTCCGTTATATCCTCCCGAAAGAGCTCCGCCTACATTCATAATTTTTACAGGTAGGATCTTACACTTAAAACCAGGTCCAGCCATCCCGATGGTATTATCAGTCACAGCACTGGCGGCTCCTTGCACCCCAATGCCATGCGTGTTGGAACCGATGTTGGGATCGTTATCATTATCTCCTACATCCCAACCATGATAATTATCAATGTAGCCATCGTTGTCATCGTCCAATCCATTGATTGGATCGGCATAGTTGATTTTAATATTGCCTGCCAGATCGGGGTGGGTAAGTTCTGTACCTGTATCTAGAATACCTATCACCACATTGGTATCCCCTTTAGTGATGTCCCAGGCTTCTGGAAATTTATGCCGGTAGAGGTAATATTGACCAACATTGGGCTGGGCCATGGAATCGTTCGGAAGATAAAACAATTCTGAATGATCGATAAACTCAGGTTCAGCGTATTCAAAGAAGGGTAAAGCTGATATCTTCTCGATTACTTTTTCAACGGAAAGTGTGCCTGAGTATTTAATGCGGTAGATCAATGATAAATCGACCAGACTATCGCCTGTTTTAGACAATGCTTGATCGGGAGCAGGAGCAGATGGAAATACCTTTTCCAAGCTTAGGATAGAGACCTCTTTTGAAGAAATACTTTGAAGAGGGGAATTTTTAATCTTGGCAAATAGGTTGCGGTATTGAGGTTTAATTTTAAACAAAACCGTATTGGGCTGAAATTGCTTTGTTTCGTTAGTAATCGGCAACGATAACCGGCCTTTTTGCGCCATCATCCACATGGGTGAAACAGCGATCAACAAGCATAAAAGCCACCTAAAATACATAATCGTCTTATTTACTTGGTATATATTCATTATATACTATTTTGTAACCATAAAGTTCAGAAAATAAGCTTCCTGGAAACGAATCTATTGACTGCAACTACCTCTTTATAGCAAAAAGGTCCTGAATAACAGGACCTTTTTGTTGTTGTAGAAAGAATTAGAATCTTTCCGCTTTTAGCATATTTTGTTTACGAGTACCCCAATGGTAACCCAATTCAAACGGTAATGTTTTTACAGATGAAGAGTCCGAATAGGCTTTTTGTAAATCAGGCTCTTTGATGTGTGGAAAATCGGCCACGGGTTTGGCATACGCTCCATACAATTGAATTTTCCATTTCTTCTTATCAAAATAATGGAATGCAATTCCAGAATCGTCTTGCAGAATGCAATCACTTTTATCGAAAATAGTATTCCGAACGGTAGTAAATTCAGGATAATGCAGCAGATACGATGCCGATTTCAGGTAGGAATGAACGGTCGGAAGAGCGGCAAGGAACTTCGTAAACGCTGGATTGGCTTTCAAACCTCTGTCTTCCAAATCTACTTTAAAGTAATACACAGAACGTATTTCTTTTTCACCAGCAGGAATAAAATCAACACGCACCCCGCGGTTTGAATATTTTTCATCTTTGGTTTTTTCCACAATTGCTCCAGTACTGTCTAACGAAATGTATTGAACTTTCACAATCGTATTTCCAGTGCGTTTTAAGAATAACGTTATTAAAGGCAAAGCACCGTTTACTTTATGCTTCTGAAGATCCGCAAGCATATTTTTAGTAATGAAATAACTTTTCTTAAACAAATCATTTAAGGAAGAGCGCACCGACAAATAATAATCTTGTTTCTGTTTGGCGTTCATGTTGGCAAAATCCGGCAAATCACCTACTGGCTCTAGCGCAAGCAAGGTATAAGACTTAGCTTTGGGAAAAAATACGAATGCATTGAGAATATCAGGTCCTGAGAATGGATAAAATACAGGAGTAGCATCGTCGTTGGCACTAGCCAATTCTGTTTTTCCCCAGGTTCTCATTTTGGAAAAACGTTTTTTCTCAATTTCAGACCAAGTGGAATCAAAATCCTGAGCAAAGGATTTCCAGGCCGCTGAGGTATCGTTGGAAGCTAAAGGGCTTCCGCTTTTTTGTTTTACCCCGGAAAGTAACGAAACGGTTTGATCAAAAGACCAATCTTTAATTTCTACCCCGGCGGCAGGCTGCTGCGCTTCAGGAACCACAATGGTATCGCTGACTGCATTTACAGTATCTACAATGGTATCAGCGGTTCCGGAAGATTTTTTTTTCTCCTCACACGCAACCAAAACTAACAAGGCAGTACACGCCCCAAGACATAACTTTTTATACATAACCTGATTAAATATTCAAACGAAAATAGTGTTTATTCCGAAAATTCCGCAACGGGCTTATTATTTTCTTTTCTGGCAAAACTCCTCCCATTGGCCCACCAATACACAGGAATTCCAATCAATACCAATCCAATTCCAACGAGCGATGGTACCTGATGCCGTTCATCGGTTAAAATCTGATACATCATGTACAACTCTACTACAATAAAAAATAGTGGCGTAATCGGATAGCCCCAGGTGCGATACAGTCCTTCCGTTGGTGGGTGCTTTCTTCTGTTTACAAGAACAGCGAGAACTGTAAGCGTGGTAAATACACTCAAGGTAAAAACCAAACTGGTTAACACCTTTTCGAAGGTAGAATTATAAATCAACAGCAAGGCAATGCCAAATTGCATAAGTATGGCATAAACGGGAGAACCGTTGGCTGATTTAAAAGATAAAAACTTGAACAAAGAATAATCCTGTCCCATTACTTGCGTTACCCTTGGACCGATAAATAACATAGAATTCAAGGATGCTACTAAACCGATGGAAATAATTCCGGCAATAATATTGGCTCCTTTTTCACCGAAAATTGATTTGGCTGCTACGTAGGCAACCTCTACCTGTCCGGCCAATTGAGGGATTGGCGTAGAATATAGAAATACAAAGTTCAACAACAGATACAAAATCATTACAATGCTGGTACCGTAAAACAATGCTTTAGGCAAATTCATTTTACCTTCTTTAATCTCATCTGAGATATAGGTTGCTGAATTCCATCCGGAATAAGCAAAAGAAACATACATGAGGGAAGTTGCAAAAGGCTGAGAAAGCACCATAGCCCAATCTTCCTGACTCGCAGTGATTTCAAAATGCGAAGCGTCGGACATGGTAAACCCACATACAATGATCCATACAATCAAGCCAAGATTGGTTAATGTAAAGAATAACTGAACTTTACTTCCTGCTTTTACCCCAGTGAGGTTGATGAGTGTTACCCCGGTCAATAAAATAAGAGCCAATATTAAAGGGGGTACATCCATCAGGTTAGAGAAGTAGCGACCGAAGGCCATAGCGATCATGGCAATGGGCGCTGCAAATCCCAAAGTCATAGATACCCAACCCGACAGGAATCCTAGTAGCGGGTGATATACCTTACTCAGGAAATTGTATTCTCCACCGCTCCTGGGATAGGCTGCGGCTAATTCGCCATAGCTCAAAGCGCCAGACAAGGCTACCAAGCCTCCCAACAACCAAAGTATCATAACCGGTAGCACTGAAGATAAGCCCAATACCTGAAAACCCAGGCTGGTAAAAACACCTACACCGATCATGTTGGCTGCTACCATGCTGATGGCAGTGGCTAAATTTAATTTAGAAGATTCTGTTTGCACAAGGTTTAAAAATAGTTTTAAAAATAGGCTTCCCATTATACGGATTTTTTTTAATTGAGGACAAAAAAATACCATTTTTAATCTCCTTCATAAAAAGATCACCATAATCTTACATTCCTCTTTTTACCATTATGAGACAAATCCAAGGAACAAAAGATTATTTAACAACCCTTTTAAGGCTATTACCGTATAGAATTTCAATATTTGGGATAGATTATGCAACAACTGTTGAGAGAAGGCATTCACAATAAGAGCCCTGAAGTGAATTTTGATGCCAATAAAGGATTTTTAGAGTTGAAAGGGACTTCATGCATGGAAAACGCCCGAAGCTTTTACGACGAATTGCTTAAGTGGGTCGCTGAATATTCCAGCGCTCCCAGCGGTCATACTATGCTGCACATCCGGCTTAAGTATTTTAACACGAGTTCCGCAAAGTGCTTGCTGGAACTGTTAGAGCGCACGAAAGAAGCAGGTAAAGAAGGGAAAAAAGTTCAGATCAGTTGGTACTGCAACAAAGGAGATTCGGACATGGTGGAAGCGGCTGAAACATTCAGCGAACTCATTGAATATCCCATTGAACTCGTTACTGAATAACTATTTTTTTACCTCTGCAGGCAATGTAGGTTGTGCAACTTTTATTTTATCGCTTGGCTTAACCCCTTCTACCATTTCAATTTGAATACCATCGCTGATTCCTGTCTTTACCAGTCGTTTTTCAAATTGCATAGGGGTAGTTTGGATTTCAACAAATGTGCTGTCGCCTGCAAATTGCAGTAAGCTTTCATGAATGGCGAGTACCTTTTCCTTTCGCCCATAGATGATATCGGCATTAGCACTATACCCTGCCCGAATAAAATCATCTTTAGAAAGTTGCAGCGCGGCTTTGATTTCAAATTTAATTGCGCCCTCTTCCAAGACACTCTTAGGAGAAATAAATTCCAATTTTGCCTGATATATCCGATCTTCTAAGGCTCCAATTTTTAAATTCACCTCCATTCCTTCACGAATTCTTCCCACTTCCGATTCATCGACCTTTCCGATAAAAATCATATCGTTCATATCCGCCACCATAGCTATGGTAGTGCCTTCGTTAAAGGTATTGGACTCAATCACATAGCTTCCTTCACGAACAGGTACATCAAGCAACATTCCGGAAGAAGTACTGCGAATTAAATTCGTGCTGGTAGAGGCATTTTTTCGTGTTCCTTCTTTTACAATCTGAAGGTTATTTTCTGCTGCTGCCAACTCTTCCTTACTACGATCCCATTGTGTTTTAAAACTTTTAAATTCCGACTCCGACACTAATTTATCCTGATACAATTTTTCATAACGACGGTATTCGCGTTCCGCTTCTTCCAAAGAAATCCGGGCTCTGTTGAGGGTAGATTCAGCATTGCTTAAATTCAGCATGTTTGGTATGATCCGAATGCGAGCGATCAATTGTCCCGTTTGAACATACTGGCCGGGAGTAACGTAAATTTTATCAACGACGCCGCTAACATTTGATTTGAGGTTAATTTCCTTGCGTGGCTGTACCGATCCGGTGGCCACTGTTTTCTGAACGATGGTAGTAATGAATGGGCTTTCCGTTTGATAGATGACAGGTTTTTTTCCCGATTTAAAAAACAAGAATACAAGGGTACCTACAAAGAGAATGAGAGAGGCAACCAAAAGGGATATTTTAATTATTTTGCTCATAGGAATTTTTATTCATCGCGTAACGCTTCGATCGGATTTATTCTTGCTGCCCGTAAGGCAGGAAATAAACCAGCAATGGCTCCTGCTACGACCAATATGAGCGTAGCAAAAACGGCAATTTTTATATCGATGTATGGATTATCGAAGTATGGATTTTTGGCACCGGCTTTACTGAGCGCAGCCCGTATCAATTCCAGAAAGCCTACCCCCACGACCAAGCCAGTATAACCGGCAAACGAAGTTATCACAACAGATTCCTGAATGATTAAATTAATAATTGAACCAGGAGTCGCTCCCAATGCTTTGCGAATGCCAATTTCTCTGGTACGTTCTTTTACTATGATCATCATAATATTGCTCACGCCCACGATGCCGGCAATGATGGTACCGATGCTCACGAACCAAACGAAAATATTAATCCCAAAAAAGAGGCCATTGAATCGTTTGGATTCTCTACCTGAGTTCCATCCGCTGATGGCACTGCGATCATCCGGGGAAACCTTATGCCGCGCGGCCAGAAATAGTTTAATTTCTTTTTCCAATTCCTCTGGGTCTACCCCGTCGTGCGGAGCAATGGAAAAGGTCGCAATACGATTAGGCGCATTAAAAATGTGTTGGAGCGTGGCCAGGGGTATATAAATTTTTTCGACTTCGTTTCTTCCATCGGCATTGTCAATGTAGAATGTGCCAACCACTAAAAAGTATACTCCTTTTATTTTAATGTATTTTCCAATCGGATCTTCTTTTCCAAATAACACCTCCACTACCCTTGGACCAAGCACGGCAATTTTGCGTTTTTCACGCATATCCATTTCATTGATAAAACGTCCTTTGGGAATAATCAAACCTCGGATGTCGTTCATGGAAGGCATATCTCCTCCCACCTGAAAAGCGCCGCTGTTGGTGCGATACGAAACTGTAAAATCACCGCCAAGACTTGTACCACCGGCTATGTATTTTAATTGAGGAAATTCAGATTTGAGTGCGAGAAAATCATCGTTGGTAAATCTTATATTTCTTCCGGCTTTGATTCCTTTGTAAGGGATCGCACTGCGGCGACCACTGATAAACATACTATTCTTCGCTAAATTCCCGAAAACACCTTTTACTCCATTTTCCAATCCATTTCCGGCACCCATCAGCATCACCAGCATAAAAATACCCCAGGCCACTCCAATGGCAGTAAGTATGGTTCGTAATTTATGGCGGCTGATGGAATGGTATATCTCCTGCCACTTATCCAGATCAAACATGGTGATACCTCTAGCGTGCTGCAAGATAAATAAAAATTGTTCTAATCTCCTTCTCAAATCTCAAGATTCTCAATACCTTTCGATCATGAAAGACTGGATTACCTTTGCATTAATCTCCATGTTCTTTGCCGGAATTACGGCGGTGTTGGCGAAGTTCGGATTAAAAGAATTTTCTCCTGAATTCGGCCTGCTAATTCGCGTATTCGTCGTGGCACTATTGGTCATCGGTCATTATATTTTATTTACCCAATCTGATTTTATTTCAGATTGTAAAGAAATGAACTGGAAGCCAAGCTTATTTTTAATTTCATCGGGAGCTACCACTGCCTTGGCCTGGATATATTATTACAAAGCCATTAAGCTGGGAGATGTTGGCGTTATTTCCACTATTGGAAAGGCAAGTATTGTGGTTACTCTCATTCTTTCGTATCTTTTCCTCAAAGAGGAAATGACCCTGAAACTTCTGCTAGGCGCAGGCTTGATTATGGCGGGAACCTTAGTATTAATCTGGGAATAAAAATGGGTATTGTATATGAGTATTGAACTGAATAAACCGGAGCCTCCGGAACCACCCCAATCCTGGGAAAATAAAAATCAAATTGCCACCATTTTAATTGCCGCAGGCTTACTGCTCGAAATTATCAATTTAATGATGCGAGGATGGCGAAATCCTATTTTTATATTGACCATTGCGGTAGGCTGGTGTTTGTTAGCCAATAAGCACAACATCTTGTACCGGGTTATCGCCGTCATGTCTTTCCTGCTCCTGTCAATGCTTGGCGGATTTTGGGGCATCATGCTCTTTCACCTCATCGGACTATGCCTGGGTATCTACCTGATTCTTCAATCACAAAGCATAGACATGTTTATCAAAGACCCGTCCACAGCCTCGGCACTGAAATCGGCACTTGGAAAATCTCGAAAACTGATTCGCTTTTTAGTTCTCGGACTGGCAGGAATCATGACACTCAGCTTAGCTCTATTTTTAGTTTCGCGCGAATATCTTCGACGTTCAGAGACCCAAGAAGAAGTCCAGAAAATTTACGATGCCTCATTGCGCTATAAAAATGCCACCGGAAATTTCCCTTCTGGTTTGGAGCAAGTTTGCGGCAATGATCCCTTAAAGAGAGAATGGCTTATGGACGGCTGGGAAAAACCATATGTGCTTTCTGCAGATGGCTCTGTAATCTCTGTACGATCTGGAGGTAGCGATGGAAAGTTTAAGACTGATGATGATATTGTAGTACCCAATAAATAGAATTTACAGAACATGAGTAACAAAAAGGATTCTCTGCATAAACTGCATCTAAGAAATTTAAACATGGACGACTATACAGATGTAAAGCGTATCATGAATAAAGTATATTCCAATGCAGGAGGAGCCTGGACCAAGGATGAATTTAAATCCATTCTAAAACGTTTTCCGGAAGGTCAAATATGTATTGAAGACAATGGTAAATTAATTGCAGGTTCGTTCAGTCTTATCGTGAATTATGCTGATTATGGAGATAATCACTCGTACAAGGAAATTACGGGCAACGGAATGCTGAGCACGCATAATCCGAAAGGGGACACGCTCTATGGCATCGATATATTTGTGGATCCGGAGTACGCTGGCATGCGCCTGGGAAGGCGATTGTACGATGCGCGCAAGGAATTATGCGAGAACCTGAATCTCCGAAAAATTGTAGTTGGTGGACGCATTCCTGGATATAAAAAATACAGCAAGGATCTTTCACCCCGCGAGTACATAGAACAAGTTCGAGAAAAAGAACTTTACGATCCCATTTTAACATTTCAGTTGAACAATGATTTTCACATCAGGAAAGTATTAACCAATTACTTACCCGACGATAAGGAATCCAAGTCGTACGCTACATTGTTGGAGTGGTTGAATGTATACTACGATGATTCCGACAAACTCATAGGATTGAATAAAACCTTGGTTCGCCTCGGAGTTGTACAGTGGAAAATGCGTCGTTCTACCTTGGAAGAATTGTACCAGAATATTGAATTTTTTGTCGATACTATTTCTGGTTACAAGGCAGACTTTGTTTTATTTCCTGAGTTTTTCAATGCCCCGCTGATGGCCAATTACAACAAGGCCAGTGCGGCAGATGCGGTGCGATCCTTAGCCGAATATACAGAGGCTATAAAAAATAAAATGATGGATCTGGCACTCAGCTACAACATCAATATCATTGCCGGATCCATGCCCTTGTATACCGATGATGGACTGTTTAACGTTTCGTATTTGTGCAGAAGAGATGGGACCATTGATGTTCAATACAAACTCCATGTTACCCCTGACGAACAAACTCATTGGGGTATGCGTGGGGGCGACAAGTTAAAAGTTTTTAACACCGATGCAGGAAGAATAGGTATACTTATTTGCTACGATGTGGAATTCCCTGAATTGAGCAGGATTCTTGCTGAGCAACAAGTGGATATCATTTTTGTTCCGTATTGGACTGATACACGCAATTCCTATCTGCGCGTTTCGCGTTGCGCCCAGGCAAGAGCCATTGAAAACGAATGTTTTGTGGCGACTGCGGGGAGTATCGGAAATTTACCCGGGGTGGAAAACATGGATATTCAGTATGCGCAATCCGCAATTTATTCTCCTTCCGATTTTAATTTTCCACCCGACGCCATCGTAGCGGATGCTACGCCTAACTCGGAAACTACCTTGGTCGTAGACCTCGATCTTTCCCTTTTAAAACGAGTGCGCTCACAAGGAAGTGTTAGAAATCTCGAATCCAGAAGGAAAGATTTATATGCAGTTACCTGGTTAAAAAAATAATCCCAGAGAATTTCTAGGGAAGAATGGTAAAGCTTCTAAAAAATCGTACCTTTGAAATGCAAGTTTGTAAGTTTTGGTTCCTGCCGTTATATGCTCATGGATACAATAAAAAATCGTTCGTCTGCACTTGAATAAAGTCACACAACATTTTTTCCACAGAAAATTGTGAGTGAGCAGGACAAAGCAAGTACAAACTTGCTTTTTTTATTTTATATCATCCCGATCTCCATTACTTATTCAACTCGCTTTCTCTATATTGGTAACGCGCACCTGGAAGAAAGCTCATGGAACTACGATTCATGGCCGGCATTGCTGACATTGATTAGCATTAACTTCGTAACGCATTTCTTCATGTTCCATTCCTCCTGAAGCCCTTGATTTTAGTCGACATTTCTCAATTGAAGAATTTCTATGTAGACATTCCATAATAAACCGCAATTAAACAGTAGAAATTGTAACGAGAGTCTCATTGCGATTAAACATGGCCGATTTTGCGTGAGGGATAGAGCGTAAAGCCTCTTGTCTTGGTGGCGCTACAGGCGCCACCAAGACAAGAGCTTGCAGCGATAGCCCGGCCCAAGTGGCGTGGCGCCTTAGGCGCCACCACGCGGGACACGCCCAACATAAAATCTTGAGTTTAAATACTAATCAAAGACCACGCAGTAGTTGGAGATTTAGTTGTATTTCCAACTATTATCAATGTTTTGGATGGAGAATTAAACCTCCATCGATTAGCATTTCGTTTCTCAGAGGAAGGTTAGTTGTCAAATCCTTGAAGGCTTAAATAAGAACAACCCAATGATGAAATAGAGCCAAGAAAATAAATCCTAATTGTCTAAGCAACCCTCTTGTTATATTCTGCATCAATGATAAAAATGAAGCAGGTCTCCATTTTATTTATTGATTCAGGCAACTTAAAATTCTTCGCTATGATAATCTTTTCCCCAAAAAATCCTCCTAGACATCTCTTTGTTTCGTTCAATACGAACCATTATTATCAGTAAATCATTCAATCTAAACTCATTACTGATTCAAAGAAATTTACTGGCAGAAACTAGTAATAACGCTTCTAAACCAGACACCCCCCAAACACGTACAACCTTTAGGTATATCACTAGTATGAAAGTTTATTGGAATAGATTCAACACATCGTTGATATTTTTTATAATTCTTTTTTTCAGGAATCACGATATTTTTTGTCAGGATCTTTTGGTATCTGGTGGGAATAACGTATCAGCCATAATTTGTGCTAACGGATTTGTATACACCTGGGGAGATAATTCAAACGATCAATTAGGCAATGGTGCTGCGGCCGCCAATGTATTGAGTCCTCTTGCGGTAACGTTCCCTGCGGATGCTTATTTTACTTCACTGTTGGAAGGAATCACCATTCGCGCTGTGGATGCAGGATCGGGAGCTCATTTTGTGGCCCTGGATTGCAGGCAAGGGGTATGGTCATGGGGGAATAATACGGTGGGGCAAGTAGGCATAGGAACTACCACCCCGGCGGTAAGTGCCCCTACCCGTGTGGATCGTGGAGAATCTCCCGGTGGAGCCTATTTGCATGCTTCACTCTCCAACTACCTGGTTGGCGTTCGCTATATTTCAGGAGGCAACGATAACTCCTATTGTATTATGAACGATCGAAGAGCGATGGCCTGGGGTAGAAATGATAAAGGACAACTTGGGAATGGTAACACTATCAGCAGTTCAAGTCCGGTGTATGTAAAAATTCCAGGCAATGCTTTTTTAGACGATGTGATTCAAATTGAAGCAGGAGATGAAACCGCGTATGCCTTGGTTGACCCTGACGGAGATGGACTGGGAACGGTGTATTCCTGGGGGGCAGGCAAAGGCACTTTTGGTTCCGAAGGAATGCTGGGCAGGAATGCCGCTGGCACTGCCAATTCTGGCAGTGAAAATACGGATGATACTTATGCAAGGCCGGTCTTGCGTGCGGATGGAAGTCCACTGAACAATATAGTTTCCATATCTGCGGGCGATATTCTATGTCTGGCCCTGGATGCAGATGGCTATGTATGGGCTTGGGGCGACGGTGGCTGGGGAGGCGGCACCGGTATTGGAAGTACTACCGTGCATTCAGATCCGAGGCGTGTGGTGGCCGGTGAATGGGGCACTATTTCAGGAGCAGGATTCGGAGAAACGTATTTGAAAGCGAAAGCGATTTCTGGTGGCCAAGGTTTTGCCATGGCGGTGTCGGTGGATGGAGTACCACTAGCCTGGGGCAATAACGGTGCCTGTGCAACTAATTCTGCCGGTGGCCATTTGGGCGATGGTGGCTCTGCCAGCAGCAACAAGCCTGTCATTATACGCACATCCGCCACGACGTATCATACGAATGTGGTTAGTATTTCGGATGGAGATATGTGGGGCTTTTACACTACTACGGATAATCAAATTTTTACCTGGGGCAATAATGCAAAAGGACAACTCGGTATTAATAGCACCACGTGTCAATCTTACGCGACTTCTTTCACGTTGCCTGCGTGCACATTTCCTGCGCCACTGCCGTATGCGTCTATCAGCCCCAGGGACCGCTCTGTATGCGCGAGTTCCTTTGGTGGCATAAGCCTGGATTGTCAATTTGCTATTGGAGCCGCTTTAGCGTCTGACTACCGCATTGATTGGTACCGCGACAATGTGCTGCAACAAAGTGGAAATGGAAATACCACCACGTATATGGCAATGTCTGCAGGTACATATCGAGTGGAAGTGCGTTACATAGGTACAGACAAACCCTGTGGAAGTAATGAACCTGCCATTGACGAAATAACTTTAAGTCCCTATATACAGCAATATACCGTTCCAAGTCCGCAAACTTTTTGCAATACCTTGAGTCCGTATGTCTCCGGTGATGGGGTTTACCTCTGGTATAAAGACGCAACAGGTGGTTCTCCGCTGGATACCACCAACCTGCGAGACAGCATTGCTCTGATCTCCAAAGCCAGCGCCAATAGTCCGGTGGCTGGAGTGTATACCGTTTATGTCGAAGAACGGGGCACTTACGCCGGAGAATTTGGAAAAGTAAATCCACTTAATTGCGCAACCATTACCACGCAAACCATTCCCAATGCACGCAACATTGTATTCACGATGTCAGCAGATTCCGTTATCATCGATACGATAAGCTTTTATGTACAAGGGGAAACGGGAGCGGCGCAAAACTTTACCTGGGAGTTAAATATTTACAGCACCCGCACCCACAATGGCCGGCAGGTAGCGGATGCCATCGTGTATACAACGCCTCCTACCACCCTTCTGAATCCAAGTAACGGAGGCGCCTGGACGTTGGTAAAAATTCCAGTCCATCGAATGCTGAGTGGTCCCAGCGGAACATCTTATGCTATCGGGTTTCGTTCTAATGGAAACAATGCCCGAGTTGCCGATTTTAATTGCAATCTGGTAGGATCCACCGACGATATTACTACCGGCGGCCCATACCTTACCAGCCTGGGAGCTGAGCTCAATATGAATTACAGTGCTGCTTGGGGCTCCATCGCCAATGTGGTATTCCATACACCACAAGGATTTTGCAATCGAGTACCGGTGACGCTCACCGAATCTTGTCCATGTGTTCCTCCCAACAGTGTAAATGTTTCCCCCACTCCTACGATTGGACGCTGTGTTGGCAGCAACCAGACGATTCAAGGCACTGTAGATATTAATACTCTTGTTCCATTCTATGGATACACCTATTCATGGCTTAAAGGCAGTACTGTCCTTTCGTCAGGAAGTTCTTATGCGGACTTGAATTTAACGAACCTGAGCAGCGGTGATGCCGGAACATACACCTTGCGGGTAGAAGATGGGACTGGCAACTCCAGCAGTTGTTACCGGGAAGCTAGTGTTGTTATTAGTGTAGAATCTTTGCCGCTTCCAGGTGCAATTGGAAATGACACTACCTTGTGCACGGGAACTTCAGCCGGCACCTTGCAAGAGCTTAGCAGCAGCAGTGTCAGTACCTTTCAGTGGCAGATTTCAACGACTAGTGCCAGCAGCGGATTTTCGGACATCTCCGGAGCTGCAAGCAGCACCTATAATCCGGGCGCTATAAGCGCAGTGAGTTATTTCAGAAGAATGGCATTGGGATCTGTATGTCCTGCGGTTGCATCCAATACTATTACCATAAGCACGCTTGCGCCCATGAACGCAGGAAGCATTGGAAATGACACTACGATTTGTGCTTCTGCCGTGCCCGCACCATTCAAACAAATCAATCCCAGCACCGGAGGCAGCGGCAGCTACGCCTATCAATGGCAATCGTCTACCACCAGCAGCATATCCGGATTTTCAGACATCAGCAGTGCCAACTCCAGTGCGTATGCTCCGGGAGCCTTGAACGCCACAACATACTTTCGCCGCATCGATAAAGACCAGGCTGGAAATTGCCCGGATCAAACCACCAACGTGGTCACTGTGCAGGTTCAACCCATTCTCTCGGCTGGCACTATACAGGGCAATCAAACGATCTGTTATCAAACGCTGCCTTCCATCACCATCCAAAGCGTAGCTGATGCCAGCGGTGGTATTCCTGGGTATACGTATCGCTGGGAAGAATCTACAGACAAACTAACGTGGGGCATTGCCCATGGTACGCATTCGAATAGTACTTATACCCCGGATTCTGCCCTTACCAAAACCATTTATTATCGAAGAATAGTCACTGACGCCAGCGGAAGCAGTTGTAACTCCGTGGCAAGTAATATTGATAGCATTGTCGTTTACAACCAAGTAAAGCAAGGCACCTTTGTTTCATCCCTTGGAAATAATGATACTGCTTGCGAGAATACGGTGATTCGTTTTGAAGAAATAGATAATGCCAAAGGCGGCCACCCCAGCGGCTTTACACATCAATGGCAAATTTCTGCGGACAACGGCGTTACCTGGAATCCGGCATCCGGAATCAGTACTCAGATAAACTATTCAACGCCTCCTTTGAGTCCTGGAGTATTTATATTCAGAAGAGCGGACATGAATAGCTGCGATACCGTGTATGCTCCCAACAATAATTCCTACCAATATACGATACTGCCCAATGCTACCGTATCCATCAGTTTGGACAATCCGACACCTTCTTGTAAGAATGATCTGGTAAGATTTACGGCGACGCCTGTCAACAAAGGAACCAATCCTCAATACCGGTGGTATATCGATAATGTATTAGTGAGCAGTGTCACGGATACATTTTTGGAGAGATCTACTTTTCAGAACAATCAAACCATTCGTGTAGAACTTACTTCGGATGTAGCTTGCGCCTTATCTAATCCGGCGGGTTCTGCAACAGAAGTGATTAAAATCCAGGATCAGGTAACGCCTACTATTTCCATTACCAATCCGGGGGCATATTGTGTAGGGCAACACCCTACGTTCAATGCCACCATCCAAGGAGGAGGATCCAGTCCAAGCATTCAATGGTATTTAAATGGGCTTGCCACTGGCATTACCGGAACCATGTATAGCAATACTGCATTGGTAAGTGGAGACCAAGTGCAAGCATCACTTACCGTTGGAAGCGGTCTTAGCTGCATGGCAGCGGGATTAAGCGATCCCTTTTATTCCAATCTGGTTACCCTTTCTATATTGCCTGTGCCCACACCTCAATGGCTGACGCAAGACACTGCCATTTGTGAAGGAAGCAGTGCTGTATTGCGCGCGCAGCATGGCTCCGGAACATTGACCTGGAGCCGTAACTCAAACGTTTTAACAGGCGTTAGCAGCTCCTCTTTGGAAACTTCAGAAGCCGGATGGTATGTGCTTACTGAAAATAATGGTGCTTGCAGCACCAACACTCCTGCCTTGCAAGTTTCCGTCATACCAATTCCTGAGGTTGATGCGGGCCTAGATCAAATTGTTCTTGTGGGAAGTACCGTTAGCCTGCAAGGCAGTGGTGGTCTGCTTTCAGCCTGGACCCCATCAGCAGGATTGAGCGACGCCAATAATCCTACGGCGAGTTTCCTCGCTTCTGAAAGCATCGAACTCACGTATACAGCCTACGATGCAAGCGGAACATGTTCAAATAGCGACCAGGTATTTATCCGTGTTGAACGGCCGATTGACGTGCCTAATGCATTTACCCCTAATGGTGATTCGAACAACGATGCCTGGGAAATTAAACACATTGAATCATTTCCAAACTGCCAAATAAAGATCTTTAATCGATGGGGAAATTTGGTATATCAATCCGAAGGGTACAATGAACCTTGGAAAGGAGATAATTTCCGCAATGGAGAAGTACTGCCTTCCGGCACCTACTTCTATGTAATTGAATTAAATAGTGTAAACTTCCGAGAGCCTCTTTCCGGATATGTTCAACTGGTAAAATGATTCCCATGAAAGAGAATAAAGCACCATTTTCCAATAACAATTTCTTCCGAGTTCTTGTAATCGTAAGCTTAATATGTGTGCACCACTTTGGTTGGAGCCAACAAAAAGCACAATTCACCCAGTATATGATCAATCCGTTTTTGCTTAATCCTGCCGTAGCAGGAACGGAAGATTATACCGATCTGCGGGCCGGATATCGTTACCAATGGGCGGGATTTGAAGGAGCGCCACGCACCCTCTATGTAAGCGGACATACCAACCTTGGCAAAAAGAAAGTCGTTGGAAATCGTACGCGCCACAAAAAAAATGGATTCCATGGGTTAGGATTTCTGCTTATCAACGATGCTATCGGTGCAAGCACATCCTCGGCCATAACGGGTTCCTACGCCTACCATGTTTCACTTACCAAGAAAATGTTTGTTTCCATGGGGGCCAATGGTGGTATACACTTCTATGAATTGGATGCTAATAAACTTCGCACCGCTAACCCAGACGATCCCAGCATAACTGGGTTCCGGGGCAGCAACCTGGCCGATATCAACATAGGTTCATGGCTCTATTCAGACAAATTTTACGCGGGCATTTCGATGAATCAGGTATTTAATCCTACTCTTGCTGCTCCTAATTCAGAAGCTACTTCAAAGGGCAAAATGGCACACCATTATTATCTCACAGGCGGATACCGAATACCATTTTCTTATGACTGGAATTTTGTGCCTTCCATCCTCATTAAAGCCGTTTCTCCTGCACCTCTTTCGTTTGATTTAAATTCCAAGTTTCGCTACAAAGACCTGGCCTGGTTTGGAGCCTCTTATCGAAACCGTGATGCCTTGGCCATCATGGCTGGTATTGTAATTTCTAACCTCATCGACATAAGTTATTCGTATGACTTTACAACCTCAAACATTCGTCAATATAGTCAGGGAAGCCATGAAGTAGTGTTGGGCTGGAGACTGAGAAGCAAACAACAAGTACTATGTCCTTCACACTTTTGGTGATCTCCCAGGTATCTCATGTTATAACTGTCAATGGACTTTGGGAGCCGTTGGTTTTGTAATTTATTTCTCTCATAAAGAATATAGAATAAGAAAATCGCATTCAACCGGCTATTCTCCATGGAAACGATCGATTGAAGAAGCTCTAGGATCGTAGATCTATGGCTGGTTCTACCGACATAGCCAATCGTGGGCTGCGAAAAAAATTTATTATTTTCCTAAGCTGTCTGAAGCATTTGATTTTAGTTGTCGTTACTCCGCAGATGCATTCCATCCAACTGTATGGCTGGTTTTGCGTGAGGGATAGAGTGGAAAGCCCGGTGCAGTGGTGGCGCCTGTAGCGCCACCACTGCACCAAGGGCTTGCAGCGATAGCCCGGCCCAAGTGGCGTGGCGCCATAGGCGCCGTCACGCGGGACACGCCCAACCTAAAATCTTGAATTTGAATACCAGGCAGTAGTGGGAGATTTAGCTGCATATCCAAATGGAATCAATATCCTTGATTTGAGGTTCAATCACGAATAAACCCTAATTTTTCAATAGAAATTCTTTTTTTGAAAAACGACTACTAAAATCAAGGGCTTGAGAAGGAATCGACTAAAAGAAATTCTTTTCTAAGCCCATGATTTTCTAAGTCGGGATTACCGGCCATGGATCTACGATCCATGATTCTTTTCTAAGCCCATGATTTTCTAAGTCGGGATTACCGGCCATGGATCTACGATCCATGAGCTTTCCCAATAGTGCGCTTCGCTTCTATGGAGAAAAGCCGGATAAACTGGCAAGCTGAATATTCCGATTGGAATTGGATGTCCCCTTTGGCCCGATGATTCTCCCAGAGCCGGGAAGCGGACAGCACACAATTCCTTTGGCTTATGACTGCTTTGCAAAAAATTCCGGACCTCCTAGGAATGGTTCACAATAAAAAGTTTTTGTATCTTGAACAAAAATATAACCTTAACCTATACTATTATGAATGGAGCCGGCGGCACCGATGGAGGCATCGGAAAATTTGTTCTGGGCGTTTTGATGTTCATCATCGGATTGTATTTGATGCTCGACAGTATTCAGGTATACAACAATTTTTCGTTATCCTATTCCTTTCAGTTTGGCCCTATGTCCTTGACTTCAGGATTTTTACTCATCCCGTTTATGATTGGCGTGGGCATGATTTTTTATAATCATAAAAACTTTATCGGTTGGATCCTTGCCGTGGGCGCTGTAGGGCTCATCATTGTAGGGGTTATTACCAGCGTGCATTTTGTACTGAGACAAATGAAGAGTTGGGAATTACTCTTGATTCTTGTTTTGCTGGTAGGAGGCATTGGCTTGTTCCTGAACTCTCTTAAAAAACAATAAGATCTTGATCCTTGCCCCTCAATTACTGATTCCATATTAATCATGCAGGTATATGCGTTGCAAATAGATAAAGATTTAGGTTGGCATCTATTGACCCTTTGTGCAAGCCTTATCATTAGTCTTTATTCTTATAGAAAAAAATCCGTTTCGCTGAGTGGATTCATCGCCATGTTATGGGTCAGTAGCTTTTTCATTTTCAACCAACAATTGGGCTGGTTGCTACTATTATTCAGCATGTTTGCCAGTTCATCCCTATTAACATCCTACAAAAAAGCGTTGAAGGAAGGATCCATTCAAGTAGAGCTGAAAAGTGGTCCTCGTGATGCTTGGCAAGCGATCTGCAACCTGGGAATATCGGTAGTTTGCATGGGTATATTTTTGTGGAATTCTGAACCTAGTTGGCTGGCAGCGCTATTGGGGAGCGTAGCTTCTGCGAATTCCGATTCCTGGGCTTCGGAAATTGGCATGCTCAGCACCTCTCCTCCCCGAATGATTACTACCTGGAAGCCTGTTCCGAGAGGCACCTCGGGAGGCGTAAGTGCACTGGGATTGGCTGCTTGTGTAGGAGGCAGTGCATTCATTTCCATTCCCATGTACTGGTTGGCTTGTGAGATAAACCCCTTGTATCCTTTTTCTTGGAGCATCAGCATTTCTTCCTTTTTGGCGGGCATAGTAGCCTGTCAACTCGATTCTCTTATGGGTGAGAGGTTTCAGGCCTTGTTTAGATTGCATACAAAGGAACAATACAGCGAAATAAATTCTTCTGGAGGAACATTGTTAAAAGGATTTGCCTGGTTCACAAACGACCTGGTTAATTTCATTACAACCTTAGCTGGCGCAGCACTGGCACTGCTATTTTATATTCTCTTTTCTTAATCCGCTTTTCCCATAATCAGTTCTTCCCAGCGTTGGGCTTGAGGAAGCGCTTCTTTTCTTTCCAACACTCTTGCTTTAAACTTTCTGCACGTCAATACATTCATGGATAACTTATCAGCTATTCGTTCCACACTTTCTTTATTGGCCGGATTGCTAAATAAGTAGGTGAGATAAAATGCTTTATTCAATTCAAATTTCAGCCTGTGATAAAGCGTATTGGCTGTCACACTTTCTTTTAAATTGCATTTGCTGCATTTCCTGGAAAAAGGGATATCGCCCTGATGGTACTTTGTGTTTCCACATTTACGGCAGGTATAACCATCTTTCCATTTCAGCTCCTCCAAAAATTTCAAGCATGCCTGTTCATGATAAAATACTTCCAAAAATTTCTCATAAGAGATATTTTCACCCCGAATGGATTCAATTTTTTTCTGTTTAATTTCTTTTTGGAGTTCCCAGTTATTTTTGTCTAACGCACTGTTCATGCGTTCCATTTCTTTATACACTCGATCCAACTGCTGATTGGCAGCGGTTAAAGCTTCGTTTTTCTGATGCAGTTCCAGTGTGCGTTGCTGCACTTTCATTTCTAATTCTTTATTCACCTTATCTTTAAGCATCTCCTTTTCTATAGACTCTTGCAGCAACTGCTGTTGTATAAGGTCCTTTTCCTGCAGTAATTGAATCGTATCGCGTTGCGCCGTTTCCCTGGCCAATCGCTCAATCCGGAATTTATCACCTAAGGCAAGCGACATAATCACCACTTCCAGAATAAAACTGATGTTGAAATTATAAATCACAAATTTAGAAGTTGGCAACATTCCTGTTTTTCTCAACATATAAATCAACAGGCTAATGATCAAGATGGAATAGGCCAGTAAAAAATACCGGACAAAACGTTGGCCTCTTCTGTACTGTAAAATGGCTGCGAAATAAACCAGTAAAATAGGTACTAAGAAGTAAATGG